>JBAPRL010000001.1:0-21972 GCA_049281095.1 Candidatus Acidiferrales bacterium
GAAGCTGGCGATGTAAGTGTTGTTGTCTCCGCTCATGTCGTCGGTGGCATAGCCTCCGTCCAGCTGGAAGGAGTTTTGGTCGGAAGCGACACCGCCGGTATTGCCATTGATGTTCTGGCCGGGCTGAAGGACGGCCAAGCTCGAGGCGTCGCGGCTGACGTTAGGCAGGTTCATGATTATGGCGCCGCTCAGCGTGGTGCCCACGGTGGGAGTCATGGTCTGTAGTTCAGCGCCGGGATTTTCCGTCACGGTCACCGTCTGGGAGACGGAGCCAAGTTGCAGCTTGACGTTCTCGGTCAGCTGGCTGGCGATCTGCACCACCTGATTGGAAATGATCGTAGACGCGAAACCTTGCTTGGTGACTTGGATATCGTAGGCTCCAGGGTCAACGTCAGCGAAGACGTAACGCCCCTCACTGTCTGTCGTGGTGGTGCGCACCCCGCCCGTCGATTTCAGAGTGATGGACACCGTTGCGCCCGGCACAATGGCATTGGAGGTGTCGGTCACCTCGCCGGTGATCGTGCCCGAGTTCGTCGACTGGCCCCACGCGGCTCTCGGCGCGATCATAGTGACCGCCGCAGCGAATAAAACCGCGAGAAAAACGAAAGACACACGAACCCGCAAACTCTTGAAGGGGACTAGCATTTTCGCAAACCTCCGATTTTCATTTTGCTTTTGGCGCTCACCCCTGCGCCCACACCCACTTAATGACACAGGTAATATTCCGAGCGGAGTTCTTTGTCAACAAAAAAAAACAAAAAAATACGTATGCGCGAAAAATCAACATACCAAAAATCATATACTTATCGTTGTAGTACCGGTACAGTGCTTGTCTAATGCGCCGTAGAAAATGCCAATCGCGCTCAAAAAGCCCGCTAACACTTCGTGCGGAATTCCCGCGAATCCGAACTCCTCGCCGCCAAATCTAAAAACCTTGGAGCGAGCCTGTTCGTATGGCATTATGTTGTAACTTGTCGTGAGTTCATGCGTTTTAGCTGAGAGGCGCGAACTCGTCCGGGTGTGTTACGGGTATGGATAGCAGCTGTATTTACAAATCCAAGCTATGTGCGCGGCGATGGCCCGTGTCCGTGGCTTTCTTGCTGCTGGGCGGCGGGTGGGGCTGCGCAAAGCCGGCTGCCAGGCCGACGGGCGGTTTCCCCGCCACGGCGGTGAAGTCGGCGATCGTTCAGCCGGTGAGCATTCCGGACTCCTCGGAATACTTGAGCACCCTAAAGTCGCGTCAATCCGCGGACATCAACCCGCAAGTGGAAGGGTGGATCACCAAGATATTCGCGCATTCCGGGCAACACGTTCAGCAGGGCGAGCGGCTGATGGAAATCGATCCTCGCGTGCAGGAAGCCACCCTGAATAGCCAAGTGGCGGCGCGCAACGCGCAAGCGGCCACCATGGCCAATGCCCAAGTGCAGTACGAGCGTGCGCAAAAGCTGTATCAAGACGGCATCATGAGCAAGCAGGATTTCGACACCGCCAAGACGACTTATGACGCAGCGCTGGCGCAGACCAAAGCGATGGACGCGCAAGTCACTCAGCAGCAGGCCCAACTGCACTATTACGACGTTTCCGCTCCGACCGCCGGCATTGTTGGGGACATCCCCGTGCATGTGGGCGATCGCGTCACCAACACTACTCTGCTGACTACCGTCGACCAGCCCGGAAGTCTGCAGGCTTATATCTACGTTCCAGTGGAGCATTCGCGCGAACTGCATCTCGGCGAGCCGGTAGACCTTCTGGATGAGTCCGGCAAAGTAATCGCGCACAGCACCATCGTTTTTATTTCGCCGGAAGTGGATGATCCGACGCAAACGGTGCTCGCGAAAGCGGTGATTCCCAACGCGAATCGCGCCTTTCGCACCGACGAGTTCGTCAACGCACGGGTTACCTGGCGCACAACGAAAGGCTTGGAGATTCCCGTCCTGGCGACGCAGCGAATCAACGGGCAAGTTTTTGTGTTTCTCGCGCAGCAGGGCGCGAAAGGAAGCGTGGCGCGCCAGCAGCAGATTCAGGTCGGCGATATTATCGGCAACAACTACGTCGTGCTCAGCGGCCTGAGCGCCGGAGACCATGTGATCGTTGGCGGCTTTCAATTTCTGGCGGACGGCATGCCGGTGAAGGAAACGATCGAGAATTCATCCGTTCCGGCGGACCCGCATTGAAAAAGTCGGGCCACGCGAAATCCTTGAAGTGCTGTTTGCAACGAACGGAGTTGCAGCGTGTTTGTTGATTTTTTCATTCAGCGTCCGATTTTTGCCACGGTTTGCGCACTGATCATCGTGTTGGGCGGCGCAGTGGCCATTCCGACGCTGCCCATTGCGCAGTTCCCCAACCTGGCGCCTCCGCAGGTGATCGTCACCAGCGCATACACCGGCGCGGATGCGCAAACCGTCGAATCCGCCGTGACCATCCCGCTGGAACGCTCCATCAACGGCGTGGAAGGCCTGAAGTATTTGACTTCCACGAGCGGCAATGACGGCACCAGCACAATCACCGCCACCTTCGACGTTACACGCGATCCGGACCTTGCGGCCGTCGACGTGCAGAATCGCGTCCAGGCCGCTGCGGGACTCCTGCCCGCAGAGGTCAATGCCAATGGCGTGACCATCACCAAAGGCTTTGCCGGATTTGTCTTTGCCGCCGCGTTCTACGCAGAAAACAGTCGGTACACCGGGCTGTTCATCAGCAATTACGTCGATGTTTACGTCAGCGACGCGATCAAGCGCGTTCCAGGCGTCGCCACCGTGACTATCTTTGGGCAGCGCGAATATGCCATGCGCATTTGGCTGGATCCCGAAAAGCTGGCGGCTCGCCAGCTCACCGCGACGGACGTGGTCAACGCACTTCAGGAGCAAAACGTACAGGTTGCCGCCGGCCAAATCGGCCAGCCGCCCGCGCCCTCCGGCCAAGCCTTCCAGATCAGCGTGCGCGCCATGGGCCAACTGGTTGAGCCCGCGGAATTCGACAACATTATTTTGAAGACCGGCAGCGACGGCACGCTAGTGCGCGTGAAGGATGTCGGCTACTCCGAGCTGGGCGCGCAGGATTACAGCAACAATCTTTTCATCAACGGCCACGAGGCCATCGGCCTGGCGGTGCAGCAGCTTCCCAACTCCAATGCGCTGCAAGTGGACACGCTGTGCAAAGCGGCGCTCGCGAAGCTCGCTCCGAGTTTTCCCGCGGGCTTGAAATACGACTTCGCGTTCGACACGACGACGGCTGTCAGCGAAGGCATTCGCGACGTCCTCACCACTCTGATCGAAGCCATCGTCCTGGTCATCGCTGTCATCTTTATTTTCCTGCAGGACTGGCGCAGCACATTCATTCCGGCCATCACCATTCCCGTGTCGCTGGTCGGCACGTTCATTTTCATCAAGGTGCTGGGCTTCTCCATCAACACGCTGACCATGTTCGGCATCACCCTGGCCACTGGCCTGGTGGTCGACGACGCCATCGTGGTCATTGAGAACATCCAGCGCCACATTAACGAAGGCATCTCCGAGCCGCACCGCGCCGCATCGGTGGCCATGGGCGAAGTCGCCGGGGCCGTGGTTGCCACTTCCCTCGTGCTCGTATCGGTTTTCGTTCCCGTGGCGCTTTTCCCCGGCACGACTGGAATCCTGTTTCGCCAGTTCGCCCTGACCATCGCGTTTTCGGTGGCCATCTCCGCGTTCAACGCACTGACGCTCACACCGGCGCTCTCGGCGATTTTCCTGGGGCACCGGCACGAAGGCCGTTTGGGCAAACGCATGTTCGCTCCGTTCAACCGCATGGTCACCGGCGGAACGAATGTTTATCGTTCTACGCTTCGTCATCTCTTCAACTGGAAGTTCGCCACCGCTGTTCTTTTTGTGCTTCTCGCCGGACTGACGTATTGGGTGTTCAGCAAAGTGCCGCGCGGATTTGTGCCCAACGAAGACCAGGGTTACATCATGATTCTGGTGCAGGCGCCCTCGGGCGCGTCACTGGAATACACGTCGAACATCTGCCATCAGGTAGAAGCCATTTTGTGGCGCCAGCCCGAGACCGCGGACATTTTTTCCATCGCCGGTTTCAGTTTTTCCGGGGCCGCGTCAAATTACGCGATGGTTTTCGTCAACTTGAAGCCCTTTGCGCAACGTGGCGGCCAGGCGCACAGCGCGCAGGCGTACATAAGCCGCGTGCGAGGGCCGTTTTTCGCGATTTCCGGGGCCGTTGTCGCGCCGTTCAGTCCTCCGGCGGTCCAAGGACTCGGACAATTCGGAGGTTTCCAATTCGAGGTCGAAGACCAAGGCGCGGCTTCTCTCCAAGAGCTGCAGCAGCACACCGGAGAGGTCGTCAGAGCCGGTAACCGCGATCCTAAGCTGACCGGGCTGTTCACGAGCTTCACCGCCAACGATCCGCAATTTGTCGTAAAAATCGACCGCAGCACGGTCAAGAGCCTGAACATTCCGCTCGGCCAGCTCACCGATGCGCTGCAGGTTTTTCTCGGCTCGGTGTACGTCAACAATTTCACCTTCAACAATCGTTCCTATCGCGTCTACGTTCAGGCCGAAAAGCAGTACCGCTCGCATCCCAGCGACATCAACCAGTTCTACGTCCGCTCCGGTTCCGGCAGCATGGTTCCTCTGGATAATCTGGTCAGCATTACACAGACCGCGAGCCCGCAAGTGATCACTCATTACAACCTTTTCCGATCGGCTGAAATCGACGGCTCCGCCGCGGCCGGCCGCAGTTCCGGCGACGCCATCGACGAGATGCAAGACCTCGCCGCGAGAGTTTTGCCGCGTGGAATGTCCTACGAATGGTCCGGTCTGTCGCTGGAGGAAATTCAGTCGGGCAGCAAGGCCGCAGCGCTTTTCGGGCTGGGTTTGCTGGTCGTGTACCTGACGCTGGCCGCGCAGTACGAAAGTTTTTCGCTGCCGTTCATCGTGCTGATGGCCGTTCCGATGGCCATGCTTGGCGCGCTGCTGTTTCAGGCCTTGCGCGGGAACATCAACGACGTGTATTGCCAGATCGGTCTGGTGATGCTGATCGGTCTTTCCAGCAAGAACGCCATCCTGATCGTCGAGTTCGCGGAACAGTTGCGCGAAAAAGGCATGGAGCTTTACGACGCGGCCATCGAAGCCGCGCGCATCCGTCTCCGGCCAATCCTCATGACTTCCTTCGCTTTTCTGCTCGGCGTCCTGCCGCTGGTGCTGGCCACAGGTGCGGGTGCCGCAGGGCGCAAATCGGTGGGCTCGACCGTCTTCGGCGGAATGATCTTCGCGACTTCGCTTAACTTGCTGTTCATCCCGGTGCTCTACGTCATCGTCAAAGGCGTGCAACTACGGCGGACAGAGCCGCGACGCGCAACGCGGCCGGCACTCGAGTCGCCAGCTGACGATTAGCCACATCGCAAAGCTAGTTCACGCGCTGTGACACAACGCGAGCAGTTTTACGGATTGCGCGGAACTCGATGGTTCAGTTGCGGCGTACGGGCGGGCGCCTAGTCAATTCGTAGTCAGCAATTAGTCAGTCGCAGTTTGGGTACCCTGCGCGCGAGCCTCGTGGAGCGGCCGGAGGGAAAAAAATCGCAGCCGGCAGGGATCGCAGCGGTACGCGGGCGCATCCAGCAGCCGGAACACCCATCGCAGCATGCCTTTTTCCACCCATTCTTTCGCGACATGTTGAAGCTCCAAATTCCCGCAGCGTGGGCAGTGCGCATGGCGCATGAAGTTCCAGGCTACTTTTCGCGCGTAGAACCGGCGTTTGCACTTCATGCATCGCCACGGCCGCAGCGCCGCGAGCGACGCCAACCGGTCGAGAAATCCTCTGCGCTGTGACCGCGCACAATCCCGCTGTCCGCACGAGGGACAAATCATTTCTCTTTACCCGCTCCCCGGAACTCTTCCCCATCCGCAGCATAAGCAACCGGCGCGCGCACTTCAACCGTTTCCTGCACTAAATTCTCGGTACCTTGTGCAAATCAGCACTGGCCCTCATCACTATTTTTCCTCCGTTTCGGCAGCGCGCCGCCTCCTCGTTGTAGAATACCGGCCGGAGACACACATGGCCGACTACACCGAGGCACACGCCCGCGCGGGAATTCAAGCCAAGCTTGCCGCGCTCGACACCTGGCCCAATCACTTCCCGGGCTACGAAATCACCATTCGCTTTCCGGAGTACACTTCGGTCTGCCCCAAGACCGGCCTGCCCGATTACGGCGTGATCGTCATTCAATACCAGCCGCGCAAAGTCTGCCTGGAGCTCAAGGCGCTGAAGATGTACTTGCTGGGGTACCGCAATCTCGGAATTTTCTATGAAAACGCGGTGAATCGCATGCTGCGCGACATCGTTGCGGCCACCAAACCGGTACGGTGTCTGGTGCGCGGCGAATTCACGCCGCGCGGCGGCCTGTTCACGACGGTCGAAGCCCGCTGGCCGCATGGGCACAGCGCTGCGCGTCACTCGTAGACTTTCGTTTGGTCCTTGGCCATAATTTTCGTGGCAGCCAAAGACTCTTTGAGGAGAACCGATGACCGAGTTGCCTGACCTTTCACAGAGCCAGACGGCCGCGCCCCCGCCGGAGGCGTACGCTTATACGCCGCGCTGGGTGATGATCGCCTTTCTTGTGGTTCTCGCGTTCATGGGCTACCTGGTATACGCCCTGATGCAACAGAAACAACAGAGCTCTCAGGCATTCGATGCCGCTGCCAAGCGCGCGACGGCGCTCGCCGCTGAAGCGGACCGGACCAACGCCGCCATCGCCGACCTGAAAACGCAGCTGCAGGTCACCGAGCAAAAACTTGGCCTCACCGAAGACGAACTCGCCAGCGCCAGAAGCATGGCCGTAGCGGTTCGCAAAGACGAAAAAAAACAGGTGGCTGCCAATGACGCCTTGCGCCAGCAAATCGGCCAGGTGCAGCAGCAAACATCGACGCAGTTCGGCCAGGTTTCCGACGAATTGAATGGCACCAAGAGCGACGTCGCCGCCACGCGTAAAGATCTGGACGACACAAAAGGCACCCTCACTACCGCGATCGGCGACCTCGGCGTGCAGAGCGGCTTGATCGCGCGCAACCACGAAGAAGTGGAAGAACTCAAGCGTCTCAACGAGCGCAACATCTATGAATTCAAACTGACCAAGGAAAAACTTCCGCAGCACGTGGGCCCGGTGCAGTTGATATTGCGCAAAATCAACGCCAAACGGCTGACGTTCACCCTGGACGTCATCGCCGACGACAAGAGCGTCGAGCGAAAAGATAAAACTCTGGAAGAGCCCATCCAGTTCTACACGCGCGGCACGCGCACTCTCTATGAAATCGTCGTCTACGACGTGCAAAAGAATTCCATCTCCGGCTACCTCTCTACCCCAAAGGCAGGCGCCCCGGTAACGCCGAATCCAGCGAACCAATAGCATTTGCGCAAAAACCACATGCGCATGCCGCCGTTTAAAACGAAAAGGAGCACCCCATGAAATTCGCAAGTCTGCAGCCACCCAGCCGCTCGCAGAAATCGCATTCCGCTGTCGAAGGAGCGCCGGTGCGCGCGCTAGAACTCTCCCTGTTGGCGCTTGCGCTGCTGCTTTTCGCGTCTCCTGTTTTCGCGCAGACGAATCCCCTGGTCGACCGGCTGCCCGCGGATACGTGGGCTTACGTCAGTTGGGGAGGCACGGCATCGCTGAAATCGGTGAGCAGCACGAACTCCGTTTTGCGTCTGTGGCACGACCCTGCGTTCTCCGCGTTTCTGGAGAACTCCATCGCCAATGTTTCGCACTCGGGAGGGCCACGGAAGTCAGGACTGACGCCGGAGCAAAGCGCAGAAATACTTTCCGCGCTGGAGAATCCGGCAGTGATTGGCTCCTTAAATGGGCCTGACGATGCAGCGGGACAGAACCATAATCCCGTGCACTTTTTTCTGATTTACGACGCCACGGGAAAGCAAGATCTGGTCGACAAGTTGCGCCGCAAGCGTGATGCGGACGCAACGCAGCCGGCGCAGGTGAGCTCGTTCGCCATCGGGAGCATCACCGTGGAAAAACGCGTTTCCAGTGCGAACACGGTTTATGAAGCCCAGGCGGGCTCCTATTTCATTCACACCGATTCGCGGCGAGCGATGGAGGAGCTGCTTCCGCGCTTTGGGGGCGGCCGCGCTCCGGCAACTTCGCTCGGTCAATCTCCGGATTTTCCGGAAGCCTGCCGGGGCTTCTCGCAGTCCTCGATCCTGAATGTCCTGGTGCTTCCGGCGCGATTCCACTTGCCGGCAGCGGCGCAGAGTTCGGGCTTTGATTTTCGCGCCTTCAGCAGTTCCCTGCACCTGGACGGCATTCGTGCAGGCTGCTTCAGCGTGAGCTTCGAAAAGGAAACCACGCGCACGCGCGGCGTGGTGCTCGGCGACACTTCGCAGGGCATTTTGAATGTCGCTGGCAATAATCGCGATTCGTTCGGCACCCTGCCATTGGCGTCAGCCAATTCGTCCTTCCAGGTGACCGTGACGGATTACGCGGCGCTTTACAATTCCCTTTTTACCGCGGCCTCCGCCGCTCTGCCGAGCGACAAAGCGCCCTTTTTGGCCGCCGGAGTCGCTTTTCTCTCTTCCACCTGGGGAATGCCGCCGGACCAATTCTTCGCTTTGTTCACCGGCGAGGCAGCGGTAATTTATCCGGACACTGCGGCGGATCCGTTGCAAAGCTTCTACGCCTTCGCCATCCGTGATCCGGAGAAAGTTCTGCACGTCTTGCAACATGGAGTGCCCGGCGAAAAGGCTAGCACCAGTCAAGAGGGAGATGTAACTTACCTTACGGTCACCGTTTCTATCGGCGCTGCGGCGGCGACATCCGCCGCTCCCTCTGTTTATTTCGCGCTGACGCCGAACATGCTTCTCGCGTCCAAGGAGCAGGAAGCCGTGCGCCAAGCGGTCGTTCGGGTTCATGCCGCGGCCGGTGCGGTGCCGTCCGATCCGTTGTCAGCCGATCCGGATTTTCAGAAAGCGCGCGCTTTGCTGCCCGCGAAACTGGACGGCCTGTCTTACGGCAATTACGCGCACTACAATTGGCAGAAACTTTTTTCGGAGACCGAGAAGAATCTCAACACCAAGATGCAAGGGGCTGCACGCAACTCGAAGAGACCGGTACCAACCCTCGCGCAAATATTCCAGGGGCTCGATCCCGCTGTTCTTTCCCGCTACCTGCACGTTTCCATCGGCGGCTCATGGAAAGATCCAACCGGCATTTATTTCGATTCTTACATCCAATAAATCGCGCGCTTGCGCCGTGGTGAATATCTGGCGATACTTTTCGCCAGAGCGTGGAGCGCCACGCCGGTCTGGTGAAGGCCTTCGCGCGAAAGCCCGGCCTTGCAAAAGGATGTCACGTAATTTGCCGATGGCTCAGATCACTGCAACGAAGACCGTTCGCCGCATAATTTCTGTTGTGTTCATTTGTTTTGCGCTGACGGCGGCGGCTCTTGCGCGCGAGAAAATCCCGCAACAAGAAAAGCCGGCCACGCAGGCACAGGCGCATGTTTCTGCGGCTGCGCAGGCGGGCGACGCGGTACAAATCCAATTTGCGTTCAGCGGAAATGCGGCGCAGGTTCCAGCGCAGATCGC
The DNA here is from genome assembly GCA_049281095.1 of Candidatus Acidiferrales bacterium. GTDB lineage: Bacteria > Acidobacteriota > Terriglobia > Acidiferrales > UBA7541 > DAHUXN01. The sequence continues at coordinate 9,580 of JBAPRL010000001.1, forward strand.
CGCGGCGCTGGTGCTGGTGCCGGTGCGCGTGAACGGCTCGCAGCCTTCGTGGTTCGTGCTGGACACCACGCGCGCCACTTCGGCGATCGACGATGTTCGCGCCGTGGCCGTGGGCCTGTACTCGCCGGCCGAGGCGGGCAAGCTGCCCAAATCATTTTCCGATGTCACGCTGGAATTTCCAGGACTAAAAATCTTGCTGCCTTCGCTGGCGCTCGACTCTTTCGGAGATTTTTCCGCGCGCATCGGGCATGCCGTGCAGGGAGTGCTTGGCGCGGACGTCCTGAGCCGCTTGGTTCTCAAGATCAATTATCAAGCGCAGTCGGTGCAGCTCTACGATCCGAAAGCGTTTCAATACAGCGGCGGCGGCGCGGGAATTCCGGTGCAGATGTCCGCGGGAATTCCTGCGATGGCCGGCAAGGTGACCGTCCGGGGCCGCGGAAAGTCCTCCGGCCTCGTTGCCATCGCCACGGCGCAGAGCGAGCCGATTGCGTTTTCCGCGCACTTCGCGGCGGCGCAGTCGTTTTCCAGTTTGACGGAAAGAATGCTGCCTTTTCCGGGTGTCGATGCGGAGAGCGATACGGACGTCCGCGACTTTCTGGGCCGCGTGCAGGAAATTCAGTTTGGAAAAGTAACTTTCGCCGGTCCCATCGCCATATTTCCCGCGAAATCCGAAAAAGGCGCGGGGACCGTTCCTTCGCAATTCATTTGCGCGATCGGCGGCGGAATTCTGAACCGCTTCACGGTGATTCTGAATTATCCGGCGCGGATGCTGATCCTCGAACCGAACAAAAGTTTCCCGGATATTTTCACCGCGGACATGAGCGGGCTGACGATCATCGCGATTCCGCCGGCGTTTGATCGATTCGAAGTGGCGCAGGTCGCCAAGAAATCGCCGGCGGCGGGAGCGGGGATCGCGGTGGGCGACATGATCGAGAAAATCGATGATCAGCCAGCGTCCGAATATACGCTTGACGACATACGCGGGCTGCTCCGCCAGGACGGAACTTCGCACCAGCTGAGCCTTTTGCGCAACGGGAAGGCTATCGAGGTGAAGCTGGACCTGCGGCCGCTGATCTAGGAAAACCGGAGCAAGACCGGCATTCTTCGAGCAGGCTGATCCTCGGCTAGAGCTATTCGTAGTCGGAGAGGGTTTTGGCCATGAGGCGGAGGCGGTCGTCGGCGCGGGCGAAAATGCTGCCGAATTCGAATTTGCCGGCGCCATCGCGGCCACCGGCCTTCACGCCGGTGAGGATCTCGATGCCCTGGTCGACGGTGGCCACGGGGAAAATGTGGAATTTGCCTTTGGCGACGGCTTCGACGACATCGCCGCGCAGCATCAGGTCGTCGACGTTCTCGATGGGAATGAGCACGCCCTGGCTGCCGGTGAGGCCTTTCACCCGGCAAACGTCGTAATATCCTTCGATTTTTTCGTTCACGCCGCCAATGGGCTGAATGTCGCCTTGCTGATTGACCGAGCCGGTGACGGCCAAGTCCTGGCGAATCGGCGCCGCAGCGAGCGCGGAAAGCAGCGCGTAAATTTCCGTGGAGCTGGCGCTGTCGCCATCGACTCCGGAATAGGACTGCTCGAAGCAAACGCTGGCGGCGAGCGAGAGCGGCTTATCCTGCGCGAACATGCGGCGCAGATAGCCAGAGATGATGTGCATGCCTTTGTCGTGGATGCGGCCGCTCAAGTTTGATTCACGCTCGATATTGATGACGCCGGATTTGCCGAGGGCCGCCGAAGCGGTGATCCTCACCGGCTTGCCAAAGGCATAGCCGCCCAGCTCCATGACGCTCAAGCCATTGACCTGGCCGATGCGTTCGCCGGAAACGTCGATGAGCAGCAGGCCCTTTTCGATCATCTCCTGAATTTTCATTTCAATCAGATTGTGGCGGTCGGTTTTGGCTTCGAGCGACTGGCGGACGTGCCTCGCAGTGACCAGAGTTTGGTGTTCCTGTTGCGCGAGGTAGCTCGATTCACGGGCGACGTCGGCAATGTCGAAAAATCGCGCGGTGACTTTTCCGCGGCGGCCGGCCTGGCGCACGCCGTGTTCCATGAGCGCGGCGATGGCTTCGCGATGGAAGGGCAGAAGATTTTCGTCGTCGCAGAGCTTACGAAGGCGCCCGCAATAGTGAGCGATGACTTCATCGCTCCACTTCATTTCCTCGTCGAATTCCACGCGAACTTTGAAAATTTTCTTGAAGTCGTCCTCGTAATTGAAAAGCAGCTCGTACATTTCGCGATCGCCGATGAGGACAATTTTGACGCGAATGTCGATGGGCTCGGGCTTCATGGCGGCGGTGCTGAACGGGAAAAAGACGTCGACCGGCTGAATTTCGAGCTTGCTGTGATTCAGCGTGCGCTTGAGAGTGCGCCAGACACCGGGTTCGGTGAGCGTATCGAGCGCGTACATGATGAGGAAGCCGCCGTCGGCGCGCAGGAGCGAGCCGGCGCGCAGGTCCATGAAATCGGAGCTCCAGCCGCCACGCGCGTCGTAGCTGCGGTGAATGGTGCCGAAGAGATTGGCGTAGGTCGGAATGGTCTCGAAAATGACCGGGCAGCCTTCGTGGTCGCCGTGGGAGAGAATGACGTTGACACCATAGACGCGGAAGGGATCGCGGTCGGAGCGCTCCGGACGCAGAGCCGCGGCGGTTTCGGATTGTGGCTGGTCTTCCTCGCCTTCACGCTCCTTGAAAGGCTCGAGATTGTCGAGAATGTGATGGCGAACTTCCTCGAGGTATTCGGCGACGTGGGAATCTGCGTATTTTTCCTTTAATTCCTCGATCACGCCATCGACCAAGACGGAAGCGGCTTCCTGCTCGAGGTAGCTCATCTCGCTGGCTAGCTCGCGGGAAAGAGTGAGCGTTTTGCGGTAAACGACAGTGAATTCCTGGCGGAATTGATCGTATTTGCGCTCGAGCTCCTCGGCGGCGGCGGTTTCGATTTTCCCTTCCTGGACGAGCTTGGGAACTTCTTCGATGGGCACCATGGCGCCTTCGAGGACCGGGAAAATTTCCGGGAGCGCGACGGCGCCGACTTGCATGCGCCCGAGCGCGAATTGTTCGCGGGCGATGCGGTGCGTGAAATCGTCCATCAATTCCTTTTCGCGCTGGGTGTAACGGTCGACGATGCGCGCTTTCTGGCGCTGGAAAGGCTCGCCTTCGAAAACTTGCGGGATACGGCGGCGCAGAAACTCGATTCCGGACTGCACTTCCTTGCGAAAAGCATTGGCCTGTCCGGGAGGCAAGGTGAGCAGGCGCGGGCGGTCTGGATTTTTGAAATTGTTGACGTAGCAGCGGTCCGGAGAAAGCTGCGTCTTCGGGCCGATGCCCTCGATCATGCGGACGATCATGCCGCCGCGGCTGGTTCCGGTGAGGCCGCAGACGAAGGCGTTGTAGCCCTGCGCGGTCATGTCGACGCCCATGCGCAGAGCGCGCAAGGCGCGCTCCTGGCCGATTTCACTACCGATAGAGGGCGCTTCGGCGGAGGTGGCGTAGGGCACCTTGGCCGGATCGCAGCGCCAGCGCAGCTCCTCAGGAGAAAGCTCTTTTGTGTGAGTTTTTGGCGTCATCGCGTATCTCTGAAACCGGGCCACACGGCCGAGTTTCCCGTTTGCGCCTGTGCATTATACGTGCGCCACCGGCAAACGGAGACGAAAGTGTGGAGGCTGTTGCGAATAGCAAATCCGCGCCAAGCCGGAGGCGTGGAGTTGGCAAGGACACGATTCGCTCAGGAGCTTTCCGCGCGACGGCCGGTCTGGGTGTAGAGGTCAAGAAGGCTGGTCGCGGTGGCGACAATGATCGGTCCCAGCACAATCCCTAGCAACCCGAAGACGGCGATGCCTCCGATGATGGCAATGAAAACGATCAGGCCGTTCATGTGCGCGCGTCCGCTGATGAACCACGGGCGCATGAAGTTGTCGACCACGCCTGCAACGATGGTCAGGATGATGGCCAACAGAACAGCCTTGACCCAGTGGCCGGTGAGAATCAGGTCGATCATCGCGGGAATCCAGATGATCAAGTCCCCGACGACCGGCAGCAGAGAAAAAAATGCAATGGCCACGCCCCAGAAAACCGGCGCGGCGATGCCCACGATCGCGAATCCAAACCCTCCGGCCAAGCCGTGAATCACGGCCGCCGCGAGAGTCATGGTGACGCTGGCGAAAATCAGGTCGCGCGATTTGCCGACGATTTCCTCGCGCGATTCGCGGTCAAAGGGCAGAACCTGACGGAGCCAGGTCATGATTTCCGCGCTGTCACAAAAGAAATAGAACATGGCGATAACCGTGACGACGAGATCAAAAACGAAAATGGCGACATTGCGCAAGACCACGCCGATTTTGGAGGCGAGAAAACTCCCGGTGGCTTCGATGGCGCGATGCAGGAGCTGCGCCAGGCTTTCCGAAGTTTGCCCGGGCAGGTGCGCGGCAAGCCACGCCCATGCGCTATCCACGCGGCTGAGGCCGCCGTTGTTCAGTTCGCGTTGCACGGCCACAGAAGCCTGCAGGCCCTGATGAATGCACGCGATGGCCACGCCGATGGACGGAACGATCAGCAGAAAGGTGACCAGGACGGTGCACGCAGTGGCCGCGAGCGTGCGTCCCCACTTCTGTTCCAGGCGCCTATTCAGCGGGTCGAAGATCACCACCAGAACCGCGGCCCAGCACAAGGGCACCAGGAAGGGCTCGAAAACCAGATAGGTGAAATACAAAACCAGCGCGATGACCAAATAGAAAAACACCGCGCTCAATCGCTGCTGCTGTATGGTCCTGTGTGGCAAGGTGCTGTCTCGCTCCAAGACGGGCTCAGAGTCTGAACAAAGAGCATCCATGCATAGTTTTCTTTTGCGGCTTTGTCAACTGCGGGTTTGCAGGGTTACTCGAAAAATCGGCCTGTCGCAAATTCGTTTTTTGTGGTTTAATCCCGGCCAAACCGGCCCCTGTGAATAAGAAGCGATCGAAAACTATGGAGGAACTCCCTTGGGCGACAACAACAGTCTCGGACCGCTTCGCGTCGTGCTGGTTATTGTAGGGGTTATCTTCGTCTTTGGGATCTATCCGTTGAGCATTGTGTGGCCGGCGGGATGGATCTGGCACGCGAGCGGCCGCTCGATGTACTTGGAGATGATTCTGGGGGTGTACGCAACCCTCGGCGTTTTTCTGCTGCTCGCAGCGCGCCGTCCGCTCAAAAACTTGAGCCTGATTTGGTTCACGGTGTGGTCGAGCCTGGTGCATGGCGGCATCATGGCAGTACAGGCGCTGCAATATCCGGAGCATCGCGGGCATTTGCTGGGTGACGTGCCGGCGTTGCTGTTGGTAGCTCTGGTGCTCGCGGTGCTAACGCTTCGCGCTACAAAAGGGACACCGCAGGCGGAGTTCTAGCCCCTCAGATTGGGACATGACCATTGAATTCGAATGGCTTCAGCGCCGCAGCGTGGTTTTGTGCCCAGCGGCTGGCCTGAGCGAGCCGCGACGGCAACGCGCACGGTGATGTTATAATCTGGCCGATATGCGGTGATCCAAAATGTCTGCTGAGCCCTGCAAGCACGCGCGAACGATGCTCGTCGCCAAGGACGAGCATGAGGAATACCGCGAGTGCTTGGATTGCGGTGAGATTTTTGACCCGGCGGAGACGGAACCGGTGGCAGAAGCAGGCGCGAACTTCGGCGAATCGCTTTCCGACGCGTGAACCAAGCTTCGCGCGGCACTGTTAGCTGATACCCTCAGACACGATCACCTGGTCAGAGCAAACGAGCCAGTCAGTTCCATCTGCGCGGACGAACTTCCCACCAGAATCGAAAAGTCTCCTGGCTCCGCGGTCCATTGCTTGTTCTTGACGTCGTAATAGGAGAAAGACCGGCGATTGAGCGTGAGAGTGACTTCTTTCTTCTCGCCGGGCCTCAGAAAGACTTTGGCGAAGCCTTTCAATTCCTTGACAGGACGCGGAACGCTTGCGTGCGAATCGCCGACGTACAATTCCGCAACTTCTGCGCCGGCGCGAGCGCCGACATTTTTCACGTCAAACGAGACGGTGACAGAGTCGGGACTTGCGCTCTGCCGCGGAGAAATGCGCAGCTGGCTGTACTGAAAGTGCGTGTAGGAAAGGCCGAAACCAAATGGGAAGAGGGGTTTCGTACTCGAGCGGTCGTAGTAACGATAGCCGAGAAAGATTCCTTCGGTGTAGGGCACGCGCTTGCCGCTTTCCTCATAGTAGCTGTGAAAGACGGGGTTATCTTCCCAGCGGCGCTCGAACGACGCGGGAAGCTTGCCTGACGGGCTGAAATCGCCAAAGAGAATGTCCGCAAGAGCTGCCCCGCCTTCCTGTCCCGGATACCAGGCGTGAAGAATGGCGGGCACGCGGTCGATCCAGCCGGTCATGTCGACATTTCCGCCTGCGGTGAGCACAACGATCACGTTTTTATTCAGGCTGGCGATCTGGCGGATGAGGTCGTCCTGGCCAGCGGGAAGCGCGAAGGTGCGATCCGCGCCTTCACCTTCCGTGTCAGGACTGAAACCAACGCACAGGATGACGGCATCAGCTGCCGCGACCAAAGATTTCATCTGAGGATCGAGAATGTTTTTTGTGGAGACTGTCGGATGTAACACTTTCACGCTAGTTCCCAAGTAGTTGGTCACACCTTCGAGGAAGCTGACTTGATGGAAAGGCTCGGTCTGGGAACTTCCTCCGCCGCCAATGACCGCGGGATAAGCATCGGGGCCAAGCACGGCGATGGTTTTCAGTTTTGTCTTGTCGAGCGGCAGCAGATTCCCGTCATTCTTGAGCAGCACCATGCTGCCGCGAGCTTCCTCGCGGACGACTTGATCGCTCCGTTGATCGTCGAGGGGAATGTTTGGGTCCTTTTGGTCACGGTCAAAAAAACCAAACTGAATTGCCTTGCTCAGAATGCGCCGCACTTTGTCGTCGATGGTCGCAATCGCGAGTTTGCCTTGCTGGATCGCGGGAAGAAGATTGGCAAGCGTCATGTAGCGCGGCGAAGGCATCTCCAGATCGAGCCCGGCGTTTGCGGCGGCGACGCCGTCGTAAGTCGCTCCCCAATCCGACATGAGAATCCCGTCGAATCCCCATTCTTTTTTGAGAATGTCGATGTTCAGGTGCGCATTTTGGGTCATGTGCTCGCCATTGACGAGGTTGTACGCGTCCATGACGGCGCCGGCGTGCGCCTCCCGCACGGCTGCTTCGAAGGCGGGCAAATAAATCTCGCGCAGGGTGCGCTCATCCACAACGGCGTTGATGTGGTGACGGTCGTATTCCATGTTGTTCGCTACAAAATGCTTGACCGTGGCGATGACATCTTGGGTTTGCATTCCTTCGACGACGGACACGGCCATGCGCGAGGCAAGATAAGGATCTTCGCCGAAGTATTCGAAGTTCCGTCCGTTCATCGGCGCGCGATAGATGTTTAAAGCGGGAGCGAGGACGATGTCCACGCCGCGAGCGCGGGCGTCGCGTCCCATTGACGTCCCGACGCGCTTGGCCAGGTCGCTGTCCCAGGAAGCGGCGAGTGCGATTCCCGCGGCATAGGCCGTGGTGGGGCCATAATCATGAACGCCGAGCGGGCCGTCGGACATTTTCAGAGACGGAATGCCGAGGCGCGGAATCGGGCGCGTAAAAAAGTTCTTCGTTCCCCCGATGAGCTCAATCTTCTCCTCCAGCGTCATTTGGCCCAGGAGTGCGTCCACGCGTTTTTCGACGCTCGCGGGTGAGGATGTTTGCGGCTGCGCCAGCGCAAACGGAATCGATACGGCAAGAATCAGAATTGCGAAGGTTCTGCGCATTTTCAACACTCGCTTGTGATTCTCCTACGGCTCATGTCCGCACGGATCCTCAGCGCGGGCCACGAACGAAGACCAGGTAAATCGCCATCGCCGCGCCTACGGCTGCCATAACCACCGCAACTCCAATCGCCAGCGATGACGGGCGTTTGAGGCCAGTTTCGCCGCGATCAAGCGCCTGGATCAGATGCAGATGCCGCCATAGACTTGCCACATCCACCACCACTCCGAGCGCGATCAGCGCCGTCCCAAACCAGAGTGAAAGCCCGGTCGAATTCTGCGCCGCCCCCGGCGCACGCGCTTGCAACAATTCCAAGAACAAGCCAAAGCGCGCGACCACAAAGCCGAATCCCATCAGGGCCAGGCCCGTTCGAATCCACGCCAAAAATGTTCTCTCCGCCGCAAGATAATCGCGCGGGCTCGCTTCTGGTGTTTCCGCCATGCTGCACCCAATCTTGCCGCGCGTTCGCGGCCGGCGAATCGCTGGAATCAAAGCAAAAGATGATTCCGGCTGCTGCTCCGTTTCCGTCTGGTTGACGCTCACCTGAAATAGCACATCGCGAGGCTTATGGATAGAAGCAGCCGCTTGACAAATGGGGCTAACCAATCTAGCGTGACATAGTCTAACTATGCATCGCTAATCTATGCGAGGAGGCTTCATGCGCCGTGATGAAATCCCGCCCGGAACGCTGTACCTCTTAATTCTGAAGACTTTGACGCGCCGTGGCGAGCTGCACGGATACGAAATCGCCAAGACCATCCAGCAGAATTCCGAAGACGTGCTGCAAGTGGAAGAAGGCTCGCTCTACCCGGCGCTGCAACGCATGCTGGTCAAGGGCTGGGTGAAGGCGTACTGGGGCACGACGGCGGAGAATCGCCGCGCACGCTATTACCGGCTGACAGCGCTGGGACGAAAGCAACTGGAGATCGAGCTGTCGCAGTTCGAGCGCGTTGTGGACGCGATCACGCGCGTGATTCAGACGGCGTGAGAGGAGCAGGAGCGTGAATCGACTCGGCGAATTGGGGCGGCGGCTGGCGATGCTGGTGCGGCGGCGGAAATTTGACCGCGACATGGATGAGGAAATGCGTCTGCATCTGGAGCTACGGGAAAAGGAACAAGCCGCGAACGGATTCTCGGCCGAGGAGGCCCATATGAACGCGCGAAAGAACTTCGGCAACGCGCTGGCTTTGCGCGAAGCGAGCCACGACTCGTGGGGCTGGGCGCGGCTCGAACATTTTGCGCAGGATTTGAAATTCGCTTTGCGCATGCTGCGCAAAAGCCCGGGATTCACGGCAACTGCCGTGCTGACGCTCGCCCTCGGCATCGGCGCGAACACCGCCATCTTCTCCATCATCGACGCAATTTTTCTCCGCCCGCTGCCTTATCCCAACGCGCAGCAGATTTACCTGGTGGCGCGAACCGGCAATGCATTCGGCGGAGAATCCATTTCTCCGGCGATTTTCGTGGCGTGGCGGCAACGACAGGAAAAAATCTTCGCGCACCTCACGCTAGTGCAGGGGCTAGGGGAATCGACGACGCTCATGGTCTCGGGCGAGGCCGAAAATGTCCCCTCAATAGCGATCTCGACTGATTTTCTTGCCATGGCCGGCGTCCATCCCATTCTGGGCCGCGATTTCGTTCCGGAGGAGGGCGTAGTCGGCGGTCCGAATGTGGTGATGCTTAGCAACAGCCTGTGGCGTAGCGCATTCGGAGCAGATCCAAACGTCGTGGGGCGAAGCGTCACGTTGAACGGCAAGCCTTACAACATTGTGGGCGTCCTTCCGCGCGGATTCACCGATCCAACGTTCAGTCCGCCCGAGGCGCAGCTCTGGTTTCCGGTGCAGGTTCCCGCCACGAGCAACGATCCAGGAAACGGAGGACGACTTTGCTTCGGCGTACTGAAACCAGGAGTCAGCGTCGCCGAGGCGGAAGCGGAGCTTACGCCCGCGCTTTCGGACCTGCGGAGAGAGTTTCCGAAAATGTTCATGCCGAACGAACGCGCGCACTTGATTCCGCTGCGCGAGATGCTGAACCAATGGGCCGGCACAACGATGCTGCTACTCTTTGGCGCGGTCGGCCTCGTGCTGCTGATTGCGTGCGTCAACGTCGCGAATTTGACGCTGGCCCGCTCGGCCACTCGCCAGCGGGAAATGGCGGTGCGCACCGTAATCGGCGCGAGCCGCAGCCGGATTGCCCGCCAGCTTCTGACCGAAAGCATTTTGCTGGCGGTGCTGGGCGGAGTGCTCGGCGTCGCGGCGTGCTACGCGAGCTTTCAGTTCATTGTCACGCTCGTTCCGGCGGGCTTGCCGCACGTGGGAGCGTTTGGGATTGACGCGCGCGTGCTTCTGTTCGCTTTCGCGCTGAGCATTGTCACCGGAATCGTATTTGGCCTCTTGCCGGCGCTCGGCGCTTCGCGCGTGGACTTGAGCGGCTCGCTCAAGGAATCCAGCGCACAAGCGGGCGCCGGAACAGCCGGCGGACTTCGCCGCTTTCTGGCGGCGAGCGAGATAGCGATTTCGCTGGTCCTGCTGATTGGCGCGGCGCTGGCGCTGGAAAGTCTTGCGCGGCTTACGATGGTGAAGCCCGGCTTCGATGCGCAGAACGTGCTGACGTTCGCGGTGTCACTGCCGGGCCAAAAATACGACACACCGGCGAAACGAACTTCGTTCTTCGACCAGGCGATCTCTCGTGTCTCCGCGATTCCGGGCGTAGAGCAGGCGGCGATTATTGACACGCTGCCCCTGCGCGGAGGCGGCGACATTCTCTTCAGCATTGAGGGCGACACTGGCGTAGCGCCAGCCGGCCAGCCGCTGGACGCCGAGATTCGAATTGTCAGCCCGGATTATTTCCGCGCGTTGCGCATTCCGCTGATCGGCGGGCGCGAATTTACTGCGGCCGACAATGCGAGCGGCGCGCCCGTAGTGGTGATCAATCAGACGATGGCCAGAATGTTTTGGCCGGGCAAAGATCCCATCGGGCAGCAAATCTGGGTCGGCAAAGGGTTGGGCCCGGCGCTGAGCGAGCCTGCACCGAGGCGGGTTATCGGAATCGTCGGTGACATCCGGGAATCGGCGCTGGGCGACATGCCCGGTCAGGGGATGTTCATCCCTTACACACAAACAAAGTGGAACGACTCGGCTTCGTTTCTGCTGCGCACGCGCGCCGCCGCGGCGGTTTCTCTTCCGGCGATTCGCAGCGCATTGCACGATGTGGATCCCGGCGAGCCGCTCACAAATGTGGAGAGCATGCAGCAAGTGGTTTCGGGCTCGCTGAACGACTGGCGTTTCCACGCGATCTTGCTCGGAATTTTCGGGGCGCTGGCGCTGGTGATTGCGGCCGTCGGCGTGTATGGCGTGATTTCCTATTCCGTGGCGCAGCGCACCCATGAAATTGGCGTTCGCATGGCGCTGGGCGCAGAGCGGCGCAACATTCTGCGGCTGGTGATTGGACAAGGGCTGGCGCTCGCGGGCATTGGGATTGCCGTCGGCATTGCTGCGGCGCTCGGGCTGACGCGATTGATGGCCAGCCTGCTGTATGGCGTGAGCGCAAACGATCCGCTGACGTTCGCCGGCGTGGCGATCTTGCTGGTCGTCGTGGCGCTGCTGGCATGCTATGTGCCGGCGCGGCGCGCGATGAAGGTCGATCCCATGGTGGCGCTGAGATACGAGTAGTTGTAGCGCACACCTTCAGGTGGGCAAGTTGCCACTCGGGGCATCGGAGAAGAAAGATCGTGAACTGGCTCGGTGAATTTGGGCGGCGGCTGGCGATGGTGGTCCGCCGCAAGCAATTTGACCAAGAGATGGACGACGAAATTCGCCTGCATCTGGAGCTGCGGGAAAAGGAACATGCTGAAAATGGACTTTTGGCCGAGGAGGCCTACATGACCGCGCGAAAACATTTCGGGAATGCCCTGGCCTTGCGCGAAGTGAGCCACGATTCCTGGGGTTGGGCGTGGTTCGAGCATTTGTCCCAGGATTTGCGCTTCGCGTTTCGCATGCTGCGCAAGAATCGAGGCTTCACAGCCATTGCGATTCTCACGCTGGCGCTCGGCATTGGCGCCAATACCGCGATCTTTTCATTCGTGTATGGGGTACTCCTCGCGCCACTGCCGTATCAGAATGCGTCACAGCTGGCTGTGGTGAACGAGACGACGCCCAGGGTGGGCAACGTCAGCGTATCGTACCCGAACTTTCTGGACTGGAGGACGCAGAACCACGCGTTTTCGCAGATGGCCTATGTCCAGGAAATGAGTTTCAATCTTGCGGGCGCCGGCGTGAGCCGACCGGAAAATATAACTGGCGATGCGGCTTCACCGAATTTTCTTTCGATGATGGGCGTACGGCCGTTGCTGGGACGCGACTTCGAGCCGTCGGAAGAAAAGCCCGGCACCGCGCCGGTGGTGTTACTGAGCTATCCGCTTTGGCAGTCGCATTTTGGCGCGGATCGTAACGTGCTTGGCCGCACGATTACGCTTGACGGCCGCAGCTTTACGATCGTCGGCGTGCTCCCGGCAGATTACCGCTGGCTGGGCAAGATTGACGTGATGCTGCCGATCGGCGTGTGGATCACGAACAATCCCTCGGCAACGGACAGAGG
>JBAPRL010000002.1:0-25870 GCA_049281095.1 Candidatus Acidiferrales bacterium
GCATATGACCTGGTTCAGCCGATTATTTCGCAAAGGCAAACTCGAAACGCAGCTCGATTCAGAGGTGCGCTTCCACGTCGAGCAGCAGGTCGCCGACAACATCGCCGCTGGCATGCCTTCCGCCGAAGCGCGCCGCCGCGCGTTGGCGCAATTCGGCGGCGTCGAGCCCATTAAAGAAGACTGCCGCGAAGCCCGTGGAACGCACTTCCTCGAAACGCTACTGCAAGACATTCGCTATGCGCTGCGCATGCTGCGGCGCAGTCCGGCGTTCTCTGTTTTAGCTATCCTGTGCCTCACGCTAGGCATCGGCGCGAACGCCGCCGTATTTAGTTGGATCGAAGGCCTGCTGCTCCGGCCTTTCCCTGCGGTCGTCCATCAGGAGCGCATGGTCGCTCTCGCAGGAACGTCCCGCAGCGACACTGGGGACACAGACATCTCCTGGCCCGACTTTGTGGATCTGCAACGGAACTGCAAACTCTTCGATTCCTTCATCGCTGACAAGATCATGGGCGCCGCGCTCAGCATCGGCGGCCGCGCGGATCGCGCCAGGGGCAGCATCGTCTCCGCGAATTATTTCGACGCGCTCGGAATCCACCCGCTCCTCGGGCGCGGATTCGAGCCCGGCGAGGACACCGGTTACAACGCCCATCCCATCACGGTGATCAGTTATCAGATGTGGCAAGACACGTTCAAGAGCGATTCGGAAATCATTGGCAAAACACAGCGCTTCAATAACGTGCAATTCACGATTGTCGGCGTCGCGCCCAAGGGCTTCTACGGAACCTTTGTGGGTTGGGCGATTCAATTCTGGGTTCCCGCTTCGATGGAGCAAGTCTTCGAAGGCGGTCCCTACGCCCAGAATGATCGCAGCGCGCGCTGGATCGAAGGTTTCGCCAAACTGAAACCCGGCGTCACGCGCCAGCAGGCCCAAGAGGAAGTTTCTTCCATTGCTGGCAGGCTCGCGGCCGCATACCCGGAGGTCGATCGTGGCCGCAGCGTCAATCTACTGCCGCTTTGGCTGACTCCCTTCAACAAGGCCAATGAGATGCGCTCGACGCTCGAAATCATGCTCGCGGTCGTGATTTTTGTGCTCGTGATTGCCTGCGCCAATGTAGGTAATTTGCTTCTCGTTAGATTTTTTGCGCGCCGCCGCGAAATGATCGTCCGGTTGGCCCTGGGCGCGGCCCGCGGCCGGCTCGTCAGACAACTATTAACCGAAGGCTTGATCCTCTCCGCATTCGGGGCCATCGGCGGCCTCCTCGTCGCACGCTGGTGTCGCCACGTGCTCGTTTTATTTTTCCCGCGCACAGGAACCGTCCCCTATCTGCCTGGAGAAATCGATTCGCGCGTGCTTACCCTGAGCATCGCAGTGTGTGTGTTCTCGACGCTGCTGTTCGGTTTGATTCCCGCAACTCAGGCCAGCAAAATCGACCTCGCCACCGCGCTGAAATCAGAAACGGGAGGTCTCGTCAGTGGTCAGGGCAGATCCCGATTGCGCTCCGGACTTGTTTTAGTGCAAGTCGCGTTGAGCTTCGTTCTCTTGGTGGGCGCGGCTTTACTTCTTCAGAGCCTTCACAAAATGCGAAATACGAGCCCCGGTTTTTCGACTCACGATGTTCTGGTGACCAACGTTGATTTGTTTGGCTCGGGCTACGATGCGCAGCGCGCGGAGAATTTCCAGAAACAGTTAATCGCGCGTCTCCAGTCGGTCCCGGGCATCCAGTCCGCGGCATTTGCCGGCTTCGTTCCCTTGGGCCTCATTCCGCCCGCGTCGGGCTCCATCGCCGTGGATGGCTATGTCCCGCCGCCGAACGAACAGCCTGTCGTCGATTACACGCAGGTGAGTCCCGGCTATCTTGCCACCGCGGGAATCACCGTTGTTTCTGGACGCGAATTCACACTTGCCGACAACTCGGCCGCTGCGCCCGTCGCCATCGTCAATGAGCCCATGGTTGCGCAGTTCTGGCACGGCAGCAATCCTATCGGTCAACGCCTTCAGGTCGCTGGTCGATGGATGCGCGTCGTCGGCGTCGCAAAAGTTTCCAAGTACGAATACATTTCCGAAGCACCCAAGCCATTTTTCTTTGTGCCTCTTCTCCAGAATCCCTCCTCGCGGGCAAGCCTGAACGTCAGGACTGCCATGCCGCCGCAAGTCGCGGTTCCTCTATTGGCGCGCGAGATCAGCGCCTTGGACCCTGCGCTCGCGCACTACGCCGTGATCACCATGCAAGAGCAGTTGGATCGCTCAACGTCGTCTCAGAAGGCCGCAGTCGGCTTGCTCGCCGTGCTTGGCGGACTGGCGTTGCTCCTCGCCACCGTAGGGCTCTATGGCGTCGTGTCATACGCGGTATCGCAGAGCAGGCGCGAACTCGGCTTGCGCATGGCGCTCGGCGCTGATTCGGCAAATCTTCTCTGGCATGTGATGTCACGCGGTCTCGCATTGACGGCCGGAGGCGTTGTGTTGGGTGCCGCAGCTTCTTTCGCATTGGCGCGATTTGCCGGAGACTTGCTTTACCAGGTCGGTCCGCACGATCCGCTGGCGTTTGGCGCGGCGCTCGCAATCATGATGTCTGCGTCGATGGCGGCGTGTTTTTTCCCTGCCTGGCGGGCATCACAGAGCGATCCCATGGTCGCTTTGCGCTACGAATGACGATCTCTTAGTCGGCAACTTTCAGTTCGCAGCGGTCGCGTCAGTTTGCCTTTGCTAGCCGGCCTCAAACGATTACATCCTCTCCTCCTCCAAGAATCTCCAAAGTTGGGATAGACTGCGGCCGCGAGGTTCTATCATGGCCGTCGGCGCGGTTGCGCGACCCAGTGTCAATAACGGCAGCGAGCCCCTTCCTGGTCTTGCGACCGGCGTGATGATCGTTCTATGCGCCGCCAAGTTTTTGCTCCACGTCTTCACCAGCGTTCACCGTTATGGTTACTTCCGCGACGAGCTGTACCTGCTCGATTGCGCACGGCACCTCGCTTGGGGCTACGTCGACATGGCACCCCTTTCTGCGATCTATGCGCGAATCGCGCTGCTCATGGGGGGCTCGCTGCCCGCCTTGCGGATTATTCCCGCGCTCGCCGGCACGGCGCTCATCGCCCTCACCATGCTCATCACGCGCCAACTCGGCGGCGGCCGTTTCGCGCAAGGGCTCGCCGGTCTCTGCGTCTTGCTGGTTCCCGTGAACATTGTCATGGATGATTTTCTTTCCATGAACTCCTTCGAGCCGCTCTTTTGGATAGGCTGCGTCTACGTTCTCATCCGCATCGTCCGCACCGGCAACTCGAAGCTCTGGCTCTGGTTCGGTCTGCTCGCCGGCCTCGGATTGGAAAACAAGCATTCCACGCTTTTCTTCGGCTTCGCCGTTTTTCTCGCCGTCGCTCTGACCAGCTTGCGCCGCGAATTTGCAAAACCCTGGATCTGGCTCGCTGCAGCCATCGCCCTGCTCATCTTCTTGCCCAATCTTGTGTGGCAAATTCACCGCAATTTCCCCACCCTGCAAGACCTCGAAAACGTCCGCCGCAGCGGCAAAAATGTCGTTCTCAGCCCGCTCGCCTTCATCGGACAGCAAGTTTTGATGGAGCAGCCCATCTTCGCGGTGTTTTGGATCACCGGCCTCGTCTCTTTTCTCTGGGGCCGCGGAAAACAATTCCGCGTCCTCGGCCTTACGTTCGTGATTTTCTTTGTGACATTGCTCGTCCTGCACGGAAAGGATTACTACGTCGCTCCCATTTATCCCATGCTCTTCGCCGGCGGCGCGGTCGCCACGGAGGATTGGCTTCGCCGGCGAAGTTGGGCGGGCGCGCGTTTATGGCCAAAATTCGCGATTGTCGCCGCCGTGGCTGTGCTCGGCGGCATCCTCGTTCCCTTGTTTACGCCCATGCTCTCACCGCAAAGCTATCTGGCGTACCAGCAAGCTCTCAACATTCGTTTTAACAAAACCGAAGTCCACGAAGCAGGCGCGCTCCCGCAGTTTCTCGGCGATCAGTTTGGCTGGCCCGAAATGGTCCGCGAGGTCGCCGACATCTACAATTCATTGCCGCCGGATGAACGCGCCCAGACCGGCATCTTCACTGGAAATTACGGCGAAGCCGGAGCCGTCGACTTGTTCGGTGCCCAATATGGCCTCCCGCGCGCCTACTCTCGCCATCAGAATTATTGGTATTGGGGTCCGCCTCCCGTGGCCTACACGAATCTTATCGTTTTGCAGTGGAGCCGCGAGGACGTCCAAGACAACTGCACGTCCTGGCTGGCCTTCCCGCACTACGCTCCCTTCGGCATGTCCGAGGAAAACACGCCGATCTATCTGTGCCGCGGCGCCGAATTCGATATTCAAAAAATCTGGTGGCACTATCACCACTGGAATTAACGAAGGATTGGCGTGCGCCAAAGCGGCGCGTCAACTGAGGATAAGCGGGTTTTCTGGCTAGTTTCCTGAGACCGGCTGTGCGCCTGCCGTCGGCGCGTAGTATCCCGGGCGCGTGCGGATGGTGAGTTTTCCAAGGCCGCGCACTCCGGTCAACTCCACCCTCACGGCGCGAAACGCTCCGTCCCTCGCTTCGTTCGACGGGTAGTAGCCGACCATGTACTGTGAGCGGATATCCTGCGCGATGCGTGTGCAGATTTCATCCACCTCATCCACGGTCTTCGGAAAGTACGCTTCGCCGCCGGAGGCGTCCGCCAGAGCCAGCAGAGCCTTTTTGCCTTGGCGGATCTCTTCCCGCGAATCGTCGTTTTTCGTGAACAGCCCAACGGCGTAAATTACCACATTGGCTTGCTGAACCTTCTGCACCGTGTACGACAGGTTATGCGCCGGAGCGCTATCGTGATCCACGCCGTCCGTCACCACCAGCAGCACCTTCTTTTCGCGGGCTCCTTTTTTCAGATGGCTCATCGACCCCAGAAGCGCGTCATACAATGCCGTGCCGCCGCGCGAATCGATTCGCTCCAGCGCCGCTTTCAGCACTTTCGGGTCGTTCGTGAAATCCTCGTCCATATCCAGGTAATATTCGTCGTTGAAGTTCACGACGAACATCTGGTCCTGCGGATTGCTCGTTTGCACGAAGGTCATCGCCGCCGCATTCACGCGCGACCGCTTCGACTTCATGCTTCCGCTGTTGTCGATCACCAGGCCCACGGAAATGGGAATGTCCGCGTGGGTGAACGCCGAGATTTTCTGAGGCGTATTGTTTTCCAGAACGCGGAAGTTGTCTTCCGCCAGCCCCGGCACAAAACTCCCGTTCTTGTCGACAATCGTCACCGGCAGCCGCACCATATCCACGTTTTTTTTCAGCGTGTAGGTATTGCTCTGCGAACTTCCGTACGGCGGAGGGATTTGCGGCGGGTTCTGCGCGAAGGCGCTCGCGCTGCTCAAGGCGACAATCGCGATCAGCGCGGCAAAATTGGCAACGGCGGAGAGAAGCGCGCTCTTAGCTGCTCGGTGCAAAATACCCGTAGCGCGCGTAAACGGTGAGCGGCGGCAGCCCTCGGGGCGGGCGCAATTTAACCTTGATCTTCCGCCATTTTCCATCGGATTTCGTGTTGCTCGGTTTGTATCCCAGCACATACTGATTGCGCAGCTCCATGCTGATCTTCGTTGCCACGTCGCTCAAGTCGTCCAGGTTATGCACGATAAATGACCGGCCGCCGGTCATGTCCGCCAGTCCCTGCAGGAAGCTCGGCCCCGCGCATTCCTCAGGACTGCGGTCGCACGCATCCGGATCGACAATCCCCACCGAATAAATCTGTACGTCCGACTCGCGCAGGAAGCGCTTCACGTCGTCTTCGTCGTACCTGCTGTGATTATCCCCTCCATCCGATATGATGAGCAAAGCTTTTCTGGCGTTGCGTGCTCCTTTCATCTCGCTCATCCCCAGGTACACGGCGTCGAGCAGCGCGGTCATTCCTCCCGCTGCGCTGAACAGCAATTGATTTTGCAGCTCCTCGATGCTGGTGGTGAAAGGCGTCGCCAATTCTGCCCGGTCCGCGAAATCCACCAGAAAAAATTCGTCCGCGGGATTCGCCGTCTTGAAAAACTGCACCGCGGCCATTCGCGACTTCGCAATTTTGTCCGCCATGCTGCCGCTGACGTCGAAAATAACGCCGATCGATATCGGAATGTCCTCTTCCGCAAAGCGCATCAATTCTTGTTCTTTTCCATCTTCAAACACGCGGAAGTTCTCTCGATCGAGGCCCGTCACCAACCGGCCGTACGGATCGGTCACCGTGGTATCCACCAGTACCAGACGCACATCTTTCTTTACGGTTTCTTCGTGGGAGATCTTGTTTTCCGGTGGAGGTTTGTAAGTTAGAGGTCCTGATGTCCCTGGGGTCTGCGCATACGCCGGGCCGCAAACGAACAGCAAAGCCCCCATCGCGATGGTTATCGCGCCTGCGGCCATCCATCCCGCATCCACTCTGGCTGCCTTCATTCAACCCCCTAGGCCGAGGCAGCAGCCGAAGATCACTGACGCGAATCTTACCACTGCTCGCAGTGAAATCAAGCAGGCAAAATACCTATTTCGCGACACCGCAAG
Organism: Candidatus Acidiferrales bacterium; assembly: GCA_049281095.1. Classification (GTDB taxonomy): domain Bacteria; phylum Acidobacteriota; class Terriglobia; order Acidiferrales; family UBA7541; genus DAHUXN01. The sequence goes on from JBAPRL010000002.1 coordinate 6,529, forward strand.
ATGGTAATTCCGTTGCCGTACTACTACGTTCGTACTACCCAAGTACCGGTCACGCCTCTTTGCCCGAATGCGCGCAGGCATAGAATGTATGCGGCAATCTCGCGTGGTAAGATATTCGCGAGGGGTCCGGCGCTTTCCATGACCCAAAACTCCGAACCGTCGGTTATCGCCGTCATTCCCGCGCGCCACGCCTCGTCGCGCTTTCCGGGAAAACCTCTTGCGCCCATCGCGGGCCGCCCCATGATTCAGCACGTCTACGAGCGGGCCAAGCAAAGCCAGCGCGTCTCGCGCGTCATCGTCGCCACCGATGACAATCGCATCCGCGAGGCTGTCGAATCCTTTGATGGCGAAGTCATCATGACCCGCTCCGAGCATCGCACCGGCACGGACCGCCTCGCCGAAGTCGCCGTGCACATTCCCGCGGACATCTACGTCAACGTTCAAGGCGATCTTCCGCTCATTTTGCCCGAAGTCATTGACGCCGTCGTCGAGGCCCTTGTCTCCGCCGCAGACGACGCCCAGGTTTCCACTCTCTGCGTTCCCATCACCACGCCCGAAGACATCATGAACCCCAACGTCGTCAAAGTCGTCTCGGACTTCGACGGCAACGCCCTCTATTTTTCCCGCGCGCCCATCCCGTGGGTCCGTGACGCCGGTGAGCGCGTCGCCGCGCGCCATTTCAAGCACGTTGGCCTTTACGCTTTCCGCCGCGACGCTCTTCTGGAATTTCCCGCGCTTCCCCCCGGCGATCTCGAGCGCGTCGAGCAGCTCGAACAGCTCCGCTGGATGGAAAACGGCTACCGCATCGCCGTCGCCGAAGGCGCCTACGAGGGCGTCGAAGTCGACGTTCCCGCCGACGTTCCCCGCGTCGAGGAGCTCCTCCGCGGCCGCGCTGCCAAGCCCTAGCCGCCGCCCGTCCTTCCCACATCGGAACGAAGACCGTATTTTTTTGCAGCATTCGCATACAGTATTTTCCGCACAATTCGCCTTCCATAAATTGTAAGTCCCACAATGTGAAGGCCAAACTCTGTCGGGTTTTTACCCCTCCTACGCTGGCTCCCCACGTGCTCTTAAACCGTTCTTGGCCGCGGTACAGACCCGCTTAGCCGCGATCTGCAGTCCAGGGAGGCATGGAGAAATGAAAAAAGCGACTTTCGCAGGCATCGCACTCGTAGCCTTTTTGTTCACCTTTATCTGCTTGGCTTCCCCAGCTAACGCCGACGCTGTGTCCTTCGATTTATCGGGAACTCTCCCGAGCTCCGCAACCTTGGGCGGTATGAATTTTGCCGTGACTTCCGCCGGCAGAACCGCCGGAGCCTTGACCCTGGAAAATGCCGAGCGGGCGCTCGATTCGAGCGTTTCGAACTTTGCCTTCGGCGCGAACGGCTCCTTCGCGGGGGATACCGTGTCCTCTCCGTCCCGCATGGGCGTCCTTGATTTCTGGGGCGGTATTTCCGTGTGGACTTCCTCCGGTTCGCTAAACGACCGAACAGCCCACTTCGGCTTCTTCCGGAGGTGGACTCTCGCCGCAGACCCGCCGCTGTCGCCGTCGCCCACGCCGGAGCCCTCCACTTTGCTCCTCCTCGGGACCGGTCTCATGTGCGTCGGAATCAGTCTGCGTCGCCGCTCGTTCGTGTCATGATATAGCGCAAGAACGTACGCCGCTGTTCGCTGGCGTTTCCATCTTGTAGCCTGGGCCTGCTCTTCCCCCGAGTTCTTTTACTCGAAGAGCAGGCCCTTTTTCTTTGCCGTTCGCTTTTCTGGCCTTCGCGGAGAGAGCCCTCGGGCCCTCGAAAAGAATTACGAAGATTTTCGTTGACAGTACGAATGTCTTCGTAGTAGGGTCTCCCGCATGACACAGACCACCCAACCGCACCATCAAAAGCCGACCGCTTCCGAACTGGAAATCCTTCGCGTTTTATGGACGCGCGGGCCTTCCACGGTTCGCGAAGTGCACGAGGCCTTGCGCGCCCAAAAATCCACCGGCTACACCAGCGTGCTCAAGCTGCTTCAGATCATGACCGAGAAGGGAACTGTGCGCCGCAATGAAACTCAGCGCGCGCATGTCTACGAAGCCTGCGAGCCCGCCGAAAAAACCAAGCGCGCTCTTGCCGGCGACGTCTTGCAGAGAGTTTTCGAAGGCTCCGCTAGCCAGTTGATGTTGCACGCGCTCGCCGGACGCCCGACCTCCCGGGAAGAAATCAAAGAGCTGCGCCGCATGCTCGACGAACACGAAAGGCAAATGCGATGACCCACGTCTGGATTTCCCCTCAGCTCACGCACACTCTCGGTTGGGCGCTCCTGCATTTTCTCTGGCAGGGACTGGCCCTCGCGGCGATTTGCTCCGCGTTGATGGCCATGTGCCGTACCGCCTCCGCGCGTTACGTGATCGCTCTCGCAACGCTCGTTCTGATGCTCGTCGCGCCGGTGATCACGTTCTTCGTGCTGCAGCACTCCGCCGCGGCGGCAAACTTGACCAGTATTGAAGCAATTCCATCAACCGTCGCGTCGAATTTGCTGTCGCTCTCGGCTTCCGCGCCGGTTTCTCCCGCGACTCCGAGCACGCCCGCGCCGCTTCGCTCCGATACGCTCTTATGGCTCGTTGAAGCCTGGTTTGCCGGCGTCTTTTTCTTCAGCCTGCGCACCGCCGGAGGCCTCATCGTCATCGAACGCATGCGCCGCAATCGCGCGCGGCCCGTCAGCGCGCTCTTACTCGAAAAATGCCTGGCGCTCCAGCGCCGCATGGGCCTCACGCGCGTGATTCGCTATTGCGAATGCCTCTGCCTGGAAGCTCCCGCTGTGATCGGATGGTTTCGTCCCGTCGTTCTTCTGCCGGTCACAGCGCTCAGCGGTCTTTCCGAAGATCAGCTCGCTGCGGTGATCTCTCACGAGCTCGCGCACATTCGCCGCCTCGACTGCTTCGTCAATCTATTCCAGATTGCCGCCGAAACTTTGCTCTTCTATCACCCGGCCGTGTGGTGGCTGAACAAGCGCATCCGCGCCGAACGCGAAAATTGCTGTGACGACGCGGCGCTCGCCGTTTGCGGCAACGCCGTGGAATACGCGCGCGCTTTGACCCTTATGGAAGAATGGCGCCAGCAGCCCGTCATGGCCATGGCCGCAAATCGCAGCCCGCTTGTGGCCCGCGTCGCGCGTCTGCTGGGCATCGGCTCGCCGCGCAGCGGAATTCGCAGCGCGGGAATCGCCGCCAGCGCCTTGTGCCTTGTGGGAGCGCTGCTCGCCGCCAATGGCCTGATGGCCGCAGGCCATTCTTCCGTGCCCACCACCACCGGCTTCTTATACCCGTCAACTCCTGCGTCGAACGCAGACGCCGCTGCGTCCCGCTTGGTCGCCTCCGTCGCCTCGCGCCTGACCGCCTCTCTCGCGTCGCGCCTCGTAGCCGCTGCTGCTCCCACGCGACAGTTCATCGCTCCAGCGAAGCCTGCCGCCGCACCGCACGAGCAAGCGCCGCCGCAAGATCAATCGCAATCCGCGCAATCGGCGCAGAGCTCCAGTTCCTCTTACGTCGACCAGATGAAATCCCAGGGCTACGACAATCTCACCGCCGACGAACTCATCAGCCTCAAAGTTCAGGGTGTCACTCCCGAATACATCAGCGAAATCAAAGCCCTCGGCCTCCATCCCACGGTCAACGAACTTATCTCGATGCGCGTTCAGGGAATTGATCCCCAGTACGTCAAGGACATGCGCGCCATCGGCTTCAACGCCGGCATCAACGAACTCATTGGCATGCGCGTGCAGGGCGTCACGCCTGAATACGTCCACGACATGCGCGCCGCGGGCATCGATGGCGACGCCAACCAATTGATCGGCATGAAAGTTCAGGGGCTCACGCCAGAGTACGTCAAGGAAATGAAAGCTGTGGGCGTCACTACTGAAGCCGGCCAGCTGATCGGCATGAAAGTTCAGGGGCTCACGCCGGAGTACGTAAAAGAGATGAAAGCCGCGGGCATCGACGCCAGCAGCAGTCAGTTGATCGGCATGAAGGTGCAAGGCCTCACGCCGGACTACATTCGCGAGATGCGCGCCGCGGGCGTCGATGGCGATGCCAGTCAATTCATCGGCATGCGCGTGCAGGGAGTCACGCCGGACTACATCAAGGAAATGAAAGCGGCCGGCGTGAATGCCAACACCGATCAGCTCATGGGCATGCGCGTTCAGGGCGTGACGCCGGATTACGTCAAAGCCTTGCAGAGCGCCGGCTTCCAGAATCTGAAGCCTGACGATTACATTCGCGCGAGGATCTCGGGAATCACTCCCGAATTCATCGCCAATGTTCGCAGCCACGGCTTCAAAGATTTGACGATCGAGAAGCTCATCGATCTCAAGAACGCCGGAGTGTTCTGAATTTGCAATTGGCCGCGAGAAAAAAAGGAGAGCCCGCCATGACATCGAAAATTCGCAACCCACGCACACTTGGCCCATTCGTCACGACGCTCGCCGCCTGCGCTCTTCTTGTCTTCGTGTTTCTTGGCGGCGCGAAAACTCTCCGCGCGCAATCGCCGAGCGGCACCTGGGCCATGACCAGCTCCGACCGCCCCGGCTACGTGGAATTGTCGCTCACCATTTCGCGCCTCGGCCATCATATGCAGGAGGACTCCGACTGGAGCCTCAGCTCATTCCAAGGCCTCGACACCTCGAACGCCGCGCGCCACGACGTTAAATTCAGCGTCACGCGCGATGCCGGCCGCCTGGAATGCGACGGCTTCCTGGAAAACGGCGAAGGCGCGGGCGTGTTCCATTTTTTCGCCGACGCAAAATATCCGCAACAAATGTCCGCGCTCGGGTTCGACGGCATCGACGCCGAAAAACAATTCTCCATGGCCATCCATGACGTCAGCGTGGCCTTCGCGAAGGAAATGAAAGACGAGCACGTCTCCGGCCTCGACACCGACAAGCTCATCGCCTTCCGCATCTTCGGCGTGGACAAACAATTCATCGACGACCTGCGCTCCTCCGGCATCAACGTCACCGACAGCGACAAGCTGGTGGCTTTTCGCATTCACGGCGTCACGCCCGAATTCGTCCGCAGCCTGCATCAGGCCGGCTACACGCCCGACGAAGATACGCTCATCGCGCTGCGCATCCACGGAGCGACTCCCGAATGGATCGCGCAAATGAGCCAGGCCGGCTACCCTCACGCCGACCTGGAAAAACTGATCGCGTTTCGCATTCACGGCGTCTCACCGGATTTCGTCGCCCAGCTCAATCACTTCGGCTATGCGCATCTCGATCCCGACGAGCTGATCGCCTTCCGCATTCACGACGTTTCGCCGGACTTTGTCGCGCAGCTCGATCATTTCGGTTACGCGCATCTCGATCCCGACCAGCTCGTCACTTTCCGCATTCACGGCGTTTCGCCCGAATTCGTCGCCGCGCTCGACAAGCTCGGCTACCATCATCCGGACCCCGACCAGCTCGTCGACATGCGCATCCACGGAGTCACGCCCGAATACATCTCCGATCTGCGCTCCCGCGGCATGCAAAACCTCAGCATCGATCAGCTCGTCAACATGCGCATCCACGGAATTGACTGAAGTGGTCGCCATGCTCGGCCGCAGATCCGGTGGCTCTTCGCCGATGCCCTGTGCCCTGCTCCTGCTGTAGTGTCCGGAAACGGACGAAACGCGAGAAAATTCTGCGAAAAACTCGATTAGAATTTGCGTTCCCCTTTATTTTTAGCGAGTTAGGGTAATTTCTAATTTCCCATAGAAACTCGATTAGGAATTGAGGCGGCGGCTCTTCGGCGGCAGCCGCGACGGCGGTCAGGGTCAGGGCAGGTGACCGAGCGAGGGCGGTCGCCTGCTCGATTAGGCTGCGTTGAAGTTGTGAAAAAAACTGCATTTCAGTCCCGATTAGAGATTTCTATGTGACACGTTTTCAGCAACTAACTCTTTGTGAGTTGTGATTTGTGTACCGATTAGATCTTTTGGCGCGCGGATTGGATGTAAGTAGTTGATTGTTGTGTTGGTTACCCGTCCAGGAAGGCTGAAAAGAGCATGTTGCGTGTTCCTGAAAAAAATGCAGTGGTGACTGACCAGTGATGGTTTGCGCATTAGGATACGTGGATTTGGGCGGGTTGGGCGAAGAGGGGATTGCACAGCGGGGCCTTCCTTTGAGGCACGAGAGATGCGGCGGTGAGTGCGTTAACCATGGATTACCTGTATAGCATGAGTTAACCTGGATGTCAATAAGTCTGCGTTGTTTTTCACTATTTTGGCCCCGACCTCGCAGCTGCGATGTGTAGAGAGGTCGGCCGACTGAACATCGAGTGCGTACAGCTTGACCGTGATGCGGGCCTAGGATAAGTTCTGTGGCAGGGAAGAATAAGGGCAAAAGCGAGGTTCGCATTCTAAAGGGATGAACGAAGAATCTACCGCTCGGACTGTCGGACAAACTCTGAAGATGTCTGACGTCAACTGCAGGAACTTGGAATATACCATTGTCGTTCCGACGACAAGTTTGACCTTGACACATTTAAGGCAGCACTTGGCTCGAAACCTGAGGGGATTCGGATAAAGCAGCATGGTGGCATCGTACAGGAGATCCGGTTTTAGTTCCCTAGAGCTCTACCTCCGGCAGTTATTACCTTCCAGTTCTTTCCCACTCCATTTGCAGACTAATTCTGGGCGGAGGCGATGCCGAGGGACTTCATTTTGCGGTAGAGGTGGGTGCGTTCGAGGCCGATGGCGGTGGCGGTCTTGGTCATGTTCCACTGATTTTCCTCGAGCTTGCGCAAGATAAATTCGCGTTCGTAGGCGGAGCGCGCTTCGTGGAGCGTGGCGTAAGCGGGTTGCGGGCTGCGCGGAACGCCGCGGAAAATCTCCGGCGGGAGATGCTGCGGGGCGATTTCCTGCGCGGGACAAATGATGACCAGGCGCTCGATGAGATTTTTCAATTCGCGGACATTGCCCGGCCAGGGATAGCGCATCAAGACGTCGACGGCCGCAGGCGCGAGCTCTTTTGTTTTTTTACCGTAGGCGCGATTGAACTCGTCGAGAAAGTGGCGCGCGAGCACGGGAATGTCTTCGATGCGGTCGCGCAGCGGTGGAACGGTGAAGGGAATCACGTTCAAGCGATAAAATAAATCCTCGCGAAAGGCGTTGCGCGCGATTTCGTCTTCGAGTTTTTTGTTCGTGGCGGCGATGACGCGCACGTCGACGGCGACCATATCGCCGGAGCCGATGGGCTCGACGCGCTGCTCTTCGAGAGCGCGCAAAACTTTGGACTGGGTTTTCAAACTCATGTCGCCGACTTCGTCGAGAAACAGCGTGCCGCTGTCGGCCTTCTGAAATTTTCCGGTCTTGTCTTCGCTGGCGCCGGTGAAGCTCCCTTTGCGATGGCCGAAAAGCTCGGATTCGATGAGCTCCTCGGGAATCGCAGCGCAATTTACCTCCACAAAAGGATTGCTGCTGCGCGGGCTCTGCGCGTGAAGGGCGCGAGCGACGAGTTCTTTCCCCGTGCCGCTTTCGCCGTAAATGAGGACGCGGCCGTGCGTAGGCGCGGTGAGCGCGATTTGTTGGCGCAAGGCCTTCATGGGAACGCTGTCGCCGAGAATGCGATAGCGCTGCTCGAGCTCGGCGCGCAAGCGGCGATTTTCCTGTTCGAGGCGGAGATAATGCAGCGCGTTTTTTACGGCGAGGACAGTTTTCTCGAGCGAGAGCGGCTTTTCGATGAAGTCGAAGGCGCCGAGCTTGGTGGCGCGCACGGCGGTTTCGATTTTTCCGTGGCCGGAGATCATCACGACCATGGGAATGGCTTCGCGTTCGTTGAGGCGTTCAAGCGTGACGAGGCCGTCGATGCCCGGAAGCCAGACGTCGAGAAGAATCAGATCGAAGGAGCGGCGATCGACGGCGGAGAGGCATTCTTCGCCGGACGCGACGGATTCGACGTCGTAACCTTCATCGCGGAGAAGGGAGCCAAGCGACTGGCGGATGCCGGATTCGTCGTCAACGATGAGAATGGATGCGGGCATGGCGCGCTCAGTTCACCGTGAGGTCACGATTGCGCGCTCGGCTGCGGAGCGGCGACTTCAAAGGCGGTCAAGCCCGCCCCGGCGGGTAAGCGAATCAAAAAGCGCGCGCCGGAGGGAAGATTGTCTTCGACGCGAAGCGTGCCGTGATGTTCGGCGACGATGCGGCTGGCAATGGCGAGGCCGAGGCCGGTGCCGCGATCTTTGGTGGAGAAATGGGGGAGGAATAATTTGTCTTTATCTTCTGGCGAGATGCCGTGGCCGGTGTCGGCGACTTCGATTTCGATGGCTTCGCCGTTGCTGGTGATGCGGGTGGAGACGGAGATGGTGCGCAACGTGGCGCCTTCGAGGGCTTCGGCGGCGTTGTCGACAAGATTGATGATGACGCGGCGGATGAGCTCAGCGTCGGCTTTGATGATGGGGAGCGAGGAAGCAAAATCGCGCTGCAAGGCGATGCCGCCGAGGCGGCCCTGAAAAACGTCGAGCGCCTGAGAGGCAATGGCGTTTATATCGGAAGGAGCGAGGCGCGCAGAAGGGAAGCGGACGAACTGCGAGAATTCGTTGACCAGAGATTCCAGAGTTTGCACTTCGCGCTGGATCAGTTGCGCGCATTCGGAAACGAGAGAGGGCAAGCCGGAGCGATCGTCGCGGCGGCGGGACGGCGCGGTGCGCTCCAGATGGCGCAAAAGGCGCTGCGCGGAGAGCTGAATGGGCGTGAGCGGATTTTTGATTTCGTGGGCGATGCGCTGCGCGACTTCCTGCCAGGCGGCGGCTTTCTGCGCACGCAGAAGCTCGGTGACGTCGTCGATGACGACGACGAATCCGGAATTGGCGCGGCCGGAGCCGAGCGAACTGACGGTAACCGCGGCGTGATGCAGGCGGCCGGCGGTGGAAACTTCCAGTTCCTGGGAAGCCACTCCCATGCGAGCGGAGCGGCGCATGAGATGGAGAATGCTGCGGGCAGCCTCGTTGCCAAGAAGATCGGAGAGAGAAGCGGCCGAGGCGGCGTGCGGGCCGAACATGGCGATGGCGGCGGAGTTGATGCGATTGACGGCGCCGTCGGCGTCGAGCGAAAGGACGCCAGTGGGAATGTTTTCGAGAATGGTTTCCATCAACTTGCGGCGACGTTCAATCTCTTCGACGGCCTGCTGCAGACTGTTGGTGAAATCGTCGATCTGCTTGCGGGAGCGGCCGAGCTGCCCGGCCATTTGATTGAAGGAGTCGACCAGCACGCCGAGCTCGTCATGGGCGCGAGTGGTGATGCGGTAATCGAGATTGCCGCGCGCGATCTGCTGCGTGGCTTTGGCGAGCGCCTGGATGGGGACGGTGACGCGTTTGGAGAGAAAGAGAGCGACCCAAGTGGTGGCGAAGAGAAGGAGCAGAGTGATGAGCAGAAGGCCGAGGAGAATTTCTCTTTTAAATGAGCGAAGGTGCTGGTATTGCGTGGTGTAGGTGAGGGTTTCGCTTTGGATGCGATTCAAGCGTTCCAGGAAATCGTCGGGGATGCCGCGGCCGACCATGAGCGAACCGGATTGATAAGGAGCGCGGCCAGAAATGTAGAGCTTGCGGCCAATCTGCCAGACTTCGGAGCCGCTGGGAAGAATGAGGACGCGATGGAAGTCGGCGGAAGGCGGATATGCCGGGACGCTGGCTGTTTCCGCGCCGTCGTGATTGGTGATCCAGACAACATCGAATTCGGAGTCGGAGCGGATGGCGTAGTGGCGCAGATCGTGTTTTTTGCGCGGAGCGGCGAGCCAGTCGGTGACGCTTTGGGCGAGAGCGTCCAGGCGGCCGCGCTCGATGGTACTCATTTCGGCGACAAGGGCGCGGCTCTGCTCGTTGGCGATTTCCAAAGGCTTGGGGAACCAAATGTCCATGGTGCGATTGACGAGGGCGTAGCTGAAAAAGAAAAGGAAGACGACAGGGAGAAGGGAGACGCCCATCGCGCCGAGGACCATTTTGGTCTTGACGCGCGAGCCGAGAATGCCGGCACGGTGTTCGGTCCAGAGACGAAGGATGTTGCGTACCAGAATGAGGCCGAAGACGATGAAAGTGATGAAGATGAAAATCGTCAGGGCGAAAAGGATGATGAAGTCATTGCTGCTTTGCAGGTGAATCGGAGGATTGAGAGAACCAAGCGTGAAAATAACGGCGGCGAGTACGGCGAGCAAAAGCACGCCAAAGCCGAGCCAGAGATGACGAGTCCAGTTTCGCTTAGCCATCACAATACCTCGCCGAGGAAGGAGCGCAAGGGACACTCGGCGCAGCGCGGCTCGCGGGGCCGGCACCAATTCTTGCCGACCTGGACGAGCAGCGCGTGAAACTCATTGTAACGCGATACGTCGCGGGGAAGCGCAGCTTCTATCAAGGCGCGGAGTTCCTCGTAGGGCACGTCCTCGGGGACGAAGCCGTGACGGGAGAAGATGCGCTTGGTGTAGGCGTCGACGACGAAGACGTCCTTGTGGCCGGCATAAAGAAGTATGGAGTCGGCGGTCTCCGGGCCGATGCCGTGGACGGCGAGGAGCTTTTCGCGGAGTTCGGCGGTAGGAGTTGCAAACATGCGCGCGAGGGAGCCGGAGTAGTCCGCGCGAAGGAAGCGGACGAAGGCCTTCAGTTTTTTCGCTTTTTGGCGGAAATAGCCGGAGGAGCGGATCAGCGAAGAGAGGCGAGCGAAGGGGACGCGTTCGAGAGCGCGGGGAGTGAGGAGATGTGCGCGGCGCAGGTTGGTGATGGCGCGCTCGACGTTCAGCCAGGAAGTATTTTGGGTGAGGATAGCGCCGACGATGACTTCGAAGGGTGTCTTTGCTGGCCACCAGCGCTGCGGGCCGAGGTGGTCAAAGAGAGTTTGGTAGTATAATGGCAGGGAATTTGGCGGCGGGGGCGCAGTTGCAGGACGCCTCGGGGTCTCCTCTTGGGAAGAAACTTCAGTACGAATAACCTCTCGGGACATTCTTAGTCAAGATAACGAGCAAGAAGCGTCCAGTCAAGAAACGGCGGAGTTGGCTTATGGGTCAGTTTGAGTTTTGACTCTTTGTGTCACGATCAAGAAAATTCAAACTGACCCACCGCCCGGGAGTTGCGGCGCCATGGTGATCGACGAGTAGCACATCGCCCGTGAAGGCGGCGGAGTGCCTGTCCGAGCGTACAGGTTCCTGTTACAGAACGACTCGGAACGGGAAGCGCAATTCCCAGTTGAGCGCGTGCTAGTGTGGGGACTTCTGCAGAGAACTTCGGCGAAGCTTGCGCGCCAGGAGCATGGTGAATGTCGTCCCGCTTAGGTGAAATACTGGTTCGAGACAGCCTGATCTCGTCGGATCAGCTGAAGCAGGCGCTCGACTATCAGAAGAAGGAAGGCGGGCGGCTGGGGACGTGCCTGGTCAAGCTAGGGCTGGTCAGCGACGAAGACATCACGGCGGTGCTGTCGCGGCAATACGGCGTTCCTTCCATTAACTTGAAGTTCTACGAAGTAGATCCCTCGGTCATTAAGCTGATTCCGCAGGAGACGGCGGTGCGGTACCAGATTGTGCCGCTGTCGCGGGTGGGATCGACGCTGACAATCGCGATGACGGATCCGACGAACGTCTTTGCGATGGACGATATCAAGTTCATGACCGGGTTCAACGTAGAGCCGGTGGTGGCTTCGGAAACGGCGATCGTGGAGGCGATCGGGAAGTTCTACGGCGCGGTGGAGAGCGTGGAAGAGCTGGACAAGGTGATGAAAGACCTTGCCGGCGAAGAAGCGGCGCTGGAGCTGACGCAAGAAGAAGCAGACATGGATTTGGCGTCGCTGGAAAAGGCGGCGGAAGAAGCCCCGATCATCAAGCTGGTGAACTTGATTCTGACGGATGCGGTGAAGCGGGGAGCGAGCGACATTCACGTAGAGCCATACGAAAAGGAATATCGCGTGAGGTTCCGCATTGACGGAGTGATGCAGGCGGTGATGTCGCCGCCGATGAAATTGAAAGATGCGATCACCAGCCGCATCAAGATCATGTCGAAATTGGATATCAGCGAGAAGCGGCTGCCGCAAGACGGCCGCATCATGATCAAGTACGTGAAGGATGGGAAAAAGAAGGAGCTGGATTTCCGCGTTTCGACGGTGCCGACGCTCTTCGGCGAAAAAATCGTGCTGCGGTTGCTGGACAAGGAAAACCTGCGGCTGGACATGACGAAATTGGGATTCGAGCAACAATCACTGGACAAATTCCTGAAAGCGATTTTGCGGCCGTACGGAATGGTGCTGGTGACGGGCCCGACGGGATCGGGCAAAACGAACACACTGTATTCGTCCGTGGCGCGGCTGAATACGCCGGACACGAACATCATGACGGCAGAAGATCCAGTGGAGTTCCAGTTGCCGGGAATCAACCAAGTGCAGATGAAGGAGCAGATCGGACTGAACTTCGCGTCGGCGCTGCGCGCTTTTTTGCGGCAGGACCCGAACATTATTCTGGTCGGCGAAATTCGAGACTTCGAGACGGCGGAAATTGCGGTGAAAGCGGCGCTGACGGGCCACCTGGTGCTATCGACGCTGCACACCAACGATGCGCCGTCGACGATCAGCCGGTTGATGAACATGGGAATTGAGCCGTTCCTGGTGGCGACTTCGGTGAACCTGATTGCCGCGCAGCGGTTGGTGCGCCGGATTTGCGCCCAGTGCAAGGAAGCGCTGCAGATCACTCCGCAGGCGTTGGTGGATGCAGGGTACACGCCGGAGGAAGCGAAGACCACGACGATTTACCACGGACGCGGCTGCGGCACGTGCAATAACACGGGCTACAAGGGGCGCGTCGCTTTGTACGAAGTGATGGACGTGACCGACGAGCTGAAGGAACTGATTTTGGTGGGCGCTTCGGCGCTGGAGCTAAAGAAGAAAGCGCTGGAGACGGGCATGATCACGCTGCGGAAAAGCGGGCTGACCAAGGTCGCGGCGGGCATGACCACGCTGGAAGAAGTGGTACGCGAAACGGTGCTGTAAGCCAAGGAGCAGAAGATGCCGAGTATTCCGCTGAGCGAGTTGTTGAAGAAAATGATCGAGATGGGCGGGAGCGACCTGCATTTGTCGACGAACAGCGCGCCGCGAGTGCGCGTGAACGGACATTTGCGGCCGCTGGACATGCCGCCGCTGACCGCGGCGGACACAAAAGCGCTGGCGTACAGCGTGTTGACGGACGCGCAGAAGCACCGGTTGGAGGAAAATCTGGAGCTGGACTTTTCGTTCGGATTGAAGAGCCTGGCGCGTTTCCGAGGGAACATTTTTCATCAGCGGGGCGCGGTGGCGGCGGTTTTCCGGACGATTCCGTGGGAGATCAAGAGCTTCGAAGCGTTGGGATTGGCGCAGATCGTGCGGAGTTTGTGCGACAAGCCGCGCGGGCTGGTGCTGGTGACGGGCCCGACGGGCTCGGGGAAGTCGACGACGCTGGCGGCGATGCTGGACAAGATCAACAACGAACGCGAAGAGCACATGATCACGATTGAGGACCCGATCGAGTTCCTGCACAACCACAAAAAGTGCCTGGTGAACCAGCGAGAAGTGCACTCAGACACGCACTCGTTTGCGAATTCGCTGCGGGCAGCATTGCGCGAAGACCCGGACGTAGTGCTGATCGGCGAAATGCGCGATTTGGAGACGATCGAATCAGCGTTACGCATCGCGGAGACGGGCCATTTGACGTTCGCGACGCTGCACACGAATTCGGCGGTGTCCACGATCAACCGTATCATCGACGTTTTTCCGGCGCACCAGCAGCCGCAAGTGCGCGCGCAACTGTCGTTGGTGCTGGAGGGAATCCTCTGCCAGTCGCTTTTGCCGCGGATAGACGGAAGAGGGCGGGCCATGGTGATGGAAATCCTGATTCCGAACGCGGCGATTCGCAACCTGATTCGCGAAGACAAAATTCATCAGATTTATTCGGCCATGCAAACGGGTACCGGAACGACAGGAATGCAGACGTTCAATCAATCTTTGGCGAACGCGTATTACCAGAAGGCCATCAGCATGGAAACGGCGCTTTTGCGGTCATCGAACGCGGACGAGTTGCAGGACTTAATCAATCGCGGAGTTACTTCTCCTGTGATGACCGGGAAAACGCCGGGGCGGCGCTAAAGCAGATCGAGGAAAAGGAAATAGGAGGCAACGGAGATGCCGGTCTACACATACACCGGAGTGAATCGAGCGGGAACCAAGGTCACGGGAGAGCGATCCGCGACAACGAAGAGCGAGTTGCAGACGGTGCTGCGGCGGGAGCAGATCAACGTCAGCAAAGTGTCGGAAAAGGGGAAGGAATTCTCGATTCCGTCCTTTGGCACCGGGGTGAAGAACAAGGAACTGGCGATCTTCACGCGACAGTTCTCGGTGATGATCGACGCCGGCTTACCGCTGGTGCAGTGTCTGGAAATCCTTGCGCAGCAGCAGGAGAACAAGACTTTCCAGAAGATATTGACCGGCGTGCGCGGGTCGGTGGAAGGAGGCGCGACGCTGTCGTCTTCGATGAAGCAGTACGAGAAAATATTCGACCCGCTGTATTACAACATGGTGGAGGCGGGCGAGACGGGCGGTATTCTGGACACCATTCTGCAGCGCCTATCGACGTACATCGAGAAGAACGTGAAACTGAAGCGCGCGGTGAAGTCGGCGATGATTTACCCGGTGGCGGTACTGGGAATCGCGGGTGGCGTGATCGCGCTGCTGCTGTGGAAAGTGGTGCCAATCTTCGTGACACTGTTTGCGGGATTAGGAGCGGCTTTGCCACTGCCGACGCGCATCGTGATCGGATTGAGCAATTTCGTCGGCAGCATTTACGGGCTATTGATTGTGGTGTTCTTCGCCGCTGGGGTGTTCGCCATGAAAGTGTGGTATGGCACTCCGCAGGGGCGACTGGCGATTGATGCGACCTTGCTAAAGCTTCCGATACTCGGGATGTTGCTGAGGAAAATCGCGGTGGCAAGGTTCACGCGGACGCTGGGGACGTTGATTTCGAGCGGCGTGCCGATTCTGGAGGGGCTGGACATTACGGCGAAGACCTCCGGCAACGCGGTGGTGGAGCGTGCCATCCAAAAGACGCGGAAGGCGGTCGAAGCCGGGCGATCGCTGGTGGATCCGCTGAAGGAAACGGAAGTGTTTCCGGGGATGGTGACGCAAATGATCGCGGTGGGCGAACAGACCGGCGCGATGGATGCGATGCTGCAAAAGATCGCGGACTTCTACGAAGACGAAGTGGATTCGGCGGTGAAGGACTTGCTGACGCTGATGGAGCCGGTGATGATTATGTTTCTGGGAATCGTTGTCGGCGGCATCGTCATTTCGATGTACTTGCCGTTGTTCTCGCTGATTGGAAAATTGGCGACGGGCGGCGGCGCCTAGGCGGAAGCCTCGGAGCGCCCGGGGAGAGCAGGGCTTCGGGATGGCGCGGCCTGCGATTCGCGATTGAATCGAAGGCCGCGGAGTTTCCGGTTCCTCAGTAAGGACGCAACTGAGATCCCGACTCCAGCGGCGGAGGGGCGTCACGGATAATCGGGAATGGAGCTCACACAGAACACAACGCAATGGCTGGAATGGCTGGGGCGAGTGCGGTTCCTGGTCATCTCCTTCCTGCTGGCAGTGGTGCTGGCGGTGCACCAGCTCACGCCGCTACCGCTGACGGCGAAATACTTCGTTCCGGTCATTCTTCTCTGGTACCTGCTGGCCATCTGCTTCGTGATTTTGCTGCGCTGGATTCCGCAGGCTCGCTGGCACGCGCCGCTGCAAATCGTCGCAGATCTGGTGCTGGTGACGGGACTGGTGTACTCGACGGGAGGCCACGAGAGCTATTTCATCTCGCTGTACGTGGTTGTGATTTTGATGGCTTGCGTGATGCTCGCCAGGCGCAGCGTGTTCCTGGTAGCGGGCGGGGCATTCGCGCTGCTGGGAACGCTGGTCGAGTTGGTGCAATACGATGTGATCCCGAACACTTCACTGACGACTCCCACACCGCGGGTTCTGGCGTTCAGCGTGTTGAGCAATCTGCTGGCGTTTCTGGCGGTGGCGTACCTGGGAAGCCTGCTGGCGCACATGCTGCAGAGCAAAGGAGTCGAGCTCGAAGAAAAGCGCGAGGAGTTGCGCGATCTGCAGGCGTTCAACGAGAACATCATCGAGTCGATGCGCGGAGGATTGATTACGACGGACCTCGAAGGAAAGATTTTGCTGGTGAATCGAGCGGGCGGGGAAATAACCGGGATCTCCGGCGAGGCGTTTCTGGGGAAACAAATCCGGGAAGTCTTGCCGGGTTTCTGGCTGACGGACGCGGACACGGAATCGGGATTCATGGCGTCGCGGAAGGAGACGGAGTTTCACACGCCGTCGGGTGAAAAGCGCTTTTTGGGCGTGTCGGTTTCACCGTTGCGTACGGAGCAGCTTGGCGTGAGCGGATACGTTTTCAGCTTTCAGGATTTGACGGAGCTGAAGCGACTGGAGCGCGAGGTAGAAACCAAAAACAGAATGGCGGCGGTGGGCCGGCTGTCTGCGGCCATCGCGCATGAAATCAGGCAGCCGCTTACGGCGATGACCGGGGCGTTGAAAGAATTGGCGCGGCTGGCGCCGCTGGATGAAGACGATAAGAAACTGGTGCAAATCGTGAGCCGGGAATCGGAACGGCTGAACCAGATCATCACGGACTTTTTGGACTACTCGCGGGACAAGACGTATTCGTTTTCGGAGAGCGACCTGAACGTGCTGATCGACGAAGCCTTGATGCTGATCGAGCGGGAGCAGGGTGCGGAAGGGAAATACCGGATCGAGCGCGAATTTGGGGTGGAGCACGTCCTGGCGCGCGTGGACCGGGACCGCATCAAGCAGGTGATCTGGAATCTTTGCAATAACGCCATGCGGGCCATGCCCGCGGGCGGCACGCTAACGGTGAAGCTGAATGCGGATGGGGAATGGGTGCGCATCGGCATCCGCGACACGGGGGTCGGCCTGGACGCAAGGCAAGCAGCGAAGCTCTTCGAGCCGTTCCAGTCAGGCTTTCCAAAAGGGACCGGGCTGGGGCTGGCGATTGTGTATCAAGTGGTGCAGGCACACGCCGGACGAATCCGCGTGGAATCGGAACAGGGACACGGATCGGAATTTGTCGTCGAGCTGCCGCGTCAAGGCAGCGCAGAATTCAAAACAACGCATCTCGACGCGGGTCATATCGAGAAAAGGCAGCCCGCTTTAATGGAATGAAACGAGGGGAAAATGGCACACATGCTGGTCGTAGATGACGAAAAGTCGATCTGCGAACTGATGGAAATCACGTTCCGGAAGGAAGGGCATCGGGTTGAGACGGCGAGCAACGGCGAGGCGGCGAAGCGCCGGCTGGAATCACAGATCTATGACATCGTGATCTCAGATATCCGCATGCCGGATATGAGCGGCGTGGACCTGTTGCGGTATTCGAAGGAAGTATCCGCGGCAACCGTGTTCATCTTGGTTACCGGCGTGCCGACGCTGGGAACGGCGATCGAAGCGGTGAACTTTGGCGCCGATCGCTACGTGATCAAAGGAGACAAGCTGCTCGATGAATTGCTGCCGGCGGTGCAGCAAGTAGCGGAGAGCCTAAAGCTAAAGAAAGAGGCGGGGATTCTGCGACGCGAGCTGCGGCGGCTGACGGGCCTCGACAATATCGTGGGGTCGAGTTCGAAGATGCGGGCGATCTTCGAGCTAATCCAAACGGTCGCGCCGCAAACGAGCCGCGTGCTGATTACCGGCGAGAGCGGAACGGGCAAGGAACTGGTGGCCCGGGCCGTTCATGAGAATAGCTTGCGCGCGAAAGCGCCGTTCATCACCATCAATTGCGGCGCATTCCCTGAAACCCTGCTGGAGTCAGAGCTGTTTGGGTACATGAAAGGCGCGTTCACGGGCGCGAACGACAATCGCGCCGGACTGTTCCAGGCTGCCGACGGCGGAACGCTGTTCCTGGACGAGATTGGGAACATGAGCCCGACCATGCAGGTGAAACTGTACCGGGTGCTGCAAGAAGGCAAGGTGCGGCCCGTCGGAAGCACGGAAGAAGCGGACGTGGATGTCCGAGTGATTACGGCGACAAACAAGGACCTGGAAAAGGAGATCGCGGAAGGACGCTTCCGCGAGGATTTGTTTTACCGGCTGAGCGTGATTCCGGTGCACCTGCCGGCGCTGCGGGAGCGGCGGGAAGACATTCCGCTGCTGGCGCGGCACTTTCTGGAGCGTTTTCGTATTGCCACGGGAAAGAAGATCGAGGGTATTGAACCGAAGGCCATGGAGCGGCTGGAGGCGTATGACTGGCCTGGAAACGTGCGCGAATTGGAGAATACGATTGAGCGGGCGGTGGCGCTGGAAACAGAGAAGAGGATCTCGCTGGAGGGCTTGCCGGAGAGAATCATCATGTATTACCAGAACCATTTCGCGGAGCGGCAGATTCCCGATCAGCCTACGCGATTAATTCCCGATGGCGGGATGGACCTGGAGAAACACATCGCCGATATGGAGCGCGCGTACTTGCTTGGAGCGTTGGAGTGCTCCGGAGGCGTGCGGGTGCGAGCGGCGGAACTGCTACATATGACCTACCGATCGTTTCGGCACTACGCAAAGAAGTATGAGATCTAGTGCCATTTTGGGTCACCACTTTTTGTCGTAATCGACGTCATATAGTGTCGCTTTTTGAGACAATCGGTCGGGGGAACAGTGTTGCCGGCTGATGCCGCGTAGGGCCACTCCGATATAGCGTGTGTTATCATCGGCTTACAAATAAAAAATGGATTAGCAAACGAGGGTCTGGATTGGCCGTTGAGCTGCACCTTACGACTATGCCGCGCCCGAGAATTTCGAAAGATCCGGCTTAGTCGACCCTTAAGGAGAGAATATGAGAGATATGAGAAAGAGCCAGAAGGGCTTTTCGTTGATTGAACTACTGATCGTGGTGGCCATCATCCTGATTATCGCTGCCATCGCAATTCCGAACCTGCTGCGCTCGAAGATGGCCGCGAACGAGGCCTCGGCAGTCGGCTCGATTCGTACCACGATTACCGCGTCGATTACCTATAGCTCGACGTATGGGAACCAATTTCCGCCGACGCTAGCGACTTTGGGACCACCGGCGGGTGGCGGAGCCGTGAGCTGCACAGCCGCAGGCTTGCTGGATCCGCTTCTGTCTGGCGTGAGCCCGGCCTCCGCGACTCCGCAGAAGAGCGGATACAAATTCACCTATACCCCGACGGGTGCGCCGACTGCCCCGGTACCAGCAGGTTGCACGGCTGGTTCAGCAGGGTTTGTGATCGCGGCCAAGGCCATCACGCAAGGCACAACGGGAAACCGCTCATTCTGTTCGGATGAGACGGGCGTGCTGTATGACG
>JBAPRL010000003.1:0-7359 GCA_049281095.1 Candidatus Acidiferrales bacterium
TTGTAGTTATACGGAACGCCGACGGGGCCATGAGGAATGGCGATAGCCAGACCACCGGTCACCCAGGAATATGCAATTCCCGCAAAGCCGTCGAAGCGCTTGGTGAAGTGATGATCCGCATAGAGCGACCCCTCATTGAGGGTGCCCGCGCAGGAACTGCGAAAACCGGCAGCGGCCGAGCAGGTCTGCGGAAAACGGAAGTCGTTCTGCCGCTGTTGATACCAGGAGAAAGTGACGTCGGTTTTCTTGTCGACAGCGTATTTCACGCCCGTCCACCAGATCTGCACCAACTTTTCAGAATCAAGATTGTTGTCTTCGACGCCGCTCATGAAATAACCGCCCTGGTCCGAGGCGCCAACGCCCAGTGGATTCGACGGGTTGTTTTGCCAGATGTATTCGTAGCCGGCGAAAAACTTGAACGGGTCCCACGCATACTTGAGACCGAACATTACTGCGTTGTTGTCGGTCACGATGCCATATAGGGTGTTGTTCGTGTCGATCAGATTAGGCGGGGTGATGGGGTTTGTATTGATGCTGTCCGTGGTCGACTGATATAACCCGGCCGGACTCTGACTCTGAGGCCCGAGCAAGGGGTTCAATACGCTGATCGCCTGGTTGTAGTGTTGGAAAACGGCGTCGGCGGAGAACTTGCCGTAGGCTCCGCCAAGGTCGAATCCAAAGGCGTTGTTATGCGCCTCTTCCGGCGTACAGGTGGTGGCGCTCCAGGTTGTGGCGGCGGTGTAGCAGCCGGCAGAACCATCGGCGAATTTATACATCGCGCCGAAATGCACCGGCCCATGGATGAAGCGATACTTCAGGGCGTCGTCCCAACGGGTGTCCTCGGTGTCGCCGCCGCCCGCCATCGTGCCGTTATACCCGATGTACGAAAAGGCATAGGAGCCGCTGGCCGGGTCGTAAAGGAGCATCGCATCGGTGCCGAGAGCGCGCTGACGGCCGAAGGTCAGCGTGCCGAAATGCGCGGACGATATACCGCCATAGAATTCGTCATTGAAGGGTTGGCCCGCGCGCGCGCCGTCGATGGCTATCGAATAGCTGCTCCGCGGAAGGCCGTTGTTGATGATGTCGGTGGCTGATGCGTTGGCGAGCAGGCCGGACTGCGGATTGATGCCAGTGGAAGCGTTGAACACAACGGACCAGCCAGGCAGAAACTGTTCCTTGCCTCTGATGCCCAGACCCGTCTGCGACAGGTTGTTCGGCGCGATGAGGAATCGGTGTTGATAGCCGTTTCGGTTCACCAGAGATTCGCCTTCATAGTTGTAGCCGTTTTCCGGTAAGCCGTGGCTGACGTAGCCGACGCCGACGTCATACGCGCCGTACAGCGTGATGCCGTGCCAGGTCAGTGTGCAATCGGTGGTGCCGAACTCGTGGCCGCTCGCGCAGGGGTCGGGGGTGCTCAGCTGCGAGGTGCTGTCCGTTGCCGCCTGTCCTTGTGCGCGGGGCGCACAAATGAAAGCTGCCAGGCCCAGTAGAAGTGCAGTCAAACCAATTCTCATATGTCTCCTCTTGTCTCCGTCCAACAAAGTAAGAGTTACGGTAGGCGCTGGGGTTGACAAATCTATACGAATAGAAATGATAAGTCAAAGCGATTCGCTATACTTTAGGCTCTTGGCGACCGTCTTGGGTTTTGCGGAGGCCGAATTGAGGTGTACGGGTGAACGGCGACAGCGTCAGGGCAAGATGATCATGACTTCCGTCGACTTAATGAGCGCGGCGACGGTCTGCCCTTTCTTCAGTCGCATCTCGCGAACCGCATCCGCGGTGATAATGGAGGTGATGTGTTGTCCGCCGATCGATAGGCTTACCTGAGCCATCAAACCGCTGATTTTGACGTCCATGACCCGGCCCACCAGCTGGTTGCGGCCGCTAATGCGCCGAAAGTTGGTTCTGCGTTCTTGCACTTCACCCTTCTGGCCCGCGCGATACAGAAATTTGTCTACTTCCCTCTCCGGGACACGGTGGTGTCCCCCGGCCGTCTTCAGGGTGCGAATTTTACCGTGGTAGATCCACTGCTTCAGCGTCGGGTAACTAATGGCCAGAATTTGCGCGGCTTCTCTGGGCGTGTAGAGTTTTGCGGGTTTCATCAGAAAGGCTCGCTTGTCGCGAAAGCGATCGTAATCTCACCGCTGGGGAAGTGTCAACGCAGCCATCGGCATCTTTATGCGATATTTTGCGATCGTGCTGGCGCAAGCCGATGCGGTCACTTTCCATCCACGACTGCGCCCAATCGCTTCTGCTCCGCGTCCGACCAATCGCAGATCCGTTTCACATCATCCGCCGAAAGCCACGAATGCCAATGAATCAATTTGTATGACGTGAGCGGCATGTTTCCCTCCCGCACCTCTCTGCACATTGCTTTCAACCGGTCGATGGAATCCCGCGGTTCCTTTCCCGGACGCACCCACGTGGAAAGGTTTATGAATCGGCGGCCGTGATCCACATGCCCGACGACGTACCACGACGCGGGCGCTAGATGCGAGTACCAGGGCCATTCCGTTTGATTGGAGTGGCAGTCCGCGCACGCCCGCGTCAGTATCGCGTGAACGTCCGGCGGCACGTTGACGATCGTCTCGATGGTCTGCATGGAGGCAAATGGCGGATTCGTGCGCACCGGCCGGCGGAATTGCGCGGCTGCAAACCCAATCACCAGAATAATTGCCAGCCACTTGAAAGCTTTTCGCATGAGCCCCAGCGCCGTGACCCGGTCGAATCGAGGTTTATAACCGCTGCTCTGGATTATTCGTAATGCAACGCCTCCATGGGATCGACGCGCATCGCGCGGCGCGCGGGGATGTAACAGGCCGCAAGCGCCACCAGCAGGAGCAACCCGGCGACACCGGCAAATGTCACAGGGTCCGTGGCGCTGACATCGAAGAGCAAAGCCGACATGAAGCGCGTGAGCGCAAGCGATGCGACGATGCCGATGGCGAGGCCAGCGAGGACGAGCTTCATGCCCTGGCGAACGATAAGCCGAAGAACATCGCGCGGATGCGCGCCGAGAGCGATGCGTATGCCGATTTCGTGCGTCCGCTGGCTGACGCCAAACGACAGCACGCCATAAATGCCGACTGCGGCGAGCGTCAGCGCGAGCACGGCAAAAAGCCCGAGAAGGAACAAATTGAACCGTTCGGGCGAGACAGAGCGGCTCAAGAGTTGATCCATGGTCGCCACTTGATATACCGGCACGCCTTTATCGAGCGCCGTCACTTGCGCGCGCACCGCAGAAACCAAGCTGGTTGGATCCTGGTTTGTGCGCAGCACGAAATTCATGTACCAAGCGCCGGTATACGGCGTGTACATTTCCGGCTTGCTCTGCGCGCCGAGTCCAGCGCTTTTCACATCCGCGACAATGCCGATGATCTCGCGTGGATTTGAGCGTCCATCAATGGAGATAAGCCGCTGGCCGATGGGGTCCGTTCCGGGCCAGAATTTTGTCGCCATTGCCTCGTTGATGATGATGGTGTTCTTGTTCTGCGCATCCACCGCCGTGAATTCGCGTCCACGCAACAGGGGAATCCCGAACGTACGAAAGTAACTCACGCTGACTGCCTGCCCATCCGCGGCGGGAGCATGGGCCCAGTCCTGACTCGCGTGTTCCCCGATTTGGAACGTGCCCCAATCGGATTCTCCGCTGAGCGGCACATTCGTGGTTGCTGCCGCGTCCTGCACACCGGGAAGGGACTGCAGTCGTTCCAGCAATCGGTCGAAAAAGGCCGAGGTCTGTCCGAGTTTGGAGTATGTCGCACTGGGAAGAGCAATTTTCATCGTGAGCAGATGCTGCGGCTGAAAGCCCGGATTCACCCGGTTCAATTGCACGAAGCTCCTGAGCATCAAACCTGCCCCGCAGAGCAGCAGCAGCGCCAGCGCCACTTCGGAAACGACAAGGCCATTGCGGAGCCGGCGGCTGCGTAAGGAGGAACCGCCGGTGCGCTGGCCGTCACGAAGTGCGCACTGCGGATCCTGCCGCGAGGCTTGCAGCGCCGGCGCCACGCCCACGAGGAAAGTCGTGAGCGCAGCGATTGCCGCCATGAACGCGAGCACGGGACCGCTCAAGTGAAACGATTCCATGCGCGGCAAATGGATGGAGGTCAGAGAAACGGTCAGCGCCAAGCCCCATTTCGCGAGGGCCACAGCGAGGGTGACGCTTATACAAACGATGATGAAGCCCTCCGTCAGATTCTGGCGCAGCAGACGCAAACGCCCGGCGCCGAGAGCGGCGCGAATCGCGAATTCCTTCTCCCGCGCCGAGGCGCGCGCCAGCATCAAATTCACCACATTTGTGCAGGCGATCAGCAGAATGAAGCCGACAGCGCCCAGCAACACAAACAGCGAAGTCCGCACATTCCCCACAACTTCATCGAGCAGCGGCTGCGCGCGGACGTGCCAATCCGCGTCCGTGTTGGGATAGGCTTTCGCGAGGCGCTCCTGAACGCCCTCGATTTGTGCCTCGGCTTGCTGGAGACTCGTTCCCGGCCGCAATCTTCCCAGTACGTGAAACGGATGCGAAATACGGTCGTGCAGCCCGGATTCACCGAGCGTGCTTGTGGGGACCCAGATGGCACAACCTTTAGGGAAGTCAAATCCAGGCGGCATCACCCCAACGAGCGTGAAGTTCTCTCCATCGAGCAGGTATGTCTTGCCGATGGCACGCGGGTCGCCGCCAAGGACGCTGCGCCAGAGCGCGTCGCTGGCGAGAAAAGCCTTTGCGCCGCCCGGAGTTTCATCGCTCGCGGAGAAGCCATGGCCGAGCGCCGGTTGCACGCCCAGTATGCTGAAGAAACTATTTGTCACCGTCGAGTACCGCGCGCGCACCGTCGAGGAAGGCCCGCCCAGGACGATATCGTTCGACGCGCTAATCAAGAAATACGCGGCTGTTTCGTCGAACACGCTATTCTCTTGCTTCCAAGCAACGTAATCAGGGAACGGCACGCCCGAGCTGTCAACTTTTCCGGGATTGTATTCCGTCATATCTAACAGGCGCCCCGAATCCTTGAACGGTAGAGGCCGAAGAAGAACGGTTTCGACGATGCTGAAAATCGCCGTGTTCGCACCGATCCCGAGGGCCAGAGTAAGCACGGCGACGGCCGTGAACCCGGCATTCTTCCGCAGCATGCGCAGGGCGAAGCGGACATCTTGCAGCAGGGCTTCGAGGAAATGCACACCGATGGCTTCGCGGCATTCCTCTTTGAATTTTTGATAACCGCCAAACTCAAGGCGAGCGCGGCGTTCCGCCTCAACACGGGAGAGACCGGAGCGCTCGATGTCGTCGGCGCGGTTCTGGACGTGCGAGCGAAGCTCCTCTTCCATCTCGCCCTCGATTTTCGAGCGCTGAAAGAACGTGGATGCGAGGGAACGAAACCAGACCACGACTTTCATACTTCCTCCGGCTGTGCGCCCAGGGCGGAGGCGATGGCGGCGACGAGCCGATTCCAGCCGTCGGCTTCCTGCCGCAAGCGCTTGCGGCCCGCGGAAGTCAGCTGATAGAACTTGGCGCGGCGATTGTTGTCGGAGGTGCCCCAGCTAGCCTTCAGGAGTCCCTGGTGAACGAGACGATACAAAGCGGGATAGAGCGCGCCTTGTTCAATCAGCAGGGCGCGGCGGGAAATTTGCCCGATGCGCAGAAGAATGCCGTAGCCATGGAGTGGGCCAAGAGAGACCGCCTTCAGAATGAGGAGATCCAGAGTGCCGGGAAGAAGCTGGGCTTGGCCAGTCATGTGTCCTCCTAAGACGATTAGGAGTCTACGACGCTCTCTCCTAAGTTGTCAAGGAAAGCGGTCCGAATAGGCCCGCGGTCCGGCGGAGCATCCGCCTTCGCAATTGGGTCTTTATCCTTACGCCCGACAGAGATAGTCTCATCACCGTTTTCAAAAGGGAGGAGGAGGGAACATGGCGAAGATCCGAATCGTGCAGGGCGGAACTGTTACGCTGGCGGCGGTGGTCCTGTTCGCGTTGCCCGTTCTCAACGGAAGGAGTTCCGCCTCGCGCGCGCCACAAAATGCGAAGCTTGACCCGGCAACGCTCGCATACAAACTGCCAAGCCAAATCCATTGGGTCGATGACGCCATCGGAGCGAAAACCGCCGTGCTCTTGGGCGATCCCACGAAGCCGGGGCTCTACATTGAACTCGTGAAATGGACGCCTCATCACATGAGCCATCCTCACTGGCATCCGAATGATCGATTCATCACCGTGCTCTCAGGAACTTGGTGGGTCGGGACGGGCACCAAATTCGATCCGGATCGCACGGTGCCGATGCCCGCAGGAAGTTTCGTCACGCACTACGGTAAGCATGTGCACTTCGATGGCGCAAAAGATCAGGAAGCTGTGCTCGAAATCGTTGGCGAAGGGCCTGGAACCGCTACACCAGCGGAGACCAAATGACTTCGCTCGCCGATATGGGGCGCCTGAGATTCTTGGGATTTTGCTAAACTTTCTCCCGAGCCCGTGCCGAAGCTAGGGCCGAAAAGACGGTACGCTTAAGCGGCTGCGGTATTTCGGTAGGAGGCTCGTGCAGGAAGGAAGCCTGCAATGAGGACAGAAGAGGCGATTTTTAGTGCGGAAACGTTTCGATTCTTTCGCGACCTCGGTAGGAATAATTCCAAGGCGTGGATGGACGAGAACCGCGACCGCTACAAGCAGCACGTTGTCGAGCCGTTTCGCAGATTGCTCGATGTGCTTGCGCCGGGGACACAAAAGTTGCATCCGGGATTTTGCATCGGCGGGCGCACGGGCGAGAATTTCTCGCGCATCAATCGTGATATTCGATTCGCGAACGACAAAACGCCCTATCGTGCGCACATGTACCTTTTTCTCTCGTGCGCCGAGACACCGGGCCGAGCCGGAGGGCAACTTTACGTTGGACTATCGGCAGAAGCCGTGACTATCGGTTTCCGGATTTATTACGAAAGCCGGCAGAGCACCATGGCTTGCGTATGCCTGCCGCGGGCCATCGAAAATTTGACTTGGCTTTCCCGGCAGCGGAAGAAGTTCGCGAGAAAGTATGACAACTACTGGTATGCGAACGAAAAAGGGGAATGGACGAAGTATTCCGGCTGGCCGCGCGATGCCCAGGAATGGAAAAGGGCGAAGGGGTGGATTGTAAGACGGAAGTTGCGCCCGGCGGCGGCGCTGCGGCCCGCATTTCGGCGCGAGATCGAGAAAACGTTCCGGGAGCTTTTCCCGCTCTATCGCTTCGGATGTCTGCAAAAATGGAAATCGTGAGGCGGTGAACCCAAATGCGAATGTCACGGGCGGAAGCGAAGGCGAATCACACACTCGATACCCAACACGCCCAATTCAGCGAGACCGTCTACGGAGTGCTCTGCGCCACCTGCCACAATT
>JBAPRL010000004.1:0-64690 GCA_049281095.1 Candidatus Acidiferrales bacterium
CCTCCCAGAAGAGGCCTTAGCCTATATGCGACGCACGAAAGCTGCAATCGGCTGCCGCGCAACATGAGCCGAGTCTCCATTCCGTGTTAGGATGAGCGGAGCGCGCAGGGCGCATCCGGTCCGCGGAAAGGACAGAAGTCCACCTGGGTTTTTACAATTCGCCTTACGAACTGACTTTCTGCCCTCAAAATGCGGACCTGGGCCTACGAAAGGAAGTTCGTCATGCCCGTAAAACCACTTCCGCCAAATCCGAACCTCGATCATCTCAAATATCAAGCGAAGGACTTGCTAAGGAATCATGCAGCTCGGAACCCAGAAATGGCCCAGCGAATCCGAGAGTTTCACCCACGTTACACGAAGGCCGCTGACGGAGAAATCTTCGCCGCTAAGCTCAGTCTCAGCGACGCGCAACTCACCATTGCTCGCGAGCGTGGATTCCCGAGTTGGACGCGCCTGAAGAGGCACATCGAAGAACCGACCCTCGCCGACCACCTGAATTTGCCCCACCACGAGCGAATCGAAGACGCCACATTTCGCCGTGCCGTGGAGCTTCTGGACGCCGGCGATGCCAAAGGCCTGCGCGCCCACCTGAACGAACATCCGGATCTGGTCCGCCAACGCGTCGTTTTCGAAGGCGGCAATTACTTTCAGAATCCCTCGCTGCTGGAATTTGTCGCCGAGAATCCGATTCGGCATGGCTCTCTTCCAAAAAACATCGTTCAGGTCGCCAAGGCCATTCTCGATGCCGGTGTGGATCAATCCGCGCTGGACGAAACTCTCATGCTCGTTTCCACGGGTTGCGTGCCGCGCCAGTGTCACGCGCAAATTCCCTTAATCAATCTTCTTTGCGATTCCGGAGCCAATCCCGACGCCGCCATCCATGCAGCTGCCTTGCACGGTGAGCGCGAAGCGGTCCACGCTCTGATTGAGCGTGGCGCTCGCATCGATTTGCCTGTGGCGGCGGCTTTGGGACGCACCGAGGACGCCCGCCGCCTGCTCCCGCACGCTGACGCCGAGGCGCGCCATTTGGCCCTCACTTTGGCTGCGGATTCCGGTCACGTCGAGATCGTTCGCTTGTTGCTCGACGCGGGCGAAGATCCAAACCGCTACAATCCCGTCGGCGGTCATTCTCATACCACCCCTTTGCACCAAGCTGCCGGTGCTGGTCACGAAGATGTCGTTCGCCTCCTCGTCGAGCGCGGCGCAAGATTAGATATGAAAGATATCCTCTGGCAGGCGACGCCAGCCGGCTGGGCACAACATGCAGGCAGGACGGAAATCGAGGCCTATCTTCGTCAGCGGGAGGCAGCGAATAAAAGCGCAAAAGGGGATGTTTAGCCCTTGAACACCGTTTCGCCTTGTATTCGCCATATCAATAGGGCACGCCCCTTGGTGCTCGGCCGCAGCCAATGTACAATTTTGGAACTATGCCAAGCTCATGGAGTGGCTTCCTGACCTTCGGTTTGATTTCGCTCCCGATCCGTTTGTCTCCTGCGGCGCGCACCGAGCGCATCAGCTTCAATCAGTTGCACAAAGAGTGTCACACGCGCCTCAAGCAGCCGCTCTTTTGCCCCACGTGCAACCGCATGGTCGAGCGCTCCGAAATCGAGAAGGGCTACGAGTACGAGAAGGGCCAATACGTCCTTTTCAGTGAGGAAGAGCTCAAGAAAGTGGAGCCGGAATCCGCCCGCACTATGGAAATTCTGGAATTCGTCAAGCTCGACGAAATCGATCCGGTCTACTTCGACGCTTCTTACTATGTCGCGCCGGACGAAGGCGGCGAGAAGGCTTATCGTCTGCTCACCGAAGCCATGCAGCAAGCTGGGTACGCGGGAATCGCCAAAGTCAGCATGCACAATCGCGAGAACATCGTCATCATCCGCCCGCGCGATAATGGCCTCACGCTACACACGATGTTCTATTCGAATGAAATCCGTTCATCCGAGTACGGCAATGCCACCAAGGCGGAAATCAAAGATCAGGAACGCACCCTGGCGCGCCAATTGATCGAAAATCTCGCCGCCACTTTTGAACCCGAGAAGTACAGCGACACATACCAGGAAAGCCTGCGCGCTTTGGTCGATGCCAAGACCAACGGCAGGGAAGTCACCGCCGCAACCCATCACACCATCGCGCCTGTGATCGACTTGATGGCTGCGTTGAAGAAGAGCCTCGAGAAGAAGCCTGCGGCGCCCGGCAAGAAGCAACCCCAGCTGTTTGAACCGCAAAAGAGGGAAGCCACCGCGGCAGGCCCTCGCGGAGTAAAGTCCCGCCGCAAAGTCGGCTAGACTCTTCGACCGTCTCGCGCAGCGTTCGCGGCCTCACCACTTCAGCAAAATCAACTCGGAGCAAAATCCCGGCCCCATCGCGCCCAAAATCCCATAACTTCCCGGCTCCGGTCGGTGATTGGCCATCACGTCTTCCAGCACCAGCAGCACGGACACGGAAGAAAGATTCCCGACCCTTGCCAAGCACTCCCACGACGCCTCGAGCTCGCCGTTCGTCAGCTCCAGCGCCTCTTCCACCGCTTCCAGCACTTTCGGCCCGCCCGTATGGAAAATCCAGCTCGAGATGTCTTTCTTCGTCAACCCCAGATCGCCCAGGAACTGCTCCGCGTCCCTCCCCAGGTTCTGCTTCACCACGTCCGGAACGCCAGGCGAGAGCACGATCTGGAAACCCTTTTCCGAAATGTCCCAGCCCATGGTGCGTTCTGTATTCGGGTAGAACGTCGAACGCGTCGCAATGATTTCCGGCCCCTGGAAATCTCTTTCATCGCCGGTAATCACCACGGCCGCAGCCCCGTCGCCAAAAAGCCCCGCCGAAATCAAGTTCGCCATCGACAGGTCATTGCGCTGGATAGTCAGCGAACACAGCTCCACGGCCAGCAGTATCGCGGTGTGGCCGGGGAACCCGCGAACGTAATCCGCCGCGCGCGCAATTCCCGCTGCTCCGGCGACGCAACCGAGCCCAAAAAGCGGATTCCTCTTAATATTCGGGCACAGCCCCAGCCGATTGACCAGCCGCGCATCCAGCGATGGGCTCGCAATTCCTGTCACCGATACCACAAAAATCGCATCCACTTCGCGCGCGGGAAGTCCAATCGGTTTCAGCGCCGCGCTGATGGCTTCCTCGCCGATATCGAGTCCCGTCTCGATCCACACATTGTTCGCTTCGCCCCAGGTCGAAAGGCCGTAATAGCCTTCCAGCGGCATGGACATGTAGCGCCCTCGAACTTTCACGTTCGAGTGCAGCTTGTCCAGCACTTCCGGCCTTTTCAAGCGCTCGCCCCAATATTGCTTCAGGGCTTCTACGAGCACTTCCTGGCTAAAGTAATGCTTGGGAAACGCGCCGGCAACGCTCGCAATTCTCATCCGCCACCTGTCCTCTCATTTTCTCGTTGCGAAACGCTCGCTTGCGCGTCCATGTGCACCTGACCCGCTCTACTTTGAGCAACCTTCCCGCGCATTCGGGCGAGTTCAACTTCGATCGCTGATGGAACCCGCACCGGCGCCATCGACTTGTGCCGCCTATCTCGAGTTTTTCGCTACCAACCGTCCTTTTGCTTATCTGATTCTATCTTTCAGCGCCGCTATCGCAAATACTAATCTTGTAGCCCGCTCGGCTCGCAGAGCTCCGCGCGCACCCCGCCGGGCTACGCCAACCGCGAGCGATATCAGTGCGGTAAAAGGAAACTCAAGTATGAAACTGCGTAACGAAAATGCGCGATGAAAGTGCGTTTCGGTTGCTCGCGGGTTATTGCCGTTGGTTAGTCCCGCGAGGCCAACCCTATCTATAACGTGACCCGCTTCGGCCGCGGCCGCTCTTCTTCCCGAACGTCTGTGCGGACTTCTTCTCCTGGGTGATCCCCGGCTCGCTCGACGCCCTCGACAATCTCCGCTTCGTAATCCTGTCCTTCTTCCGCGAGTTCTTCCACGCTCTCCGAATCCGCTTCCTCAACGTCAGACAGTCCTTCGGTATCGCCGGATTGCCCGGCGGCGAAAGTGCGCTCTTGTTCGCTCTCCGGAATCAGCCCGGTGCGGCCGGAATCGAGTCCCCGCGAAAGCCGTGTTCGCTTCGCCCCCCGACTCTTCGCCGCGCGCTGCTTGCCCGCCTGGGCGGGCCTGCTCGTCGTTGTTTTTTTGCGGGCCGTTTTCTTGCTGGCCTTCTTCGGGCTGCGTGCTTTGTGGGGGGCGGCGCGTTTCTCGCTCTTTTTCCGCTTTGCCTTCTTCTTCGCCATAGAGCAAGTGTACCACCGGCGAATGCGGCGCAACAACGGGCGTCATAGCGCGCCCGGGTGTCGCAGGCGGCTGTTCCGTTGTCTTTGGGTTTTCCGAAATCTGTCTAGTGCGGGTACCGGCCTTCACCGAACTTGAAAACCACTCCCGCCGATATCCACAGATTGTTCTGATGAGTTTGGAAGAAGGGTGTTCGATAATAGTCGGCATCGAATGCGCGCACCGACCAATGCCGGTTGATCACCAAATCCAATCCACCGCCAACCTTGAACGAGAAACCGTCTTCCGAATACTTCTGCATGGCCTGCGGCAAATTCAGGTCCAGCCGCGAAATGCCGACCAGACCCTCCGCGAACGGATTAAATATTTCATACCGCGGCCGGTAATAATAGCGCGCCCCGATGTGATCCCCATAGAGCCTGGTGTTGCCGTCGAAGAGTGAGCCCCATTGTTCGGCGCCATCCAAGTAAACTTGCAGCCAAGGCGTCACATTCACCGCGATCGACCCGTAGACTCCGTGTGTATTTGGCCAGCCGGAAGCGTTGAACTCGGTGTACGCAAACCCGCCGCCTAGCTCGACGGTCATGCCCCGCTGGACGCCTCTCTCCTGTGCTTGCGCGTATGCGGGCAACGCCATACACACCAGCGCGCACGCCATTCCCAAGTGCCTCAGCATTATCCCAACCTTTCCAGACCCCAGGGGCCTTCGGACGTTTACGCCGCAGATGCCAGTCTGTGCGTGAGACTAAGCTGGGCTGCTTCTCGTGCCATTCCAACCTATGCTCCGGTGTTCGGAAGGCGTCGAAACCTCATGCCACTCCGCTCGAAAAGTCGGAACCGTATTAGAGTGACAACTTCCCGCGGAACTTTCAACCGCGCATTGCGCCTTTTGCAGCGAATTTCATACCTGTTCGCAAGTACCCCTATCTGCTTCCTCGCGCGAACGATGTCTCGCTTGCGTCGCGCCGTTTCGCTTGTGTCGCGCCGCCATTCCGAATGTTAGATGCTCCGCCGTCCGTCATAGCCAATTCTTCCGTGCCGCCCTCCGCGCGAAACTCCGTGCTGATAATTTGACCCTGCTTCTTGAAACGCAGCGGGGCTGTTCTACACGACATGTGAAGTAGCAGCGTTGATACTTAACCCATACATGAGTTTACTGATTTACACATATTAGTAGGGGGAGTAGCGTCCGTGCATCGTTCTCGGTGCTGTTCGACCCTACCGAAATCGTGGGGTGACGTGATGAACGTCCCAAAGCCAGTCGTCGCTGCATTCGTCGTAAACCTGCTGCTGGTGGCGGCGCGCCTGTTCGCTTTGCGCCAAAATGTGAAGCTGCGTAGCGCGATAAATTATGACCCAGGCGCTACGCACGCCGCGAAACGGCACCGTCGTGCCGCCCCTGGTCGGCTATGATTGGACAGGGGCTCCGCAGGCCATAGCCTACGGGCAGGACCGGCACCCAA
Source organism: Candidatus Acidiferrales bacterium (assembly GCA_049281095.1). Taxonomy (GTDB): domain Bacteria; phylum Acidobacteriota; class Terriglobia; order Acidiferrales; family UBA7541; genus DAHUXN01. Next base: position 5,699 of record JBAPRL010000004.1, read on the forward strand.
CGTTGGTTAACACATTTTCAGAGGAATGCGACTATTGCCAACAAAACTGGCGCGCGATGCGCTCGTTGCAGGCGTTGGTGCCAGGTCGGCTGCGGATTGTCTACATCGACACCATCCGCGACATGTTCACACCGAAATATCTGGCTGCAAACGGCATAGGGCAATGATCGCTGCGATAGACTTGCGACCGCTGCTGGCTCATTGGTTGGGCCCGGTGGCCGTCTGGCAGGCGGAGCCGATCGCCGTTGCCGTCGTGCTGCTGGTGTTGGCGGCAGCAGCGGGCTGCTACTTCCCAGCGCGGGCGGCGGCGCGGGCAAACCCCGCCCAGGTACTGCGCCAGGGCTGAGGTCCGCCTGTGACCGGCCCGCAATCGCCGCTCGCGGCAGAGATTGCGCTCATTCACCGAACTTCGTTACTTGGTGTTACGATTCCACCGCTGGTTATGCCCAAGCCTGCCACGCAACGCGCCAACCTCGCCGTCATTTTCAATCGCCTCGAAAAATTCTACGGTAGGCCCAAGCCGCCGCACCCCACCGATCCTTACGGAATGCTCCTTCATCGCAACTGCGGCTATCCGCAATCCGACGAACGCTGCGACAAAGGCTTTCGCGCGCTCAAAAAGGAAATCGGCCTCGCCCCGCAAAAAATCCTCGATGCGCCCGAAGCCAAGCTCCGCGAAGTCATGCGCCCCAGCGTCATGAAGCCTGAGCTCGCCGCGTTTCGCCTGAAAGAGATCGTCGCGCGCGTCCTCGACGAATTTTCCGGCGACATGCGCGCCGTCCTGAAGCGTCCCCTGCCGGAGGCGAAAAAGGCTCTGAAAACATTCCCGACCGTTGGCGATTCCACCGCCGAAAAAATTCTCCTCTTCACCAAAACCGCCCCCATCGCCGCCATTCCATCCAACAGCGTCCACGCCGCGCTTCGCCTCTTCGGCGGCGATCCCTCATGGGCCACCACCAGATGGAACGCCGGCTACCGTTTCGCGCGAGAGGCCTTGCGCGAAGCATTCCCGGAAAATTTGAACGCTCAGCTCCGCGCTTATCTTCTTCTCAAACAGCACGCGCAAGAAATTTGCAAGCTCGCTCGTCCTCTCTGCGATCAATGTCCGGCCTCCTCCGTCTGTCCCTATTTCCAGAATTATGTTCAGAGCAATGTACAGAATAATGTGCAGAGCGCCCGCCGTGCATGACTCCGCCACAGCCATGCTTGGCCCGCAAAGCAACCCTCGCGCTGCTTCGGCATCGTAAGCTCCAGCGAGTCGGCAATGAGTAGTGCTAGACTTAAAATTGTTCGTCGGTCCTAAGAGCAACCTTCGTGGAGCAAGATGAATGTACCGGCGCGTCCTCTTTGTCATCGTAATTGCCGCTCTGCTCGTCGAAGTCACATCCTGCGGTGGTAGCGGCAGCCCTCCTCCTATCAGCGTCAGTGTCGGCTCAAGTGCCACCACCATCCCGGTAAATGGGGTCGTGTTTTTTGACGCAACCGTAACCAATAGCTCGAATCAAGCAGTCACCTGGGCGGTCTCCGGCGGCGCGGCCAATGGCACCATTAATTCATCCGGAGCCTACACCGCGCCCGCAACCGTGCCCACTCCCCCGGCCGTGACCGTCACCGCCACTCCTCAAGCCGATACTTCCGTCATGGGCCAGGCCAGCGTCACCGTCACGATCGGCATCACTCTCTCCACCCCCGACCCCACTGTGCTGACGTTGCAGACCTCGCCATTCACGGCTACCGTGCTGGGCACCACCAATCAGGCCGTCACCTGGGAAGTCAACGGCATCCAAGGCGGCAGCGCCTCCAGTGGCACCATCTCAGCGAGCGGCGTCTATCAGGCTCCTGAATCCCTTCCTGTGACCTCCTCCGGCACGGCCATCACTACCGTCGTCGTCTCAGCCACGGCTCAGGCGAATCTTGCGATTTCCGCCTCCGAAACAGTCACCATCATGACGCACAATCAGCTCAGCCAGAATCTCCCCATCGAACTTGGCACCTCCGGCGGCAACGCCAACGATAAAACTGTCACCGAATGCGTCGGCGGCACGCTCGGCTCTTTGGTCGTTCGCGCAGGAACCCAATTCATTCTCAGCAACAATCACGTTCTCGCCGACGAAGACGCCGGCAGCATTGGCGACGACATTATCCAGCCCGGCCTCATCGACTCCCCCAATCCGTGTTTCACCACCGGCACGAATACCGTCGCGCATCTCTCGCAATTCGTTACTCTGGAACAGCCCGCCGGTTGCACCACGGACTGCACGCCTCCCGTCGACGCGGCCATCGCTCAAGTCGTCTCCGGTGCTGTCAACACCAGCGGCAACATCATCGAGCTCGGCGACTCCGCCCCCGGCGGCATTCCCACCGACGAAGCTCCCGCCAGCACCATTCTTCCCGTCTCCTCGCTCGTTCCCGACTCGACCGCTGTCGCCAAGAGCGGCCGCAGCACCGGCCTCACTTGCTCCACCATTGAAGCGACCGACTTCGATGTTTCCGTCCAATACACTCACGGCCTCGCCGGAAATAGTTTCACGGCCATCTACGACAATCAAATTGCTGTCAACGGCGCCAGCTTCAGTGCGGCAGGGGATTCCGGTTCGCTGATCGTCTCCCAAGCCGGCGCGCAGCCCGTTGCTTTGCTGTACGCGGGCTCGTCCACCGAGACAGTCGGCGCGCCGGTCGCCACCGTCCTCGCCAATCTGGGTGACACCAACAATCCGCAGAACTTTCCCACGTTCGTCGGCCCGGCCACGCGCAACGCCGTCGCTGGCTGCACTTCGTCCGGCGCCGACGCCTTCGACGCCACCGCGCAAACGAGCACCGCCCAGCCTTCCGCCGCGGAACTCGCTCAGGCCGAATCCGTCAAAAATCAAAACGCGTCCGCGCTGATGTCCGATCCCGCCGTGCTCGCCGTCGGCGTCGCCGGCAGCCTCGACCGCACCGGCCGCGCCGCCATCGTGCTTTTCCTTCGCAAAGGCCAGGCGCTCGCGCGCGCCATCCCGCACAACCTCGGCGGAGTTCCCACGCGCGTCGTCGCCGTGGCTTCGCTTCCGCAAACCGGCGTCCTCGATCAGCAATCGACCGCCGCGTTCATAAAGAGCGCCGGCGCTCCCGCGTCCGCCAGTCCCACGCCGCCGCAGCTCGCCACTGCCAAGCAGGTCAAAGAAAAATATTCTCCGTCGCTGATGAAGCAGCCCGGCATTCTCGGCGTCGGCGTCACGTCCAGCCTCGACAATCCCAGCGAGCCGGCCATCCTCGTCTTCGTCGAGACCGGCAAGCCGCACAATCCTATTCCTCTCGAACTCGACGGCATCCGCGTCCGCGTCAAATCCACCGGCCAGTTCCGCGCCTACTCCTGAGGCCACCCCAAACCCCGCCCCCGGTAACCTCAACCAACGCTGTCATTCCGAGCGAGGATGCGACGAGCATCCGACGAGGAATCTGCTTTTGCCTTTCGCCTTAAGTTGTCATCCCGAGTGGAGCGCTTTTTGCGGAGTCGAAGGATCTCGCCTGGCCGCCGCCAGCCTTTGCCTCTTTATCATCCTTCGCGCAGCGAAGCGCGCCTTCCGCGCTCCGGACGCTTCTGCGGAGGCTCTCCCCGTGGCTTTGCTCGGGGACCTTAGGGGGTCGGGGCTTTAGCCCCGACGTAACGCAGCGCCGCATCATCCCTTCCTATTCGCGCGCGTTTGGCGCGCGCTACTTCAAGTCGTCGGGCAGGGGGTCGCCCCACACATAGTGCGCGAACCAGTTCCAGTTTTCCTGCGTCACCGCGCGCTGCTCCCTGGGCTTGGTGATGGGATGGCCGAAGCCTTCATACAGGACGAACTTCACGGGCACGCCGCGATCTTTCAGTCCACGGTAAAGCTCCCACGAATCCGGCACGGGCACGCGCGCGTCCTTGCTGCCTTGCTGAATCAGCGTGGGCGTGTGCGCGTTGTTAATGTAGGTGATGGGCGAGGTCTTTTTATAAATGGCGGGATCGCTCCACGGCGTGGCGTGCAAATACTGCCGCGTGAACGGCGTGATGTCCGTGTTGACGTAGTAAGTCATCCAGTCGGAAATTCCCGCGCCTACGGAGACGGCGCAAAAGCGGTCGCTGAACGTGGTGATAAACGCGGAAATGTATCCGCCCTCGCTCCAGCCCATCGAAGTGACGCGTTTGGGGTCGATGTAGCCCTGCGAGATCACGTAATCGACGCCGGAGATCACGTCGGCGTAATCGCCCACGCCGAGATTGCGCACGTTGAGCGCGCGGAATTTTGCGCCATAGCCGGCCGAGCCGCGATAGTTGGGCTCCAGAATCACCGCCCCGCGCGCGGCAAACAGTTCAACCGGATAGTAGCGATCCGGCGAGCGCGTCGCGCGGCTGGTGCCCGTTGGCCCGCCGTGAATTTCCACCATCAGCGGATATTTTTTCGAGGGGTCGAAATTCGCGGGCTTGATCAGAATGCCTTCGATGGGCGCGCCGTCGCCGGATTTCCATTCGATCACTTCGCGCGTGGCCAGATGAAAATTCGCGTACTGCGCACTGATGTCGGTGAGTTTTTTCGGCGCGAAAGAATCCACCGGCGAAACGTAAACTTCCCCGAATTCGTTGTCGGCGGCTTGCATGAACGCGATCGTGCCGTAATCGTGCGTGAAAGAAAATTGGCCAGAGTCGATTTTGTCCGGCGAGGTGACGCGCGTGATGGAATCAGCCGAAGGATCGATGCGGAAAAGATGGGCGTAGGTGCGCTGTTCAGCCTCGAAATAAATTCCTTGCGGCGACCATTCCAGCAAGCGTGGGTCTTCATCGAAATTCGCAGTGAGGATTTTCGGCGTGCCGCCGCTCGCGTCCACCACGTCGATCGCTGAATTCGCGTAAAAATAATATGGATTGCCGTTCTGGCTGTTGAAGGCGATTTGCGCGCCGTCGGGCGACCACGCGGGATTGGAGTTCGGCCCGGGCGCGTCGGTGAGCTTCTTCACGGATTTGTCCGCGACGGTAAGGATATAGATGTTTGCGGTGCCACCGTCGGCGAGCGCCGGATCTTTCGTTGCGTCGAAGGCGATGCGCGCGCCGTCGGGCGACCAGCGAAAGCCTTGCACAGTGAAATCTTGGCCGGAAGTGAGCCGCGCGGGCTTGGGCAGCTCGGAACTTTCCGGCGCGGGGACGTCGATGAGCCAGAGATGCGACATGGTGTAGTCGCCGTCGATGATCTGAAAGCCGCCGTATTTTTTCACGCGGGCCTTATGCGCGTCGGATTCGGGATCGGCTGCGGTGAAGGCGATGCGCTTTCCGTCGGGCGACCAATCGAAGGAGTCCACGCCGGTTTCCACGTTGGTGATTTGGCGGGCTTCGCCGCCGTCGGGTGAAATTAAGTAAAGCTGCGCGGTATCTTTCTTCGCGTCGGGCAAGGAAGATTCGCGCGCGGAGAGAAACGCGAGCCATTTGCCGTCGGGAGACCAGGTGGGATCGGTGCTGGATTTTTTCCCTTCGGTGAGCGGATATGTCTGGCCCGTTGCGGGGACGCTGATCCAAATTTGCTGCACGAATGCGTTTTCGTCCCAGTCGGTGTGGGTGAGTTCATAGGCGACGAAGCGGCCGTCGGGAGAAATGTGCGGATTGGAGACGGATTTCATTTCCATGGCTTGCTGAATGGAGGGTACGGACGGCGGGGTGGAGTCGGATTGCGCCGCAGCGATGATGGGGAGCAGAGCGATGGCGAGTGGCAGAAGATAGATTTGCGCATTTCGTTTATTCATTGAGCAGCTCCGATCGTTCGCGGAAATTGCGCGCGATATGCGCGGCGCGCATGCAACGAACGCGCGGAAATGATACAGCAAACGAATTGCCGCAGAGAAAGTTTTCGTACGCGCGGCGCAGCTGCAGCGGAGGCAATGCGGGTATACTACGCGGTTCGCTGCGAGGAGAAAACATGAAGCGAAGACCGATTGCGTGGTGCATTGCGGCCTGCTTCGTTGCGGTATTTGTTGCGCCGCGCGTGCGGGCGGGGGCCCTGCCCGGGCAGGCGGATTTGCAACTGATTCCGCAGCCGCGAGAAGTGAAACAGTCCGGCGGCGCAGTTTTTGCGGTGACGCGGCACACGAGAATCGTGGTGGATCAAAAATTCGGGCGCGAATTTCAAGGCGCGCAAATGCTCTCAGAAGAAATCGAACGGTGGACGGGATGGAAGCTGAGACTTTCCGATGCGCGCGAGATGCCGGGCGGGTCGGATTTTATTTATATCGGCGACGCGACGGAAGATTCGCGATTGCGCGAGGCGCTGGGAACGAGCGGGCTCGCGATGCAAAACGGATTCGACGCGCAGGGCTACGCGATTTCGGCGGATGCTCATCGGATTTTGGTAGGCGGCGCGAGCGAGCAAGGCGCGTTTTACGGCCTGCAGACGCTGCGGCAATTGCTGCGGCCCGTGAATGAGAATGACGCAAATACAAAAGCAGGTTCCTCACCCCCGTCCGCGGCGAAGGCCGCCGCGGCTCGGTTCGGAATGACAACGCCTACAAGTGAGTTGGAATGTCCGGCGGTGGCGATTCGCGATTGGCCGGCGATGAAGTGGCGCGGGGTGAGCGTGGACATCAGCCGCGGGCCGATTCCGACGCTCGCGTTTATGGAGCAGCAGATTCGCGTGCTGGCGGGATACAAGCTGAATATGTACGCGCTGTACATGGAGGACGTTTTCACAGTGGCGGGGAATCAGATTTTTGCTCCGCCGGACGCGCTGAGTCCCGAAGAAATCAAGGAGTTGGTGGCGTACGCGGCGAAATATTACGTGACGATCGTGCCGGAGCTGGAGACCTACGGGCACGTGCACAATATTCTGCGCTACGATTTGTACAGCGACCTGGCGGAAATTCCGCATGGTTCGGTGCTGACGCCGACGCAGCCGGGAACCTACGATTTGCTCGGAAAATTGATTGCGGAGATGGCGCCGCTTTTCCCCGGGCCGTTTTTTCACATCGGCGCGGACGAGACTTTCGAGCTGGGGCAGGGAAAAACGAAGGAGCTGATCGCGGAGAAAGGGCTAGGGCCGGTTTACCTGGCGCACATCGCAAAGCTTGATGAAATGCTCAAGCCGTATCACAAGCAGACGATGTTTTGGGCGGACATTGCGGAGAAATTTCCGCAGTTGCTGGCGACGCTGCCGAAAGATTTGATCGCGGTGGTGTGGACCTACGACGACGCGCCTTCGTATGACAACCGGCTGAAGCCGTTTCAGGATGCGGGTTTGCGGCTTTTTGTTTCGCCGGGGATCACCAATTGGCGGCGCGTGTATCCGGACTTCAACGCGTCGTTCACGAATATTCGCAATTTGACGCGCGACGGGCAGAAATACGGCGCGCTGGGAATGTTGAACACGGACTGGAAGGACATGGGCGAGGCGCTCGGTGGAATGGATTGGCCCGGATTTGTGTTTGGAGCGGCGTGCGGGTGGCAGCCGGGAGAATCGTCGATCGAGCAATTTCGCGACAGCTACGATTGGGCGTTTTACAGAAACACGGATCACACATTTGAGGACATCCTCGACAAGCTGGCGGCGACGGACACGCTGCTCGATGGGGTGAAGCTAGAGGGAACGCACGTGGCGTATTTCTGGGCCGATCCGTTTTCAACGGTTGGCGCGGAATATGCGGACACGGCGGCGCCGGTGACGCAGGAGATGCGCGTGGACGCCGAGCGCGCATGGGAATCGTTGCTGGAAAATCGCGCGAAGGCGCGCGCGAACGCGGATACGCTCGACGATTTGATTTTTGCGGCACAGCGGCTGGACGCGCTGGGAATGAAGTTCGAGTACACGCAGGAGATGAGCGCGGCGTATTGGGACGCGTACATGAACATGGGGAATAAGGGAAAAGTGCTCGGCGATCTGGAGGAGATCAGCTCGATCAATGGGGATTTGCAGGACCTGCGCGAGAAATTGACAGAGTTGCGCGGCGAATATGCGCAGCGCTGGCGCGCGGAGAATAATGAGGCGTGGCTAAGCAACGTGCTGGTGCGTTACGACACGCTGACGAATATCGTGCAGACGAAAATTGACACGATCAATGCGCTCGAAGACAGTTTTTCGCAAGTGAAAGTGCTGCCGCCGCCGGAAAGTCTGGGATTTTATTACCGGCCGGCGCCTGCGCCGACGCCGCAGCCGTAGTAAACATATACGCGCGACGCATCCCCTTTCGGGCACAACTAATCAAGAGCGCACAGGCTAAGAGCCTGCGCCGCGGGTGCTGGCGGATTTTTTTTTAGCGCGGGCGCGGGTGGATTTGTTGGGCGGGTAGGTGATGCGTTTGTCGCGGACGCGCGCGAACGGCGTGAGCTTGTGAAGATTGGCGCGCGTGGGAGTCATGATGTGCTGGACGGCGTGGCCGCGGACGGTGAGCGCGTCGGCGATGAGCGAGCGATGGCAGCGCCACGGAACAGCTTCCGCGCACATGATGGCGCAGAGTTTTGTTTTGGTAAGTTTTTCGAGGCGCGTGAGAGCGGCGGCGAATTCGGGAGTTTGCATGTAGTCGGCGAAGCCGCGAAAACTGGAATTGTTCCAGCCGGTGTTGACGGAATCGGGGCGCGTGCGGCGCAGGCCGCCGAGTTTCGGGAGATGCGTGTAGGCGATGCGAGCCACGCGAACCGACGCGGCGAGAGCATCACGATTAAACTGAGGATTGTGACGCGAGCGCGGAATGGTGCGCACGTCGACAAGGCGCTTGACGTTGTGAGATTTGAGGAGCGCGACGAATTCAGCGATGGAACGATTGGAATGGCCGATGGTGAAGATGAAAGGGCCCTCGGCGGCGGATTTTTTCGGCTTCGTGTTCGGCGTCATGGGAGGATGCCGCGGGTGCGCAGGCCATCGAGAAGAAAATGAAGATAAAGGAGGCCGGCATAATTTTTCCAAGGCGCGAGGAGCTTGCGAGTTTTTGCGTAGTCGGGGCGAGCGCGGAGGTGAAGGTGCTTTTGAAGATTGCGCCAGCCGCCAACGTCATCGCCGGGGAAAATGTTGAGGCGGCCCATGCCGCGAAGAAGCGCGTATTCGGCGGACCAGCGGCCGACGCCCCGAATCGCAAGGAGTTTTTCGAGCGCAGCGGCATCGTCAAGTTCACGGAAGGATTCCAGGTCCAGTGCGCCGGAGGCAACGGCGCGGCTGAGTTCGAGAATCGCGCGCTCTTTCTGATGGCTGTAGCCGAAGGCGCGAAGCGTGCCAGGAGAAATGCTGGCGAGGTCGGCGGGGAATGGGCAGGCGTGGACGGAGGAGTTTGCGAGAGGAGAGCGGCCGAAAGTTTCGACGAGGCGATTCAGCAGCATCATGCCGACGTTGAGCGAAACTTGCTGGCAGGAAATGGCGTTGAGGAGCGCCTCGAAAATGGTGGGATAGCGCGGAGGTTTGAAGCCTTCGAACGCGGAGATGAGAGGACGGAACGCTTTTTGTTTTGCCGCGAAGGAGTAAAAATCGCGGCGATCGATTTTCAGGCCGAGCATGCGTTCGAGGGTCGAACGGAGAAGTGATTCCGCGTCGGGAGCGTGGCGTTCCGCATGCGCGGTGACGGTGAGGCGGGGATGCGCGGCGGAGCCGGTTTGCTCGACGGCAACCTCGGCTATTTGCCCCTCGACGGCAAGCGCGCGGCGATAGGTGTGACCGTCCCAGCGGTCGAGAATGTTTTCTGGGCGGCGGCGCAAGGCCCAGGCGGTGAGGTCGAGACGGAACGGCGAAACGGGACGCATGGTGAAGGAAAGCGATGAAGATGAGGGCGCGGAGCGAAGGTGCGCGACGCGAATCTTTGAGCCCTTAGCCATGCTGGTATCATCTACCGTAAGCGCGCAGGGATGCAATTGGGAGCCGCAGGGCGCACGGGATGATGCTGTGCTGTGAATCGACGAGCGGGCGGGGGCAACTACGATGGCGACTGCGATGAAATTGAAAGAGCGCAAGGAAATTGCCGAAAGGACCATGGGATTTTGGCTGGAGAAGCCGGCGGGATTCGAGTTCAAGCCCGGACAGGCGATGGAAGTAAAGCTGAGCCATCCGGCGGAAACGGACGATGAGGGAAATACGCGAGCGTTTTCGATTGCCAGCGCGCCGCACGAGCCCGATATTTTGTTTGCGACGCGCATGCGGGACACGGCGATGAAGCGGTCGCTGAAGAAAATTCCATTGGGAACGGAGTTGGAGGTTGACGGGCCGTGGGGCGACCTGAAGTTGCACACGCGCGCGGCGCGGCCGGCGGTTTTCATTGCGGGCGGAATCGGAATTACGCCGTTTCGCAGCATGGCGCTGGACGCCGCGCAAAGTAAATCGGCGCACAAGATCTGGCTGTTTTATTCGAACCGGCGGCCGGAGGATGCGGCGTTTCTGGACGACCTAGCGCGGGCGGAGCAGGAGAATCGGAATTTCAAGATGATTGCGACGATGACCGAGATGGAAAAATCGTCGCGCCCGTGGCGAGGGAAAAGAGGGATCGTCACGAAAGAGCTTTTGACGGAATCGATTGGAGATTTGAGCGTGCCGACTTTTTATCTGGCGGGGCCGGGCGGAATGGTGAACGCGATGCACAAATTGCTGCTCGATGCCGGAGTGAGCGAAGACGATATTCGCGCGGAGGAGTTCGCGGGGTATTAGAATTGATGGGACGAGGTGCTCATTGGCTGAGGTGACGGCGCTTTTTTTCGATATTGGCGGCGTGCTGCTGACCAACGGCTGGGACCGCGATTCGCGGATGGCGGCAGCCAAGAAATTCCATCTGGATTGGAACGATTTCGAGGAGCGGCACGAACTGCTGCTCCATGCGTTTGAGACAGGGCGTTTGGGGCTCGAAGAATATCTGGATCGCGTTATTTTTTATTGCAAGCGCGACTTCACGCGGCAGGAATTCAAGGACTTCATTTATGCACAGGCGCAAGCGATGCCGGAGTCGCTGGAAGTGCTGCGGCGGCTGGCGAAGCCGCGACGATATTTGATCAGCGCACTGAACAATGAATCGCGGGACCTGAATACGTACCGGATCGAGCGATTTCATTTGCGGGAATATTTCGATGTGTTTTTGAGTTCGTGTTACCTGGGAGTGCGCAAGCCGGACAAAGCGATCTACGAGCTGGCGCTGAGCATCACGCAGCGCAAGGGCGACGAGTGCGTGTTTGTGGACGACCGGGCATTGAATCTGGAGTGCGCGCGCGAGCTGGGGATGCACACAATTCAATTCAAGAGCGCGGCGCAACTGGAAAAGGAACTGGGGCAATTGGGCGTTGTGATTGGGCCGGGCTAAAAGCTTTTCGGATTGTGCGCCTGCGTCCGCGGTCCTGACTGAAGCATCGAAGCTAAGGGGAGAAAATGGCAGAGGGAATTGAGCCGCACCTGTTTGTAATTCTGGGCGCCACGGGCGATTTGACGAGCCGAAAGCTGCTGCCGTCGCTGAACGGGCTGATCGCTAGAAATGCGCTGGGGCCGAAGAGCGTGATTCTGGGCGTTGGAGTGGAGACGGAGATCAACGACGAGAGCTTCCGCGAAAAGTGCCGCAAGGATTTGGCGGACGAGAAGATTCCGCAGGAGCAGATCGCGCAGACGGTGTCGGACAAGAGAGTTTTCTACCAGACGATTGGAAAAGGAGCGACCGGGGATTACAAGGAACTCGGCCAGCGAATCGAACAAATCGAAAAAGACAACGGCTTGCCGGGCAACCGCGTTTTCTATCTGGCGCTGCCGCCGAAAGTTTTTCCCTTGGCGATTGCGGGGCTGGGAGGCGCGGGGCTGAACAAAAGCAAGGGCTGGACGCGGTTGGTGATCGAAAAGCCATTTGGGCGCGATCTGAAGTCAGCGCAGGATCTGAACAAGGTGGTGCACGAGAATTTCGAAGAGAAGCAGGTCTACCGCATCGACCATTATCTGGGAAAAGAGACGGTGCAGAATCTGTTGGTATTCCGTTTTGCCAATTCGCTGTTCGAGCCGCAGTGGAATCGCGACCGAATCGAGAGCGTGGAAATTATGGTGGCGGAGTCGCTCGGCGTGGAGCATCGCGCGGCGTATTACGAAGGCGCGGGCGCGTTGCGGGACATGATCCAGAACCACCTGACGCAACTGATGACCTTGACGGCGATGGAAGTGCCGGAAGCGTTTGAGGCGAACGCCATCCGGCGCGAAAAAGTGAAGGTGCTGCATTCCGTGCTGCCGATCAAAATCGCGGATGTGGTGCTAGGACAGTACGCGGCGGGGAAGATCGACGGCAAGGATGTGCCGGCCTATCGCGACGAGCCGGGCGTGGCGAAAGATTCGCAGATCGAGACCTTCGTGGCGATGCGGCTCAATATCGAGAATTGGCGCTGGCACGGCGTGCCGTTTTTCCTGCGGACCGGGAAGCGGCTGGCGTCGCGGTCGAGCGAAATCGTGGTGAATTTTCGCCGGCCGCCGGTGTGGATCTTCAAGCCGTTCGACGGCAACGCCATTCAGGCGAATGCGCTGGTGATTGCGATTCAGCCGGACGAGGGGTTCGATTTGTATTTTGAGATCAAGGCGCCAGGGCCGGGAATCCAAATTCAAAGAAGCGACTTGCATTTTCGGTACTCGGAAGAGTTCAAGCCACTCGCGGACGCTTACGAGACGCTGTTGCTCGATGTGCTGCAGGGCGACCCGACGCTCTTTGTGAGTGACGATTGGGTGGAAGCTTCGTGGAAGCTGTACACGCCGCTGCTGGAAAACAAGCCAAAGGTCGTGCCGTACGCGGCGGGGAGTTGGGGACCGGCGGAGGCGGATGCACTGCTGAAGGACCTGGGACGGACATGGGCGAAGGCGTAATCCATTCCGCGCGCGTTTTCGCCGACCTGGACGCGCTGAGCCACGCGGCGAGCGAAGAATGGGTGCGCGCCGCGAACGAGGCGGTGAGTGCGCGCGGGCGCTGTTTGATTGCGCTGTCCGGAGGGCACACGCCGGAACGCGCCTATCAGATCTGGTCGACGGAGTATCGCGAGAAGATGCCGTGGGCGAAGGCGCATTTTTTCTGGGGAGACGAGCGCTTCGTTGGCGCGGATGACGCGAAGAGCAACTATCACATGGCGCGCGAGACGTTGTTCAAGAATGCGCCGGTGCCGCCGGAAAATATTCATCCGATTGCGACGAACTTTTCGCAGCCCGATGAGGCCGCGCGGGAATACGAAGCGGTGTTGCGGACGTTTATTGCGGAAAGCGGGCCGTCTTTTGACGTGATGCTTCTGGGGTTGGGCGTCGAGGGGCACATGGCTTCGCTCTTTCCGGGATCGCCTGCGCTGGCGGAGGAGAAGAGATGGGTTGTGGGCGTGCGAGCGCCGGCAGAGCCTCCGGTGCGAATCAGTTTGACGTTTCCGGTGCTGCGGCGGGCGCGCGCGACGTATTTCCTGGTGGCGGGCGCAGACAAGCAGGGAATTGTAGCGACGTTGCGGCGGGATTCATCTGCGGAAACGCTGAAGCTGCCGGTGGCGATGCTACGGCCGGAAGGCGAAGCGATCTGGTTTCTGGATAGGGCGGCCGATGGGGCGTTGTCGCAGAAGCGCGGCTGACCGCTTACGGTGCGGCCGGCCCAGCTTGGTGACGAGAAATGCGCGAATTACGCAAGGGCGCGAATCTGCATCTTATAATTGGCACGCCGAATCGGCAAAGGATGAATCATCTTGCGGCAAACCGAAGAGCCAGAATTGAGCGTTGGCGGAACGGCGGCGTCGTGGTATATAGAGGTGTAGCAAGGAATGCCAGACAAGACTAGCCCCAATTTCGCTTCCTCGATTGAGCAGCAGCAACCTTCTTCCTTTGGCCGTGAATTGAGAGTTTGGGGTCGCGACGTAGCTGTTGCGATGACGCTGGCGCTGGTGATTATTGTGTTTCTGTACCAGCCGGTGAAGGTGGAAGGAACGAGCATGGCGCCGCTGCTGAGCGATCAGGAGCGGATTTTCATCAACAAATTCGTTTACCGTTTTGAGCCGATTCACCGCGGCGACGTGGTGGTTTTCTGGTATCCGCTGGACCGGTCAAAGTCGTTCATCAAACGCGTGGTCGGATTGCCGGGAGATACGATCGATATTCGCGCGGGCGAGCTCTATGTGGATGGCAAGCACATTGCGGAGCCTTACGTTCCGCCGAGTTATTTCGACGATTCCAGCTACGGGCCGATTCAAATTCCGCCGGATGAATATTTCGTGATGGGCGACCACCGCGACAGCTCGAATGATTCGCGCATTTTCGGGCCGGTGCCGAGAAAGTTTATTTACGGGAAGGCTGTGTTCGCGTATTGGCCGTTCCGTCAGTTCGGAGAAATTTCGGCGCCGTGAATGCGCCGCCGAAATGAGCAGCAAAACTGGTATAAGATGAGCCGCAACGGAGGACACACTGCAGCAGTCGCACGAGGGAAGCGCGCTATTCGCGCTCGAGGACGGAAGAGTATTTAAAGGGCGCGCGGCGGGCGCCCGTGGCCGCCGCGGCGGCGAAGTTGTTTTTAACACCAGCCTTACCGGATACCAGGAAGTCTTCACCGATCCCAGCTATGCCGGACAGATTGTCTGCCTGACGTATCCCCACATAGGAAATGTTGGCGCGAACGTGGACGATGAGGAATCGGCGCGGCCGTACATTGAAGGGCTGGTGGTGCGCGATTTTTCACAGATGGCGTCGAACTGGCGCGCGAGCGAGACGGCGAACGCGTATCTGGAGCGGTACAAAATTCCGGTGATCTGGGACATTGACACGCGGGCGCTGGTGCGGCATTTGCGAACGGCAGGGGCGTTGCGCGGAGTGGTGGCTACGGACGGGACCGCGGCGGAAAAACTGATCGCAGAAGCGCGGGCGCTGCCGTCGATGGCGGGGCAGGAGTTGGCGAGCCACGTGAGTTGCGCGAAACAGTATCGCTGGGAGCGCGGGTCGATTCCGCTGGCGGCGAGTTACGCAACGAACTACCCAACTGGGGCCGCGAGCGGTGCGGGCGCGCGACGGTACAGAGTGGCGGCGTACGATTTTGGCATCAAGCAGAACATTTTGCGACTGCTGGTGGATCACGGCTGCGATGTGACAGTGGCGCCAGCGGCGACGCCGGCGGAAGACGTGCTGGCGATGAAACCAGATGGCGTTTTTCTGTCGAATGGGCCGGGCGATCCCGAGCCGGTCACGTTTGCGGTGCAAAATATTCGCAAGCTGATGGGACGCGTGCCGATTTTTGGGATTTGCCTGGGGCATCAGTTGTGCGGGCTGGCGCTGGGCGGAAAAACGTTCAAATTGAAATTCGGGCATCACGGCTCGAATCATCCGGTGAAGAACTTACTGACGGAAAAAGTGGAAATCACCGCGCAGAATCACGGCTTTTGCGTGGACCCGGATTCGTTGCCGTCGAGCGAAGTGGAAATCACGCACGTGAATTTGAATGACCATACTAATGAGGGCATGCGACACAGGTCGCTGCCCATGTTCAGCGTGCAATATCACCCGGAGGCGTCGCCGGGGCCGCACGACGCGCGGTATTTGTTCGAGCAGTTCACAACGATGATGGACGTTGCAAACAAACCGAAATGAGCAAACGGACGGACATAAAGAAAATCATCATTATCGGCTCGGGGCCGATTGTTATCGGGCAGGCGTGCGAGTTCGATTATTCGGGCACGCAGGCGTGCAAGGCGCTGCGCGACGAAGGGTATGAAGTCGTGCTGGTGAATTCGAATCCCGCGACGATCATGACGGATCCGGAGATCGCGGATCGGACGTACATCGAGCCGTTGACGAAGGAGTATTTGGAGCTGATTATCGCGCGCGAGCGGCCGGACGCGCTGCTGCCGACGGTCGGTGGGCAAACGGGACTGAATATCGCGATGGAGCTGGCGGAAGGCGGGATTCTGGAGAAGTACGGCGTGAAGTTGATTGGCGCGTCGATGCGCTCGATTCGCGTGGCGGAGGATCGCCTGCAGTTCAAGGATGCGTGCCAACGCGTGGGGCTGGAAGTGCCCGCTTCGGCAGTGGTGAAGGACATCCCGACGGCGGTGAAGCTGGCCGATGAGCTGGGATATCCGGTGGTGATACGGCCTTCGTTCACGCTGGGAGGAACGGGCGGATCGATTGCGTATAACCGCGAGGAATTTTCGGAAGCGATTTCGCGGGCCCTGGATGCGAGCCCGGTGCACGAGGCGCTGATCGAGGAGTCCGTGCTGGGCTGGAAGGAATTCGAGCTGGAGGTGATGCGCGATTGCCGCGACAACTTCGTGGTGATTTGCTCGATTGAAAATTTCGATCCCATGGGAATTCACACCGGCGATTCCATCACGGTGGCGCCGGCGCAAACGCTGACCGACAAAGAGTATCAGCGGATGCGCGACGCGGCGGCGATGATAATTCGCGAAGTGGGGGTGGAAACGGGCGGATCGAATATTCAATTCGCCGTCGACCCGCAGACCGGGCGCATGGTGGTGATCGAGATGAATCCGCGGGTGTCGCGCAGCTCGGCGCTGGCGAGCAAGGCCACGGGATTTCCGATTGCGAAAATTGCGGCGAAGCTGGCCGTGGGAATGACGCTCGACGAAATACCGAATGACATTACGAAAAAAACGCCGTCGTCATTCGAGCCGACGATCGATTATGTGGTAGCGAAAATTCCGAAGTGGCAGTTCGAAAAGTTTCCCGGCGCGGATACCACGCTGACGACACAGATGAAGTCCGTGGGCGAAGTGATGGCCATCGGCCGCACTTTCTCGGAGGCGCTCGGAAAGGGGATCCGGTCCCTCGAGCCGCATTCGCCGTGGCGTCCGCCGGCGGAAATTGTCGACGCGGTGCTGCGCGAAAAGCTGCACACGCCGGGGCCGGATCGGATTCATTGGCTGTTGACGGCGCTGCGGCGGGGAATGGCCGTGGACGAGATTTACGCGCTGACGAAAATCGATGAGTGGTTCCTGCGCCAGATGGAGAAGGCCGTCGCGGTGGAAAAAGGAGTGGCGGCGACGAGGATCGGCGATATTTCCGCGGAGATGCTAAAGGTAGCGAAACGAAGCGGGATCAGCGACGAGCAACTGGCGCAGATCTGGAGCACGACGACGAGCGCGGTTCGCGAGGCGCGAGCGAAGCACGGCGTGGGGCCGGTTTTCAAGCGCGTGGACACGTGCGCGGCGGAGTTCGAGTCGTTCACGCCGTACATGTACTCGACGTACGAAGAAGAGGACGAGGCAGACACAAGCGAGAAGCGGAAAATTGTGATTCTGGGCAGCGGGCCGAACCGCATCGGGCAAGGAATCGAATTCGATTACTGCTGCTGCCATGCGGCGTTCGCGTTGAAAGAGGACGGCTACGAAACGGTGATGGTGAATTGCAATCCGGAGACGGTGTCGACGGATTACGACACCGCGGACCGGCTGTATTTCGAGCCGCTGACGCTGGAAGACGTGCTTTCGGTGATTGAGCGGGAAAAGCCGGAAGGCGTGATTGTGCAGTTCGGCGGACAGACGCCGCTGAATTTGGCGCTGGATTTGAAACGTAATGGCGCGCCGATTATCGGCACCGCGCCGGAATCGATCGACCTGGCGGAAGATCGCCGGCGCTTCGGGAAGCTGCTCGACGAGTTGAAAATTCCGCAGCCGCGAAATGGAACGGCGCTGACGCCGGAAGAAGCGGTGAACGTTGCCAAAACGATTGGCTTGCCGGTGCTGGTGCGGCCGAGCTACGTGCTCGGCGGGCGCGCGATGGTGATTGCGTACGACCTCAAGACAGTAGAAGAGTGCGCGGCGCAGGCGGTGAGGCTGGGCAGCGGGTCAAGTGCGGAGCGGCCGATCCTGGTGGATCAGTTCTTGGAAGAGGCCGTCGAGGTGGACGTGGACGCGCTGGCGGATGGAACAGACGTGGTGATCGCGGGAATCATGGAGCACATCGAAGAGGCGGGAATTCATTCGGGAGATTCGTCGTGCGTGCTGCCGTCGGTGACGCTGAAGCCCGACGTGCTGGCGAGCATTCGTGAATACACAGCGAAATTGGCGAAGGCGCTGCGCGTCGTGGGGCTTATGAACGTGCAGTATGCGATTCAACGCGACACGGTTTACGTGCTGGAAGTGAACCCGCGCGCGTCGCGAACCGTGCCGTATGTGTCGAAGGCCACCGCCGTGCCGCTGGCGAAAGTGGCGGCGCGGCTGATGACCGGACGAAAGTTGTGCGATATGGATTTGTCCGTTGCGGATTTCAATGGAGTCGCGGAACTGCGCAGCAAGGAATATTATTGCGTGAAATCGCCGGTGTTCCCGTTCAGCAAATTCCGCGGAGTGGATACGATTTTGGGCCCGGAAATGCGCTCGACGGGCGAAGTGATGGGAATTTCGCCGAATTTCGGGCTAGCCTTTGCGAAGGCGCAATTGGCAGCGGGGCAGAGGCTGCCGCGCAAGGGCACGGTTTTTATCAGCGTGAATGACCAAGACAAGCGCTATCTGGTTTCGCTGGCGAAAGATTTGGCCGTTGCGGGATTGACGCTGATTGCCACGCGCGGAACGGCGGCGACGCTGCGGGCGGCGGGGATGGAAGTGGAGTCCGTGTATAAAGTAAACGAAGGCCGGCCCAACATCGTCGATTTGATCAAGACAGGGAAGGTCGACCTGATCATCAATACGCCGCTCGGGCGGGAATCCTTCTATGACGAGAAATCGATACGGCGCGCAGCGGTGCGCTACATGATGCCGTGCATCACCACGATTTCCGCGGCGATTGCGGCGGCGCGCGGGATTCGCGCCATGTCCGAGGGAGCGGGCAACGTCGCCTCTCTGCAAGAACTCCACGCGACGGAGCCGAAAGCGGCCGCGCCAAGCCGGCGAGTGACCTCGGCGAACTGAGTGGCCAATGGAGGCCCCTACAGCGAAATACTATCGCGCCCGTACATGAGGTTCTGTTAAAATCTCGCTCCATGAAACTCCGCGGTATTTTCCCGCCACTGACAACGCCGTTCTCGGCCGACGGGGATGTTGACCTAAGGTGCTTGCGCAAAAACATCGAGCGCTACAACCAGACGAAGCTGCCGGGTTACGTGGTGAACGGGTCGACGAGCGAGTCGGTTTTGCTGGAATGGGATGAGGTCGAAAAGATTTTGGGCGCGTCGCGTGAAGCGGCTGGTTCGGACAAAGTGATGATCGCGGGAACCGGGTCCGAGTCGACGGCCGAGACACTTCGGAATACGAAACGCGCGGCGGCGCTAGGGTTCCAGGCGGCCCTGGTGAGAACGCCGAGCTATTACAAGCCTTTCATGACCTTCGAGGCGGAAACGACGCACTTCTTTCGCGTAGCGGACAGCTCGCCGATTCCGGTGCTGCTCTATTCCGTGCCGATTTTTACGAATTACACAGTGGAAGCGCCGCTGGTGGCAAAACTGGCCACGCATCCGAACATCGTGGGCATTAAAGAGAGCTCCGGGAACGTGCAAAGAATGAAAGACATTATTGCGGCCACGCCGAAGGGGTTCAACGCGCTGACAGGGTCCGCGCTGACGTTGAGCGAGGTTCTGGAAGAGGGCGCGGTCGGGGCAATTCTGGCGATTTCGTGCGTCATACCCGATGCGTGCGCGGATTTCTACGAGGCATCACGCCGCGGCGAAAAAGAGCGCATGGAGCAGATCAGGAAGCAGGCGATTGCGCCGGCTGCGGCGCTGACCACGAAGTTCGGAATCGCGGGCATCAAATGGGCGATGGATCGCCTGGGATATTACGGCGGAGCGCCGCGCGCGCCGCTGTTGCCGGTCAACGAGAGCGCGAAACTGGAAATCGACAACATCCTGGCAAGCTTGAGGCCCACCGCCACAGTGAGTTAGTCCGCCGCATTCGCTGGATCCGCTTTACTTATTGAGCCGGCTGCGCGCGCGGCGCACGGCAGTTGCTGCGACCGAATGCCGCGTGTATCATCACATCTTCCATGGAGTACGACTGTCTCCGCTTCTCCGAAATTCCCCAAACGACAGAGCTATTTGCATCCTACACGGAAGATTTTGGCAGAGTGAAGAACCTCTACGGCCATGCGCCGGATGAGGCCGGGGTGCGCGCCGCGGCGAAGGAAGTGCGTCTGGATGCGGGCACGCGAAGCGCCGTGGTGGAAGTGTTGCGCGCGCAGAACCGCGCGATGGGGCCGGATGCTGAGGCGGAGAAAAATATCGACCGGCTTGCAAAAGGGGCTGTGGCCATCGTCACGGGACAGCAGGTCAGCCTGTTCAGCGGGCCGGCGTACAGCATCTACAAGGCGCTGGACGCGATTCGCTGGGCGAAGAAGCTGACGCGGCTGGGCGTCGATGCCGTGCCGATTTTCTGGATGGCGACGGAAGATCATGATCTTGCCGAGGCGAATCAGGTGTTCTTCAAGGAGCGATACGGAATTGCGCGGCTCGAGTTGCTGTTGGAGAAAGAGGCCGAGGGAGGAAGTGTCGGGCGAATTTTGCTTGGAAAGTCGGCCGATGCGGTGGTGGAGCACGCGGTCGAGCTTTTGCAAGGCCCCGGCCGAGGAGAAATTGCAGAAGCGCTGAAGGCGTCGTACCGGTGGGAAGAAACATTTGGTACAGCATTCGGCAAATTGCTGGCGCGCGTTTTGAAGGGACGAGGATTGATCCTGCTGGACCCACTCGACAAACGGCTGCACGAGCTGGCGCGGCCGACCTATCGAAAAGCGGTGGAAGGCGCCGGGCCAGTGGCGGAGGAGTTGTTGGCGCGGGGCAAGGAGCTGGAACGCAGAGGCTTTCATGCGCAAGTAAAGGTAACGCAGCAATCGACGCTTTTGTTTTTGGACGTGGACGGCAAGCGCGAACCGATTCGGCGGAAGAATGGCGCGTTCGTTGCGGGAAGTGTGCGGCACAGCGCGAGCGAGCTGCTGCGGAGAATCGACGAAGAACCAGAGGCGCTGACGGCAAGCGTGTTGTTGCGTCCCGTGCTGCAGGATGCGATTTTGCCGACGGCAGCGTACATCGGCGGTCCAGCCGAAGTGGCGTACATGGCGCAGGCGCAAGTGGTTTATCGGCGAGTGCTCGGGCGAATGCCCGCGATTCTGCCGCGGGCAAGCTTTACGCTGATTGAGCCGGAAGTTGCGCGCATTCTGAAGAAGTATCATTTGAGCATTCCTGAAGTGCTGAGCGGCCGGCAACAATTACGGAGGAAAATGGAAGCGCAGTACCTTCCGCGCAGCCTGGCTGTGCGATTTGCGCGTGACGAGAAGGCGATGCGGAAAATGCTCGCGGGCTACGGCAAACCGCTGGGCGCTCTGGACAAGACGCTAGGCGGCGCGCGGGAGACGGCGGAAAAAAAGATGCTGTATCAATTTACAAAGCTCCGCGGAAAAGCAGGCCGGGCGGAAAATCTGCGCACGGGGGTGCTTGACCGGCACGAGCTGGAAATCGTCAGCGCGCTCTATCCGCGACGCGGATTGCAGGAGCGCACGCTGTGCCTCCTGCCGTTTCTGGCGCGGCAGGGAATGGAATTGCTGGATCGACTGGAATCGGCGATGGGCAAGCCGTGCCAAGGCCATCGGCTGATAACACTGTGAACGTTGCGGCAATGCGGCAGCGTCTGCCGCGTGCTAAAATTGCGACGTGCCGGCAAGGATGCCGAGAGCCTAGAGTTGTTCGTTTGCGAGGAGACGGTTTATGAAGCTCGCGCCCGGGAAACTGAAAGGACTTCAAAAAGTTTCGACGCCAGCCGGCGTGATCGCCGCGGCGGCGATGGACCAACGGGGGTCGTTGCGAAAGGCGATCGCCAAGGACAAGGGGATTGATCCGCACGCCGTCACGCCGGAGATGATGTCGGAGTTCAAGCAAGCCGTCGTGCGCGTGCTGACGCCGCATGCCAGCGCGATTTTGCTGGATCCGGAATATGGCTTGCAGCCGTCTCGATGGCGCTCATCGAACGCCGGCTTGCTGCTGGCGTATGAGAACAGCGGCTACGACAACACGCGCCCCGGCCGCTTGCCGGATTTGCTGGACAATTGGTCGGCGCACAGATTGAAGGAAGCGGGCGCCGACTGCGTGAAGATCCTGCTGTACTACACGCCATTCGATGCGGCGTCGATCAACGATATAAAACATGCTTGGATGGAGCGCGTCGGCGCGGAGTGTGCCGGAGAAGATCTGCCGCTGTTTGCGGAATTCGTCGGCTACGATGAAGGAATGGACGAGAAGGGAATCGATTATGCGCGCAAGAAGCCGGATGTGGTGACGCGGAGCATGGAAGAGTTTTCCAAGCCCCAGTACGGGATCGACGTGCTGAAGGTGGAAGTGCCGGTGAACATGGCTTACGTGGCCGGCGCGCGGTCGTGCAAAGGCGAGTCCGCGTACACGAAAGAACAGGCCATGGACCATTTCCGGCGAGCGGCCTCCGCGGCCAAGAAGCCGTTCATTTATTTGTCCGCCGGTGTGAGCAACGATGTGTTTATCGAGACGCTGGAATTAGCCAGTCAGGCGGGCGTGAATTTCTCGGGCGTGCTGTGCGGGCGCGCGACGTGGAAAGACGGCATACCGATCTACGCGAAACAGGGGCTTAGCGCGTTCCAAGATTGGCTGGCGGATCAAGGCGTGAAGAATATTCAGAATGTGAATCGCGCCTTGCGCGCGGCGAAGCCATGGTTTGCATTTTACGGCGCGGCCGCGGCGTCGGAGCTTGCTTGAGCGCCTCGGAATGAAACAGGACTCGGATTCCGCGAAGGAATCGCGCGGGCTCACGCGGACGATTGAAGTGCAGACGGCCCAGCACACACAGATGAAAAAGATAACCGCTGAGGTGGAACGGGCGGTCGCCGAGTCGGGATGCAAGAGCGGCGTGTGTTACGTGTACGTGCCGCACACGACGGCGGGCGTGATGGTCAACGAGGGCGACGACCCCGAGGTGGCGCGGGACATTGAAGCGACGCTGGACAGACTGGTGCCGGAGTCGCGGACGTATCGTCATGCAGAAGGCAACGCGGATTCGCACATCAAGGCGGCGCTGGCCGGGAGTACGGTGACGGTGTTCATTGAAAACGGCAAGCTGGCGTTAGGAAGATGGCAGGCGATTTTCTTTTGCGAATTCGACGGGCCGCGGCGGCGCGAAGTGCGCGTGAAAATTGTCCCGGACGCGGCGATATGAAACAAACTTCGCAAGATGTGCGAACAGCGCAGAGGGTCGGCGTCTACGTGCAGGTGCCGTTCTGTCAGGCGAAGTGCACGTACTGCAATTTTCACACCGGGGTGTTCTCGCGGGCGTTGTACGCTCCGTATGTCGATGCGGTGTGCCGCGAAATACGCGGACAGAATGCGCTGCGCGATGCGCACGTCGATACGGTTTACATTGGCGGAGGGACGCCAAGTTTGCTGGAACCGGCGGACCTCGCGCGGATTCCGGCAGTGATTCGCGAATCCGGAGGCGGCGCCGAATGGGAAGAAGTGACGCTCGAGGCCGACCCGGAGACGATCACGGCGGCGAAAGCAGGCGCGTGGCGAAGCGCGGGCGTGAACCGCATCAGCATGGGCGTGCAGTCGTTCGATGACAAGGAACTGCGCGCGGCGGGCAGAATGCACCGGCGTGAAGACGTGTATCGGGCCACGGGTTTTTTACGAGACGCGGGATTCGATAACGTGAGCATGGATTTGATTGCCGGGCTGGCTCATCAAACGCGACGGAGCTGGGGGTCGTCGGTGGACGAATTGATTGCGCTTCGTCCAGAGCATGTCTCGATATATTTGCTGGAAGTCGATGAGGGAAGCCGGCTGGGAAAGGAAATTCTGAGCGGCGGGAAAAAGTACAGCGCCGCAGAAGTTCCTAGCGACGATGAGATGGCAGAGTTTTACGAGCGGGCGTGCGAGGCGTTGGCGCAGGCGGGCTACCAACATTATGAAATCTCGAATTGGGGGCTGCCGGGGCGTGCGTCGAAGCACAATCTGAAATACTGGAGGCGCGAGGCATATCTGGGATTTGGCGTGGGCGCGCATTCCTTCGATGGAATGAAACGCTGGTCGAACGTACACGATCCGGCGGCGTATACCGCCGCGATCGAAAAGGGGACGTCGCCGGCGGAGCAAGAGGAAGTGGTGAGCTCAGCGCAGGCGCTGAATGAGGAATTCTTTTTGGGGCTACGCGAGCTCGCGGGGATCGATCTTGCGCGCATCGAGCGGGAATACGGCGCGAGCATGTCTGGGCGCGTCGCGAAGTTGATAAGCTCCGGCTTGCTGGAGCGCGATGGCGACCGGATTCGGTTGAATGCGGAGAAATTGACGATTTCGAACGAGGCGTTCGTGGAATTAATGGACTGAGGAGAAGAGAGAAGCGAATGTACGAGGCGAATAGCGGAAACGGGCAGAGCGGCGATGCGTTCGTCGACTTGCGCAGCGATACGGTGACGCGGCCCACGGCGGCAATGCGCCGCGCGATGGCCGAAGCGGAAGTGGGCGACGACGTTTACGGCGAAGATCCCACGGTGAACAAACTGCAAGCGCGCGCCGCGGAAATTTTCGGGCGTGAAGCAGCGCTCTTTGTGCCCAGCGGCTCGATGGGGAATCTGATCGCGATCAAGACGTGGACGCGGCCGGGCTTGGAAGTGATCTGCGAGCAGCGCGCTCACGTGAACCAGTACGAGCTGGCGTCGATGTCCGCGCTGGCGGGTTGTTTTCCACGACCCGCTTTCGCGCAAGACGGAATTTTGACGTGGCCGCTGGTGGAATCGCTGATTCGCGCGAAGAGCCCGAACTATTCGCAAACCGGACTGGTGACGCTGGAAAATACGCACAACATGGCAGGCGGAACGATTTATCCGACGGCGGTTGCCGAGGAAATTTGCGACCGGGCGCACGAAGCTGGTTTGCCCGTGCATTTGGATGGCGCGCGGATTTTCAACGCGTCCGCAGCGCTGGGAAAAAGCGTGAAGGAACTCACGCGGAAGTTCGATTCGGTGATGTTTTGCCTGTCGAAAGGGCTGGGCGCGCCGGTGGGCTCAATGGTTGTAGGCTCGCGGGAGTTCATCGAGAAGGCGTACGTCCATCGAAAGATGCTGGGCGGCGGGATGCGTCAAGTGGGCGTGCTGGCGGTCGCCGGATTGATTGCTCTGGAAGAGACGCCGAAAACGTTGCATCGCGATCATGAGAACGCGAAATACCTGGCCGAAGGGCTGGCGAAAATCCCGGGAATATCGATTGACCCGAAGAAAGTGGTCACGAATATTCTTATTTTTGACGTGCGTCAAACGGGCAAGACGGGCGCGGAAATCTCGGCGGACTTGAAGAAGCGGAACGTGCTGGCGAACGCGACCGACAAATATTTGGTGCGCATGGTGACGCATTACGATGTGGACCGCGCGAAAATTGAGCGCGCGATTGCGGCGTTGAGCGAAATTTGCGTGGCGGAGCGGACGCACGCCTAAAGACTCGTCGGTTCCTTATTCCAGTTTTCGTTGTCACTGTGAGGTGTCGTGGACCTGTCACTAACAGATGAGCAGCGGCAGCTTCGGCGAACGGTGCGCGAATTCGCCGAAGGAGAGATAGCGCCGCACGTGATGGAGTGGGACGAGGCTTCACAGTTTCCGCAGGAAATCATTCCGCAGCTTGGCCAGATGGGGTTGCTCGGAGTCATCTTTCCGGAAAAATACGGTGGCGCGGGGCTGGGCTACCTGGAGTATTCGATTGTCATCGAAGAGCTCTCGCGCGTGGACGGTTCCGTGGGCCTGATCGTCGCCGCGCACAATTCACTGTGCTCGAACCACATCTATAAATTCGGCACGGAATCGCAGAAGCAGAAATATCTTACGGCGCTCACGCAAGGAAAGAAGCTCGGCTGCTGGTCGCTGACGGAGCCTGGAGCGGGATCGGACGCGGGCGGGACGCGCACGGTTGCCGTGAAGAAAGATGGCGGCTGGGTGCTCAATGGATCGAAAACGTTCACGACCAACGGCCATTACGCGGATGTGTGCGTGGGAATGGCGGTGACGGATCCGGCGAAGAAGCAGCATGGCATTTCTGCGTTTATTGTCGAGAAGGGCACGCCAGGGTTTCGTCCGGGGAAAAAAGAAAACAAGTTGGGAATGCGCGCGAGCGACACTTCCGAAGTGATTTTCAGCGATTGCCGCATTCCCGCTGAAAATCTTCTGGGCGCCGAAGGCGAAGGATTCATCAACAGCCTGCAAGTGTTGGACGGCGGCCGAATTTCCATTGCCTCGCTGGCGCTGGGTATGGCGCAGGGCGCATACGAAGCCGCGGTGAAGTACGCGAAGCAGCGCAAGCAGTTTGGCAAGGCGATCAGCGAGTTTCAGGCCATCCAGTTCAAGCTGGCGGACATGGCGACGGAGATCGAAGCGGCGCGGCTGCTCGTGTGGGAAGCGGCGTATCTGGCGGACCGCTCTTTGCGCGCGGGAGGGAACGGCATCCGCTTCACGCGCGAATCGAGCATGGCGAAATTATTCGCGGCGGAGGTTGCCGTGCGCGTAGCCAACGAGGCGGTGCAGATTTTTGGCGGTTATGGGTTCGTCAAGGATTATCCCGCGGAAAAATATTATCGCGACGTGAAGCTCTGTACCATCGGCGAGGGCACCAGCGAGATTCAGCGGCTTGTGATTGCCCGCCAGCTTTTGGGAAAAGGCTAGCGCCAGACCGATGCCGGCAGCGTCCGTACCTCCCGCCATGCCTCCCGCATCGCCGACCATCGAGCAATGGGCACAGCAAGTGCGCGCGGGCGACGTGCGCGCGATTTCGCGGGCGATGACGGAAATCGAGAATCGTTCGCAGAGCGCGGAAAGTTTGCTGCGGCTGCTCTTCCCGCATACCGGAAAGTCGTACTGCGTCGGGATTACGGGCGCGCCGGGAACGGGGAAGAGCACGCTGGTCGATCGTTTGGCGGCGCACTATCGCGCGCACCAGCAGACCGTCGGCGTGATTGCCGTCGATCCGTCGAGCCCGTTCACCGGCGGGGCAATTCTCGGCGACCGCATCCGCATGCAAGGGCACGCGTCGGACGGCGGAGTATTCATCCGGTCGATGGCGACGCGCGGGTCGCTCGGCGGGCTGTCGCAAGCGACGAGCGATGCGGCGTTGCTGCTCGATGCCGCGGGAAAGAAATATGTGCTGGTGGAAACGGTCGGCGTGGGGCAGGGTGAGATTGAAATCGCGCGGCTGGCGGACTGCACGCTTGTCGTGCTTGTCCCGGGCATGGGCGACGACGTGCAGAACCTGAAGGCCGGCGTGATGGAAATCGCGGATATTTTTGTGCTGAATAAAGCGGATCGCGAAGGCGCGGAGCGTTTCGAGCAGCAATTGCGGGGGATTCTGCAAATTGTACCGGAGCGCGACGGATGGAAGCCGCCGATCGTGCTGACCGTGGCGACGCAGAATGAGGGCATCGATGAGTTGGCGCGGCAAATTAGCCGTTTCAGGGAGCATTTCGGAGAGAGAGCCAATCGGCACGCAAAGGAAATCGCGTTGTGGAAAGAGCGGCTGGTTAACTTGCTTCGCGAACGGCTGATGCATCGGGTCGTAGATGAATTGGCCAGAGACGGAACGCTCGAGCGCCTCGCCGGCGAAATTGCGGAACGCAAGAGCGATCCCTATTCAGCGGTCAGCGACATTTTGCAACGAGCGGGCTTGGGGAGGGAACATTGAAACTGGGCGATCTGGAATTTCTGATGCTGACGGATGGAACTTTGCGGCTGGATGGCGGAGCGATGTTCGGCGTGATACCCAAGCCGATGTGGGAGAAGAAGGCGCGCGCCGATGAGCGGAACCGGATTCTGCTGGCGATGAATTGCCTGCTGATTCGTGCGGCGGGGAAGACGATCCTGGTGGAAACTGGCGCCGGCGACAAATGGGACGCGAAGCACCGCGACATTTACGCGTTCGACGGCTCACCAAGATTGCCGGAGCAGTTGGCGCAGCATGGCACGAAGCTGCAAGACGTCGACGTCGTCATCAACACGCATCTGCACTTCGATCATTGCGGATGGGATTCGCGGATGGCGGACGGGAAAGTCCGTCCCACGTTTCCGAACGCGAAATATGTGGTGCAGAAGAAAGACTTCGAACACGCGAAGAGCCCGACGGAACGGGATCGCGCGAGTTATCAGTCCGAGAATTTCATGCCGGTGGAAGAGGCGAAGCAGTGGCAGCTCATCGAAGGGGAGCAGCAGATCGCTCCGGGAGTGAGCGTATTTCCGGCGCCGGGGCACACGCCGGCGATGCAGTGCGTGAAACTCGAAGGCGGCGGCAAGACGGCAGTTTTCTTGGCCGATCTGGTGCCGACCACGGCGCACCTGCCGCTCGCGTGGATTATGGGCTTCGACCTTTATCCGCTGACGACGCTTGAGAACAAGAAGAAAATTCTGCCGCAAATCGCAAAGAACGGCTGGCTGGTGCTTTTTGCGCACGACACAGCCGTTCGCGCCGCGCATCTGCGCGAGCGCGACGGGCAGTACGAGGCAGAACCCGTGCCGGTCGATTAGTCCCGCGACACTCAAGAACAATCGAGGTAAGTGCAATGGTCAGACGACGAGAGCATGGGCGGAAAGCCGCGAAGAACGCCGCGGGGAGCGCTGCCAAGATTGGAATCATCGGCGGCAGCGGGCTTTACGCAATGGCCGGGCTCTCGGGCACGCGCGAAGTGCGCGTAAAGACTCCGTTTGGCGAGCCATCGGACGCGTTCATGATCGGAATGCTCGAAGGCCAGCGCGTAGCGTTTCTCGCGCGTCACGGGCGCGGCCATCGATTGTCGCCGTCTGAAATCAATTACCGCGCGAACATTTATGCGTTGAAGACCCTGGGCGTGGAACAGATTTTGTCCGTGAGCGCCGTCGGTTCTTTGCGCGAGGATCTGCGTCCGTTGGACTTCCTGATTGTTGACCAATTCTTCGACCGCACGCGCGGCCGCATCGCGACTTTTTTCGGAGGCGGGCTCGTTGCGCACGTGGGATTCGACAAGCCGACTTGTCCGCGGCTCTCAAAGATAGTTGCCGACGCTTGCGAACGGAGCGGCATGGCGGTTCACAAAAAGGGAACTTATGTGTGCATGGAAGGGCCGCAATTTTCCACTTTGGCCGAGTCGCGCGCGTACCGGCAAATGGGCTTTGACGTAATCGGCATGACCAATTTAACGGAGGCGAAGCTGGCGCGGGAAGCGGAGATTTGCTACGCATCCATTGCGATGATCACGGATTACGATTGCTGGCATCCGCAACATGATTCCGTCACGGTTCCGGACATCATCAATAATTTGAACAAGAACGCGGCGAACGTCCAAAAAGTCTTGCGCGAAACGTTGCGCTCGCTTGGCTCCACGCGCGAATGCAAATGCGGCTCAGCGCTGGCGCATGCCATTTTGACCGACCGTAAAATGATTCCCGCGGCGACGAAGCGGCGGCTTGGCCCCATAATCGCGAAGTATATTTCCTAGCCCATCCTGACACAGGAGAAAGTCCCGATGTCTTTACTCGTGGTCGGCTCAGTAGCGTTCGATGCTTTGCAAACTCCCTTTGGGAGCACGGAGCGAACCATTGGCGGCGCGGCGACTTATTTTGCGTTGGCAGCGGGCCTGCTCGCGCCGGTGAGGCTGGTCGCGGTGGTCGGCGACGATTTCACGGCGAAGGACGAAGCGGTTTTGCATGGCCGGAAGATCGACCTGGCAGGTCTCGAGCGGGCAGCTGGGAAGAGTTTTTTTTGGTCAGGACGTTACAGCGATGATTTGCGAAGCCGCGAGACGCTGGTCACCGAGTTGAATGTCTTCGCGGCATTCGAGCCGAAACTGCCGGAGGCGTATCGCGATTCCCGATTTGTTTTTCTTGGAAACATCGATCCGATGCTGCAGCGGCACGTCCTGGAGCAGATGCGGCGGCGCCCGGCGCTGGTTGCGCTGGACACAATGAATTACTGGATCGCGCGTACGCCGGACGAATTGCGAAAGACGCTGCGGTTGATTGACGCGCTGCTAATTAACGACGAGGAGGCTTGCCAGCTCGCAGGAGAGCACAATTTGCTGCGCGCTGCGAAACGGATTTTCAGCATGGGGCCAAAGGCCGTCGTCATCAAGCGCGGCGAATACGGAGCGATGCTATTTCATCGCGATGCAATTCTGGCCGTGCCGGCATACCCGCTCGAGAAAGTTTATGATCCGACAGGCGCAGGAGATAGCTTTGCGGGCGGATTCATGGGCTATCTCGGCCGGCACAAGAAGATCGATCACTCGTCGTTGCGGCGGGCCATGATTTATGGCTCGGTGCTGGGAAGTTTCGCCGTTGAGCGGTTGGGCGTCGACCGCTTGCGCACGCTCACGCGGCGCGAAGTGGAAACGCGCGCGCGAGCGTTGGTGCGCATGACCAGCATTCGCCTCTAAGCGTGGTGACCTCCGGAGCACCATCCTGTAGTAGAATCCGCGGCGACTGATTGGGGTGAACCGTGGTCATGGATCTGAGTTCCACAGTGGCAGCGAAATTGCTGCTTTCCGCCGCGCTCGGCGGCGCGATTGGTCTGGAGCGCGAGATTCATCGCAAGGCCGCCGGCCTGCGCACCGGCATGCTCATTTGCATGGGCGCGTGTTTCTTCATGATTATTTCCGCGGTCGCTGCCACTCATCCGGAGGACGACCACACGCGCATCGCGGCGCAAATCATCGCCGGAATTGGTTTTCTGTGCGCAGGAGTGATCCTGCGGGAGCGCGGCAACGTGCTTGGGTTGACGACCGCGGCGACAGTCTGGACCACAGCGAGCGTTGGCATGGCGGTCGGCACCGGCATGTACGTTTCGGCCGTGTTTGCGACCGGGATGATTTTATTTGCGCTCGTCGTTCTCGGCTGGTTCGAAGCCCGGATCGGCATCAAAGTGCGGCTCACAACGTTTCGCCTGACGACGACGGAGGGTGGTCCCGTGATGAAGCAGGCGAGGCAGATTTTCGTGGAACAGAAGGTTCGCGTGCTGCACACCGAGACGCGCCGCTCCGGCGCCGAATCGGTGCTCGAGTTCGACGCGGACGTGAGCATCCCTCAGGAACATGAGATCTTGAAGCGTCTGGGCGAATTACCGGCGCGATGTGAAACCGTCCCTATGGAAATCCAGCGCGACAGCTAAATCCGCAGCTCCGATCTTGCGCGGCGAGCCGAAACAAGAGTGAACTAATCGGACGCGGGGGGATTTCTGCGACTGGACTCGCCACATAAAGTTTCCTATTCTCGTTTGCGGCCGATGCCTACCGTCGTCAAGCCGCCGCCGCTCGAACCGGGAAACGCCGTGCGCATCGTGGCTCCCGCAAGCCCTGTCGAAGAGGATGCGCTGCGCCGCGGCTGCGCGGAGTTGGAGCGGCTGGGCTACGATGCGAAGTGGGATCCTCGCGTGCTGGCGCGGCAAGCGTACTTCGCCGGCTCTGCCGAAGAGCGTTTAGCGAAGCTGCTGCTGGCACTGGACGAAAATGGTTCACACGCGGTTTTCTGCGCGCGCGGCGGATACGGATCGGGCTACTTGCTGGAACGGCTGGAGCCGCGGCGATTGAAATCGCCAAAGGCCTTCGTTGGCTTTAGCGACGTTACTCTGTTGCAGCTTTTTCTTTGGCGCAAGAAACGATGGGTGAGCTTTTACGGGCCGATGGTCGGGGCAGGCTTGGATAAGGGAGTCAATGTTCCCGGCGGTTACGATTCGGAGTCGTTTCAGCAGGCATTGACGCAAGCAAGCCACGGCTGGAAGCTGGATCTGCGCGGCCAGACGCTTTTTTTTGGGCACGCCGACGGTGCCATCATCGGGGGATGTTTGACGCTCGTCGAAGCCACCTTGGGCACGCCGTGGGAAATTCAAACCGGCGGTGCGATCTTATTGCTGGAGGACTGCGCGATGAAGCCGTATCAGGTGGATCGTGCGCTGATCCATTTGCGGCAAGCGGGAAAATTCAAGGGCGTGCGCGCGATGGTGCTTGGTGAATTTCCGGAATGCGAGCCGCCTGCCGGTGGCCCGAGTGTGCGCAATGTTTTTGAGAGAATCCTCGAGCCACTCAAGATTCCCGTCGTGTGGGGCGCGCCAGTCGGACACACGCCTCGCGCGATGCTGACCGTGCCACTCGGCGTGAAGGCGCGCCTGGTAGCGCAGGGAAGCGGCCGGCTGGAAATTCTGGAGGCGGCCTGCCAGTTGCCCGAATCTCATTCTGCAGGTCCGAGGAAAAAATCACGCCGCTCTTGAAGAATTCACTCGAACATATTCACCTGCTGGGAATCGGCGGGGCCGCGATGGCTCCGGTGGCCGGGATGCTGAAAGAGCGCGGCTACACCGTGACTGGCTCGGACGCAAACGTGTATCCCCCGGCGTCGAAGTTGCTTTCGTCGCTGGCGATTCCGTGGAAGGAGGGTTTTCGCGCGGAGAATTTGCAGCCCACTCCGGATCTGATCGTGGTGGGAAACGC
The DNA here is from genome assembly GCA_049281095.1 of Candidatus Acidiferrales bacterium. Lineage (GTDB taxonomy): Bacteria > Acidobacteriota > Terriglobia > Acidiferrales > UBA7541 > DAHUXN01. Next base: position 37,995 of record JBAPRL010000004.1, read on the forward strand.
GGTTTCGCGCGGCAATCCTGAGCTGGAAGCGGCGCTCGATGCGCGCATTTCTTACTGGTCCATGCCGCAGACGCTTGAAGAATTGTTTTTGCCGGGGCACACGCCGATTGTCGTCGCGGGAACGCACGGCAAGACCACCACCACGGCGATGCTGGCATGGATTTTTCATGCGGCCGGCCGGCGCCCCGATTTTCTTGTGGGCGGCGTTGTGCCGAATTTCGGCGAACGCAGCTACGGGCTGGGCGGCGGCGAGGAATTCATCATCGAGGGCGACGAATACGACTCCGCGTATTTTGACAAGCAGCCGAAGTTCTTGCATTACCATGCGGAGCAGTTGATTTTGACTTCGCTCGAATTCGACCATGCGGATATTTATCCGGATTTGGCGTCCATCGAATTGCAATTTCGGCGGCTGGTCAACTTGGTGCCGCGGCGCGGCAAGATTCTCGTGTGGGGCGAGGCGGAAAATCTCGTTGCTTGCACGCAGAAGGCATTCTGCGCGGTGGAAACGTATGGTTTAACGCCGCAGATGGATTGGTGCGCGGGCGATATCGAATGGCGCGAAGGCATGACGCATTTTCGCGCGGTTCATCGTGGCAAAGAAGCCGCGTGGATTCGCATGGCGCTTTCGGGCAGGCATAACGTGATGAACGCGCTCGCATGCGTGGCGCTGGCGCTCGGGCGTGGCGTGGAGCGTGAGGCCATCGAAGCCGCACTTCTGAAATTTCAAAGCGTGCGGCGGCGGATGGAAGTGAAGGGCGAAGTGGACGGCGTTAGCGTAGTCGATGACTTCGCGCATCACCCCACGGCGATTCGCGCGACTATCGAGGCGGCGCGCTCGCGCTGGCCGGGAAGGCGATTGTGGGCCGCGTTCGAGCCGCGGTCGAACACCATGCGACGCAAGGTTTTCGCGGATGCGCTGGCGGACGCGCTTGCAATGGCGGATGCGAGCCTGTTGGGCCCAGTGAATCGGGCACAGCTTTTGTCCGACGAAGAACGGCTCGACCCAAAAGAGGTCGTCGCCGCGATTCGCGAGCGCGGGACGAACGCCGAAGCATTTGGCTCTGCCGCGGAAATTGCGGAGTATCTATCGGAGAATCTCAAATCAGGAGACGTTGTGCTCGCAATGTCCAACGGCAGCTTCGACGGACTTTCGGGAAAGCTGATTGAAGCACTGGGGAAGCGAGCAACGACACATAAATCATGAATGTCGCACCGTGGAAGCACGCGATCTTTCCATTTTTTGTTACTGTGGCCATGCTGGCGCCGATAAAGCGAGCCAGCGCGACGATTCGGTACTCCGTCTCGCTGGCGCATCCCGAACAGCACATGTTTCACGTGACCATGCAGGTGCCGGACGCCGGGCATGATCTGATTGTCGCGATGCCCGCGTGGAACGCGACGTATGACATCCGTGATTTCGCGTATCGCGTGACCCACGTGCGTGCGGCGACTGGGAACGATGCAGCGCAGAACGCGCTTCATGTCGTGAAGCTCGACAAGCAAACGTGGCGAATTTCGGCCGCGAGCGCCGACTCGCACGAAAATTTGGGGGCGGTCACAATTCAATATGACGATTATTGGGACGAAGCGGGACCGTTTTCCTCTCAGCTCAACACGCATCATGCTTATTTGAATTTGGCGGAAGTGCTCTTTTACGTGCCCACCCGGCGCGCAGAAGAGTCCGAAGTCGTGTATGCAGATTTGCCCGTCAATTGGCGCGTCGCAGAAGAATTACCGGCTGGCGGCGAGCGAAGTTTCGTGGCCACCAGTTATGACGCGCTCGTCGACGCGCCCGCCGAGATTGGCGCGTTCCATGAGTTTCCGCTCGACGCCGGCAAAGCGCATTTGCGGGTCGTGGTGGACGGAACGGATTGGAACCAGCAGCAACTGAGCGACACGCTGCAAAAAATCGCGGGGTACGAGACCGGGATGATGCGCGATGTGCCGTTCAGCGAGTACATGTTCATTTTTCACTTTGGCTCCTTCGCCGACGTCGGCGGCGGAGGAATGGAGCACGCGAATGGCACGGCCATTGCAACCGGCTCGGGTGATACGGCCGCGAGCGTCGCCGCGCACGAGTTCTTTCACCTGTGGAACGTGAAGCGGATCCGTCCGCAGAGTTTGCAGCCGGTGGATTACACGAAGGAGATGTGGACGCGCGCGTTGTGGTTCGCCGAAGGCGTCACCAGCACTTACGGCTCATTCACCTTGGTGCGTACGGGCCTGTGGACGCACGAGCAGTTCTATGGCGACCTCGGACAGCAGTTTACGGCGCTCGAAGCGCGGCCGGCGCATCTGTGGCAGAGCGCGGAGGAGTCAAGCCTGGATACGTGGCTCGACCAGTACGATTACTACAACACGCCGCAGGTCAGCGTTTCTTATTACAACAAGGGGCAAATCCTCGGCGTGATGCTCGACTTGGCGATTCGCGACGCGACCGGCAATCGCAAGTCGCTCGACGATGTTCTGCGCGCGATGAATGAAGACTATGCGCGTCGCGGCCGATTTTACGACGACAGCGTGGGCATCGAGCAGGAAGTCGAAAAAATCGCGGGCCGCAGCTTTAAGGAGTTCTTTGCGAAGTACGTCGCCGGCACGGAGGAAATTCCCTACAACGATTTTCTGCGCGCGGCGGGATTGCAAACGCGGACGCAGCAGCGCGACATGGCCGACCTGGGGTTCGAAACTTCGCGCGGCTCGGATGGAGCGGTGGCAATTTCTTCCGTCGCGCCGGGCAGCGGCGCGGAGCAGGCGGGATTGCAAGTTGGCGACGTGCTCGTGCAGCTTGATGGCCGTCCGTTCGGGCGGTCGGCAATGCGATTCTTGTTCCAGCATTTGCCTGGCGACACAGTTAAAATACGCATTCAAAGAAATGGAAGCGAGCGCGACATTTCTTTTGCGCTGGGCAGGCGAGGCGTGCAGGTCTATTCCGTTTCGGAGATGACCGATGCGAGCGACCGGCAAAAACGGATTCGCGACGGCCTGCTGCATGGAACGACGGACTAGCTCGATAAGTTATCCTGTCGATCGTTCGTCGCCGATGACCAGCTCAATGATCGGCCTCCCATGTATCCTGTCGACGATCAGCCGCCGATGACCAGCCAATGACCAGCCAATGATCCGCACTTTCATAGGCGTGACGTTCCTCGCGCTCTACATCATCGTCCTGGGGCTGCCGGTGATTGCCTATTCGCTGCTCACGGGGAGGAGCGGCTTTCTGTACCGTGCGGGGACGTGGGGAATTGGCGTTTCGATGCGCCTGGCGGGCGTGCGCGTGCGCACGGAGGGCGTCGAGAACATTCCGCCCGGCGTGTGCGTGTTCGCGGCGAACCACACAAGCAACTTGGACCCGCCCGCGGTGCTGATTGGCGTTCCACGGCGCATTTCATTTTTGGCCAAGCAAGAGGTGTTCAAAGTTCCGGTGGTACGGACGGCGATGCGGCTCGGGAAAATTGTTCCGGTGGACCGCGCGGCCAGAGGCGCGGCGATTGCCAGCATCGATCAGGCGGTGGCCGTCATGCGGGAGGGAATTTCGTTTTTTGTTTTTCCAGAAGGGACGCGCAGCAGCGACGGAACGCTGAAGGCGTTCAAGAAAGGGACATTCGTCATGGCCATTCGGGCCGGCGTGCCGGTGGTGCCGGTGTCGATTTTAGGGAGCCGCGAACGCATGCCCAAAGGAAATCTGGCGACTGTGCCGGGGGAGATTTTGCTTCGCTTCGGCGCGCCCATCGACAGCACACAATATGCCGTTGACGAGCGGGAAGAGCTGCTGGAGCGCGTGCGCGCCGCCGTCGCGGCCGGCTTGGAGAGTCCGCGCTCGTAAGGGCCTCCAGTCGACTCTTCATTCGAGTAAACTCCGCGCCCCTTACTGTTTCGGTCAGCCCTTAGCTGCGATTTGGTGTGGTATTATCCCCCTTTGCCTTCTTATCGTGAGCGGCTATGTATCGATGGAGAAATGGTGTGCCATTCACGCGTTGCAGTGTGGCGCGAACGCGGCGACTCCGCACTAAGAATAGGTGGGTGGAGGATTGAAATCGCGCATTCACATCCCTGATGGGACATCGAGATTAAAGCCATTCTTGATATTCTTGACCCATCAATTTATCAGCACTTTGGGCATGGGTTTCCTCGCAGTCTATCTCGACTACGGCATACTTGATTTGTTTCATATGATTGGTCGTTCAGGTCCACGATACCTTTACACAGTATGGGCCTATCGTCCATATTTCCCAATCCAGGTGGCTCTGGGCATTTATTCCGGCTGGCTAATAGGTCGGCGGTGGCGGCGCAGGTCCATGCTATGGGTTTGGGTCATTCCGCTTCTTATTTTAGGATATGCGATGATAGCTGTCCCGACTCTTATTCCTGGCACAATATCCGTGATGGCTCAGGCTGGCGCGAGTCAATCCGCCTTCTCGCATTACCTCGGATGGGGCTGTCAGCCAAAGGATGGATGCTTTGACCAAACTCTCGTTACTCTTCCATTTTACACTTCCATCGCGTACTCTGTTGGAGCTTGGATGGCGCGAAGCATACCTTCAAGGAAAATTGCCGTCATCCAATCGGACGCAAAATAAAGCGCACGCCAAGGAAATTAAGCTACTCTTGATCTCTTCTGCTTCTGGGTTTGGTTCGAATGGCGGCGCGCCGCTAGTCGGATAGGACGTAGGCCTCCTGTCTGAATGGTCATTTTCCTTCAATCGCGGCGCGGAGGTGCGCGACTTCTTTCTCCAGGGCACGAAGCTCGCGCTGCAATTCAGGGAGGCGGTGAAACACGCCGGTGGCGCGCAGCCAGTTTTTGTTTTCAAACGCGGGCGAGCCGGAATAAATCGCGCCCTCCGGCACGTCGTGCGAAACAGCGCTCTGAGCGGTCAGCACCGCGCCATCGCCGATGTGAAGGTGTCCGGCTGCGGCGGATTGTCCGGCCATGATGCATCGATTGCCAATGATGGATGAGCCAGCGAGGCCGACTTGTCCGCAGAGAAGCGTATCCTCGCCCACTTTGCAGGCGTGGCCGACCTGGACGAGATTATCGATCTTGGCGCCGCGCGCGATGCGCGTTTCACCGACCGTGGCGCGGTCGATGGCGCTATTGGCTTGAATCTCGACGTCATCCTCGATGACGGCCGGGCCCATCTGCTGCATCTTGTGCCAGTGGCCGTTTTTCTCGCGCGCAAAGCCGAAGCCGTCGCTGCCGATGATCACGCCGTTCTGCAAAATCACGCGATTGCCGATCTGGCAGTTTTCCCGAATCACGGCGTGGCTGTGCGCGAAAAAATTGTCGCCAATGCGCGCGCCGCGGTAAATGCTGACAAAACTGTGCAGAACGGCTTTGCGGCCGATGACCACGTCATCGTCCACAAAGCAGAAGGGGCCAATGTGCGCGTCGGGCGGAATCGTGGCGGTTCTTGACACCACCGCCGTGGGATGAATGCCCGGCTCATAGCGCGGCGCGCTGTAGAAAAGTTCGATGGCGTGCGCGAACGACAGGTAAGGATCGTCGGCGCGCAGCATGGGAAGGGGAATGCCTTCTTCCTTTCGCCCGACGATTATGGCGGACGCGCGGGTCTTCGCGACATCGAGCCGATAACGGCGGTTCGAAAGAAACGTGAGCTGGCCCGGCTGAGCGTCTTCGATCCCCGCCACTCCGGTGATTTCGACTTCGGCTTCGCCGTCCAGGCCGCATTCCAGGCGCGCGGCGATTTCTTTGAGCTTCATGATCCCTCCCAACGCTAAGGCTTCCGAGGCCGACAGCTACCGCGCGGCCAGCAACACGACCGAGGAAATGTACAACAGATTGGCAACGCGGGACGACACGAGAACCATTCCGGGCCGGAATGAGTCATTCTTCAAAGAGCTTGGGCTGGGACGGCAAGGCCGCGGCCGCGGCGGGTTGGCGCCGCGCGATGCCCACGACGCCGAGGACTTTGATTTCGGCAAGGGCGGTGCGCGGTATGAACACCCACAGACTGTTTCCGTGAAGGTCCGGCGGAGTGAGGCGCACGCCATTTTCGAGCATTTCGACCAGGTTGTTGGGGACAATCCCTTCAATGCAGTCGTCGTCCCGAAACAGGCAGCGGACCCACAGACCGTCGAGCTTTGGGCGGCTGAGGAAGGTCTTGCGCTCCGGTTCATGGTGGTTGGTAAATTCCCGCACAAAGTGAATGCTCTTCACCTTGGCGATGTCCAGGGTCCGATGCTCACCCTCGCGCGTGAGCAGCTCGACCGTCTCAGTTTGCCCTAGCGCGCCAGGGTTCAGGTACCCCTGGACGTGGGTCTTATCCAGCAGGATGACCATGGCCTTTTTGTGCGTCGTGGCTGTGGCGGGCTTCTTCACCGGCTGGGGCGCCTCGCTTTGGGAAAGCAGTTGCGAAAGAATGGCGCATATGTTATTGTCACCGTCGAGTATTGTCAAGTCATTGTTTTTTAAAGGGTTAGGAACGGAGCATCGCCGGAGTGGGCGAAGCATGGCAGATCCTCAAGTCTGCTTCCGCTGTTCCCCCTAGCCTGTTTGTCAGCCGAGTTTGCGGCTGTTTTCGCAGCCAGGGAAGTGCTCCTCAGCTGGGAATGCCGGTGGCGGAAGGCTGTTCCATGATAGCATGCCGTATCCCTAATCTATTGAAGCGGTTAACTTGGCTTCCTGGGGATCGTTTGCTCCGGGGCGGAGCGCGTACGGCTGTCGGCCAAAATCGCGGGCGCGATGGGCTCTAATTGGTCTTGACACGGTTACCAGGTGCGGTGATTAGGGGCGGATCAGAGGGTTCCGTAGGCCAAGCTTCGTAGTAGCTAGCCCAAAGAGGGCACACACATGGAAGGCGTCATCAGCGCATTCCTGAATTACCTGCGCGTGGAAAAAGGGCTGTCGCAGAACACCATGGTGGCATATGGGCGGGATCTGCGAAAGTTTCGGGAGTTTGCCGAAGCGCGCGACCGGAAGCTGGCTCAGCTCAGCCGGGACGACATCGTCGATTTCCTAACGTCTCTTTACCGCGCGGGATTGGACAGCCGCTCCGTGGCGCGTCATCTGGTCTCCGTCCGAAATTTCCTGCGATTCTGCCAGGTGGAAGGGTCCATTGCGGAAGACCCCTCGGCATATGTGGAAACGCCGAAGTTCCGCATGCGGCTTCCGACCCATTTGAGCGTCGAGGAAGTGAACCGCCTGCTCGCACGCCCCAATGTAAGCACCCCGGTGGGAATGCGTGATCGCGCCATGATTGAGCTGCTGTATTCCTCCGGACTGCGTGTATCGGAGCTAGTGAATCTGCGTTTGAGCGATCTGCAGATGGAGACGGGCTGCGTGCGCTGCATCGGGAAGGGCAATAAGGAGCGTTTGGTTCCCATGGGACGCACCGCGATTACGGCAGTGAAGGCATATCTGAATGGTTCCCGCCAGGCGCTTGTCGGCAAAACAGCGTCGCCTTACCTGTTTCTGAATCGGTTCGGCACGCGGATCGGGCGCATTGGGTTTTGGAAAAAGCTCGCGGACTACGGCAGGCACGCGGGACTCCGTTTGAAATTGAAGCCGCATATGCTGCGGCACAGCTTTGCGACGCATTTGCTCGAGCGCGGGGCTGACCTGCGGTCGGTGCAGCTCATGTTGGGCCACGCAGACATTTCCACCACGCAGATTTACACGCATGTGGTTAAGGACCGGCTGAAAGAAGTTTACAAGCAGCATCATCCGCGGGCGTAGGAAGCGGAGTTAACGGGAACAGCGGGCTAACGGAACGCGTTTGAGATTTGCTGGAGGCGGAATCATCTATGCCTGACTACATGTACCTGTTGGAAAGCCGGCTATCGCCCGAGCAGCGTGCCGTGCTGCTTCGCGTACAGGAACTGGCCCGCGCGCAGGATTCAAATGTGTATCTCACCGGCGGGGCTGTTCGCGACCTGATCTCGGGCATGCCGCTACGCGATTTGGACTTCACCATCGAAGGCAATCCTGTGCGCATGGTGCGGGAACTGGAGAAGGGCGGCGCGCGCGTGGTTCTGGAAGATGAGCGGCTGCGGCACTACGAGCTGATTTTTGCAGGCGAGGTGGATGGTTCGATTTCCGCGGCGCGAGACGAATTCTACGCGCGCCCGGGCGCCAAGTCGGAGTTGCGATGGTCGACGGTGATGGAGGACTTGCGGCGGCGCGATTTTTCGATCAATGCGGTAGCCATCTCGCTTAATCAGGCTTCTCGCGGATTGTTGCTGGATCCCACCAACGGCCTTGCCGACCTGGAACGGCGCGAGGTGCGCGTGCTTTCCATTCACGCATTCACCAATCAACCGATTCGCCTGCTGCGCGCCCTGCGATTCTGCGCGCGCATGGGATTTAAGATGGAGCAGCGGACTCAGGAGTGGTTCGATCTGGCCATCGAGCGCGGCCTGCATGAAACCATCGACAAGCGGGCGGCCGGCAAAGAAGTGATGGACGTCGGCCGCGAAGATGCCGCAGCGGCTATTTTGAAGCTCTGGGAATCTCACAAGCTGCTCGAAATCATTCATCCGAAATTGCAACGCCGCCGGCCCGATTACGATGGCCTGTCGAGACTGGGGAAGGCCAAGGAAGGATTTGTGGCCGCGGGAATTCGCGGACGGTACAAAATACCCACCGTTTTCTACATTTTTCGCAGGCTGGAGCCGCGAATGGCCGCGGCGCTCAAGAGTCTGGAAATTCCCGCCGCCGAGGCTGCCAAAGTTATTCACCTTCCGCACGAAGCGAAGAAATTATTGCAGCTTCTCCGCGGGGGCAAGACGAAGACGGCGCGGCAGGCTTACGACGTGATTTCTACGGCGCCGGCGGATCTGCTGGTATTCATGACCGCGGAGTTTCGAAATCCGAAAGCGGCGGGCAAGATCCGGAACTATCTGCAAAAGTGGCGCCCCATGCGGCTGAGTTTGCCAGCGGCGGAGTTGGAAAGCCTGGGCGTGGCGCGGGGCCCGAAATTCGACAAGATTTTGGAGCAGTTTTTTGATCTTCAGCTGCGCGGCAGAGGCAAGACGCCACCCGAGGTGACAAAGCTTCTGAGGCAGCTCGCCGGCATCAAGGATGAGCCCAAGCCGAAAGAAGAGAAAAAGAAGAAGCGCGGCAAAGCTATCGAGACTGCTGGAGCAAACCGGGCGGCAAAACGCGAATCTGGCGCGGGAAAAGGGCCCGCGGCGGTTGCCAGCGCAGCGGCGCCGGTTGCGGCCAAAACGGTCGCTCGCGAAGCCAAGAGCGCCGCGCCGAAGCATCCTCGTCCCAGGTCGGCACGCAAACCGGCTGGCAAATTGTCCACGCACCGAAAAAAGTCAGCGCGCCGCTGAAGCGGCAGTTTTCCGAGATTTGCCTGCGGACGAATATTATTTTTTGACACCCATGGTTCAGTCATAGCTAAATCTGCGGCGCCGGACTAAAATACAAAATGCAATGAGTTCCCCAGAGTTCGTCCACTTACACTTACATACCGATTACTCGCTTCTGGACGGCGCTTGCGAAATTGGCGAGTTGACCGCCGAAGCAGCCAGGCAAAAAATGCCGGCGGTTGCGGTGACCGATCACGGCAATCTTTTTGCGGCGGCAAACTTTTTCCATCAAGCGGCGACCTGCGGCGTAAAGCCGATCATTGGCTGCGAGGTTTATGTCGCGCCGGACAGTCACAAGAACAAAAGCGCGGACGCCGAGCGCTCCAATCATCTGGTGCTGCTTTGCGAGAATGACGAGGGATACCGGAACCTCATTCGTTTGGTTTCCACGGGATTTCTGGACGGCTTTTACTACAAACCGCGCATCGATCATGAGCTTTTGGCAAAGCATAGCCGTGGGTTAATCGCTCTTTCCGCGTGTCTGCGCGGCGAAGTCACCGAACATGTGCTGGAAGACAGGCATGAGCAAGCGCGAACGTCTGCATATCGGCTGCAAGAGATTTTCGGAAAGCAGAATTTCTTTTTGGAAGTGCAGGATCAAGGGCTCGATGTCGACAAGCGAGTGAATCAGGGAATCGTGCACCTGGCGAAGGAAACGGGCATACCGCTGGTTGCGACGAATGACTGCCATTATTTGACGCGCTCGGACGCGCACGCTCAGGAAGTGCTGCTTTGCATTCAAACCGGCAAGACCATGAGCGAGACGAATCGCATGCGCTTCGCGACGGACCAGTTCTATTTCAAGACCGCGCAGGAGATGGCCCAGGTCTTTCGTGAATTGCCGGACGCGCTTTCGCGGACGATGGCGATTGCGGAACGCTGCCACGTGAAGATCGATCGCGTGCAGAATCCGTTCCCGGAATTTCAGGTGCCGGCGGGCACGACTACGGATTCGTATTTCGAACGCGTGGTGCGGGAAGGCTTTGCCGAGCGCGTGCCGCCGCTCGAACGGCAGGCAAAGGAAGGGCGCTTGCGGTACCCGCTGGCGGTATACGAACAGCGGCTGAGCGATGAAATCGAAATGATCAAGAAGATGAGCTTCTCCGGCTACTTCTTGATCGTATGGGACTTCATTCGTTACGCGCGCGCGCAAGGAGTGCCGGTGGGTCCGGGCCGCGGCTCGGCGGCCGGGAGTTTAGTGAGTTACGCGCTGCGAATCACCGACGTCGATCCGCTGCAATACGATCTGCTGTTCGAACGATTCTTGAATCCGGAGCGCATTTCCATGCCGGACATCGATATTGATTTCTGCATGCGGCGCCGGGGCGAAGTGATCGATTACGTGCGGCAAAAATACGGCGAGCAGAACGTCGCACAAATTATTACGTTCGGAACGATGGCGGCGAAGGCGGCGTTGAAAGACGTGGGCCGCGCGTTGGACATGCCATATGGCGACGTCGATCGCCTCGCGAAGTTGGTGCCAAACCAGTTGAATATCACTTTGGAAGATGCGCTAAAAGATCCTTCGCCGCTTGCCGCTCAGCGAGATAAGGACGAGCGCGTCAAGGAATTGATCGAGGTGGCGCTTCGATTGGAGGGCCTCGCTCGCCACGCCTCAACCCACGCTGCCGGCGTGGTGATTTCGCCGCGGCCGTTGATGGAAATCGTTCCGTTGTATCGGTCTTCACGCGACGAAATCACCACGCAGTACGACATGAACGCGCTGGAAAGAATCGGCCTGCTGAAGATGGACTTCCTCGGGCTGACCACGCTGACCGTACTCGACGACGCGGTCGCGCTGATCAAACAGAATCGCGGCGCGGAAATCAAACTTTCTGAGCTGCCGCTGGACGACGCGGATACCTACGCCATCTTCGCCAGAGCCGACGTGTCGGGCATCTTCCAGTTTGAGTCGCACGGCATGCGCGAGATTTTGCGGCGCTATCAGCCCACGCGCCTGGAGGATTTGACCGCGCTCAATGCGCTGTATCGCCCGGGTCCGATCCAGGGCGGAATGATCGATGACTTCATCGCGCGAAAGCACGGAAAGAAGAAAGTTGTTTACGACTTGCCGGAACTCGAGGAAATTCTTTCGGAAACTTACGGAGTGATCCTCTACCAGGAACAAGTCATGCAGATTGCCAATCGCCTGGCGGGGTTCTCGCTGGGTGAAGCCGACATTCTTCGCCGCGCGATGGGCAAGAAAAAACGCGAAGAGATGGCGGCGCAGCGCGAGAAATTCCTCGCCGGCTGCGCGGCACGCAAAGTTCCGGCGAAGAAAGCGGAGAAGATATTCGATTTGATGGCGGAATTTGCCGGCTACGGTTTCAACAAGTCGCACTCTTGCGCCTATGCGCTGCTGGCGTATCAAACGGCATATCTGAAGGTGCATTTCCCGGTGGAATTCATCGCCGCCCTGCTCACATCGGAAACCGGCAACACCGAGAAGGTCGTGAAATATATTCACGAGGCCCGCGGGATGGGTATTCGCGTCCTGCCGCCGGACGTGCACCAGAGCAGCCTATATTTCACGCCTGTGGGCGAAGACATCCGCTTTGGTTTGGCGGCCATTAAGAACGTGGGCGAGAACACCGCGAAGGCTATCTGTGAAGCTCGCGCCGAGCGCGGCACATTCCCTAATATTTACGGATTCTGCTCGGCCATTGATTCCCGATTCTTGAATCGCCGCGTCCTGGAGAGTCTGGTGAAAGCAGGCGCCATGGATTGCTTCGGCGCTCCGCGAGCCCAGCTTTGGGCGGCCATCGAAGGCGCGATGAATCATGGCCAGAAAATGGAACACCAGCGAACCGTCGGACAGCACGGCCTTTTTCTGGCCGGCGCAAATCAAGCGCCTGCGGACGGTGGGCAAAACCTTTTGCCGGAAGCCGAAGATTGGAGCGAGGATCAGCAGCTCGCCGGCGAGCACGCGGTCCTTGGGTTCTACGTTTCTGGACATCCCTTGGCCAAGTACGCGGGGCGCTTGCATGATTTGGGCGTGGTCGAGTTGGGAGCGCTCGAACAGAAGCAAAACGGGGAGGAGTTAGTCATCGCGGGCATTATTGTGCAAACACGGCCCATGCGCTCAAGGAAGGGCGCGCGCTGGGCGATTTGCCGCGTTCAGGACCAGACGGGCGGCGTTGAGGCGCTCGTGTTCCCCGAGGCTTTCCAGCGCTACGAAACGATATTGAAGGGCACCACGCCGCTGGCCATGCGCGGACGCGTCACTATCGAAGACGCCGGAATGCGATTTGTTGTCTCCGACGTTCGCTTGCTTGAGCAGCTTTCCGAGAGAAAAACGGATCTGATGCGCGTGCGCGTGGACCTTCGTGCGCTGGATACGACAACGATGGACCAGTTGCAAGCGCTCTTTGCGGAGCGGCCCGGGCGATGCCGCGTCGCATTTGAACTCGTCTCGCAGGACGGAGTCACGGCAACGCTGGAAGCGGAACGGCGCGTTGAGCCGGCTCCGGAATTGATGGATCGAGTGCGCGCGATTTGCGGGCCGGACTCGGTTGCTGTACTTCGCGCCTGAACATTTGTCACAAGAGGATCATTTTGACTCGCAAGCGGCGCAAACAGCACGAATTGGATGAGCTGGAGCACGACGTAGACGAACTGGTGCGGCTCGCTCCGGAGAACGAAAAAGCGGCGCAGGAACTCGCGCGTTTGCGCAAGGAAGTCAGCGAGCTGAAACGCGAGTTCTACTCCCACATGGGCGCGTGGCAGAAGCTGCAGATTGCCCGCCACGCCCAGCGGCCTTATACCCTCGATTTGGTTCCGCGTCTCTTCGAAGACTTCAGCGAGATTCGCGGGGATCGCGCCTTTGCCGATGATCCGGCGATTGTTTGCGGCATGGCCAGGTTTCACGGACGGCCGGTAATGGTCGTCGGGCACCAAAAAGGTCACGACACGAAACAGCGCGTGGCGCGAAATTTCGGACAAGCCAAGCCCGAGGGTTACCGCAAGGCTCTGCGCGCGATGGAGCTCGCGGCGAAATTCGGCCGGCCCATCTTGGTCTTCATCGACACACCGGGCGCGTATCCCGGCGTAGATGCGGAAGAGCGCGGCCAGGCTGAGGCGATTGCTCGCAATTTGCGCGAAATGGTGCGGCTGCCAGTCCCCATTCTGGTTACCATAACCGGCGAGGGCGGCTCGGGCGGGGCGCTTGCTGTGGCCGTCGGTGATCGTGTTCTGATGCTCGAGCATTCCGTGTACTCCGTGATCTCGCCGGAGGGCTGTGCTTCCATCACATGGCGAGACTCTTCCAAAGCGGAAGTCGCCGCCGAAGCTCTGAAAATCACGCCCAAAGACCTGCTCGAATTGGAGCTAATTGACGAAATTATCCCGGAACCTGAAGGCGGGGCGCACACGGACCACGACGGGACGGCACAGATGCTCGACGAAGCGCTGACGCGGGTGCTTGATGAAGTATCCAAACTCTCGCCGAACGAACTGATCGAGCAGCGTTACCAGAAATTCCGCCGCATGGGCCAGTTCTACTGATTCATTTCCGCGATTCGGATGGATTGGTGCGCCTGAACTTTTTCTGCCGACCCCGCGTATTATAAGTAGAGAAGTTGCCGGTAGGCAGGAGGTAACCGTGTTCTGCGATCAATGCGGTACAGAAGCAGCCGCGGGTGGGCATTTCTGCAGCAACTGCGGCCGTCCATTCCCTGGTCCGGCTGCATATCAGCAAGTAGCCGCGGCCCAGCGTGTGCCCGTGTACGTGGTCCCTTCGAACCGCGTCAACGCGCATATACGCATCCTGGGAATTCTCTGGATCGTCTCGGGAGCGCTCCGCGCGCTCGCCGTTGGATGGGTTTGGTTTGTTGGCCGGATGGTTCTTCCGGCTGTGCTGAACCAGTTTGTTCCCCACTTCGTGCTGGGTGATCCTCTCAGCAGAATCGTTCAAGGCGGTTTGGCCTTTGCGTCGGGACTGCTGATTCTCCAGGCCGCGCTGGCGTTTTTCACGGCGTGGGGATTGCTCGAGCGTCAGAGCTGGGGCCGCATCGTGGGGATCGTTGCAGGTATCCTCGCGCTCTTGCACATTCCATTTGGAACAGCGCTGGGCGTGTACACGCTGTGGGTTCTGCTGCCCGCTTCCTCGGAAGCGGAGTATCGCAACCTCGCGCACGTCTAGCGGGGGGGTTACGCGGCCGGCGTGGGGCGTTTGCGAGTTGGACACTTTTGTGCTTGTGCGAGTTGCTGACTCATGTTTCCGTGACGTACTGTGATGGCCATGGAACAGACACCGAACGAAGGCGGGTCCATGGCAACAGCGGAAATTTTTCGTCCATACGAGCGTTTGGTCGAGATTACGGTGATGGGGAAGAACTTCCTCGTGCCGGAACGAAACTCTCTTCTGCGATGCTTTCAGTTCATCAGTCCGGAGACGATTCCGTACGGCCGTTTTTGCTGGAACCAGGAGTGTCAGTATTGTCGCGTAAGCTGTCAGCTTCCTGACGAGGACCAACCCAAGCCCATCCTCAGTTGCAAGTTCATGGTTTCGGCGGGAATGAACATCACGGAGCTTACTCCCGAGCTTGAGTTTTGCCTGAAAAGCAAGCTGGGGGCCTAAGCTGCATTCGGGCGCGGTCATTCGCAGTGTATTTTCTCGGACTTAACCCTCAGTAAGTCTGCGGTTGGCTGGCAGTCACTCAGTTTCCGCTAACCCCGTTTACCAGGACCTGGCGACGCGCGAGCCAGCAAGCCTAGCACTTAATCCGTGAAGGTGATTCGCTGCAGTGTTTCGTAGAAAGTAGGGGCGTCGCCTCGCCAACCGGAGAAATGCGCGTAGAAATCGTCGTTGTCAGTTGAACAAGCAATGTCGGCGAGTGCCGGGTCAGACGGTGACGAACCGACGAACTTGTTGTGGTGAATCAGGTCCCAGCAATTCATCGTTTGCTGGCCAAATCGAATCGAACGTTTTGCGAGTATCGTCTCCCCGTCAAGGGGAACATTCCTGACCAACTGCTGTTCGGGGTGTTCCACTGGGTAGAAGCTCATTTCAGAGACCGGTATGTCGCGCTTCCAATACTTCCTGAAGCCGAGCCTAGCAATTCCCGGAGCTGAGAACGTCCAGAGATAAGTTCTGTAATCTCCGCTGACGATGCATGTAAGAGGCGTTCTGATGTGGTATTTACCTAAGACTACGTAGCGGCTGCTCGAAAGATGAGTCGCTATGCAGGTTGTCTCGGGAGCAAAATAGGGATAGAAGGAACACGACCGGACAGGGCAGCCAGAGCAGTTTTCTCATGTCGAAGGAACTGCCTCTAACGATTGGACTCCGGACCACCTATATTGGTTCCCAGGGTGAGTTGTTCCGAGCCTGAGCTTTATTGGAAAAACCCATTCTTTCCTGCGATTTCATCCGGTCCTGCGGCCCAAGTCCTGATTTGTCGCGTTATCGGAAACTACGCCGCCAAATCAATCTGAGTCACTACCGGTTGGCTGCTTGTCTCTATGATAGTCTCCGAATTGTGGTAAACTTCGCGGTTACAGACACAAGCCTCTGGGAGTTCCAATGAGTGCTCGCACGAAATTTTCTGTCGGGGCAATTATAATTGTGGGTACCTTAGTGTGGCTCGGCTGGGTGGGCGCCTCCCAGAGCAAGACGTACTACCATACGATCAGCGAGCTCGGCGCACTCCAGGGGGCCGCTCTCCATCAAAGAATGCGTGTGAGTGGGGATGTGGTTGACGGGTCGATTGCGCACCACCCGGGGCGTATTGATTTCACTCTCGCCGAGGAAGGCAAGACGCTGCCGGTGAGCTACGTTGGAGATTCGCCGCTTCCCGACACCTTCAAGGGCGGCGCGCAGGCCCTGGCGGAAGGAAAGTTGATGCCGGACGGCCGTTTTGTCGCCGATCAAGTTCAGGCAAAGTGCGCGTCGAAATATCAATCGACTCCAGGGCAACAGCCCGCTGCAGATACGTCAAAGTCCCGAACGCAAGCGCAACCTGAGGCGCAGAGCACGGTCGAGCCTCGTACCTAATGGGAGCAAAATAAGCCAGTGGACGTCATTGGCTCCTTCGCACTAATCCTGGCGCTGCTTGCGGCGGGGTACGCCCTCGTCGCGGGAATCATCGGTATCCGCACGCGGCGCCCGCTGATCATCAAGAGCGCGCGGAACGCTGGTCTGGCCATCTTTCCGTTGGTCACGCTGGCCGTCGCCAGCCTGGTCACGCTTTTCTTCCAAAACAATTTCTCCATGGCGTATGTCGCGGAGCACAGCAACCGCGCGCTTCCGAGTTTTTATAAATTCGCGGCGCTGTGGGCAGGCCAGGAAGGTTCGCTGCTCTTTTGGAGCTGGCTGCTTTCGATCTACGGGTTCATCGCGCTTTTCTCCAATCGCAAGAAGCACCCGGAATTGATGCCGTACGTGGGCGTGATCCTCGGCGGCATTCAGTTGTTTTTTCTGATCTTGAATAATTTTGTTTCGAGCCCGTTCAGTCTGGTCGGCGCGATTGGCGTCGCGGGAGCGCCGCACGTGGTTGCGCTCGCCGATGGCCACGGCTTGACGCCGCTGCTTCAGTATTCGGAGATGGATATTCATCCTCCGATGCTTTATTTGGGATACACCGGATGCACCGTGCCGTTCGCATTTGCGCTCGCCGCGTTGCTGGGCAGATACCCAGGCGAAAAGTGGATTCATATCACCCGCAAATGGACGATGGTCGGCTGGGCCTTTCTAAGCGTCGGAATCTTGCTCGGCGGCCACTGGGCCTATCAGGTCCTCGGCTGGGGCGGCTACTGGGCGTGGGACCCGGTTGAGAATGCGTCGCTGCTGCCGTGGATCACAGAGACGGCGTTCTTGCATTCGGTGATGATGCAGGAAAAGCGCGGCATGATGCGCGTGTGGAACGTCTGGCTGGTATTCATCACCTATATGCTGAGTATTTTGGGAACGTCTCTGACGCGCTCCGGCGTGGTGAGTTCGATTCACGCGTTTGCGCAATCGTCGATCGGTTCGTGGTTCTTCTCGTTTCTCGCGATTATTTTCGTGGTGTGCCTTGTAGCCTACTGGAAGAATCGCGATTATCTGCGGACGGATAATCAACTCGATTCTATCGTTTCGCGCGAATCGAGCTTCCTCTTCAACAATTTGATCCTGCTGGCTGCATGCTTTGCCGTGCTGTGGGGCACGCTGTTTCCCGTTCTTACGGAATGGGTCGAAGGCAACAAGATCACCGTTGGACCTCCGTTTTTTAACAAGGTAAATATCCCCATCGCATTGTTCCTGCTGTTCCTTACCGGCGTGGGCCCTTTGCTGGCGTGGCGGCGGACTTCGCTTTCCAGCTTGAAGCGCAACTTTGCGTGGCCGCTCGCTGCGGGACTCGTAGCGGGAATTCTCGCGTTCGCGTTCGGCGATCGGAATTTTTATGCGCTGATTTGCCTGATCCTCGCCGCTTTTGTTACGTTGACGATTTTCTCGGAGTTTTTCCGCGGCGCGCGCGTTCTTTCCGCCCGCAGCGGCGCGAATTTGCTGTCGTCGGTCGCTCAATTGACCATGCGCAACACCCGCCGGTATGGCGGCTACATCGTTCATTTCGCCATCGTGCTGATCTTTATTGGAATATCCGGCCAGGCGTTCAACCAAAACGTGCAGAGCAAAATGCAAGTTGGCTCGAGTATGAATATCGGGCCGTATACGCTTGTCTGCCAGAACCTGGACGCCACCGCGAACGGCAACTACACCGCCGAGCGCGCGACCATCGAAGTATTCGAAGGGAAGCGCTCCTTGATGATGTTGTATCCCGAGCGCCGCTTTTATCTGGCCAGCGAAGTGACGCAAACCGTCGTGGCCCTGCATTCTTCGCTCGCGCAGGATCTTTACGTGGTGTATGCGGGGCGCAGCCCGGAAGACAATACTCCCGTGATTCACGCGTACTTGAATCCGCTGGTGCGTTGGATTTGGCTCGGTGGTCTGGTGCTGGTGCTTGGCACGATTCTCGCTCTGATACCGAGCCGCCAGCCGCAAATAGTGCTGCACGCGGAAAGGGAATCCGTGCCCGCTGGCGCCAGCGCCGGCGTTCCTGTCAGTGCGGTCCACGGAAATGACTGAAATGCTCAAGCGCGGCAAATTCGCGGCGCTCGCGTGTGCTTTTACACTGGCGATGATTTGCGCGCAGCCGGCGCACGCGCAGAGCGAGCGCGCAAAAACGCTGGGCACGAAGGTCATGTGCATGTGCGGCGGTTGCAGTGACGCGGCGGGGAAGTGCACCCACATGGGCGGCGCGTTTGCCGGGCCATGCGAAACGGCGCAGAAGGAACTGAAGGAAGTCGACGCGCGCATCTCGAGCGGCTCGTCGGACGATCTGATTCTGCAATCGTTTGTGCAGGAATACGGCCCCACGGTGCTGATTTCTCCGCCGGCGAGGGGATTCGATCTTTGGGCTTGGCTGATGCCGATCGTTATGCTCCTGGCCGGAGCAATTCTCGTGGGGTTCGTCGTTTTGCAATGGAGGCGCCGCACGGCCGTCGCGGCCGCGCCACGAATCTCAGCAGAGCTTCTCGCGCGTGCGCGCCATCAGATGGGTGCCCAGATGGATGCGGAGTCCGATGACTAGCCAGGCGATTCTCGTGGCTTTATGCTGCGTCGCAATGGGAATCGCGACGCTCTGGTTCGTCTTTGGCGTAAAGCTGGAGGCGTACGACTTCGCGCCGCATCGCTCGCGCCTCGATCAACTGCTGGAACGGCGCGACACGATCTACGAAAATCTGCGCGACTTGCGCTTCGAGCATCGTGCCGGCAAATTCTCGGAAGAGGACTACGAAGCAATGAAACGTTCCTTGGAAATCGAAGCGGCGCGCGTTATCGCGGACATGGACAAGCTGACCGGTGGAGCGCCCACGGCGGCCACGCGGCAGGCTATGTCGGAGAAGACGCGCGGATAGCCCGTCTGAAAAACAAAAAATGCTCACATCGAAAAAAGTGGAATTGTACAAATCAGCGTACCAATCACGGATGGCGCGTCGCGTGGCCGTCAGCGTGGCGCTCGTGTTTTTCAGCGCCGCCTTGCCCGCGGTGGCAGGCACCGTTTCCGGCACGGTGAAGAATGGAACCACGAACCGGCCCGTTGCCGCTGCCGACGTTATCCTGCTTGCGTTGCAGGGCGGCATGCAGGCTGTCGCAACGGTGAAAACCGACGCGTCAGGCCATTTCACCATTACGAATGACGCGCTGGGGACTGCTCCCATGCTTCTGCGCGTCCCTTACAAAGGCGTTCTCTACCATGAGCCCGTCCCGCCCAACACGCCTTCGGTTCAAATTGAAGTGTACGAGCCGACGAGCGACCCGCATTCGTTTGCGGTGACCACGCGCGCCATTATTCTCCAGCCGAAGGGCTCGGACCTGGCCGTCGGCGAGGAATACACCATTAAAAACCAGACGCAGCCGCCGGTCGCGTACTACTTGAAAGACGGAACGTTTCGCTTCCAGCTTCCCGAAGGCGCGCAGCTCAATCAGGTCTCCGCTTGGGGCGCCCAAGGCATGCCGGTGATCCAGGGCACCATCGATAAAGGCAACGGCGTGGAAGCAGTGGACTGGCCGTTTCGTCCCGGCGACAACGGCGTGCGCATCTCCTACCAACTGCCGTATACGTCGAATCAGGCCACCATTCACGACTCCTCGATCTATGACGTACAGAGTGTCATCCTCGCCGTGCCTCCTGGGTTGCAAGTCTCGGCCGCTGGCTTTTCTCCCGCGGGAACCGAACAGGGATTCGACATTTACACTCGCGGTGCGGTGGCCGCAAACACTCCGCTGGCAATTTCGATTTCCGGCACCGCCTCTGCGGCCGCCGCATCGGCTGATAACGGCGCGCAAGATCCTTCCGTGAATTCGCGGGTGGATGGCGCGGATGCCGCCGCGTCGACAACAACTCTGCCGCCGCGCCTCGACGACAATGTGAAATACATTCTGGTGGCCGGATTTGCGGGATTGTTCTTGCTCGGCGTGATTTTCCTCTGGCGACGACCCGCAACACAAATCGTAGGCGCCACAGCATCATCGGCAAACGAAATCGTCGCGCCGCCCGCGCAAATCGTGCCGCCGTCAGTCACTCCCGCCGTGGAGAAAGTCGAGCGCGAGGCGACGCGCAGCCTCGACGATCTGAAGGAAACGTTGTTTCGCCTGGAATTGCGCCATCAGGCCGGCACCATCAGCGAGCAGGAATACACTCGCGAGCGCGAACGCACGCAAAAAATCCTGCGCGACCTTCTGAAGGGTTGAGCGTCGCGCCTTGCCTGCCGCATCAGCAACCGCTTCCCTCGGCGTCACCTTCGAGCAAGTCGAAAAGCGCTACGGCGCGTTTGTTGCCCTGCGGAAAATTTCCCTGGCCATCGCTTCCGGCGAATGCGTCGCGCTTCTCGGTCCCAACGGATCGGGGAAAACGACCCTTCTGAAAATGGCGGCGTTGCTGGTCAGGCCAACCTCCGGCCGCGTGATTTTTCCCGGCGCGGGAACGGACGCAAAAGCGATACGCCGCCAGATTGGTCTGGTGGGCCACAACATTCTCGTCTATGACGAGCTCACGGCCCGCGAAAACGTCGAGCTATTTGCGCGGCTTTACGAACTCGAGCGCCCGCGCGAACGCGCTGCCGAAGCCCTGGAAGCTGTGAAATTAACAACGCGTGCCGACTACTTAGTGCGCACATTTTCTCGCGGCATGCGCCAGAGGCTGGCCATTGCCCGCGCGTTGCTGGCCTCGCCGGCGCTTTTGTTGTTGGACGAGCCGGCCGCTGGCCTTGACCAGCAGGGGCTTCTTTGGCTTGCCGCCACGCTGCGAAATCTGCGCGCGCAGGGCCGCACCATTATTATGAGCACGCACGCGCGAAACGAAGTGACCGACATCTTCACGCGCGCCGTCGCCATTGCCGGAGGGCGCGTGGAACGCGACACTGGCGCCAACGGTGACCCCCGTCCGCTGCTCGAAGAACTGAAAGTAGGCGCCTGAATGCACGCCGCGCGCGCTGCCGCCATCGTATTGCGCAAGGAAATTCGCGCGGAGATGCGCACGCGCGAATTGCTGCAGACCACGGTCACGTTCGTCATCATCGTGGTCGTGCTTTTCAGTTTTGCCTTCGAGCCTTCCGCCGCCGAGGCGCGCCGTTACGGCCCCGGCCTGCTGTGGATCGCGCTGCTCTTCGCCGGCTCGCTGATGCTCAATCCGTCGTTCGCGAAAGAGCAATCGAACGACACGATTTACGCGCTGCGCATGGCACCGGTCAGCCCGTTCTCGATTTATCTGGGCAAAATGCTCGCGAACCTGCTTTTTCTGGCCATCACCGAAGCAATCCTGTTGCCGGTGTTTGCCGTGCTCTACAATGTTTCCCTGTGGCCGGTGATTGGACGTCTCGTCGTTGTGCTGTTTTTGGGAACGTTCGGCATCGCCGTCACCGGCACTGTTTTTTCCGCGGTGGCGACGCAGGCGCGCATGCGCGAAGTCCTACTGCCGCTCTTGCTCCTGCCAGTATTGGTGCCGTTGCTGATCGCCTCGGTGGAGGCCACGGCGGAATTGTTCGCGGAGGCTCCCACGCTTGACCGCACTTGGGTTGCGGTTCTCGTGGCATTTGATATCGTATTTTTCGCAACAGCGTGGATTCTGTCGGACTATTTGCTCGAGGAGTAGGAACCACGTGGGCGAGTGCAGGGCAGTGCAGGGAATGACGAGGACCTGACGAGAAACCGATGAGAAACCGCGGAATTCTGACCATCATCATCGCGGCCCTGTTTGCTTTCGCGGGCTATGCCGTATTTTTTATCGCGCCCGATGAAGCCACCATGCACGCCATCCAGCGCATTTTTTACTTCCACGCATCGTCGGGTTGGGCCGCCATCGAAGCCTCTGCGGTCGTGTTTTTCGCCAATATCGCTTACCTTGCGAAACGCCAGCCGAAGTGGGACTGGCTCGCCGTTTCAGCGGCGGAAACGGGCCTGGCATTTTGGACGGTGATGCTGGTTACCGGACCCATTTGGGCGCACCCCGTATGGGGCGTGTGGTGGGCCTGGGACTGGCGCTTGACGCTGACGCTTATCCTTTGGATTTTATACGTCGCCTATCTCGTCTTGCGCACGCTCATCGACGATTTCGAGCGTCGCGCGGCCGCTTCGGCCGTTTTTGGAATTTTCGTTTTCCTCGGCGTTCCCCTCGATTATCTGTCGATTCGCATCTTCCGCACGCAGCATCCTCAGCCCGTCGTATTCGGCGGCCCGGACGCGCGTCTCGATCCGACCATGGCCAAAGTGTTTTTCTCTTGCGCCGGCATTATGACGCTATTGATGATCCTGTTGATTTGGCAGCGTTACCGTCTCGAATCTTTGCGCCATCAGGCCGAGGAACTCCGCCTCGCGATCGACGAAGACGAAGGCGAGCGCGAACGCGCGGCAGCCGGCATTCGCAATTCATAGGGAGGCATTCGATGCAAAATTTCTGGAGCTTATTCGCGGCGTATATGGCCTTCTGGGCCATATTTTTCATTTACGATTTCACCATCGCGCGGCGCGTGGCGCGCGTCGAGAAAGACCTTACTCGGGTGAAGCAGCAGATGCGCGAGCAGTGAGCGTCTTTGGAATCGTTGGCGCAGGGAAGCGAAGCCAGTGGCCGCGCGCAAGAAAATCGGCGTAGTTCTGTTTCAACTCGGCGGCCCGGACCGCCTCGAAGCCGTCGAACCATTTCTCTACAACCTGTTTTGCGATCCGGAAATCATCAATTTCATGGGTGCAGGCATCGCGCGAAAGCCGCTGGCCAAACTCATCGCTTCGCGCCGCGCGCAGGTGGTTCGCGAACACTACGCGGCCATCGGAGGCGGCTCGCCCATCATTGAGCTCACCAATCGCCAGGCCCGCGCTCTCACCGCAGCGCTCCAGCCGGACGTTGACGCGCGCGTGGTCGTCGCGATGCGCTATTGGCATCCCCTCACGGAAGAAGCCATCGCCGAGCTTCGCAGCGAATCGCTTGAGCAATTGATTCTGCTGCCCCTGTATCCGCACTATTCGTTCGCCACCACCGGCAGCAGCTTGAAAGAGTGGCAGCGCCGTTACCGCGGCAACGGCCTGCCCATGCGCCCGCCCGTGAGCCCTTTCGTGAACCCTCTCGTGAAAATGATCAACGATTTTCACGACAATCCTTTGTACATCGCGGCGCTGGCCGAACGCGTGAACGAATCGCTCCGCGCATTGGAACATCCTGAAGGCGTGCATTTGCTATTCAGCGCGCACGGCCTTCCGCTTAGCCTGATCGAAAAGGGCGATCCGTACCCCGGCCAGATTGAAGAAACCGTGAAACTCCTGCTCGCCGCCGGCGGGTGGTCCAATCCGTCCTCTTTGTGCTACCAAAGCCGTGTTGGACGCCAAAAATGGCTGGAGCCGTCGCTGACCGGCGCCATCGACAAATTGGCGCTCAGCGGGGTCCGCCGCCTTCTGGTCATTCCCATCTCGTTCGTCACCGAACACATTGAGACGCTGTATGAAATCAACATCGAAGCGCGCGAGCAGGCGCGCGAGCGCGGCATCGCGGAATTTCACATGATGGCCTCGCTCAACGACTCGCCAACATTCATCCAGGCGCTCGCCGATTTGGTGAAGACAGCCGCTGGAGCGTGATGTCCAGCCGGCTTGAGTGGCCGTTTTCGGACAAACAAGCGTGAGAAACTCTTGACAGAGTGTGGCGCTCATCATATAAAGTTTCCTTGCTGCGCGCTTCATAGGCATTCATCTTTTAATATTGCGCGTAAAGCATTTACTACCCGATGCCGGAAAAATCCGAGTCGAAGACTGCCGGAAAACCTGGCGCTCCCGCAGCGCCGCTCGCCGCAACGAAACCCAATTCTCCCGATTCTGGCAAGAAGGATGTTGACCGTACTCGCCGCAGATTCGTTTGGACGTTCCTGTGGGGCTACCTCGGCGTCAATTTCTTGATGTTTTTGCGCTATTTCTTCCCGCGCGCTTTGTTTGAACCTCCTACGACTTTCAACGCCGGATACGTCTCGGATTACAGTCTCGGCGTCGATCAGCGCTATCTCCAGTCCAACCGCTGCTGGGTAGTGCGTGAGCCCGGCCGGCTGTTCGTGATTTTTGCCCAGTGTACGCATTTGGGCTGCACGCCGGACTGGGAGCAGGCCCAGAATATCTTTCACTGCCCGTGCCATGGAAGCGAGTACGACAGCGAGGGGATCAACTTCGCGGGCCCGGCGCCGCGGCCGATGGACCGCTGCCACGTCGTGCTTGATCCGTCCAATCAAATTTTGGTGGACTCGAGCCAGCGGTACATCATGGATCCCGCCGCCGGCACGAATCAATTCAACGACGCGGGCGCTTTCATTAGCGCCTAGTCTTCGAGTTTCAAGGAAAAGGCGGGAGAATGGCAGACCAGAAGGACGGGAACGGTCACAAGACTGGCGTTCTCGATGAGCTAAAGGAAAAAACTCGCGAGCTTGGCCAAGTTCTCAAGACCAAGACTCAGGAGCAGATCGAAGAGCTGAAGAAGCCGCAGGAAACTCAGCTCTACCGTTCGATCTTCCGCATTAAGCACGACGAAGAGCCGCGCAACCGCGCCCTTTCGACGCTCAATAATCTTTTCTTCCATATCCATCCCGCGAAAGTAAATCGCGACGCCACTCGCTACGGCTACACCTGGGGGATGGGCGGAATCACTTTTTACCTCTTTATCGTCCTCGTGTTCACCGGCGTGATGCTGATGTTTTACTACCATCCCACCAAAGTGCAGGCATTCCGCGACATTCTCTACCTTGAAAATGACGTGCCCTTCGGCCGCCTGTTGCGCAACATGCATCGCTGGGCCGCGCACTTGATGGTGATGGCTGTGTGGCTGCACATGTTCCGGGTTTTCATGTCCGGTTCGTACAAGCGCCCGCGCGAATTCAACTGGTGCGTCGGCGTGCTTCTGATGGTTTTGACGTTGCTGCTTTCTTTCACAGGTTACTTGCTTCCCGATGACCAGCTCGGTTTTTGGGCGGTCACCGTTGGCACGAACATGGCGCGCGCAACTCCTTTGCTCGGCCATCAGGGGCCATTTGGTCCGCAATTAGGCATGACTCCGTACAACGACGTGCGTTTCGCTCTTTTGGGCGGATCGATTGTCGATGCGAACGCGCTGCTCCGTGCCTACATTTGGCATTGCATTGCGATTCCCCTGATTGCTTCGGTCTTCATGGGTGTGCATTTCTGGCGCGTCCGCAAGGACGGCGGCATTTCAGGTCCGTCTCCTGTCATGCTGGAATCCGAAACCAAGGCGTAAGAGAACTTCGGTTGCGAAGACAGATTTCTGCAGCATGCGCCTGAGAAAATCGGGCGGCAAGTGAGCGCAAACGGTGGGTGAGCGTTAACAATGTTTGGTGATTGGCACCAGCTCTGGGTGATCATTTCCACGCCGGATAACATTCCCATCGTGGCCATGCTGGGCCTCGTGCCGTTTTTCACCTGGTTTGCTTTTCACAACATGCTGGCGAACGATCGCCTTATCGCGCAGCTCGAGGCTGATCCGCAGCTTGCGCGCACCCACCATCGCACCACCTATCCCTACAGTTCGCGCTGGGAGCGCGAGCTGCACACCAATCCGTTCCTCATGCGCAAGGAGCTGTTGGCCGCAATCATTATCACCATCATCCTGATGGTCTGGGCGCTGACCCTCAATGCGCCGCTGGAAGAGCCGGCCAACGCCAGCGTCACCATGAACCCCGCCAAGGCTCCCTGGTATTTCCTGGGTTTGCAGGAAATGCTCGAATACTTCGACCCATGGATCGCCGGCGTAATCGTGCCCACGCTAATCATCGTTGGCCTTATGGCCATTCCGTTCATCGACGCCAATCCGTTGGGCAATGGCTATTACACCTATAAGCAGCGCCGCCACGCCATCTGGACATTTCTGATCGGATTCGAAGCTATTTGGCTCGTTCTTGTTTGCATCGGCACGTTCATACGCGGCCCGGGCTTTATGTGGTATTGGCCGACGCAAACCTGGGATCCCGATCGCGTCGAATTCAGCGTCAACCGGAACCTCGATCAGGTTTTCGGCATTGACGGCAGTTGGATCGCGCATATTTTGCCCGCGAGTTGGCGGCCGGAAGCGGTGATTTTTGCCCGCGGGCTGTTTGGCATTATTCCCATGATTGTGTATGGCATTGCCGCTGCGTTCTTCATTCACTGGATTTGCATGCGCACCGATTACAGCCGCAAGATTTACCGGAAGATGAGCATCCTGCAGACGGTAACCTTGTACATTTTCTTGATCACCATGCTGTTCGTGCCGGTGACGATTTTTCTCCGGCTCGTTTTCCGCATTAAGTACATCTGGGAGACGCCGTGGTTCAGCATCTAAGCGTCACGCACCATCACTTCA
>JBAPRL010000005.1:0-2138 GCA_049281095.1 Candidatus Acidiferrales bacterium
CAGCGACGTCACATACACCGGGGGAAACATCCCTGACGCTTCCGCCGCATCCGACAGCAGCGCCCCCTCGCGAACCCTCCCTCGCACGTCGTTCAAAATCGGCCGCATTTTCGGCAGCGCCGCGCGGTCCGCCAGCAAGTCGAGTGCTTTCAAGATCGGTAGCCCCGCTTTGATCAGCGTATTGAACTGCTGATTGAAAATCAGGAAATCCCCCGCCGGCAATTTGCGGCTTCCCTGCGACCCTCTCACCAGGCGGCCCACGCTCAGGTTCGGCCGTACTCCGTAAACGTAAAGCCCGCGGTCGGCAAGCTTTTGCCGCGCTTCCGCCTCGCTCTGGGCCGTCTCCATTTGCTGGAAGACGTTCCCTGTCGCATCGCCCACTTTGCAGACAAATTCAGCCATAGTTATAGCTTACGTCCCCAGCGCGCCTTAAGGTCTTCCAACAAATTTTAGCATATCGGATTTGGCTCACACTGCCTGCCCATTCCATTGTGCGTAGCCAGAAACAGCGCATCTTGACTGCGTACGGAAGGAGCGGGACCCGTACTGGGCACCTCATGTAGGAATCCGCGAATGCCCTGAGGGTTGGCTGCTTTTACTTCATATTACTGCACTTTAATCGCCAGCGAAGCGTCGTCCACGATAGCCACTCCCCGCGGCGGTTCGAAATGAAATTTCGACGGCTCGATCGCCACATTCTCGTGCCAGTCTCCAAAGCGAAACTCGGTCTCAATGTCGCCGGGCTGTCGGATGTCCAGCCGCACCAGCTGATCTCGGGAATTGATTTCCAGCAGCACTTCGCGAAACATGTCTTCGTCCGGCTTGCGCGGCCCGCAGACCAGCACCGCGTCTCCCGCCTCGCTGACCTTTTCTCCGGCATTGCTTTGCGCCGCCGAGCCTCCGAGCGTCAGGCTCCCGCACAGCCGCTCGAGGTTCACCTTCCC
The DNA here is from genome assembly GCA_049281095.1 of Candidatus Acidiferrales bacterium. GTDB lineage: Bacteria > Acidobacteriota > Terriglobia > Acidiferrales > UBA7541 > DAHUXN01. The sequence continues at coordinate 945 of JBAPRL010000005.1, forward strand.
CGCCAGCAACGCCAACGGCGTCCGCCAGTCCGAGCTCTCTTTGATCGACGTCCGGCTCGCGGTGTGATCTGCCGGCACGTAATACCAGACGTTCTTTCCATCCACCAGAAACATCTTCGTTTCCGGCGAGTCGTAGTCCCACCGCATTCGCCCCGGCTTCTCGAAATACACCTTGCCGCTTTCCGCGACCATGCCCGAACCCCCCGACGTGTACTTCTCCAGAAAAAAACCGGCCATGGTAGTCGTGCGGCGGTAGTGGGCGTCAAACCCCTGCGCCACGTCTTTGGCGCTCCTCGCCGAATTGGCGCCGGTGGCCGTCTTGCTATGAGGATTTTGCCCGAAGGGGAAACCCGCAGCGTTGTGCGCCGAGAAGAAAAGCAGCGTGGCTAAAGCGAGCGAGGTGAACATCCATGCAGTGTAACAAGAAATCCGTTTACTGCGCTGTTGTGCCTCCGATCAGCCAAAGGCACTACGGTCCGGTAGCCAGAACTTGCAGTGCGTCGCATGCCGCGGAGCTGGCGATGGCGTTGCCCTGTGGGTCGACGTGCAGTACGCCGTCTTCCGAGCTACAAAAGCTCCTCGCTCCCGTCACTCCAACTGTTATGGGGACCGCAGTAGCCACAAAGCCCAGGTATCCGGCCGTCCCGCACCCGTTCGGCGCAACTACCGTTCCGTTCTGCCCTGTGTAACTTATCGTGTAGCCGCTTTTCTGATTCGGTGCAGTGGTAAGAAGTGGATCGAGTAATCCCGCTTGGTTGCAGGTGGCCAAAACCGCTGGAGCCATCACGGCCAGGCTCGGAGGATAGCCATTGTCGTAGGTCGTATAATACAAACTTGATGCGATCAGTATCGCGTGGATGCTCTCCGCTGCCGATGCCTCGTTCGCCGTCATCTTTGACCGCAGCAGATTTGGAATTGCAATTCCGGCGATGATCAGAATAATTGCCACAACGATGAGCAGCTCAATAAGGGAGAAACCGCTGTTGACTGTTGCCGCTTTGCCGGTTTGTCTACTTCCCGCTTTGCTCATTGTCGTGCCCAACCTTCCTTCCCTTCCTTTTTGAAAGAAAAGGGAGGGGGTGACCCCTCCCTTCCGTGTCCTGCTTTCCGTTCCGGCTACTCTTACTGCAGCGGGGTCAGTGCTTCGCACACCGCTTCAGTCGTTGCAGTCGTGGCACCCGTCGGATCGTCATA
>JBAPRL010000006.1:0-21649 GCA_049281095.1 Candidatus Acidiferrales bacterium
GACGCCACCCAGCGTCGCCGAGCCACTTCTCATTTTGAAGATCGTTCAGCGATGGGCTGAAGCCATTGACGGCGTATGCCGTCGCGGCGACATCTGCGGCATCTTCGACTCATGCATGGCTTGCACCGGCGGCCGCATGACGCTGCTGCTCACGTGATCGCTGATTGCCTGCAGGCGCTTGAGGATGGATTGCCACTGTGCCCAATCCAACTGGCGCAGAAATGGCCGCAATCCCTGAATGAACGGATCCTCCAGCAGCGTCTGGCCCGTGGACTCGGGAACGAAGAAACGATTCAACCCGACTCCGAGGGCTTCGGCAATTTTCTCGAGCGTACCGAGGCTGGGCGTCATCTGCCCACTTTCGATACGCGAGAGATACGAACGCGAGACGCGCGAGCGCGCCTGAAGCTGGCTCTGCGTCATTCCGCGCGATTCGCGCAACTGACGAATCCGTTGGCCGATATTCTCGACGGTTTCGCGGTTCGGCCACTCGTCCGCCGACTGCGAATCGGCGCCAGCGGCCCCCTCCGGCGAAGGCGTCGGGATTACGAAAGTCACCTTCGGAGGCAGCAAGCGCAAGCAACGGCGGCAATTGTCAGTACGCGTACGGTATTGCACCAGGCCGCAGACACCACAACGAATTACTTCTCGGTCCATGTCCGAAATGACTTCCTCAGCTTTCTTTTCTACCACCGGTCATCCTCACAGACTTTTCCGGCGGTGCGGAGGGGAGGAACGTTTCACAGAGGGAAGGCAGAAACAGGCGCGACGGGCATTCTCTCCAGCGCACTAACTCAAGTCAAGTCTTTTTTTGTCTATTTCTGAGTTCCTGAATGCTGCAAGATTCTAGCCCCAGTAGGACCGGAAAATCAATGTTTTGGGGCAGTGAAGAAGCCATCCCGGAGAAAAGCCATTTTTTGATACGCTAATGGGATCAGGAAACGGGGGAATGACGATGGGTAACCTGCCAAGCCGCGAAGACGCCTGGAAATTGCTGTGCGAGTACACCCAAAGCGAGAATCTCCGCAAACACGCGCTGGCCGTGGAGGCCTGCGTTCGCGCATACGCTCGCAAAAATGGCGTGGATGAGGAACTCTGGAGCCGCGCTGCCTTGCTTCACGACTTCGATTACGAGCGCTGGCCTAACGCCGAGCACCATGCCGACAAAGAACATCCCGCGCAGGGTTCCAGCATTCTTCGTGAGCATGGTTATCCGGAAGAAATGGTCCATGCAATCCTGGCGCATGCCGATTACACCGGCGTGAAGCGTGAAGCGGCTCTCGATCGGACGCTTTTTGCGTGCGACGAGCTCGCCGGCTTCTTGACCGCATGTGCGCTGATCAAGCCCAGCAAAAAAATCGCGGACGTTGAAGCCGCATCGGTGAAAAAGAAGCTCAAAGACAAAGCGTTCGCGCGCGGCGTCAACCGCGACGATGTCCGGCGCGGCGCCGAAGAGCTTGGCATTCCGCTGGATGAGCACATTTCAACTTGCATCGAAGCGATGCGTGGAATCGCGAACGAACTGGGCCTGGCGTGATTCGCGTTGGGGGTGGGCAAGTGCCGTTGACGTCCGGCCAGATTTCAGTCATGTGTTAGAATTGAAATTCTATGGAGCGAGCAGGCGATTTTCTAGGTGTGGCATTACGAAGGATGAAAGATCCGAGCGCCGCAGCAGCTTGGCTGCAGGCACGGTGGCCGGCTCTGCTCGGCCAGACGATTGCGGCGCATCTTCGGCCGGCGAGTTGCATCATGGGCGTTTTGCGCGTGGAGGCGGATTCGCGCGAATGGAAGAATCAGGCCGAAGCGATGGAGCAGCAATTGCGCGAGCGAGTCAATCAGTCCTGGGGCAGGACGCTGGTGCGAGAAGTGCGCGTCGAATTAGCGCGGCCAGCCGCCCGTTTGGCATATGAAGTCGACAACAATCACTTGCCGTTCCTGCGCAAGCGCGCAAAGCCGAAGCCATGACAATCAGCCGAGAAGACGTGGTGTATGTCGCCCAGTTGGCGCACCTGGAGCTCACCGAAGCGGAGGTCGAAAAGTTCCGCCAGCAGCTCGACGGCATCCTGAGCTACATCGATAAGCTGAAGGAACTGGACGTGTCGGGCGTGGAACCGATGGCGCAAGTCCTGGAGGCGCACGCCGCGCCGGGAGCGACGTTGCGCGATGATGTGGTGCGCAGATCGGACGTTTCGAAGGCCATCCTGGAACAAGCGCCGCAGGCCAAAACCCCCTATTTCCGTGTCCCCAAGGTTATTGAGCGGTGAACGCTGTCAAGAAGTGGACGGTGTCTTCCGTACGCGCGGCGCTCGAAGCGAAAACGATCTCCGCGCGCGAACTGACCGCCGAGTTTTACTCACGCATCGAGAAACGCAATCCTGAATTGAATGCATTCCTGACGCTTTCGCCGGAGCGCGCCTACGCACAGGCCGACCGTATCGACGGAATGCGCGCAAGCGCAAAAGAACTGCCGCCGCTCGCGGGCGTGCCCGTCGCCATCAAGGACGTCATCAGCACACGAGGAATACGCACCACGTGCGCGTCGCGCATCCTCGAACATTACATTCCGCCGTACGATGCGACCGCTGTGGCGCGACTGGAAGAGGCGGGCGCGGTGATTCTCGGAAAGACGAACTGTGACGAGTTCGCCATGGGCAGCTCCAATGAAAATTCTGCGTACGGCCCGGTGCACAATCCAGCGGCGCTGGACCGCGTACCTGGCGGTTCGAGCGGAGGTTCCGCGGCGGCCGTAGCCGCGCAGTTGGCCGTGGGCGCACTGGGAACGGACACGGGCGGCTCAATTCGGCAGCCAGGCGCGCTCTGTGGTGTTCCGGCGATGATGCCAACCTATGGCCGCGTGTCGCGTTACGGGCTCATCGCGTTTGCTTCTTCTCTCGATCGCATCGGGCCATTTGCCACCACCGTAAGCGACATCGCTGCCTTCCTGGCGGTGATTTCCGGGCGCGATGAGAACGATTCGACGTCGGCCAGCGTCCCCCTGCCGAGTTTTTCCGCCGGAACACAAAAACCTGTTGAAGGAATGCGCATCGGAATTCCGGCGGAGTATTTCGGCGAAGGAATGGACGCCGAGGTGCGACAGAAAGTCGAGAGCGGAATCGAAACTCTCAAAAGGCTCGGTTGCCGAACTGTGAACCTGAGCATGCCGCACACCGATTACGCAATCGCGACGTATTACATCGTCGCGAACGCGGAGGCAAGCTCCAATCTGGCCCGTTTCGACGGTGTCCGCTACGGCCTGCGTGTGGACGGAAGCAATCTGCGCGAAATGTACCAGAAGACCCGCGGCCAGGGATTCGGCGCCGAAGTGAAACGCCGTATCATGCTTGGAACATATGCGTTGTCTTCGGGATACTATGATGCCTATTATCTGCGCGCCCAGAAGGTGCGTTCGCTGATCACGCGCGACTTTACCGCTGCGTTTGAAAAAGTGGACGTGATCGTCACGCCCACGTCCCCTTCGCCGGCCTTCCGTATCGGCGAACGGATCGACGACCCTCTGGCGATGTATCTATCTGATATTTATACAGTTACAGGAGACTTGGCGGGCGTCCCGGCGATTTCTATTCCCTGCGGCACTACGTCAGACGGACTGCCTATAGGGCTACAAATCTTCGGCCCTCCCTTCGCGGAAGACCGCATCTTGCACTTGGCGCAGGCATTTGAGACCAACTACAGCGTTTAGAATCTCCTACAAAAAACTGTAGCGACCTCCGTAAGATGGGCAAAACATTTCCTACGTTTTTGGAATAAACGCGGCCAGCCGGCTCATGCCCCTTTCAAGGCCGTTGCTGCAAATCATTGTTCGCAAAGTACTTGATATGCGGATTTATCCCTGTCGGCCCGCGCCAGAAGATTGGCACGATACGTGCTTACTCGTCTTGTGGTTTCCGATGACTCAGAAAGAGTAATCGGGAGGAATCGAAGAATTGTCCTATATTCCATCGAGTCAAAAGCTATTCACCGAAGACGAAGTTTCTCGTGTAACGGGGATTTGCCTGGAGCACCTCCGAAAATTAGCTCAACTGAAGCATCTCGGCTCACTGGTCCGCGCAGCCGAAGCGGCCGGAGCTGAGGCAGAAAAGTGGCTTTTTACGAACTCGGAGTTGATGATCCTCAACGTACTCTCCCCTCGCTGCGACCACTAAGCCAGTCCGCAGCCTGTTCGTTCGCAACGCATCGGCACTTGTCGAGAAGAGAATCGTTTCCTTCGCGCAAAGGTTCAGGTGATTGCCGTCGCCTGCTTAGCAATATAGACTGGAGTGGCTTGGCAAACTGCCCAGCCGAGACAGCATCCTAAATTCAGGGACAGTGAGCGAAGCCTATTTCCGCCATGCACAGCCGCAGCCTTTTCGGATTCTTGCGCTTTGCCGTGTCCGTCCTTCTTGGGACGCTCCTTACTACACCCAATGCGTCGACGGCGCCGCGACCCCGCCTCTTCGCCATAGCAACACAGCAAGACGCTTCGAGCCCCGCGGTTCCTCGCGGCAAGAAGCTGGTCATGAAGGATGGCACTTTCCAAATCGTAAGCAGTTATCAGCTGGATGGAGACCGCGTCCGCTACTTCAGCGTGGAACGCTCCGAGTGGGAAGAAATGCCTGCATCCCTGGTCGATTGGCCGGCCACCAAGCAAGCCGAGGCGGATGCCGAGAAGACCGATGCAGCCTTAACCAACAAGATCAAAGCTGGAGAAGAGGCAGCAAAGGCGGCGCCGCTCGACGTCGACGCGAGTTTCGAAGTCGTTCCCGGCGTTTTCCTGCCGCCGGGCGAGGGCTTTTTCATCCTCGATGGCCAAGCCATTTTCCCTCTCAAGCAATCGCCCGCTTCCACGAAGCTGAACAAGGGTCACTTCGTGGAACAAGTCGTCGTTCCCTTGCCAGTGATACCGTTGCGCACAAGCGTGGACCTGCCCGGCCGCCACGCAACTTTTCGAATTACCAATCCTACTCCGGAGTTTTATTTTCGCACGAAGGACCTTGGCGAACCGCAGATCGAACTGCTCGTGGCCCCCGTGCAGGGCGACAAGAGACACATCGAGAACATCGACACGCTTTTCGGGCAGCAGAACCACAAGGGCAAGACCGTCTCCCTGCAAGAATGGCAAGTGGCGAAAGGCCTGTATCGTTTCACGCTGGGGCAATCGCTCCGTCCGGGGGAATACGCGCTTGCGCAGTTTTATCCCAAAGAAGGCATGAGCCTCTTACTATGGGATTTCGGCGTAGATTCGCGCCGAAAACAGACGAACGGGAAAAAGTAGCGCGAGCTCTAGCGCTCGATGGATTTTAGTTCCGGGGACGGAGCAGCAAGGAACGCTTCAAGCACGGCCACAAGCTCTGAAATCTGGAACGGCTTCTGCAGCACCCGCGCGCCCTTCTTCTCCCAGGATGATACCTCATTCGCGTCCAGCAACTCGCCGGTCATAAGCACAAATCGCGGCGGCTGAGATCCTTTTCCGTTCGTGATTCTTTGGAACAGTCCCGATCCGCTCTCACCATCCAAGTTGGAGTCGCATAAGACGAGGTCGTACGATCGAGACATTAGACGATTCCATGCCTCTTCTCCGGTTCCAACGGCATCTACGACGGCTCCCCGTGCCGCCAGGCCCTGCTGAACCAATTCCCGAATGCCTCCCTCATCATCGACCACGAGGATCGACCGGCCTTTCAGGCAATCACGAGAGGATGGGCCTGATGTTTTCACGGAAGGCGTGCCGCTTGCGACTGACGGCAATAAAATGCGGAAACGGGCGCCTCCTTGCGAAGATGTTTGCGCTTCAATCGTGCCGCCGTGTTCCTTGACGATGACCAGGCAAATAGTCAGCCCCAGTCCGGACCCACCGCTGGTGCGATGCGTGGTAAAGAAGGGATCGAAGATCTTCGCGCGAATTTCCGCGCGAATCCCGGGCCCGTCATCGTCGATCAAGATTTCTTGTTCCCCGTTCACGGCATTAACATGAATCGAAATTCGGCCGTGATCGCTTACCGACGCGATCGCTTGTTCCGCATTCGTAAGCAGATTGACGAAGACCTGGGTCATGTGCTGCGGGTCCGCTTCAATCACCGGCAGACCTGGCGTTGCATCCACGCTCACCCTAATATGCCGGGCCTCCAACTCCGTTTTTTGCAATTCGATCGCGCGAGCGATCAAGTCGGTGACGCGAACGTGCTGGCTCTGATGCCGGGACGGGCGTGAAAACATGAGCAATCCTTGAACGAGCTCCGCTGCCTTGCGCGCCTGCTTGTGAATCAACTGAACCTGGCGGCGCGAGGCCTCATCCGCGGTGCGCTCCTGCAACAAGTCGCTGACACCGAGTATGGCCGTGAGCGGATTATTCAGCTCATGCGCCACACCGGAAACCATTTGCCCAATGGCCGCCAGTTTTTCCGATTGCATCAATTGTTGTTCCAGGCGCTTCGATTCGGTGACGTCCCGCGCTGAGGCGACCACGCCGATAATTTGCCCTTCGGCGTTGGTCAGAGGACTGGCATTGGCGCGCACGATTCGCCAGCCGCCGTCTTTGTGGGCGGTGCGATATTCCACGGCGCCAAAGCCGATTGCGCCGGTCGTGAGGCTACGAAAGAAATCAAGCAGCGAATTGCGGTCGTCCGGGTGCGGACGCTCCTCGAGGCTGGCCCCCACATAGTCATCCGGTGTGTAGCCCAGGAATTCCTGAACGCGGGGGCTCACGAAGGTATAGCGCCCGTTGGTGTCGAGCACCACAATGATGTCCGGAAAGCACGCCACAAGCCGGCGCACAAACTCCTGTTCCTCGCGCAGGCGGCGCTCCATCTGCCCGCGCTCGGTGATATCCACGAGCGAGCCCTGAAAGCGGACAAATTCGCCCGCGGCGTCGCGTATGGCCACACTGGAATTGAGCACACGGATAAACGAGCCGTCCTTGCGCCGCAAGGTCAGTTCGCGATCGCGGACGGAGCCGGACCTTTGCAACTCTTCCAATAGAGCGGCCCTCTCTGTGGCACCGACGAAATGCCGATCGACCGGCTGTTTGAGCAATTCCTCCTTGCTTTCATATCCCAGCATGCGGACCGCGGCCGGGTTCACGTCGAGCATCTCTCCGCTGGGAGCGGCAAAGTACACTCCTTCGTGTAGCGTTTCGAAGAGATCCGTGAAACGCGACTCCGCTTCGCGCTGAAGCGAAATATCGCGCGCCAAGCCGCTGACGCCAGTCACGTTGCCATCTTTTACGACCGCGTACAACGCACAATCGTAAAATCGCACCTCCGATTTGGACTTCCAACGCACCGGGATGACGCCGGCCCAGAAGCGCTTTTCGAGAAAATGCGGCAACGCCCGCGCGAGCTCCGCGGACTTCGGTTCGGCAACGAACTCCTCCAGCGGATGGCCCACGATCGCGGCGAAGGGAAGGCCCAGCACATCTGCGAATCGGCGGTTGATGACCTGGATGCGGCCATCCAGGGACAGGTTGAAGGCGATGCGGTCAAAACTGTCAATCAGTTCGCGGAAACCGCGCTGCGAACGGGCCACGACTTCAAAGAGCTCTTCGCGTCGGGCATCATCCGGCGGCCCAGGATAGGCGCTGGATTCGACTTTCTTAGGAACGCCGCTGGTTTTCTTCGTTCTTGCCATGTGAGCCGACGCTTGTCCTCGAACCGCACGACCGGAGGGACATCCGAACTGATTCAACCATTGTAGCGGCTGCGCGATTGCGGCGACAAATCGTAAAGAAGCTAAGTTTCCACAGATTCAATGAAGGATGGCGTGACGGGAAAACCCACCAGACAATGGCCAAGAGTGGCCAAAAGAAAAAGCGGCGCGCTTGCCTTCGCGCGCCGCTCGCTTGTTCGCGGTACGTCTGAGTCTGAGCCTAACCTTCGGCGACCGTATCGCTATCCTTCCGCAGAAAGTCCAGCGCTGCAGCTTCTTCCGCGGTGAGCTGGGGCTCTTCCGCCTCCGGCTCCTCCTTGGGAAGCTCCGTGAGCAACTGAACTGCACGGTAGCGGTCCAGCCCTGTGCCGGCGGGAATCAGCCGGCCCATGATCACGTTCTCCTTCAGGCCGCGCAGATAATCCACCTTGCCGGAGATGGCCGCTTCTGTAAGGACGCGCGTCGTTTCCTGGAAGCTTGCGGCGGAGATGAACGAATCCGTCGAGAGCGAAGCCTTCGTGATTCCGAGCAGCAGAGGCCGCCCCGTCGCGGGACGATTGCCATCGTGAATCACATGGTCGTTTTCTTCCCGGAAACGGAACTTATCCACCTGCTCTTCCAGAAGGAACGGCGTGTCGCCCACGTCTTCCACCTTCACCCACCGCATCATCTGCCGGACGATGGTTTCGATGTGCTTGTCGTTGATGTTCACGCCCTGCAGGCGGTAGACCTCCTGAACCGAATTCACCAGGTAAGCCTGCGTGAATTTCTCGCCCAGCACCGCGAGCAAGTCGTGCGGATTGAGCGGGCCGTCAATCAGCGGTTCGCCGGCGTGAACATGTTCGCCTTCTTGCACGTTGATGTGCACGCCACGTGGAATCGAGTATTCCTTGATGGTCTTGGTGTCCTCGCTCTCCACGTAAATGCGGCGCATGCCCTTGACGATCTCGCCGTACTTGACCACTCCGTCGATTTCGCTGATGACCGCCGGATCCTTCGGCTTGCGCGTCTCAAACAACTCCACAACGCGCGGCAGACCTCCGGTGATGTCCTTCGTCTTTGTGGTTTCGCGGGGGATCTTCGCCAGCACGTCGCCCGGATGCACCTCGTCGCCATCGGCAACCATCAAGTGCGCGCGAGACGGCATCAGGTATTTCTTGCGCACGCGTCCTGCGGAATCGCGAATGTGGATGGTGGGTTGGTGCTTTTCATCGCCCGGCGGCAAAGTGACCACCAGCTGTGAAAGCCCGGTGACTTCGTCGACCTGCTCTTCGATGGTGATTCCGGACTGCAGATCCTTGAACTGCACCGTGCCGCCCGTCTCCGTGAGAATCGAGAAGGTGTACGGATCCCATTCGGCCATGGTCTGGCCGATCGTAACGGGTTGACCGTCCTCCACCTTGAGGCGCGCCCCGTAAACGACGTGGTAGCGCTCTTTCTCGCGGCCCTTTTCGTCGACCACGGCGATGAGGCCGGAGCGGTTCATAGAGATGAACGTTTTGCCGCGGCCCTCGACGACTTTCAAGTCGATAAACTTCACGAAGCCGTTGTTCTTGGCGTCGACTTTGGACTGTTCGGTGACGCGCGTCGCCGTTCCGCCGATATGGAACGTCCGCATGGTGAGCTGCGTGCCCGGCTCGCCGATGGACTGTGCCGCGATCACTCCTACCGCTTCGCCCATTTCGACGAATCGTCCCGTTGCGAGATTGCGGCCGTAACAGCGCGCGCAAACTCCACGGCGGGATTCGCAGGTCAGCACGGAGCGAATTTTCACGCGCTCAATGCCGGCTGCCTGAATCGCGTTGGCGAGTTCTTCCGTCACTTCCTGGTTGATCTCAACGATCACGTTACCTTCGTAATCCTTGATCTTTTCGAGCGAAACGCGGCCAATCACGCGGTCGCGCAGCGGCTCGACTTCGACCCCGGCTTCAAGGATGGGTTCGACGTAAATGCCGTCCGCTGTGCCGCAATCGAACTCGTTGATGATGACGTCCTGCGCCACGTCGACCAGCCTGCGCGTCAGGTAGCCGGAGTCCGCGGTCTTCAGAGCGGTATCCGCCAAGCCTTTGCGCGCGCCGTGCGTCGAGATGAAGTACTGCAACACGTCGAGGCCTTCGCGGAAGTTCGACGTGATCGGCGTTTCGATAACCTCACCCGAAGGCTTGGCCATCAACCCGCGCATGCCGGAGAGCTGGCGAATTTGCTGCTTCGATCCGCGAGCGCCCGAGTCCGCCATGATGTAAATCGGATTCATGGTGCCTTCTTTGTCCTGGTTCTCGAGCGCCTTGAACATCTCATCGGCCACCTTTTCGGTGACGTCGCTCCAAATTGCGATTACCTTGTTGTAGCGCTCTCCGTTGGTAATGGCGCCATCGAGATACTGCTGCTGCACCTTCACCACCTCGCGCTCGGCGGTGTCCACGAGCTTCGCCTTGTCTCCCGGGATCAACATGTCGCTGATGCCGATGGAGATTCCCGCCTTGGTCGCGTACAGGAAGCCCAGGTCCTTCAGCTTGTCGAGCATCTTCACGGTGCGCTCCAAGCCGAAGCGCAAATAACAATATTGCACCAGTTGCTGCGTGCCTTTCTTCTTCAGCAAGCCGTTGACGAAAGGCATCTCCGGTGGAAGGTGATCGTTGAAGATCACGCGGCCGACGGTCGTCTGCAGGAATTGCTTGTTCAGTGTGACCGACTCCGTATGCGTAACGTCCTGGTCATCGTATGCCGTGGTCATATCGACGACTTCCTTGGTGATGCGCAGACGGATTGGCGTCAGCAGTTCCACCTCGCCCGTTTCGAGCGCCAGCAGGACTTCTTCCACGGTACCAAACGCGCGGCCTTCCCCCTTCGCGCCGGGCTTGGACTTGGTCAGGTAATAAATTCCCAGCACCATGTCCTGCGTCGGGACGGCCAAAGGGCCGCCATTCGCGGGCGAAAGTATATTGTGCGAGCTAAGCATCAACACCGAGGCTTCGACCTGCGCTTCCGGAGACAACGGAATGTGCACGGCCATCTGATCGCCGTCAAAGTCCGCATTGAACGCGGTGCACACCAGCGGATGGATGCGAATGGCCTTGCCTTCCACCAACACAGGCTCGAACGCCTGAATGCCCAAACGGTGCAGCGTAGGCGCGCGGTTCAGCAGAACCGGATGCTCGCGGATGACCTCTTCGAGAATGTCCCAGACGATCGATTCCTGCTGCTCGACCAGCTCCTTGGCCTGCTTGATCGTTGTGCAATGGCCCGCCGCTTCCAGCCGGTGATAGATGAACGGCTTGAACAGCTCAAGCGCCATTTTCTTCGGCAGTCCGCACTGGTGCAGCTTGAGTTCCGGCCCCACCACGATGACCGAGCGGCCCGAATAGTCCACGCGCTTGCCCAGCAAGTTCTGGCGGAAGCGGCCCTGCTTGCCCTTGAGCGTATCGGAAAGCGATTTGAGCGGACGGTTGTTGGTTCCGCGAAGAACGCGGCCGCGGCGGCCATTGTCGAACAGCGCATCCACTGCTTCCTGAAGCATGCGCTTCTCGTTGCGCACGATCACGTCAGGAGCGTGCAGCTCCATGAGCTTCTTCAGCCGGTTGTTGCGATTGATCACGCGCCGGTAAAGGTCATTCAAATCCGACGTTGCGAAGCGCCCGCCATCGAGAGGCACCAAAGGCCGCAACTCCGGCGGCAGCACCGGAATCACGTCCAGAATCATCCACTCGGGACGATTGCCGCTCTTGCGGAACGATTCGACCACTTTCAGCCGCTTGGCGTACTTGATGCGCTTCTGCAGGCTGGGATCAATCTTCATTTTTTCGCGCAGCTCTTCCGAGAGCTTTTCGATGTCGACGCGGCGCAGCAATTCCTTGATGGCCTCCGCGCCCATTCCTGCGCGATATTTCCCGGCGAACTCCTTCTGCAGTTCGCGGTACTTGTCGTCGAGCAGCAGTTCCTTTTCCTTGATTCCCGGAGCTTCGCCCGCGTCAGTGACCACAAACGCCTCGAAGTAAAGGACGCGCTCAAGGTCGCGCATGGAAATATCCAGCAAATAGCCGATGCGGCTCGGCAATCCCTTGAAAAACCACACGTGAGAACACGGCGACGCCAGCTCAATATGGCCCAGCCGCTCGCGCCGCACTTTGCTCAACGTGACTTCCACGCCGCACTTGTCGCAAATGACGCCGCGGTGCTTCATGCGCTTGTACTTGCCGCACAAGCACTCCCAGTCCGTCACCGGACCGAAGATTTTCGCGCAGAACAATCCATCGCGCTCCGGCTTGAACGTGCGGTAATTGATGGTCTCCGGCTTGGTTACCTCGCCGTGGGACCACGAACGGATTTTTTCAGGACTCGCCAAACTGATGCGGATCGAATCAAAATCGGCAATCTGACTGGCGCGATCATACGGGCTAGAACGATACAAGGGCTAACCTCCCGTCCCGGCAAAGCCGGGACAATAAAATTCGCTGTCATGCCTCGACAAAGTCGGGGCGATTAATCGGCTGCAGCCGGCTCAATCTGCGGTTTCTGGCGCTTCATCAACTCCACGTCCAGGCAGAGCGACTGCAATTCACGAACGAGCACGTTGAAAGATTCCGGCACCCCGGGCTCGATCCCCGGCTCGCCTTTGACGATGGCCTCGTAAATCTTGGCGCGGCCGTAGACGTCGTCGGATTTCGCGGTGAGCAGCTCCTGGAGAATGTGCGCTGCGCCATAAGCCTCCAGCGCCCACACTTCCATTTCTCCAAAGCGCTGGCCACCGAACTGCGCCTTTCCGCCGAGCGGCTGCTGCGTGATGAGCGAATACGGGCCGATGGAGCGTGCGTGGATCTTGTCGTCCACCAGGTGCGACAGTTTGAGCATGTAAATGTAGCCCACGGTTACTTGCTGCGCGAACACGTCGCCAGTCATTCCATCATAGAGCGCGATCTTGCCGGTCTCCGGAAGGCCGGACGCCTGCAAGAGCTGGCGAATATCCTTTTCGCGCGCTCCGTCAAACACCGGCGTCGCCACCGGAATTCCCTCGCGGAAGTGCTCGCCCAGATTGATGATTTCCTCGTCGTCGAGCTCCTTGATGGAATCCCAAACCGACGTTGGTCCAAAAGCATCCTTGAACCACTTGCGCACGACGTCGGCGCGCGACTCTTCGTCGAGCAGCTTGGCGATTTGGCCTCCCAGTTCCTTCGAAGCCCAGCCTAAGTGCGTCTCCAGAATCTGGCCTACGTTCATGCGCGACGGAACGCCCAGCGGATTGAGGACGATTTCGACCGGCGTGCCATCCGGCAGGTACGGCATGTCTTCCGCCGGCACGATCCGCGCGATCACGCCCTTGTTTCCGTGGCGGCCGGCCATTTTGTCGCCGACCGACAGCTTGCGCTTCATGGCGATGTACACTTTCACCAGCTTGATGACGCCCGGCGGCAGCTCATCGCCCTTCTTGAGCTTTTCCTTGCGCTCTTCGGTGATCTTCCGCAGCACATCAATCTGCCGCGAAGTCATCTCTTCGATTTCATCGATCTTCTCGATGAGTAGCGGGTCCTTATCCGACAAGCGCAGGCGCTTCAAATTGCGCGTCGAGATCTTTTCCAGGATATCGCGCGTGAGCTCCGTGCCCTTGGTCAGCAGGCGCTTGTTGGTACGCTCGTCGTGCAGGTCGGCCATCAGTTTTTGGCTGCCCAGCAAGCTCGTGAGCCGCTTTAGACGCTCGTCGGTGAGAATTCGGATTTCGTCGGCGAGGTTCTTTTCGAGCTTGAAGATTTGCGCCGCCTCGATGGCCTTATGACGCTCGTCCTTTTCCGCTCCCTTGCGGCAGAAAATCTTCACGTCGACGATGGTTCCCTCGATGCCCGGCGGACAATACAGCGAAGCGTCGCGAACGTCTCCGGCCTTCTCGCCGAAGATCGCGCGCAACAGCTTCTCTTCCGGAGTGAGCGTCGTTTCGCCCTTGGGTGTCACTTTACCCACCAGAATATCGCCTGGCTTCACCGTCGCGCCGATGCGAATCACGCCGCTCTCATCCAAATTGCGCAAAAAACCTTCGTTGATGTTGGGAATATCGCGCGTGATTTCTTCGGGGCCGAGCTTGGTGTCACGCGCCTCGATTTCGTATTCCTCAATGTGAATCGAGGTGTAGTAATCCTCCTGCACCAGCTTTTCGCTGACCAGGATAGCGTCCTCAAAGTTGTAGCCGCGCCACGGCAGAAACGCGACGAGTACGTTGCGGCCCAGCGCCAGCTCGCCGCGGTCCGTGCACGGCCCGTCGGCCAGCACTTGTCCTTGGCGGACGCGGTCTCCCGCGCGCACCAGCGGCTTTTGATTGATGCACGTATTCTGATTCGACCGCTTGAACTTCGTCAGCAGGTAAATATCCGAGCCTACTTCGCGGCTCAGCACGCCCGACTGGTCCGACTCGACACGCACGATGATGCGCTCCGAATCGACCTGATCGATGATGCCGTCGCGTTTGCAGCTCACCACCGCTCCGGAGTCGTGCGCCGTCACTCGCTCCATGCCCGTTCCCACCAGCGGCGCCTCGCCCTTAATCAGCGGCACAGCTTGGCGCTGCATGTTCGAGCCCATCAGCGCGCGGTTCGCGTCGTCATTCTCAAGGAACGGAATCAAGCTCGCCGCGACGGATACCAGCTGCTTCGGCGAAACGTCGATGTAGTCCACTTCGTCGCGTGATTTCAACACGAAGTTGCCCGCCTGCCGGCAATTGACCAGCTCGGTCGTAATGCGGCCGCGCTCGTCGAGCGACGCGTTGGCCTGCGCCACCACGTAGCGGTCTTCTTCCCACGCCGACAAGTAGAAGCAGTGCGCTTCGGACGTGACTTTGCTGCGCCCCAGATCCTCGTTCGCCGATTCCACTTTTTCTTTCTCGACGATTTCGCCGGGCTTGAATTCGCTGCCGCCCGCGTTGACGATCTGCAAGTAGTCGATCACCCGGCCGTTCTTCACCTTGCGATAAGGCGATTCGATAAACCCGAATTCGTTGATCCGCGCGTAGCACGAGAGCGAGCTGATCAATCCGATGTTCGGGCCTTCCGGCGTTTCAATCGGGCAAATGCGGCCGTAGTGCGTGGGATGCACGTCGCGCACTTCGAATCCGGCACGCTCGCGCGAGAGACCGCCCGGCCCAAGGGCCGAAAGCCGCCGCTTGTGCGTGATCTCGCTCAAGGGATTGGTCTGGTCCATGAACTGGCTCAACTGCGAGCTGCCGAAAAATTCGCGGATCGCCGCCATCACCGGCTTGGCGTTCACCAGGTCGTGCGGCATGGCCGTGGACATTTCCTGGTACACGGACATCTTTTCTTTGATGGCGCGCTCCATGCGCACCAGGCCGATGCGGAACTGATTCTCGAGCAGTTCACCCACCGCGCGGACGCGGCGATTGCCGAGATGATCGATGTCGTCGACCGTGCCGATGTTCTTGCGCAGCTTGAGCAGGTATTTGATCGCGGCGACGAAATCTCCTGGATCGAGCGTGCGCTTGTCCAGCGGCGTCTCCAGCCCGAGCTTGATGTTGAATTTCAGCCGGCCGACGCGGCTGAAATCGTATTTCCGCGGATCGAAAAACATGCCGTTGAAAAGCGCCGTAGCCGTTTCCAGCGTCGGCGGATCGCCCGGGCGCAACTTGCGGTAAATCTCAATCAGCGCTTCGCGCGAATTGCGAATCGCATCCTTGTCGAGCGTTCGGCCGACGATGACGCCGACGTCATCCCGCTCCGGGAAGCAAACATCCACCTCCGTGATTCCGGCTTCCCCGAGCGACGCCCAGGTTTCCGGATTGAGCGGCTTGTTGGCTTCCAGCAGCACTTCGCCCGTCTGCCGGTTAACCAGTTCGCCGACCGTAACTGCCCCTTCGAGGTCCGCAGGAGGCACTTCCACCTGGTTGACCCTGGACTTCAGGAGTTCTTTGTAAAGCGCCTCGGTGATGCGCTTGTGCGCGCCAACGATCACGTCGCCCGAGTGCGGATGCTTGATCTCGTGCGCGAGCTTGCGATCAACCAGCCCTTCGGAGACATTCCACAGCAATTGCCGGTCGCGCAGCGAAATTCGCTCCACCTGATAGAACGTTCGCAGAATTTCTTCATTGGACTTCATTCCCAGAGCGCGCAGGAAAATCGATCCTAGGAACTTGCGCTTGCGGTCGATGCGAACATACAAAATGTTCTTGGTGTCGTATTCGAATTCGACCCACGACCCGCGATACGGAATGATTTTCCCCAGGAAGTAACTGCGGTTGTTGGCGGTCTCGTAGAACACGCCCGGCGAACGGTGCAACTGGCTGACGATCACCCGTTCGGTTCCATTGATGATGAACGTGCCGTTCTCGGTCATCAGCGGAATATCGCCGTAGAAAACTTCCTGTTCCTTGATGTCGCGAATCGATTTCGCGCCGCTTTCGGGATCCTTGTCGTAGATGGTCAGGCGAATGGTCACCTTCAGCGGCGCGGAATACGTCATGCCGCGCTCCTGGCATTCGTTCACGTCATACTTCAATTGCAGCGTGACCGGATCGCCGCACTTGTTACAGAAGGTCGGCGTGTTGCGGTTGAACGCGCCGCACTTCGAGCAGACCACGTCGCCCGTCTTGTACGGATTGGTGACCACCGAAGCGCCGCAGTTCCGGCACGTCGCGCGGAGGTGATGCAGCCCGCGCAGATGGCCGCACTTGCACTCCCAGTCGCCAATCGCGTAATCCACGAAGTCGAGCTGCGACAGCCCGCGAAAATCCTGTATCGGAAATACGGATGTAAACACCGACTGCAGTCCCGTGTCCTCGCGCTCGCTCGGCAGCTTGTCCATCTGCAGGAAGCGCTCGTAGGACTTTTTCTGCACGTCGATCAAGTTTGGGATCTGCACCGCCGCGCGAATGCGCGCAAAGTCCAGACGTTTCCGTTCTCGTGTCGAACGATTACCGTTCCGCATGCTGATTTACCTCGTTCCCTTCTGGGGGTTAAACCGGACCATTGCCGTAGTGACACCACGGCAAGGAGTCCGGGCAGGACGCGTGATGAGATACAACATCTCGGTGAACCACGCGCGTGAAAGAATGCCTCGTCTCGCTTGGCGATTTTTGCTCGCCAGCGGCACTACTTGATCTCGACCTTAGCTCCCGCGTCTTCGAACTTCTTTTTGATCGTGGCGGCTTCTTCCTTGTTGATCCCTTCCTTCACAGGCTTGGGAGCGCCATCAACCAGATCCTTCGCCTCTTTCAGGCCGAGGCTCGTGACTTCGCGTACCGCCTTAATCACGTTGATCTTGTTCGCGCCGACTTCGGTCAGAACCACGGTGAATTCCGTCTTCTCTTCCGCCGGAGCCGCGCCGCCTGCCGCCGCTCCGCCCGCAACCATCATCGGAGCCGCTGCTGCAGCCGAGACGCCGAACGCCTCTTCCATCTTCTTGACCAAGTCCGACGCTTCGAGAAGCGTCAGGCCCTTGATCTCATCCAGGATCGTTTCTACTTTGCTCGCCATCGCGTTTTCCTATCCTCCGTGAAGTTAAACTCTAATTATTCTGATTTCGCTGCCGGAGCGGACTCTTCTCCGCCGCCCGGGCCGAACTTGTTGGCTTTCACCGCTTCGTTCGTCACCACCGCCAAATTCCGCGATACCGCCGCCATCACCGAAGCCAATCGCTGCGCCGGTGCATTGAGCAGGAACATCACCTTGCTGATCAGCTCTTCCTTGCTTGGCAGTTGCGCGAGTTGCTGGATTTCCGCAATCGAAATCACGCGCCCTTCCACCCAGCCGGCGCGGAACTTGAATGCCGGAACATCCTTCGCCACCTTGCTCAGTACTTTTGCCAGCGCCACAGGATCCGCCGCCGTGTACGCAATGGAATTCGTTTGCTTCAAATCCTTCAGCAGCGGCTCTACCGGAGTACCTGAACCGGCTCGCTCGGCCAGCGTGTTTTTCACCACCTGATAACGCCCGCCCGCCTTTTCCACAGCGCGGCGAAGCTGCGTATCCTGCTCCACCGTGATTCCTTGGAACGTCGAGAGAATCACAGTTGAAACGTTCGCCAGTTCGGCGCGAAGCTTCTGCGCGTGGTCCTTCTTCTCCTGCTTCTTCATTCCCATCCTGATCCCCTCGTCAAACCTTAAGCAGCCGATGCCGCGGTTTCCACTTCCACGTGGTCGATCAAAATCCCCGGCCCCATTGTCGAAGTCAGCGTCACGCGCCGGATGTATTTGCCCTTCGCCGTCGCCGGCTTCGCCTTGGACACCGCGCCGAGAAGCGCCAGCGCGTTTTCGGCAAGCTGCTGCGCTCCAAAACTGATCTTCCCAATGGGCGAATGAATGATTCCCGTCTTGTCCAGCCGGAATTCCACCTTGCCGGCCTTGATTTCTTTCACCGCGCGCGCCACTTCGAACGTCACCGTGCCGGTCTTCGGATTCGGCATCAAGCCGCGCGGCCCCAGCACTTTGCCCAACCGGCCAGCCGACTTCATCATGTCCGGCGTCGCGATCACCGCATCGTAGTCCGTCCAACCGCCCACGATCTTCGTGACCATGTCTTCGCCGCCGACGAAATCCGCGCCAGCCTCCTGCGCTTCGCGCACTTTCTCGCCGCCGGCGATCACCAACACGCGCTTCGATTTTCCCAGCCCGTTCGGCAATACCACCGTGCCGCGCACCATCTGGTCCGACTGTTTCGGATCCACGCCCAGATTGATGGCCAGCTCCACCGTCTCGTCAAACTTCACGAAGTGCGTTTTCTTGAGAAGCTCCGCCGCCTCGCCTAATTTGTACGCGCGCGTTTCCACCAGCTTGCGCGCCTTTTCAATATTTTTCCCGCCGACCTTGCTCATCGCTTCTCCTGATGCCGTCCGAACTAGCCCTCGACTTCAATGCCCATGTTTCGCGCCGTGCCCATCACCGTGCGAACCGCCGATTCCAGCTTTGTCGTATTCAGGTCGACAAGCTTTATTTTGGCGATCTCTTCCACCTGCTTGCGGCTGACTTTCGCCACTTTATTTCTGTTTGGCTCCGGAGAACCCTTCACGATTCCCGCGGCGCGCTTCAGCAGCTCAGACGCCGGCGGCGTCTTCGTAATGAACGTGAACGTCCGGTCGCTGTAAATCGTCACCACCACCGGAATGATCATCCCGTCCGGCTCTTTGCTCGTCTTGGCATTGAACTGCTTGCAAAAATCCATGATGTTGACGCCCTGCGGGCCCAGCGCTGTGCCCACCGGCGGCGCCGGCGTCGCTTTTGCCGCCGGCAATTGCAACTTGAGTGTCGTCTGAATTTTCTTTGCCATCCCAGCTCCCCTAAAAACTCAAAGCGCCCGCTACGCCACCTTCTCTACCTGCGCAAAATCCAGCTCCACCGGCGTCGAGCGCCCAAAAATCGTCACGCTGACCTTCAGCGTGCTGCGGTCGGAATTCACTTCCTCGACCACGCCCGTAAAATTCGCGAACGGCCCATCCACGATGCGCACATTCTCATTCCGATCGAACGTCAGCTTCGGACGCGGCTTCTCTGCCGTGGTGGTCGCGCGGTTCAAAATGTTTTCCACTTCTTCTTCGCTCAGCGGCGTGGGCGTTTGCCCCGAACCCACAAAACCCGTCACGCGCGGCGTCGAGCGCACCACGTGCCACGTGTAATCGTCCATGTCCATTTCAACCAGCAAGTAGCCCGGGTAGCACATCCGCGGCGAAATCACCTTCTTGCCGCCGCGCACCTCGACCACCGACTCGGTCGGAATAATCATCCGCCCAATCTTTTCCTGCAGTCCGAACGCGGCCACGCGCCCTTCGAGGCTCTCTTTCACTTTCTTCTCGAAGCCCGAATACGTATGGACGATGTACCACTGCTTAGCCATGACGCTTCCTTCGCTTTGTCCCGCGTTAGCCAAATTCGCTATGCAGCCGCCCCTTTTACTTAAACCGATTCAGCACCCAACTGAACATCGCGCCGAACAACGAATCCGTTCCGAGGAAAAAAAGCCCGAAGAACGCCACCGTGATCGTCACCACCATCGTTGTCGAAATCACGTCCTGCCGCGAGGGCCAGACCACCTTGGACATTTCCGAGCGCACGTCATGGAAGAATAGCTTCCAGCGCCGTGGATACTCCGCGATCTTCTGGAACGGCCCGGACATCGGCATCGACGATCCGCCGCCGCTGCTCTCCTGCTCGTCTTTCAATTTCACCGCCTCGGTCATGAATCTCGTTTGCTCCGGCTATGCCCGTCTCGCTCGCCGCCCGTTCCAAAACTGGCAGGGGAGGAGGGATTCGAACCCCCACATCCGGTTTTGGAGACCGGCGGTCTACCGTTGAACCTACTCCCCTGAATTCCGAACCTCCGGTTCGGAATTCACCCTGAGGGCCGTCTTTTGGCCCGAAGGGTTGTTCTCAATCCCCGCTCGGTTTCGTCGACCCTTCGTCGCTAAACCCAGCGCCTCAGGGCTTGCCGGCGAGCCTCCCGTTGAATTGCCCGCCAACAATCCAAGTTTCTTTTCCCGTCGCCAGCCCTTCAACTCAGTTTCGCGTTGCCGGGCTGAGTGTTGATTTGGATGTCTTTCACTCCAAATCAGCTCAACTGGCCTTCGCTTCGCGGTAAACATTGCGCCGCGACGCTGGTTATGCTCTCGGACTCGGTCCTCTATGTCAGTTGCGACGCCGACATACAGCGCTCCGTCCTTGCACCGAACCATGTAGCAAAACCACTCGCGCTCTTGCCCGTCCATAGCGCTTAAGAACCTGCGCCGCCTACTTCACTTCCTTGTGCGGCGTGTGCTTCCGGCACGTATTGCAAAACTTCGACGTCTCCAGCCGGTCAGGGTGCTTCTTCCGGTTCTTCATGGTCGTATAATTTCGGTTTTTACATTCGCCGCATTGCAGCGTGATGATTTCTCGCATGGTCCTTTACTCGACAATCTCGGTCACAGCGCCGGCTCCCACGGTGTGGCCGCCTTCGCGTATCGCGAACCGCAATCCCTTCTCCAAAGCCACCGGCGTGATCAGCTTCACTTCCACACTCACGTTGTCTCCCGGCATCACCATCTCCACGCCCGTCGGCAGCGCCACGTCTCCGGTCACGTCCGTCGTCCGGAAGTAAAACTGCGGCCGGTAGCCGGTGAAAAACGGCGTGTGCCGCCCGCCCTCTTCCTTCGTCAACACGTACGCTTCCGCCTTGAACTTTGTGTGTGGCGTGATCGAGCCCGGCTTGGCGATCACTTGCCCGCGCTCCACTTCCTCTTTTTCCGTCCCTCTCAACAACAATCCCACGTTGTCTCCGGCTATCCCTTCATCCAAAAGCTTCCGGAACATCTCCACTCCCGTCACCACTTTCTTCATCGTCGGACGGAAGCCCACAATCTCAATCTCTTCTCCCACTTTCACTTTCCCGCGCTCCACGCGCCCCGTCACCACCGTCCCTCTTCCCGAAATCGAGAAAATATCCTCGATGGGCATGGCAAACGGCTTATCCACGTCTCTCTGCGGCAACGGGATGCTCTTGTCCACCGCTTCCATCAATTCCAAGATCGACTTCTCCCATTTCGCATCGCCCTCCAACGCCTTCAGCGCCGACCCGCGCACCACCGGCACTTTGTCCCCGGGGAATTGATAGGTCTTCAGCAAATCGCGCACTTCCATCTCCACCAGATCCAGCAGCTCCGGATCTTCCACCGCGTCGCACTTGTTCAGAAACACCACGATGTACGGCACGCCCACCTGCCGCGCCAGCAGAATATGCTCGCGCGTCTGCGGCATGGGCCCGTCGGTCGCCGCCACCACCAGAATCGCGCCATCCATCTGCGCCGCGCCGGTGATCATGTTCTTGATGTAATCCGCATGACCCGGGCAGTCGATGTGCGCGTAGTGCCGGTTCGCCGTCTCGTACTCCACGTGCGACACCGCTATGGTGATGCCCCGCTCGCGCTCTTCCGGCGCGTTGTCGATCGAATCAAACGCCCGGAACTGCACCTTGGGGTTGTTCTTCGACAGCACCTTGGTGATCGCCGCCGTCAGCGTGGTCTTTCCGTGATCGATGTGCCCGATCGTCCCGAT
>JBAPRL010000007.1:0-9951 GCA_049281095.1 Candidatus Acidiferrales bacterium
TGTTTTTGTAGCGCCGGCCTTCAGGCCGGCAGGGGTTTTCGTAGGGGCGGCTTTACGCCGCCCGCCTTCCGCTCGCGCCAAGACTTTGTAGGCAGGTAAGAAACGCGGCCAGTCTCTTGTAGCGCCGGCCTTTAGGCCGGCATTTCGTGGCTTTTCCGGAGCACTTGCGAAAGGCGCAAGCTCTTCGTCAGGGATCTTTCTGGTCGGCTGGTACAGCGTGAGGAACGGCCGTCACGGCAATCCACACGGAACCGTTTCCGGTCGCTGCCGTTCCGACGTTGGTCAAAGTGCCATCACTGTTGAGGCTGTATATTGAAACCGAGCCGCTCTCGTTCACTACGAAGGCAAAATTGCTGTACGGACCGAGAATAATGGGGAAGGGTTGAGCGTTCGTTGGGACAGTGCCGGTTCCATTCGGCGTTAAGTTCCCCGTACTGTCATTTATCGTGTACGTGGAAACCGCGTCGTCCAAGCGATTCACCACATAGGCGAACCTGCTCGAGGGCACCGCCACCGACGTGGGTTGGTTTCCTGTTGTCACCGTGCCTGTGGAAGTAAGCGTGCCGTCAGTATTGATTGAATATACCGAGATCGTGTTTCCACCTTCATTCGGCACGTAAGCATACCCACCAGGGTCCAACGTCACTCCCACCGGGCTAGGACCGGTCGCAACGGTCGCCGGCGTCAGCGGCCTCAATACGCCCGTCGTTTGGTTGACGCTGTACATCGAGACCGTATCGTCATTCTGATTCGACACGTAGGCGAAACCGGAACCTCCTTCCACCAAGGGGCCCGCGCTTTCCGTTAACGTCACGAAGTCGGGGCCTGAGCCTGCTGCGAACGTCGGTGGAGTCGTCGGCGTCAACATTCCCGTGCCAGGATTAATCGTATACATCGAAACCGTATTGTCATTGCTGTTCGCCGCGTAAACGAATCGGCCCAACGAATCTACCGCCAGCCCTTGCGGCAGATTTCCCGTCGGCACTGTCGGTGGCGTCAGCGGCGTCAACACTCCCGTGTCCGCCGCGCTATACATCGAGACGGTGTTGTCGCCCGCATTCACCACATAGACGAACTGGCCATTCGGAGTTACCACCACCATCTTAGGATTGGCTCCTGTGGCAACCGTGGCCGGATTCAGCGCCGTCAGGCCTCCCGTGCAATCGTTCATCGCGAACATCGAAACGGTGCCACTCGTGGGAGAACTGTTCAGCACATAGGCGTATACACCCTGTGACGCCACGCAGCCCGGCCCAACCGGAGTCGGCGGAGTCGACATTCCTGCGCAGCCGGCCAGCATCATCCCCAGACCCAAAGTCCCACTTAGAGCGGAAGACTTCAGCCACGCGGCTTGCATATACACCTCCCCCTGCTTCCTACATCGGCACGAATCAAAGTGGTTGATTTCGCCGCCGCGCTAAAGGTTGCCTCAGCGCTTGATCACCACTCTGTCGATCACGTCAGCGCCGGCAAGTCTTTTCTTTTCGCTAGCCACTCGTCACTAGCCACTAGCCACCTATTTCCTTTGATTTTTTCCTTGCCAAGAACTTCCCTTTGTGGTAAACTCGCCGTAATTATTTTGGCTTCAGGCGCGGGTCAGGACGGCCGAAGCCACCAACCCTGACGGTAGTCTACAAAAAACTAAAATCTGAGGAGACTCTGAAATGGCCGCCCACGCCGCCAATGATTCGCACAACCTCGCACACAGGCCCGCAGAAAACTCGTCGCCTTTCCCCACCAAACATCCCACGTCTCGCGTCCACCCGCCCGAACTCGAAAAACAAATCGCCGAAATCCAATCGCGCCTGCGCGCCTTCATCGAAGCCACGCGCCCCGCGCACGAAGCTTATTTACGCACCGCCAATCGCAACACAAATCCAGCCGCACAGGCTCAAAACTCAAAGGAGAAAACAATGTCGTCCACCGCCGTTACCACCGCAAAGAACCTCCTCCGCGCATCTGCCAACGCCACAACGACCAACACAAAATCCTCAACCCGAAAATCCTCCGCCCCTCCGCAATTCCTCCGCTCCACTCCCGACCTCGCCCGCCACCGTCGCAAATGCACCGTCTGTCACCATCCCGAACGCGAAGCCATCGAAGATCTCTTCATCCACTGGCACAGCCCCGAAGCCATTTGCAACATCTTCAACGACAAAGGCATCGGCTGGATCGCCGTCTATCGCCACGCCTATGCCCTCGGCCTCGACGAGGTTCGCCGCCGCAATCTGCGCTTCGTCTTTGAACACATTCTCGATCAAGCCGACCAAATCACCCCCACGCCCGCCAGCATCATCGCCGCCGCCCATGCTCTTGGCGCTTGCGTCAACGACACCGGCCAATGGCACGAGCCGCCTCGTCGCGTCCTCGTCACCAACATCGTCAAAAAAGAAGCCTCTGTAGGGGCCGATCGGCTTCATCGGCCCCCGCGCGAAGCGCGGCAAGACTTGCCCCGAGCGCAGGCGCGGCAAAGCTCCGCCACCGCGCCAAACGACGTTCCCGCCGAGCCCGCGCCGCAAGAATCCTCCGCCGAGGCCGTAGGGGCGGCTTTACGCCGCCGACCTTCCGCCTCCGCCGAAGAACCTTGTGTAGGGGCCGATCGGCTTCATCGGCCCCCGCGCGAAGCGCGGCAAACCTCCGCCACCACGCCGAACAACGTTCCCGCCGAGCCCGCGTCTCAAGAATCCTCCGCCGAGGCCGTAGCGGCGGCTTTACGCCGCCGGCCTTCCGCCTCCGCCGAAGAACCTTGTGTAGGGGCCGATCGGACTCATCGGCCCCCGCGCAACGCGCGGCAAGACTTGCCCCGAGCGCAGGCGCGGCAAAGCTCCGCCACCGCGCCAAACGACGTTCCCGCCGAGCCCGCGCCGCAAGAATCCTCCGCCGAGGCCGTAGGGGCGGCTTTACGCCGCCCGCCTTCCGCTCCAGAGACGGGTGCCCCATCCTTCGTGCCTTCCGCGAAGGGTGGGTTTTTTGATGAAACTCCTGAACCGGGTCGTGAAATTAGAAATTCCCGTAACTCCCACATAACAAAGGAGTCCCAAATTTCTAATCGATAACTTTGGCGCACTTTTCCGGCGCGCTTTTGCGCCTCGGACGATTTTGCGGAAAGGCCATTTCGAAGAGCCATTCACAACTCGCACCGTTCACACCATGAACGCTGGTTCGCCGCGCGGCTTGGCAACACGCGTGGAATCCGGTAATGTCATGGCTCGGCCGCGCGCTTGGACGCGACGCGGAAAAGTCTCGAACGTTGGAGGAGCACGTTTGACGATTCGCCAGCGCGTAGCACTGGTCACCGGCGGCAGCCGCGGCATCGGCAAAGGCATCGCCATGAGCCTGGGCCGCGCCGGCGCGCGCGTGGCGCTGTCGTATCGCTCCAACAAAGCCGCCGCGCAAAATACTCTACGCCAGCTTCAGGCGGCTGGTTGCGAATGTTTCGCGGTTGAAGCCGACGCCACCGACGCCGCGCAATCGGAATCGCTGGTTGCTTCCGTCGTTGAACGCTTCGGACGCCTCGACGTGCTCGTCAACAATGTGGGAATTTTCAATTGGAGCACCGTTGCGGAAACCACGCTCGAAGAATGGCGGCGCGTTCTCGACTCGAATTTGCTCAGCGTTTTTTACGCGAGCAAGGCCGCGTTGCCCGCGATGCGCCGTCAGCGTTGGGGCCGCATTATTAATTTGGGCGCGGTCGGCGCCGAGCGCGCCTTCGGCCAGGCCACCATTTCCGCGTACACCGCGGCCAAAGCAGCCGTGGTCGCGTTTTCGCGTTCGCTCGCTCTGGAAGAAGCGAAGAACGGCATCACCGTGAACGTCGTGAATCCGCCGAATATCGACGACAAGGAATTGTCGGCCGAAGAAGCGCGCCGCATGCGCGACGCGCGTTTTCCGGTAGGCCGGCCTCCCTCCGCCGACGACGTCGCCGAAGCCGTGAAATTTCTCGCCTCCGATTCCGCCGACTACGTCACCGGACAAGTGCTCAGCGTCTCCGGCGGCTGGATGATGTGAGCGCTGCGTAACCGGAATTCAAATTCCCCGCGCGTGATAAACTGATAGGCGCGGGCGACTTTTTTATCCCTCGCATGTGAAAGCCAAATGAAAATTCTCACCGTTTCTGAAATGCGTGAAGTGGATCGTTTGACGAGCGAGCGCCACGCCGTTTCGCCGCTCACTCTGATGGAAAACGCCGGCTCCGCTGTTGCGCGCTTCGTCGCCGCGCATTTCGCTCCCATCGATGACCGCCGCATCGTGGTGCTGTGCGGCAAGGGCAATAATGGCGGCGACGGCTTCGTCGCGGCGCGCGTGCTGCGCGAGATGGGCGCGCAGCCGACGGTGTTGCTGTTCGGCGATCCTTCCGAGCTGCGCGGCGAGGCCGCGGAGAGTTTCACCAAGCGGCTGCGCGGCGCGCCGGCCGGAATGAAGGGCGACGTGAAGGTGATTCGCGACGCTGCATCGTGGGAATCCGCGCGCGAGTCAATCACTGGCGCGCGGATTATTGTGGACGCGCTGCTCGGCACGGGTTTGAGCGGCGCAGTGGAAGGCACGCTCGCGCAGTGCATCGAGCAGGTGAATCGTCACGACGCACTCACGCGCGTGGTGGCGGTGGACATTCCGTCGGGAGTTTCAGGCGACTCCGGCGCGACTGGCGGCCCCGCGATTGTGGCGGACTACACGGTTACGTTCACCGCGCCGAAAATCGGAATGCTGAGCGCGAACGCGTCGCCGTTTGTCGGTAGGCTGAGCGTCGCGAAGATTGGATCGCCGCCGGAACTGGTGGAAGAAATTGCGAAGAGCAACATGCGCTGGCTGGAACCGTGGGAATTTCGCAGCGTGAAATTTCATCGCAAAGCAGATTCGAACAAGGGACTCTACGGCCACGCGCTGATTGTCGCGGGCTCGGTGGGAAAAGCGGGAGCGGCGGCGATGTCGTCGCAGGGAGCGTTGCGCGCGGGCGCGGGATTGGTGACGGTGGCGACGCCGGAGCCGGTGCTGGCAACGGTGGCGGGATTTGCGCCGGAAATTATGACCGAGCCGCTGCACGCGACGGCGGCGGGAACCATTGCGCAGGACGTTTTTGATTCGGGAGGATTCGCAAAAATTTTGGGCGGAAAAAGTGTGCTCGCGCTCGGTCCGGGTTTGACGACGCAAGAAGAGACGCAGCAATTTGTACGCTCGGTGATGGCGAGCAAGTTGTCCGTGCCGGTGATTCTCGATGCAGATGGACTCAATGCGTTTGATGGATGCGCGGATGCGCTGCGCGCGTCGAATGATTTGCTGGCGATCACGCCGCATCCGGGAGAAATGGGGCGGCTGCTTGGTCGCACTCCGAAAGACGTGCAGGCGAATCGCGTGGAAATTGCCGTCAGCGCGGCGGCGAATTGGAACGCGTTCGTGATTTTGAAAGGGAACTGGACGGTGATCGCGACGCCGGACGGGCGCGTGTGGATCAATTCGACGGGGAATCCGGGAATGGCGACCGGCGGCACGGGAGACGTGCTGACGGGAATGCTGGCGGGCTTGACGGCGCAATTCGGCGCGCAAAAAGATTGGGCGCTGACGCTCGCGCTGGGCGTGTATTTGCACGGGCTGGCGGGGGATTTGGCGGCGGAAGAATTTGGCGAAGCGCCGCTGGTGGCGACAGATTTGATTCGGCGGATTTCTCCGGCGTTTGCGCAGCTTCATGACGAGTTGCAGGCGAGCTGAGATGGACGCGAGCGGCGCGGTTTCGCGGTCGACGGAAGAAACCATCGCGCGCGGAAAAGAATTGGCGTCGAAGATGCGCGCGCCGCTGCTGGTGTTGTTGAGCGGCGAGCTTGGCGCGGGAAAGACGACGCTGGCGAAGGGAATCATCAGCGGATTGGGCGCGGCGCGTGAGGAGGACATCACGAGCCCCACGTTTACGCTGGTGCACACGTTCACGGGTCCGGTGAAGGTGTATCACGTGGATTTGTATCGCGTGAGCGAAGTGCAGGAATTCGATTCGCTGGGGCTGGAAGATTTGTTCGCGGAGCCGGCGATTGTGCTGATCGAGTGGCCGGAGCGGATGCGTTTGCGCACGGACTGGCCGGTGATGAGGATTGATTTGGAGCACGTGAGCGAAGAGGAGAGAAAAATTACGGTGAGGGACAGAACGTGATTCGTGGCGCGTGTCCCGTGACCCGTGAAAAAAAGTGGTCAGTGGGTAGCCAGACGTTTCGGTTGTCAATGTCAAGGCCGAATTCCACAGCGCAGGGCCGCAGTTCGGCTTGACAAGTTCGCCTGAATTTGTCATCAATCCAAGAGGCCGGTACTGAATAGGATAGTTACGGACGGTTCAACACGGAGGCACGACGATGCGAAAGTTTGTCGCGGGCATGGCGGTTGGGATTCTGGTGATCGGGCTTGGCGTGCGATTCAGCGGAGGACAAGAATCAGAGACGACTCGCATGTCCGCCGGTAACGTTATGCAAGGTGGGATAGTAAATATGGACGTGACTGTGAATCGAGCGCCGAGTCTTGATGGAAGAATATATGTGCGTGTCGGCCCTGAGGGTGGTAACGACCAACTCACGTTGCTATGCAACTTGAACACAGGTGCGGCGATGTGCGAGGCGGGCGAGAGAATGCCGTTGGATGCAAAGCTCGGCAAGTGGACGATCAGAAAAATCACGTTTCAGCCTTTGGCATCGTCGCCTGAAAAAGAACTTACGACGAGTGGAGACGTGTCGTTCCAGGTCACTCCTCACGGTGAAGTCGTTCTTCCTGACAGTGCGACGGTGTCCGAGATCAAGTAGGCAAACGATGTGATGCTCGACCCGCGAGCTATACAAATTGAGGTTGACGGCTCCTGCTACGGGAATCCGGGCGGCCAGTCTGGGTGCGCCGCAGTGGTTCGCTACCCTGAGCAGCTGCAATGGGCAGACAAGCAGATCGTAGACTACGGTTGCGGCGAGAGCACGAATCAACGCATGGAACTGATGCCGTGCATACGGGCACTTCAATGGGTTAGGGAGAATCAACCTTGGCCGGATGTGACGCGGGTTCAGATCATCAGCGATTCCACGTACGTTGTGGGAAACATGGTCAACGCACCTTACTGGAAGAAAAACAAATGGCGCAATAGGTACGGGCAACCGATTTTCAACTCTGACCTGTGGGACGATCTACTGACCGCGCGCGCGAAGGCTGGCGTTCGTGTGGACTTTGAGTTTCAGAAAGGCAAAAAGACTGAGGGCGGACAAATCGTTCACATGGCTGCGACAAGAGCGGCGCGGCGCGGCGGCTTGGACAAGGATCGCGGCTACAAACCTGGGGCGGTGCGACGTTCGATGGTTAAAGAGCGAGTGGCGGCTGTCCCATATCCTGCACGTGGACAGATCGATGTCATCTGGCCCTACGTGAAGAAACCAGTGTCGAAGAAAGAGGAGAGAATCAGCTTCAATTTGTTCGATGAAGCGACGCAAGCCTTTCACTCCAAGTTCTACGCGTTCGCCACGCCTTTGATGGCGTTCGATCTCCACACTTGGCGCGTTTGGCGCGTGCGTTTCAACGATGAGCAGAGACATCCGCAGATCGAGGCCATCGTCGAGGAGGTGCCTCTTCTAAAAGGCTCCAACTGACGCTACCGCGAAGACAATCAAGCCGAGCTAGCATGGATCGTGCATTCCCTTGAAATAAACCCTGTCATCGCGGCTACCAACTATGGCGCGAGAAGGCCACGCTTTAACCGAGTAACCGCTCGCGGTTTTCGTGCGGGCTATCGTTAGGGTTATCGTATCGAGGTTTATGATGGAGGATGAAGAAACTGCCCCATTGGTGTTCATCAGCTACAGTAGCGAGGATGCAAACCGGGCGAGCGACGTTAGGGACGAATTACAGTCGAATCATTATCGCTCTTTTCTCGCACACGATGACATTGAAGCTGCGGAGGATTGGCACGAACAAATCTGGAATAATTTGCAGCGTGCCAAGGGGTTTGTCGGATTGGTCACAGCGGATTTTAATCATAGCGCGTTTTGTCAGCAAGAAATTGGCGCTGCATTAGCATTGAACAAGCCGAGCATTCTTCTCTTCTGTGACGCCCATCGAAAGGTACCGGGGTTTGCCGGTCGGTTTCAAGCGGTTAAACGGGCAAAGCTATTAGCATCGCTCAACGAGTTGCCGAAGTTCCGGCCGCTCCGCGTCGAAGCGTGGATTAGGGCGAGCAGGGAGGCGCGTGCGTTCCAAGAGGCGAATGACATCTATAAGCGTTTCCACGACGAGTGGGGCACGATGACCGACGATGAGAAGTTGCGATGGATTCTGGCGGGCGCAAGCAACACTCAGATTAGAAATGAAGGCTATCTCGTCGGCCCTTTCTACAAAAACGCATACCGCGAGATGAAATCGCTCTTTACGAACCAATGGCTATTTGAAAATGACAAGGATGGCTTTCTGCACGATATTGACTCGAACCCGTTCGCAAGGAAGAACAGGAAAAAGTAAAGGTCACGCGAACGTGTTCCGCTTGTTCCAATTGTCTCAGTAGGGCGGCTGCAACGCCGTCCTTTGCCGAGCGCGTCCTCGGCGACGGAGTCGTAGCGGTGAGCGCGGCGGGACTTCAGATGACTCCTGGGGCGACGAAACCTCATGGCACGGCAATGCATCCCAAACTGTGAACGGTGCTGGAGCAAACAGTGGTGGGCTCGGCGCTGCCGCGAAACACGATTGCCCAGTCGTGAGATTTGCTCCATCGAAGGAGACTTCACCATGCAGAAAATGAAATGGATACTTGGAGTGATTTGCGTCCTTGCGTTGCTGGCGTCGCTCGCCGCGATTCCCGCGAACGCGCAAAACGCGCCCAACTTCGCCGGCACTTGGAACATGACCATGGCCGCGCCGCAGGGGGGAGGGGGAAACGGCGGCGGAGGTGGCGGTGGAAACGGCGGCGGCGGGGCGCAGTCGCTGGTGATCACGCAGGACGGCGACAAATACAAAGTGACGCACAAAACTCGGCGCGGGGACGTGACTTCCGACGCCACCGTGGACGGCAACACAATTTCGTGGACGGAGGAACGCCAGGGCCGCAACGGCAACACGATGCAAATCCAGTTCAAGGCGACGGTGGATGGCGATTCGATGACGGGCACGATGAGCGGCGGGCGCTTCAACCGCGATTTCACCGCCAAGCGCGGGAGCGCGAGTTAGGCAGTTTCGACCTCGACGTGAATCTGACGGACTGGACGAAAGGAGAGAGGCGCTCGGTAAGCACGCAAGCGCTAAGGACACAAGCGCCTCCTCTTACTGCGTTAAGGTAACTTATACCTCACTGGATCACCTCCTTCTCGGCATGGATGCCGATGTCGACGAGATGTCGCATGGGCAGAGCATAGCGCGGAATGCGAAAGATGCCAGAAAAAATTCCTTTTGGTTACGAGGCTGGATGAGGCGAGGCTTAGCGGCGCCAATGCTGAATGGCGTGGTAGAGGTCGACGAGGACGGGCCAGAGGATGGCGGCGCCGAGGAGAAGCGCGAGGATTTTGCGGCGGGCGGCGGTGTTGAAGCGCCAGGCGGCGTCGGGGCCGTGAAGGTCGCAGAAACCGTCTTCGTAGGCGGGGCGCGGGCAACGTTGGCCGGAGTGGCTGAGGTGCAGGCATTGCGGGGCGGCGTTGGGCGACTGGATTGTGTGGTGGGTTTCCATGGTTGGCGGCCGACATAACTTTCTCACAAGAGCGAAGAGATTTCATCAAGGCGGCAGTTCGAGCGTGGAGTACATCGCGCCCTTCGCCGATTCACTCAGGGCAAGCGGATGAAGCGCGCGAAAGGCAGCGTCTTTTGAGAAGCTGCCGCGCTGCGCGCGGGGGCCGATGAGGCCGATCGGCCCCTACAAGCTGCCTGCAGATTCCTCGTCGGATGCTGGTCGCATCCTCGCTCGGAATGACAAGTTGAGGTTGTCGGGACGCGATGGTGGATGGGGCGGCTGCGAAAGCAAAG
>JBAPRL010000008.1:0-33930 GCA_049281095.1 Candidatus Acidiferrales bacterium
GGCACGGCCTGCTTCGCGAACGGGTGCGCCGATTGGTTCGCGCCCAGGGGTGGGCCCGGGAGTTCGCCCGGGGGGTGGCGCGCCGATGCGTCCGCCACAGCGGCCCGGCGGCCGCCCTGGGCAGGCAATGGGTGGAAGGCCCGCGGCCCCAGCTCAGAAAGCGGAGCCCGGCAAGCCGCTGTATGTGCGCAAGACTCCCCCGAGGGCGAAGCCAACCATCGAGAAGCGCTTCGCGGAAGGTGAACGCAAGCTGCATCCGGTCCGCGCGAGAGCCGGAGCCCCCGGAAGCCACGGCGTGGCTCATGCCGAGCCCGCTCCGCCAGTTGTTCGCGAACCTCGCAACGTCACCATCACGGAAGGCATCACCGTTCGCGAGCTTTCGGAAAAACTTGACGTTCGCGCCAAAGAGTTGCTGAAGACCCTCCTCGATCGCGGCGTCTTCGCTAGCATTAATCAGGCCCTTGATGTTCAGACCGCGTCCAGTCTTGCCGAAGCGTTCAACGGAATCGTGCAAGTCGTTTCCTTTGAAGAGCAAATGGCGGAGGAAGTGGGCGCGACCGAAGACAAGTCGGACAGGACGACTGCGCGCGCTCCGGTGGTCACTGTGATGGGCCATGTGGACCACGGCAAAACGAGCCTGCTCGATGCCATTCGCTCCACCGAAGTTGCTGCGGGCGAGTCTGGCGGCATCACCCAGCATATCGGCGCCAGCCAAGTGCATGTGGGCGGCCGCCGAATCGTTTTTATCGATACGCCGGGCCATGAAGCGTTTACGCGTATGCGCGCTCGCGGCGCCAAGGTCACGGACATCGTCGTTTTGGTGGTGGGCGCAGACGACGGCGTCATGCCGCAAACCGAAGAGGCCATCGACCACGCGCGCGCCGCGAAGGTTCCCATTGTTGTGGCCATCAATAAGGTCGACTTGCCCGATGCGCAGCCAGAGCGCGTCAAGCGTCAGCTCGCCGACCGCGGTCTGATGCCGGAGGAATGGGGCGGCGACACGGTGATGGTGGAAGTGTCAGCGAAATCGAAAAAGAACATCGACCGCCTGCTGGAGATGATTCTTCTGGTGGGCGATCTTCGCGAGCTGCGCGCTAATCCAGCCACCTCGGCCAGCGGCACGGTTCTGGAATCACGCGTGGATAAGGGCCGCGGCCCTGTTGCAACCGTTCTCGTTCAAAACGGTACTCTCAGCGTCGGCGACGTTTTCATTTGCGGCTCCGTATACGGCAAAGTTCGCGCTCTGCTCGACGACAAGGGGCAGAGCGTGAAAAGCGCCGGACCTTCTTCACCCGTTGAAGTTCTGGGCTTGCAAGGCGTGCCGGGTGCGGGCGACCAGTTCCAGGTTGCCGATGAAGCCAAGGCGCGCCACATCGTCGAATATCGCCAATCCAAGCTCCGCGAAGCTTCGCTGGCTAAGTCCGCCACTTCTCGCCTCACGCTCGACCAGTTGCACGAGCAGCTCAAGACTGGCGAAGTCAAAGACCTGCCCGTTGTGATCAAGGCGGACGTGCAGGGTTCGGTCGAAGTCCTCAGTGAAATGTTGCCCAAGCTTTCCAACGATCAGGTCAAATTGAAGATCATGCACGCCAGCGTCGGCGCTGTCTCCGAAACCGACGTTCTTCTCGCCTCCGCTTCGAACGCCATCATCATCGGTTTTAACGTGCGCCCGGAGCGAAAAGCGTCCGACCTCGCGCAGCAGGAAAACGTCGAAATACGCCTGCACACGATTATCTACGAGGTCGTGGACGAAATTAAGAAGGCCATGGTCGGCTTGCTCACGCCGGTCATCAAGGAGCAGTATCTGGGCCGCGCGGAAGTTCGCGACACGTTCCGCATCAAGGGCGTGGGAATGATCGCTGGCTCGTACATTCAAGACGGCATATTCAAGCGCGACGCGGAAGTACGCGTTCTGCGCGACAACGTGGTGATTTATACCGGCCGTGTGGCCTCCCTGCGCCGTTTCAAAGACGATGTGGCGGAGGTGCGCACCGGTTTCGAGTGCGGCATCGGAATTTCGAATTTTGGCGACGTGAAGGTTGGCGACATTCTGGAATGCTTCAGTCAGCAGCAAGTTCAACCTGTTGCCGTTGATGTTGGTGATCGGACGCGAATGGAAGGCCGAGCGGAGTCAAAGACTCGTTAGCGCCCGGTCATCCCAAGTGAACCAGACAGAGATGCCGATTGGTCTTGTCACTCTCGAGATTCACATTCCCGATGCGCGCTCACTAAAAGACAAGCGCCAGGTGTTGCGCAGCCTGAAGGACCGCCTGCGCGGCCATTTCAACGTTGCAGTCGCGGAACTCGACCACCAGGACGTCTGGCAGCGCTCGGTGATCGGCGTGGTGGGAATTTCAAGCGAAGACGGGCATCTTGCGGAAACCATGGCCGCCGTGCTGGAAGCATCGGAGCAGGTGCTCGGACGCGGTTTGATTTCGCACGAAATTGAATACCTTTGAGCGCGCCAAATTCGATTAGAGAAGCAAGCCATGAACGTCACTGGCCATCGCTCGGAACGCATCGCCGAAGAAATTCGCAACGAAGTCAGCTTGATGCTCGCCGGTGAGCTCAAGGATCCGCGCCTGGCGAACGGGATCAATGTCACCGAGGTTCGCGTGGCGCCGGGCTTGAAGCACGTGCGCGTGTACGTTGAAATTATCGGTTCGGATGCCGATCGCCAGGACACGCTTGATGGCTTAACCGCGGCTTCGGGCTTCATCCGTCATGAGCTGGTGGAGCGGCTGCGCTTGCGCCGCGCCCCGGAGGTTTCTTTCATTGCCGATCGCTCGGAAGAGTACGGACAACGCATCGAAGATCTGCTGAAGGAGTCCAAGCACTCGGAGGAACCGTAGTTATCTGAATAGGCCGCGCAGCCCGCTGGCTGGCGTCGCCCATTCGTTTCCGCATGCCCCGCACGATTCAACCACCGTCAATCGATGGCGCGCTTGTTGTCGACAAACCGGCGGGCAAAACCTCCCACGACGTTGTGGAGGCGGTGCGCCGTCTCGTGGGCTTCCGCCAGATCGGGCACCTCGGCACTCTGGACCCGCTCGCCACCGGTGTACTGGTTCTCCTGCTTGGCCGGGCCACGCGCCTCGCGCGTTTTTATTCCGGGCGTCGCAAGCGTTACAACTGCGCGGTACGTTTCGGCGTAGCCACGGACACGTACGATTCTGACGGCGAGCCGCAAGGCCCCGATCTCGCGCCATCCCTTGACCGTGCCACTATCGAACGTTTCGCGGCCGGCTTCGTAGGGCGCATCGAGCAGACGCCGCCGGCATTTTCGGCGAAAAAAATTCATGGGCGCCCGGCGCACGAGCTGGCGCGCAAGAAAAAGCCGGTCGATCTGAAACCTGTGGAAGTGGATGTGTACGAATTTCGGCTTACAGCCATAGAAGGCTCAATCGCGCGCTTCACGATTGAATGCGGGGCCGGTACGTATATTCGCTCCCTGGCTCATGAGCTAGGCAAGCTCGAAGGTTCGGGAGCGCATCTCTCAGAAATCAGCCGCACCGCCGTCGGCGAGTTCACGCTGGATCAGGCTGTCAGCGTGAACGAACTGGCGGAAGCGGTTCGCGCCGGGCGGCTTTCCGACCAGGTAATCCCTCTGGAAGGTCTGCTTTCGGAGATGCCCCGGGTCACCGTTCTGCCGGTGATCGAACGCCGAATTCTCCACGGGGCCAAATTCAACATCACGATCGCGCAGATTCAGCCTGGTCGCGTGACGGCAGCCCAGGGCGCGACTGCGGCTTTGGACTCGAACGAACAGCAGCGCGCATACCTTCGTGTCTTTAATGCGCAGGAACGTCTTATCGCCATCGCCGAGGCTGTCGTCCCGCGCACTTACCAGCCGCTTGTGGTGCTCGAGTCGACGCCATAATCAAGGCACTGGCCGGAAACCTGGGAAAGCCCCTCCTGCGGGCGACCTTCCCGCAAAGATGGGCTTTCCCATCGCCGGACTCCACTGCACCACGTGCGGCGTCAACAGGATTAGCAATTCAGTACTGCTGTTCTGTGTGGTGGAGGAGCTTGCTGCCAGCGCCAAGGGTCCCAATAATTCCGCTCCCGGCGTCCCGTTGATGGCCCGCATCTCCGTGGATTCGATGATTCCTGCGAGCGCCGTTGTTTGCCCCGCCTTGGTGCTGACCGTTTGCTCCACGGTCTCATTGCTAATCACCGGGATTCCGTTGATGGTGTCGCCGGTGACGCTTCGCAACTCGAAATGCAAA
The DNA here is from genome assembly GCA_049281095.1 of Candidatus Acidiferrales bacterium. GTDB lineage: Bacteria > Acidobacteriota > Terriglobia > Acidiferrales > UBA7541 > DAHUXN01. Next base: position 4,230 of record JBAPRL010000008.1, read on the forward strand.
TCCAGCGTGACGTCTCCGCTTGTCTGAATGTACGGCGTAGCTTTGATCTTCAATCCAATGTCTTCATACTCCGCAGAGGGATAAGGAGTCGATGCCACGCCGGTTCCGTTTGGGCTGAACGTCGCATCGTCCAGGATGATGGTCAGCACGTTCGCCGTCGAGTCGGCGATCGCCAGGCCTGGTGGACTCGTAGTGCCCAGAAAATCGCCTGAAACGAGTCCCACAGGAGCGCTGCCCGCCGGTAGAATGAGGGGTGTTGCGAAAGTCCCGTCTCCGTTTCCTATGAGAATGGACACGGTGTCTGCGTCTTCGTCCGTCACCGCCAGGTCCGGCAGCCCGTCCACGTTAAAATCCCCCTCGGTGATCGCGACTGGCTTGTTCCCGGCTGCCGATGCATTGTTCAGCAGGAAGGTTTCGCCCTGCGTGAACGTGCCGTCGCCGTTGCCCAGGTAAACCAGCAAAGTGTCGTCTGTCTGATTCACGATTGCCAGATCGGTGTTTGTGCTGTTATCCAAGTCGAATTGTGCCGCGGCAAGCGCTACGGGAGTGTTTCCCGTGGCCAGTGTCGTTACGTTGGTGAACGTGCCATTCCCGTTGCCCAAGAAGACGGAAACCGTGTTCGCCGTTTGGTTCGTCACCGCAAGATCGAGATTGCCATCGTTGTTGAAGTCTGCAGTCGCGATCGCCGAGGGAACCGCGCCGGTCGAAAACGTTATTTGCGGTTGGAACGTTCCATCTCCATTGCCGAGCAAAATCGAAACGGTGTTGTCTGTCTGGTTCACCACCGCCAAATCGATGAATCCGTCGTTGGTGAAAGCTCCCGACACAATCGCCACGGGATTCTTCCCTGTCGCGAAAACACCCTTTAGCGTAAATGTCCCGTCACCATTGCCCAGGAAAATCGAAACCGTATTGTCTGTCTGATTGACCACCGCCAGGTCCGGAATGCCGTCACCATTGAAGTCGGCGGTCACTGCCGCTACTGGTCCGTTTCCCGTTGCCAAAGTTCCAGCGCTGCTGAACGTTCCATTGCCGTTGCCCAACAAAATAGAAACTGTGTTCGCCGCATGATTCACCACCGCGAGGTCGACATTCCCATCCGAAGTGAAATCGGTCGAGACAACGGCGACGGGATTCTGACCGGTCGTGACCGTCGATTCAGGAAAGAGGCTCGATGAAACCGCCGGAATGAACCCCGGCGAGGTTAAGCTTGAGGAATACTGAGCCAGATCAATCGGCACACGGTCGCCTACAAAAAAGGTCGTCGGTTTGCCGTCTTCCGCGCGCAACACCACACGGCGCCCGGACCGCACCGTGTTTAACGTCTCCGAAAACGCCGCTGCGGCCCCCGGCAGTGTTGCCAAGAACGTAGATTTGCCGCCGCCAAACGCTACCAGCGGCGGTATCAGCGATCCAACGCCCACCGTCCCTGCTCCGACGAGCGATGCCAGTTGCGTCGTACTCAATCCCGATAGGCTGCTCCCTGTTCCGAATAGCTGCTGGATCACAGAAACCAGTCCCGCCGCTCCTTCTTGCGCTTCCTGGATCTGCTGCGAGCTCAGCGCGAAGGCCTGCGCCGTCTGCGGCGGCGTGATACCCAGTTGCGTGGCCGCGTTGCGATCCACTTCCAGTATTTCCATCTCGAGCACGACCTCGCCGCGCGGCTGCTCCAATTGATCCAGCAACTGCGCCGCCACGGAAATCGCTTGCGGCGAAGCGCGCATGGTTATCGTTCGGCTCGCCAGATTCAGCTCGGCGCGCGTAATCCCGGCTATCTCGCGCACCGTACGGACCTCCTGGGTCATTTCATCGGTGGAGTCCGACTCCGGCAATTGCACCATGCGCACAATCGAGAGGTCGTAGGCGCGCCTCTTCTCCGGCGTGTCCGCGGCAACAAAGAACAACCCTGACGTCAGCGGCCGCCAGAAGCTTCCGGTCATGTCTCCCAACACTCGCATGGCCGTCTCGAAATCCACATTCTCAATCCTCAGGTGAACCGGCTTTGATTGCAGGTCGACGTCAAACGAAGCATACACGCCAAATTGGCGCGCCACTTCTTCGTACGCGGTCGCCGTATCGCCGCGGAAGTTGAAGCTTTGCTTGCCTGCTTGGGGTTTCAGGCGCACGACGCCGGCGGGTTCCAGCATCAATTTTCGCAACGTTTCGGCCGACGAAGGCGCCAGTTGCGCCAGCCTCTCGCGCACGATTTCGTCGCCCGGATCGAGCACCAATGCCGCATGCAGTTCATGCCGTGCTTCGGTCATGTTGCCCATCAACGCCTCTTGCTCGGCGCGATCAACCTCTTCGCCCACGACCTTGCCCCGCGCGATTTCGCGCCGCAGTAAATATTCGCGGCTTGTCGAATCCTGCCGGACGGCTTCCGAATACCCCGCGAACGCCAGCAGCCAATTAGCTTCCTTCTCTGCCTTCAATCCTCGCTGGTACGCAGCCTTGGCCTGCTTGGCATCCTGCGGCTTATTCGCCACGCTTTTCGCGGACGGCGCCTGCTGGCCCGCTGGAGCAGGCTTCGCCGGCGTTTGCGCGCTGGTAGCGGCCGCAGCACAAAGAAAAAGCGCAATGAGTGTGTTCAAGCGCAAGAAAATCAGCCTTTTGCTATCTTACACAGATTGGAAGGAGCCACGTGAAGTTGCCTGGACTTGTGCCGCGAAAGCCAAGCCTTGCACCTGTTTCCCGCAACAGAAGTCTGCAGACGCGCCGCTTCAGCTTCTAGTGCTGGGCAGGGCATTTTCCTTGCTTCTGGCGCTTCCTCGCGGTACACTCAATTTTCTAGTTGATACTCAGTGTCAACTGGCTGAGACTGCCGATCCATGCTTTCTGCTCTCTTAATCGCTCTCCGTGAAGGCGTCGAAGCCGCCCTCGTCGTCGGCATCGTCCTAGTTTATCTCAATCGCACCGGTCGCCGCGCGCTGGCTCCCTATGTTTGGGCAGGTGTCGCCGTCGCGGTCGCCGTAAGCTTCGTCGCGGCCATCCTGCTTCAGCGCTGGCAGATCAGCGAAGACGGCTTCGAGGGCGTCCTCATGCTCACGGCTGCGGTCCTCGTCGTTTCCATGATCGTTTGGATGAACCGCGTCGCCCGCCGTCTGCGCAAGGAGATCGAACAGCGCATCGAGCGTTATGCGCAACAAAGCGAGCGCTTGGCTGGTTGGGGGATCGGCTTTTTCGTTTTTCTGATGGTTGTTCGGGAAGGCGCCGAACTCATCCTGATTCTGCGCGCCGTCGAGCTGTCTATCGCCGGCCTGCAAGTTTGGATCGGCACGGGCGTGGGCATCGCGCTCGCCGTGGCCGTCGGTGTCTTTTTCTTCCAGGGGACTTTGAAAGTGCCTCTCGGCCGTTTCTTTGCCGCGACCAGCATCATCCTGATGGTCGTCGCTTTCCAGCTTGCGCTAACGGGCCTTCACGAAATGAGCGAGGCACTCTGGCTGCCTTCGAGCGCCCGCGAAATGGCGACCGTTGGCCCTATCGTTCGCAACGAATACTTCTTTTTCGTCGTTATCTTGGCGGTGACCGCTATCGTTGTTCTTCGCGAATGGTTCGCGCTTCGCGCCGCCGCCGTAGACTCTGCCGAGAATCCCGCCGAGAAGCGGCTTCGCCAATATGAACATCGCCGCCGCAGCATGTGGACCGCTGCCACGGCATTTCTCTGCCTGGTGGTCATTCTTTCCTTGACCGCTGAATTTGTCTACACGCGCGCCTCGGCTGCCCCGCCCGAAGCAGAAAAACTCGTTGCCGCCGGAAACATCGTCCGCGTCCCGGTGGCGGACATGAACGGCGTGAATCTCCATTTCTATTCCATCGACGTGCAGGGCTCGTCTATTCGGTTCCTGGTGATCCGCAAGCCCAACGGCCAGTACGCCACCGCGCTCGACGCCTGCCAGATTTGCGGCGCCATCGGTTTTCGGCAGGAGGGTTCGACGCTGATTTGCCGCAATTGCGGCGCCCCGATGAACGCTGCTGAAGTTGGCATGCCGGGCGGCTGCAATCCCATCGCCTTTCCGTCGCACGTGGACGGCGCGAACATCGTCATCGACGTCTCCGCGATCTCCGCCGCCATCTCGGAAATTAAGAAATGAAGGCTCGTCGAAAATAGGATGTTCATCCGCCTCCTCAAGGAATCATTTATCCGCAATCCACGCCGCAAGCTGCTTACCGGCGCCGCGCTGGTTTTGGGCATGGCCGTGACTACGGCGACATTCACCGTCGCCGTCGACGTCGGCGACCAACTCGCCCGCGAATTCCGCAGCTTTGGCGCGAATCTTTTAGTTACTCCGCAGGACGACACGTTGCCCGTCGAAATCGGCGGCGTCGATTACCGTCCGGTCACGCAAGGCGCCTATCTTTCGACGTCCTTATTGCCCAAGCTCAAATCGATTTTCTGGCGTCACAACATCCTCGGCTTCACGCCTTTCCTCGACGTTCCGGTCGAGGTCGCGGCTTCCGCCGGTAGCGCCTCGCGCAAAATCTTTTCCGCGCCTCTCATCGGCACTTGGTACAAGCACTCCGTCGCTGTGGAGGACGGCTCGACGTTCATCACGGGCGCCACCTCCACGCATCCGTGGTGGAAAATCCGTGGTCAATGGTTCAATGAAGATTCTCCGCAGTGCGTCGTCGGTGCTTCGCTGGCGGAGAAATACGGGATCGCCGTTGGCGGCGTTCTGAACCTCTCCGCGCCGGACTCAAATGTCAGCACGGCTGTAACTGTCACGGGCGTCGTCTCCACCGGCGACTCGCAAGACAACGCGATTCTCTGTCCTCTGTCGATCGCGCAGAATCTCGCCGGCAAGCCCGGCCAATTCCGCAGTCTTTTCATCAGCGCACTCACCAAGCCGGAAGACAGCTTCTCCGGCCGCGATCCCAATACTATGACTCCCTCCGAATTTGATCGCTGGTACTGCACGCCGTATATCAGCTCCATCAGTCACCAGATTCAGCAGGTTTTCGCCGGCACGCAGGTGCGGCCCATCCGCCGTGTCGCGGAGACCGAAGGCCGCGTTCTTTCCCAGGTCAGCTTGCTGCTTTGGATTGTCACCATTGCTGCGCTCATCGCCGCCGCGCTCGCCGTCGCCGCCACCTCTGCCACCACCGCCATGGAGCGCCGCTCGGAAGTCGGCTTGATGAAGGCTCTCGGAGCCACCAATTTTCTGGTGGGCGGCCTGTTCTTTTCCGAGCAACTTTTTCTCGCCATCATCGGCGGCTGCGTCGGTTTCGCGCTGGGCGGGGGCCTCGCTCGCGAGCTTGGCGAAACGGTGTTCGGCGTGGCCACGTCTCCGCGCCTGATTGTTTTGCCTGTGATTCTCGCCCTCGCGGCGCTGGTCGCTATTGTGGGCAGCTGGATTCCGCTTTATCGCGCTGCGCACATTTCTCCCGCTCCGATTCTGAGGGGCGAATAATGTTCAAACGCATTCTCCTGCATTTGCTTCGCGGAAATCGCGTGCGCCTGACCGTCGCGTTGCTCGCGCTCACCAGCGGCGCGACAGTTGCTTCCGCGCTCATGAATCTCGACGTGGATATCAATCGCAAGCTCGCGCAGGAATTTCGCTCCCTCGGTGCGAACCTCGTCGTCTCCGCGCCACTGACGGCTGCGTCGGACGCAACATCTGCTGCGCTGATCGACGCTTCCGCCATGCAAGCCATTGAGCCGCTGCAATCCTCCGGAGTAGTCGCGTCTCCATATCTTTATCTCGTTGTGCGCACTGGCTCCGCTCCCAGTCGCGAAGTCGTCGTCGCTGGTGCATGGCTCGACCGCATTGCTCAAATGTCTCCTTGGTGGCAAATCTCGGGCGACTCATCTCTTTCGCGCACCGACCTCTCGCATTGCTTGGTCGGACGCAACGTCAGCCGCAGCCTTGGCCTTTCCAGTGGCGGCACGCTCGCGCTCAGTTACGAAAGCCGCACCGTGAATCTCACTGTCGCCGGGGTTATCGACGCCGGCGGTCCTGAAGACAATCAGATCTTCGTGAACCTGCCCGTCGCCCAGACGCTCGTCGGCGCAGCAGGCAAAGTCCAGCTCGTCCAGCTCAGCGTTCCCGGTTCACCGGAGGAAGTTCGCGCCGTGCAAGCTCACCTGCAATCCGCGCTTCCTGCTCTCGTCGTCAAGCCTATTCCGCAAATCACCGAGGCCGAAGGGAAGCTGCTCCGTCGCATTCGTTTTTTGATTTTTTCAACGGGCCTGCTCATTCTTGTTCTCACCGCGCTCTGCCTATTGGCCACCATGGCTGCGCTTGCCATGGAACGCCGCAAGGACGTCGGCTTGATGAAAGCCCTCGGCGGCTCCATGCGAAAGGTGCTGCGAATTTTTCTGGCCGAAGTCGGCATCATGGCGTTCGCGGGGGGAATTCTCGGTTATGGTTTTGGCATGCTGCTTTCCGTTTGGATGGGACACCGCGTCTTCGGCGCCAGCATCACGCCGCGTTGGGAAGTGCTTCCGGCAACCGTGGTCCTGATGCTCTTGGTCGCGCTGGCCGGCGCGCTCCCTTTGCGGCTTTTGGGGAACGTTCGCCCAGCCGTTATTTTGCGTGGAGAATAAGAAAGTGCCGCCGCTCGTCGAAGTTTCGAACTTGAAAAAATCCTTCGGCGAAGTCCGCGCGCTCAACGGCGTTTCCTTTTCCGTCGAAGCCGGCGAATGGATCGCCATCATGGGACCCTCGGGCTCCGGCAAGACCACGCTCATCAACATTCTTGGCGGCCTGGACACGCCCACGGAAGGCAGCGCCATCGTGGACGGCGTCGACGTTGGCCGGCTCAACGAATTTGGCCTCACGCGCTTTCGCGCCGAGAAAATCGGCTTCGTCTTCCAGCAATTCCATCTGGTTCCTTACCTCAGCGCGCTCGAAAACGTCATGCTTGCCCAGTATTTCCATAGCACCACCGACGAATCCGAGGCCGCCGCAGCGCTGCGCCGCGTCGGCCTTGGCGACCGCCTCACGCATCTCCCTTCGCAGCTCTCCGGAGGAGAACAGCAGCGCGTCGCGGTCGCTCGCGCGCTGATCAATCATCCCAAACTGATTCTTGCTGACGAGCCCACCGGCAATCTCGACGAAGTCAACGAAGAAACCGTCATTCATCTTCTCCGCGAGCTTCATGGCGAAGGCCATACGATTTTGCTGGTCACGCACGACCCATCCATCGGCAGCCTCGCGGACCGCCGCATCGAGCTCGCCCACGGCCGGCTTGCACAAATCACAATCTACTCCGCGGAGGACGAAGCCCGCGTCGACCACGTCCTCGAAGAACTCTGGCTCTGCGCGGAAATTGGCAAGCGCGCCAAGCTGGCGCGTTTCCATTCGCTCGACCCCGACCCGGAGCGCACCATTCAACGCCTCTCCGTTGTTGGCCTCGTGAATGTGCAAGATTCGGAAATTGAATTGACCAATCGCGGTCAGCGCCGCGCCCGCGACGTCGTGCGTCGCCGCCGTCTCGCCGAGCGCCTGTTCACGGACACGTTTTCCATCGCGAACGCCGAAGCCGATTCGCAAGCCTGCAAGTTCGAGCACATCATTAGCCCGGAACTCGACGAGCGCATCTGCTCGTTCCTCGGCCATCCGAAGACCTGCCCGCACGGCAAACCCATCCCTCCGGGTCCCTGCTGTCCCTCGAAATAATTGCTAGAATGGGGGCTTAATACATCAGTTCCAAAGATTCCTATGCCACTGCCTCTCGACATCCGCAAGAAGCCCATCGACGTCAAGGTGCACATCTCGACGGGCGCGGGCGTTGACATTACGTGGTCAGACGCGCACACCAGTCACTACGACTTTCCCTATCTTCGCGAACATTGCCCTTGTGCCACATGCAAAGAAACGCATGACAAGCATGCCAGCGTCGATGCGAAGACGGCCGGCGGATCCTCGGCACTGCCTATGTTCAAGCCGAAGATAACCGCTCGCGCCGCCGCGACGGTAGGGAACTATGCGGTTCAAATCGAATTCACCGACGGCCATTCCACCGGCATTTACAGCTTCGACCACCTCCGTGAAATTTGTCCTTGCGAAGCCTGCACCCGCGAATTTCGAGCGGTTCGCATGGGGTAACTTCTGCGGTTTCTGTTTTCTGCTAACTATTTATTTTTGCCGCCAAACACCGTATAGTCGCTTCCCACGTCTTTTTCATGGCTTCCAGTCCTTTAAATCCCGGTTCGCAGCGTCCCGTTGCCAACGTACTCATCGCCACCACGGCGATGCTCAGCTTCATTTCTTTCTGGCGCGCCGGGGCCATCGTTCTCAACGACCTGGCCTCCTCCGCCTATTACGCCGGCGGCGAAGCCGAGCAGTTCATCGGCAAGTCTGCGCCCTGGTTCATTCTCGGCGTGATGCTATTGGCGTACGCGGTTTCTTTGATTTACGTCGAGAGCTGCAGCATGTTCGTTCGCGGCGGCGTCTATCGCGTCGTAAAGGAAGCGATGGGCGGCACGCTCGCCAAATTCTCCGTTTCTGCCTTGATGTTCGACTACATCCTGACCGGCCCTATCAGCGGCGTTGCCGCCGGCCAGTACATCGCGGGTTTGGTCAATGAGCTGTTGCATTACGGCAAAATTCATCTGGTTCTATCTGTCAACGCCACGGCAGCCGCCATTGCCATCCTCGTTACCGTTTATTTCTGGTGGCAGAACGTCAAGGGCATTCCGGAATCCAGCGAAAAGGCTCTGCGCATCATGCAGCTCACCACGGTTATGGTGGTGGCTCTCATCGCTTGGTGCATTTACACCGTTTGGGTGCGCGGCGCGCACTGGCCTCCCGCGCCAGTTCCGCGCAACATGATTCTCGACAAAAGGTCTCTCGGCTGGCTTGCAAACTTCCACTGGGCTCACACGCTTACCCTGGTAATCATTTTTGTCGGTCTTGGCCATTCTGTTCTGGCCATGAGCGGTGAAGAGACTCTCGCGCAGGTCTATCGTGAAATCGAGCATCCCAAGCTTCCCAACTTGAAGAAGACGGCTCTCATCATCTGCGTTTATAGCTTGTTTTTCACTGCACTGGTTTCCTTCTTCGCCGTCATGATCATTCCCGACCACATCCGCCCGCACTTCTTCGAGAATCTCATCGGCGGTCTTGCCATGAATTTGCAAGGCCCGTTCGGGCTTCGCCTGGCTTTCCACGTTTTTGTCGTCATCGTCGGCATGCTGATTCTCTCTGGCGCGGTCAATACCGCCATCGTTGGCTCCAACGGCGTACTCAGCCGTGTCTCGGAAGATGGCGTTCTCACCGATTGGTTTCGCCATCCGCATCGCCGCTTCGGCACGTCCCACCGCATTATTACCAGCGTTGCCGTGCTCCAGATCATCACCATTCTGATCAGCCGCGGCGACGTAAATTTCCTCGGCAACCTCTACGCCTTCGGTGTGATTTGGAGCTTCGCCTTGAAAGGAATCGCCGTCTTGGTGCTGCGTTACACCCACCCGCAAGACCGTGAATATCGCGTCCCCCTGAATTTCACCATTGCCGGTAAGGAAATCCCCCTCGGCCTCAGCCTCATCACTCTCGTTCTGTTGCTCATTGCCGTCGTCAACCTGTTTACGAAACCCGACGCGACCATCGCTGGCGTTGTCTTTTCCGTGCTTCTCTTCATCGGTTTTACTCTCTCAGAACGAAGCGTTCGCCGCCGCGTGGGCACCACCCATGCCGCCGAACTCGATCAGTTCAATCTCGCCCAAGAGGCCGACCTCTCTCCCGCAAACGTGGGCGTGCGCCCGGGCAATGTCCTGGTGCCGGTGAGCAACTATTACGCGCTCTATCACCTGCATTCCGCCCTCGAACGTCTCAAAGCTCACGAGCAGGACGTCGTCGTGCTTCACATCCGTTTGCTGCGCCGCGCCGCATCGGGAGAATACGATCTCCGTCCCGATCAGCTTTTCAGTACCATCGAGCAACTGCTGTTCACAAAAGTTCTGGCCGTCGCCGAAAAAGAAGGCAAGCCCGTGCGCCTTGCCGTTGCCGCTGCCAACGATCTCTGGGACGGCATTTTGCGCGCCGCCGCGAATCTGCAGTCCAGCAGCATCGTCGTCGGCAGCTCTTCGAAAATGCCCATCAACGAGCAGGCGCGCGAAGTAGGCATTGCCTGGGAGCGCATGCCGGATCCCCGTCCACGTCTCGCTCTCGACATCTTCACGCCTGGCGGACAGGAGCGCATTTTCTATCTCGGACCGCACGCACCTCACCTCACCCCCAAAGAAATCGACCTTCTCCATAATATTTGGCTGCAATTAAGCGACGAGCTACCAGGTGAGGACTTGCACCATCACGACATCATCCATTTTGCCTTGACAGAACTCACCCGCGAGATGTCCGAAGGCCGGAGCAACGGCATGCTTGAGCGCCTGCGCGAGCATCTTCGCGAAATTAAGGACCGGCGCGCGCCCACTCCATAGCGCGCACCTTCGCCGGCGTTTGCTGCTGTTCCTAATTCGGAGTTGCAGCGTCAGGCTGGCACAGCCGCCGTGCAAAACGCGCATTTCGTCGCTTTCAACGGGATTGTCGACAAGCAATACGGACAATTCTTGGTCGTCGGCGTCGGCGGCGGGCCGGGCTTGGTGGTCCACCGATTGATTTGCTTCACCACTAGAAAAATTACGAACGCCACAATCAGAAAATCAATCACCGTATTGACGAACGTCCCGTAGTTGATGGTCGCTGCTCCGGCGGCCTTCGCGGCGGCAAGCGTCGGATAGCCTGTGCCGGAAATGTTGAAGAACAAGTCGTTGAAGTCCACTTTTCCCAGCAGCATCCCGATCGGAGGCATAATCACGTCGCTCACCAGTGAGGTCACGATCCTCCCGAACGCCGCGCCGATGATGATGCCGACGGCCATGTCCATTACGTTGCCCTTCATCGCAAATTCTTTGAACTCTTTCAGCATCGCTGATTCTCCTCTCCTCTTTGCTTGCCATTGCAATTCTGTTCAGTTTTCTTTCAGGGAGCTGTCCATCGTAGGCATTTTCGCGCGCGATTATACTGCGACTTACCCGTGAGATTGCGCTGCAAAACGCTGTATAGGGAATTATTTTCTGAGGAACTCTGTGCTTAGGCCTTCAATTTCTCGCGGGTTTCTTCTCGTCCGCGGATGCGCTCGATCGCCAGTCCCGCCTGCACCGCGATCACCGCGAACGCATTCAAATCGTCGACCGTGAACATGCCCTTTCGCGAGAGATTGTCCGCGTAGAGCAATCCCCGAAGGCGCTTCCCCATTCCCAGCGGAGCGCACATCGCCGACTGAATTCCGGAATTTGCTACGCTCTTGCTCGCCGAAAATCGCGGGTCTGTCTGCCCATCCGAAACCAGCATCGGCAATCCGAGCTGCATAACTTGCCGGATGATGCTGCGCGATATCGTCAGTTGCGGAAAGCTCCGCGGCTGCTCTCCCGCCGGACTTTTGCGGTACCGGATGCTTGCCGCGGCAAAGTTGTAATTTCCTTTGCCGATGTCCGCTTCCGCTGCATCCTCCGCCAGCAGCATCACGAATCCGCGCTCCACTCCTTCGATCTCGAGCGCATAGTCCAGAACGCGCGGCGTCAACTTCTCCACCGCTTGCATTTCCGCCAGCCCCAGCTTCACGCGATCCAGCAGCCCCAGCAATCGTTTCTCGTGCGCGGCGGCCCCCGCCCGCCCTGCGTTCACAACGCCGGCGGCGCCCACAGCCTCCACACTCATCGATAGATCCGAATACACTTGCTGCCCGAGCGCATCGGTGACGCTCTTCGGCAGTTTCACTGTGCCGTAGCTGGTGATCTTCCGTTCTTTCGAATCCTCGAATCGCAGCCGATAGACTCCAATCAGGATTTCGTCGTTTGGCCGCAGCACCGTTTCCTTTGTCGTGGCGCCGTTCACGTTCACTCCGTTGGCGCTGCCGCGATCGACGATTTGCCATTGTCCGTCCATCATCGCGCGAATCACCGCGTGCATCCGCGACACGCTGGCATCGTCGAGCATCACGTCGCTCGATTTCGCGCGTCCGATCGATACGGGCCGGTCGCTGGTTATCTCGAAAACGCGGGCCTCGTGTTCCTTGTCATGAATCACTATGCGCGGCATCGCTTTTCATCTTCTCCAGCCCCGCGACCTCAAATCAAGCTCCGCATTGGCTGCCTTGCCGCATCCGTAACACCGTGCCTGCGCTGCGTTCCGCCTCAGCCTCTCGTCTCCAGCCCTTGCCATGCTAGAATGCCTTTCCTTTTGCTCTGAATCATTGCTGGCTGCAGCAGAATCCAATAGCTGGGGAGCGTTTCGTGCACAAAGTCGTCATCATCGGAAGCGGTTGCGCAGGTCTCACTGCCGCCATTTACGCCGCGCGCGCCAATTTGAAGCCCATCATCATTGAAGGCTTCGAGCCCGGCGGCCAGCTCACCCTTACCACCATGGTCGAGAATTTCCCCGGCTTTCCCAATGGCATCCTCGGCCCGGAGCTCACGGAAGCCATGCGCAAACAGGCCCAGCATTTCGGCGCCGAATTCCGCGCCGGCGCGGTCACATCCGTGGATTTGAAGAAGCGCCCGTTCAAGATCGAAGCGGTGAAAGAACAATTCGAAGCCGAAACGCTCATCGTTGCCGCCGGCGCTTCCGCGCGTCTTCTCGGCCTCGAATCCGAACGCCAGCTCATCGGCCACGGCGTTTCCACTTGCGCCACATGCGATGGCTACTTTTTCCGCGACAAGGAAATCGCCGTCGTGGGCGGCGGCGATACCGCCATGGAAGAAGCCAACTTTCTTACGCGCTTCGCCAAGAAAGTACACATTCTTCATCGCCGCCCCGATTTTCGCGCCTCCAAAATCATGCTGGACCGCGCCCGCGCCAACGACAAGATTCACTTCGTCACGCCGGTGGTCGTCGAAGACGTGCTCGACCCGTCCAAACAAAACGTCGAAGCCGTCAAAATTCGCCATCTCGACGACAACAAAACATCCATCCTTCCTCTGGACGGCCTGTTCATCGGCATTGGCCACGAACCCAACACGAAAATCTTTCACGGCCAGCTTGATATGGACGATACCGGCTACCTCAAAACTCATCATGGCAGCCGCACCAACGTCGAAGGCGTTTTCGCCGCGGGCGACGTGCAAGACAAAGTCTATCGCCAGGCCGTCACCGCCGCCGGCTCCGGCTGCATGGCCGCCATGGACGCCGAAAAGTTCCTCGAAGCTCACACCCACTAGCGGTTTGGCATTCGGATGCAGTCGGCAGATCGAACACATTTCCTTCTTAATGCCGCAACCGTCGCTCGTTTTCGTACGTCTTTTGCTCTCATGACAGACCCGCGATTGCATTGCAAACGCTTGCGAATGCCTTTATTCTTCTTCCCGTCCTGATGCTGCGTTCCATTCTCCTCGCGCTTTCGCAGAGTCCTCGCACCGCCCGCTTCGTTATTCACAACAACCTCAGCCGGCGGGTTGTCCGCCGTTTCGTTGCCGGAGAGCACCTTGACGATGCCGTCGCCGCCGTCCGCGGCCTGAATCACGCAGGCCGGCTTGCCTCCCTCGACTGCCTCGGCGAAAGCGTTACCAGCGAGGGGGAAGCACGCCGGGCCGCTTCGGCCTACTCCGACGTGTTCGATCGCATCGCCGCCGAAAAACTCACCTGCAACGTCTCGCTGAAGCTCACGCAGCTCGGCCTGGACATGAGCCAGCCGCTCTGCGAAGAACTGCTTGCCGAAATCGTCAGTCGCGCTGCCGGCCAAGGCAATTTCGTGCGCATCGATATGGAGGGTTCCGCTTACACCGACCGCACCATCGACATCTGCAAGCGCCTGCGCGCCAAAACGGGTTCCGTCGGCACCGTCCTGCAGTCCTATCTTTTCCGCACCGAACAGGACGCGTGCGACCTCATCGCCTCCGGCTGCCGGCTTCGTCTCGTCAAAGGCGCTTACAAAGAGCCTCCTAGCGTCGCCTTCCCGCAGAAATCCGACGTGGACGCTAACTACGTCAAAGTCATGAAAATTCTCCTCACCAGCGGCATTTATCACGGCATCGCGACGCACGACCCGCGCATGCTCGACGCCACCAAGAAATTTGCTTCCGAGCAGGGAATTCGCACCGAGCAATTCGAATTTCAAATGTTGTACGGGATTCGTACCGACTTGCAGGAGCAGTTGATTCGCGAAGGTTATCGTTTGCGCGTCTACGTCCCTTACGGCTCCGACTGGTTCCCTTATTTCATGCGGCGTCTTGCCGAACGTCCGGCCAATCTGAAATTCTTCCTCTCCAACCTCTTCCGCCGTGGCTAACCCCGCGGTGTATGATTACGCGCGTTTTTGAGCTGGCCATGGAGAACCCATGAATAAATTTTCTGCATTTACAAGCACCGCTGTTGTCGCCATCATCGTAGCAGTTTGTTTCTTCGCGGTCAGCGCTACGCAAAGCTCGCACCGTAAAGCCGGCGAAATCACCGTGGGCTCCGCGACCGTCCATCGCGCGCTGCACTTCGACGTTTCCACGCCCTTGGCGTCGCTTCACAGCGCAAACACTGCGGCCGTCATGAGGCAGCCCGCCGATTGCGAAGCCGCAGCGGGATGTGGCCTGTCGCCGGGCATTTCGTCTGACGATTCGCAGGAACAGAATCCTCCTGCGCCTCCTCCCGCGCCGGCAATCACCGCGGCGGGTGCCGCAGTCGAGCAAACATCGCAAGGCCAGCAACCGTCTGTTCCAGTTCTCGACAGCTTCGACGGCCTCGGCGCTGGCTTCAAAGGCCCGCAAAGCTCGCAAGGTCCTGCCTTCTTCCGCAATCCTTCGGACAATAGCCTCGCCGTGGGTCCCAATCACATCGTGCAGATCGTCAACACGCGCATCGCTGTCTACACGAAAAAAGGCGCGCGCTACGACAACACCGGAACGGTCCTCTACGGCCCTGTTCCCACCAATGAGATCTTCGCCGGCTTCGGCGGCGTCTGCGAGGAGCGCGACAACGGCGACGCCGTCGTCCGCTACGACCAGCTGGCCAACCGCTGGCTCGTCGTGATGCCCATCTTCAGCCCCATTCCCACGGCCGAAGGCCGCAAGCTTGGCGCTCTCACTGGCCAGCCTGTCAAGCCCGGCCACGCGTCGATTCCCGGCGCGCCCGGCGCTCCGCCCGCGAATCCTGCCCAGGCGCAAGGCCCTTACGCCATGTGCTACGCCGTGAGCACCAGCAGCGATCCTCTCGGCACGTATTATCGATACGCCTTCGAGCGCGCCCTTTTTCCCGACTATCCTCGTCCCGCCGTCTGGCCCGACGGCTACTACGTCCCCACGAGCACCGGAGACACCGTCATCCAGAAACACATTTGCATCGCCGACCGCAACAAAATGCTGAAAGGCCTTCCCGCCACCGAACAGTGCCTGATCGTCGATGGCGTGAACTTCCTCAATAACGCCGACGTCGACGGCCGCCGTCTGCCGCCGCCGGGCGCGCCAAACATCATGATGGCCGCCGGAGGCACGCAGCTCAAAAAAATCTTCGAGGACGACGGCATTTACTTCTGGAAGGTTCACATTGACTGGAAAACGCCGGCGAACACCAAGGCCATCGGACCAGTCAAAATTTCCGTCGCACCATATCACTATCTTTGCGACGGCCAGTTGAACAGTTGCGTGCCGCAGCCAGGTACTGACCAGCGTCTGGACTCGCAAGGCGACAAGCTCATGCAGCGTCTCGTGTATCGCAACTTCGGCGATTATGAATCCATCGTTGCCGCGCACTCCATCGCCACCAAAGCAGGCGGCGGTGGCGTTCGCTGGTACGAATTCCGCCTTGATCAGAACCGCGACCCAGTTCTCTACCAGCAGAGCACCTACGCGCCTGACGCTTTTTATCGTTGGATGCCCAGCATCGCCATGGACAAGAACGGCGACATCGGCGTCGGCTATTCCTTTGGCGGCACTCCAAATTTTGCCGGTCAGCGGTTTGCGGCGCGCCTGGCCTCCGACCCCAAGGGCCTGCTGACTTTTCAAGAGACCGTCCTCGTCGACGGCCAAGCGTCGCAAACCAACACGCTTCGCTGGGAGGACTACGCCACAACGGCCATCGACCCGAGCGACGACTGCACGTTTTGGTACGTCGGTGATTACATAAAGTCCGGCTCGCCGACCTACAGCACGCGCATCGGCTCCTTCCGCCTTTCCGGCTGCGATGCGAGCCGCTAGGATGGCGTTCTTGAGCCCCTGCGTGCAGGGTCGCGCTTGACGGCGCGCCCCGAAAGGAAGAGCACATGAGCAAACTCGATCACGTCACGCTCGCAGTCAAAAACTGGCGAATTTCGCGTGACTGGTACGTCCTAAACCTCGGATTGAAGCGTGAATTCGAAGTGCCCAATGGCGGACCAGCCAAGCTCGGCGTCGCCGCACTGAAGGACGACTCCGGCTTGACTCTTTTCCTCGAGCAGGTCGCCGGCAGCGTCCCCGCTTGCGGATGCGTTCACAATTTTCAAGTCGCCGATGTGGATGCGAAATATCGTGAGCTGTTCGCGTCCGGCGTCAAATTCCTGCACGCCCCGCAAAAGCTCTACTGGGGCTACGGCGCCGAGCTCGCCGACCCCGACGGCCACATCATTTACCTGTGGGACGAAAAATCCATGCGCGAAAAAAAAGGAGGCTCCTAGCCTCGTTGGTTCGTTCACGCGCGCATACCCATTCCTCATCTTGTTAATTCGCGGCGAATCCTGAATAATAGTTCGACGTCTCGCAGTGCTTTTCAGCGCTGCGCACTCCGTGGCGCTATGGTGCAATGGTTAGCACGCGGCCCTTTCAAGGCTGAAATACGGGTTCGACTCCCGTTAGCGCTACCATCTGGGTCTCACGCTCGTCAATTTCAACCGGAAGCTGATCCCTCCGTCGCTCGCAACTCGTGGTTAACCATTGCGTGGCGCTCGGCCCTTCGCCCTTGACTCGGCCGTTTCGCGGGTTAGAATGAAATTCCCTTCCAAAATGGCTCTTCTGGCCCAAGACTGCCCGTTCCCAGTCGATTGTTGACCAGAAAAATCTCTAGAGAAACGCTCTGACTCGAAGCGAGTTCCGGGTTCCCGTTGTCAAAGAGAGGTGGAGTAATGATCTCCCCTGCCGGCGTGATGGTAGGCTCGTACGACTACCGTCTCGTCGCCTTGTCCGTTCTCATCGCAGTGCTTGCTTCCTATGCCGCTCTCGACCTCGCGGGAAGAGTGACCTCGGCGCGCGGCCTGATCCGCAGCATTTGGCTGACCGGTGGCGCAATGGCGATGGGGATCGGTATATGGTCGATGCACTATGTGGGGATGCTCGCCTTCCACCTGCCGGTTCCGGTCGAATACGACTGGCCGACTGTGTTGCTTTCGCTGATGGCCGCCATATTCGCGTCGGCCGTCGCGTTATTTGTCGTAAGCCGGAGGGAGATGGGCCTCTCTCGAGCCGTAGCAGGAAGCCTATTCATGGGCAGCGGCATCGCGGGCATGCACTACATCGGCATGGCTGCGATGCGGTTGCCGGCGACGTGTCACTATTCTCCGGGAATTGTAGCGATTTCCGTTGTTCTGGCAATCGTGATTTCTTTCGTTGCCCTATGGCTGACCTTTCATTTTCGAGAGGAAACAAGATCGGGCGGGTGGCGAAAGGCTCTGAGCGCAGTGGTGCTGGGAGCGGCGATTCCCGTCATGCACTACACGGGAATGGCTGCGGCCAGTTTCACGCCTTCCATGTCGGGCGATGGCGGCTTCTCGCATGCCTTGGGCATATCTTCGCTGGGGACGACGGGCATCATCGTTGTTACGTTCATGGTTCTCGGGCTTACGGTCCTAACATCGCTGGTGGATCGTCGCTTCGCCGCGCAAGCCTTGGAACTTGAGTCCAACGAGAAAAGGTCCCGGCAGATCCTTGAGACATCGTTCGATGCGTTCGTGGGAATCGACTCCAAAGGGAAAATCACGGATTGGAACGCGCAAGCGGAAAGAACTTTCGGCTGGCCCCACTCGGAGGTGGTGGGAAAAGACCTTTCCGAAACGATTATTCCCGTCCGGTACCGCGACTCCTACGAACAGAATGTCCAGCAACTTCTTGTCTCGAACGTGGATCAAGTTCTAAATCGGCGTTTTGAGATTACAGCATCATGCCGAGACCATCATGAAATACCTGCCGAGATCACCATCTCCGCATTGTGTCGCAATGGTGCGTATGACTATGCAGCATTTGTGCGCGACCTCACCCAGCCGAAGCAATTCGAGCAAGACCTCCGCAAAGCCGTGGAAATTGCTGAAGCGGCCAGCGAAGCAAAGAGCACTTTCTTGGCGACGATGAGCCACGAGATTCGCACGCCCATGAACGGCATTCTCGGCATGACGGAACTCGTCCTGGACACAGATCTCACTGTCGAGCAGCGCGAGAGCTTGGGGCTTGTCCGGCTTTCTGCTGAATCGTTGCTCTCCATCATCAATGACATCCTGGATTTCTCCAAAATCGAGGCTGGCAAGCTGGATCTCGAATCCATTCCGTTTGATCTTCGCGAGAGTTTCGGCGAAACAATGAAGTCTCTCAGCGTTCGCGCACATCAAAAAGGCCTGGAACTCATTTACGATGTTCAGCCGGATGTTCCAGAAGCGGTCATGGGTGATCCGGGGCGGATTCGTCAAGTCCTCATCAATTTGGTTTCAAACGCAATTAAGTTCACCGAGCAAGGAGAGATCTTTGTCAACGTTGAGGAGAATTCTCACGACGCCGCGGTCAGTTGTCTGCATCTCATGGTGAAGGACACCGGTATAGGCATCCCCGCCGAAATACAGGGGAAAATATTCGAAGCGTTCTCTCAGGCCGATGGCTCGATGGCCCGAAGGTTCGGCGGCACGGGGCTGGGACTGACGATTTGTGCAAAGCTTGTGGCCATGATGGGTGGAGAAGTGTGGGTGGAGAGCCAACCTGGCCAGGGCAGTACATTTCACTTCACGCTCCGGTTGACCGTGCAGGGCACTCCTTCACTCCCGTCGGTTCCTCTTCATCCGGAGCAACTGCTTAACTTGCATGCTTTGATTGTGGACGACAACTTCACAAACCGGAGAGTTCTGAGCGGAATGCTGACTCGTTGGGGCATGCGGCCAACCGCCGTCGAGGGCGGCCGTGCCGCGCTTCAAGCGCTCGAAGTCGCCAGGAGCACCGGTCATCCCTTCCCGCTCATACTGTTGGATGGGCAGATGCCGGGGATGGACGGCTTTGCACTCGCGGAGCGGATTAAAGACGATCCGGAGCTGGTGGGCGCCACTATCATGATGCTCACCTCCGCCGGGCAGGTGGGCGACGCGGCTCGTTGCCGGGAACTCGGAATCTCCGCCTACCTTGTGAAACCGATACGTCAGCGAGAGCTGCTACAAGCGATCTGCAATGTCTTGAATTTGACAACTCAGGAGCAAGCTCCGTTGATCACTCGTCATTCGCTTCGAGAAGACAGGAGCCGATTGCGAGTCCTGTTAGTGGAAGACAACGCCATAAATCAGACGCTCGCAGTCCGCCTCCTAGAGAAGCGAAGATACATCGTTTCCGTCGCGGGCAATGGCCTGCAGGCTCTGGCGGCTCTTGAGAAGGAAAACTTCGATATCGTGTTGATGGACATCCAAATGCCGGAGATGGACGGCTTCGAGGCCACCGCCGCGATCCGCGAGAAAGAAAAATCCACACACGGCCATATTCCCATCGTCGCCATGACGGCGCATGCGCTCGTAGGAGATGAACAGCGATGCATCGCCGCCGGCATGGATGCTTATGTTTCAAAGCCGATTCGGACGAGTGAGCTGTTCGCCACGATTGAGGCGCTTCTCGGCAAGACCCGTGAGGTGGGCGCTTCGAGCGCGTTCGAGATCCACGATAAACTACGCACCTGAGTTAAGCGTTCTTCTCTGCCAGACGCCACCTTCACACTCCGACGTTAGCATCTGCTGAATGGCGCTGAGGCCTGCCAGGACAGGATTATCCAAGATTTCACAGAGAAGTAATGCCTGCGTATTTTTCGCTGGCTATGACGCTCGCGGAGGGTTTCCCTATGAGCGCGAGGGGCCTAGTACTGGCTGGAGCTGTGGTGGCGATGGCGCTGGCGTCGTGGACGCCTGGAACGGCGGCCGATTCGAGCGCTCTAGGCTCGGGCAAAATCAAGCATGTGCTGCTTTTGAGCATTGACGGCATGCACGCAGTGGATTTCTACAACTGCTCGCATGGGATTGCGGGCGTGAACAGCGGCAATCCCTACTGCCCGAACATGGCCGCTCTGAGCCAGACGGCAATCAACTATGTGGGCACCACCTCCTCGAAGCCTTCGGACTCCTTTCCCGGACTCGCGGCGCTGGTGACTGGCGGCTCACCGAAGTCGACCGGCCTTTACTACGACGTGGCCTACGACCGGTCGCTCGATCCCCCCACAATGACCACCGGCACTGGCTTGGCCGGTGGGTCGTGCACACCTTATGCCTTGCCGACTGGCACCACGACCGATTACGACCAGGGCATCGAGATCGACGATACCAAACTGAATGGCGGGGCGCCGGGCGCCGCGCCGACCGAAGGCGGCATCGCTTCCATCGACCCGCGGAAGCTGGTACGCGACCCGCAGACGGGCTGCGCGCCCGTGTATCCGTGGAACTTCGTCCGCACCAACACTATCTTCAGCGTGGTCCATGCGAGCGGCGGATACACGGCGTGGATCGACAAGCACGCCTCGTATTCATTCACGGCGGGGCCGGGCGGCGCCGGCCTGAACGACTATTATTCGCCGGAAGTCGACTCCGGTGTCATAGCCTTGCCCGGCGTAACCACCTCCGAAGGCGTTTCCTGCGCCACCATCCGCGATACCTCTTCCGCCGGTTCTGTGTGGTCTGCCAGCTTCGAAAACATCCAGTGCTATGACGCGTTGAAGGTCAAGGCCCTGCTGAACGAAATTGCCGGCAAGACACACACGGGCGCCGCGGCGAAGATACCAGCCTTGTTCGGCATGAACTTCCAGTCCGTGTACATCGGCGAAAGTGTGGTTGAGCCGGGCGTGGGCACCGGCGGTTACAACAACGCGGCCGCCGAGCCCAGCGACGAACTGGTGAAGGAAATCGAGTTTGTGGACGCCTCCGTCGGCGACATCATTCAGGCACTTATGGACGCGGGCATCTACAACGACACGCTGATCGTCATCACGGCCAAGCACGGCGAGTCGCCGATCGACACCAGTCAGTACGTGGCCGACGGCACGGATACGCCGGCAACCCTGCTCGGCCCCGCCATTCCGTTTTCAGAGTCGCCACTGAACACCACCGGCATCGGCGCAACGGAAGATGATGTCTCGGTGCTCTGGCTCAAAGAGGGCGAAAGCGTGACCGCAGCCGTAAACCTGCTCGACAAGAATGCCGCAGCGATTGGGCTAGGCGAAATCTATTACGGCCCGACGCTCGCATTGAACTATGGCGTTGGCGGCCTGAACCCGGGCGAAGATCCGCGGTCGCCCGACATTATCGTGACGCCAAACGTAGGTGTGACCTACTCGGGCAGCACGACCATGATCGGAGATCACGGCGGGTTTGCGCACGACGATACCAATGTCGTCATGCTGGTCGCGAATCCGAGCTTTACCGCACAGACGGTTTTTGCCGGAGTCACAACCATGCAGGTAGCTCCCACGATCCTGCAGGCCTTGGGACTGAGTCCGACGGCGCTCGACGCCGTGAAGACCGAAGGCACGCCGGTGCTGCCCGAAGTCGCGGCGCAGCTGGCAAAGTAATCGTTAAAGCGCAACAGGGGACCCGCGCAGGCGAGGATGGTTTTCTGTCGACGCTCCACGTCGTCACCGGCGCGCGTTTTCGCGTTCGTTGCCGCCATTCATTCTCGCCGAATCGTCGTTGCGGTCGGAGGTTGCCCCTGGGATTGAAGTTCATTTGCAGCAGCCCGTATCAGCCCGCACCACCCAAACCTGACTGAAACCATCGGAAGAAAATCGCCACCAGTTGCGCATCCGTTTGTGCGTCCATCCGTGTCTCGCGAAAGAGGGACGCAGTGGAGAAGTTTGGGGTACGTGTGTAGACTGCACCCATGAAAGCCTGGCATACGTGGATTTGGATCCTCGTGGTGGCGATCGCATACGGAGTCGCCGTCTACCAGCTCCACAGCCGTTGGACGACGCACCAGACCGTGGGCATGGCCATTGCCGTTCCGGCATTCTGCCTTTGGGCGCTGGCGCGTCTGCAACTCGGAAGATCTTTCGCCATCAGCGCGCAGGCCAAAGAGCTCGTCACGCACGGCCTGTATTCCAAAATTCAGAATCCCGTCTACGTCTTCGGCACGATTTTCTTTGCCGGACTGTTCGTGTTCTTCGACCGCCCTGCGCTGTTTTTGCTTTTTCTGATTTTGGTCCCCTTGCAGTGCATACGCATCCGGGCAGAGCGCCGCGTCCTCGAAGCAAAATTCGGCGACGCCTATCGCGAATATCGCAAGCGCACCTGGTTCTGAGAAATCTGCATGGAAATGCCCATCGACGCCCAACTCGCGCTGAATCTGCTCGCAGAGCTCGTCGCCATTGAGTCCGTCAATTCCACGCTCGTGCCCGGCGCTTGCGGCGAGGAGCGCGCCGCCGAGCACGTTCAGAAATTCCTTCGCGCCCACGGCATCGCTGCCGCAGTGGAAGAGGCCGCGCCGGGCAGGCCCAACGTGGTTGCCACAATCGGCCCGCAGAACGTCAAGCCCGCGCTGATGCTCGTCGCGCACATCGATACCGTCGGCGCTGGCGACATGCCCGACCCGTTCACGCCGCGCATCCGCGACGGCAAAATGTACGGCCGCGGCGCGCTCGACATCAAAAGCGGCGTCGCCGCCATGTGCGCCGCGGCCGCAGCGATCGCGAACGAAGGTGCGCGCCTCGCTCGTCCCTTTACCGTCGCCGCAGTCGTCGACGAGGAATGCAACAGCATCGGCACGCAGGCGCTTCTGCGCGCCGGCCACACGGCGGATGGCGCGATTGTCCTCGAGCCCACTGATTTGCAGCTCGTCGTCGCCCACAAAGGCTACGCCTGGTTTGAAATTGTCACCCGCGGCCGCGCGGCGCACGGCAGTTTGCCTAGCGAAGGCCGTGACGCCATTCGCATGATGGGCCGCGTGCTTGAAGCGCTCGATGAAATGGAAAAGAAACTCACGGCGCATCCGCCGCACCCGCGCCTTGGCAAAGCGTCGGTGCACGCTTCGCTCATCTCGGGCGGCCAGGAGCTGTCGAGCTATCCCGCGGAATGCCGCCTGCAGCTCGAGCGCCGCATGCTCCCCGGCGAAACCGAAGCCACCGCCGAAGCGGAGTTGCGCGCCATGCTCGCGCAACTCGAAAAACAAGACGCCCAGTTTGCAGCGACGTTGCGCGCCGGTCTAGGCTCGCGCCCCGCTTACGAAATTGCCGAAGACTCTCCGGTCGTCGAGCGCGCCCGCGCCGCCAGTCACCGCGCCTGCGGCGCCTGCGAACTGAGCAGCATGGCCGCATGGACGGACACTGCGCTGCTCGCCGCTGCCGGAATCCCTGGCATCGTCTTCGGCCCCGCTGGCCGCGGCCTTCACGCCGCCGACGAATACGTCGAAATCGACTCGGTAGGGAAATGCGCCTCCGCCCTCCGCGAAATCATTCTGGAATTTTGCAGCTGAACACGCATTTGGCAGCCTACGGCCGCACGCGCGGGGCAAAATTCGTGTTCACGGCTGGCACGGTACAGGAAGGCGAAGCGCCGCTGCTGCACACGTTCGCAAAGGCGCCCGCAATATCGCTCGCTTGCACCAGCCCGACGAACGGCTCCGCATAAATCACGTAACTCTCTCCCACGGGCAGTGGCCCAAGCGTGTACGAGCCATCGAACTGCGCAATCGAAGTCGACTCATCGCAGCTCCATCCTCCCAGCGTCGCCGCAATCACCGACCCGATCGCTGCATCGACCGCCACCACTTGCGCGCCGAACATTCCCGTCACGTATTGCCCCGGTGAAGTCGCGGGAAAATCCGCCAGCGCGAACGGATTCGCCGGCAGCACGCGCCCGCTGATGTAGCCGACGTCCACCGTATCCGCGGGATCGGGATAGAGCGAACGCAGGCCGGCGCGGTCATCGTCCGCGAGCGGCGCGTCGGGCGACGAAACGCTCGGCCGTTCGCCGACAAACGTGCTCGGCGACGGCGCGAACGGGAACATGATCGCTCGCCAAACTCCGGAGTGGTCGAGTCCAAAGAGGTGTCCCAGTTCGTGCGCCAGCAGCGATTCCAGATCGTACGCGCCCGGTGCCGAAGCCAGCGCCGCCGGCGTCGCGAACGAGGCCTGCCCATCGTTGCGAAAATAAATATCCGCGTCGACGATCTGCCCGGCAAACACCGACGCCGGCGCAGAGCCAAAAGTCTCCGAAGGTGCGTCCGCGATCAGCACGCGCGTAAACGAAAGCACGCCCGTCGTGAACGCCGACGAAGACTGGTTGAAGCAAATCGTATCGACGCCATCGACGTTTATCGGTGAGCCGCTCGTCGGATCGGGTGTGCATGCATCTTGCATGGCTGTTTGTCCCAACGGACCCAGCGCATTCGGAAACGTACTCGCGTTCACCAGCGTTCCCGAAA
Organism: Candidatus Acidiferrales bacterium; assembly: GCA_049281095.1. Taxonomy (GTDB): domain Bacteria; phylum Acidobacteriota; class Terriglobia; order Acidiferrales; family UBA7541; genus DAHUXN01. Next base: position 28,759 of record JBAPRL010000008.1, read on the forward strand.
CACCGCTCCAGATCCCATACGCCTGCGTGATGGTGTTTTCAATCTCGCTCAGTTGCGCAGCGGTGCCCGCAGCCGCCACGGTCACGATCGTCGGTGGATTGATATTCGGCAGCGACGTGCTCCACTGCCGCGGCAGCGCCGGGGCGCTCGCACCGATGTTCTCACGCTGCACCACCGGGCATCCGCCCGCCGCCGGCGCTATATAATCGCGTGTGTACGCCCACCCGCACGGCGCGTTAACAGTTTGCAAGACAAAAACGCAAAGCGTCACGCGCGCCAGCGCATTCGTGCAAACGCGCCTCATCTCGCGCTCCCCTGCGCCGCTTCTGCCTCTAGCACGCGTATTTTCAGTTCCGCCAGCGGCCAGTCGCGTATTCCGTTGTGCTGAAACGTGTGCGTCAGCGCATCATACTCCGGGGTTATCGCCGTATCTTGCGTAACGCGCGCCACGCCTGTCCGCGCGTCGACACGAATGCGAAACGTGCCCTCGCCCCAGGCCGTGACGGACATTTCGCCGGTGCGCGTCGGCTCCAAGAACAAAATCGCTTCTTCTCCCGGATGAAATCGCGGCACGCCGGGCACATAACTCGCGATCTGGCCGACGCGTCCGCCAATCATCCACACGTCGATTTCCGGCGGCGAGCTTCCTTTCCAATTCTCAATCACGCGGAACGACGTCACCGTCCAAATCTCCCCGTCGCGCCATTGGCATTCGTTCGCAACCACGTCCGCTTGCACGATGGCGTGCGCCGAGCTAACCATCTGTGCCAGCGAGAGCTGCGCAAGGCTCGTTGATTGTGCCAGCGGCGCCAGCAGCAGGCCGAATGCGGTCAGGAAAACAAAGGAAAATACTTTTACGTAGGACAGTTTCATCATCATTGCACCTCGAGCACTCCCGTCGCCGTGGCCACGTCGCCATTCGGCGTAGTGACGAAAAGCGTGCGCAACCCCGCCGCGGTTTGGCTGGAAATCGTGAGTGTCAACTCAATCAAGTTCGGAAACAAACTGGCCATCGATGCCGTCGAGATCCCGATGTCGCCGCCCGTTTGCGGCGCGCTGAACGCGTAATTGAACGTCGGGTCCAGAAAATTTCCCTGCACGCAAATATTCACCGTCGTGCTTCCCGACGCCGGGCGCGTAACCATGATCGCTGACGCTTGAATCGTGCACGTCGACCCGTCAGGCGACACCATTCCAACGAACTCCACGTTCACAGGAGAAGTTGTCGCCCCGGCCGTTGTAGGTTCCACCACGATGATGTCGTTGCCCTGCGTGATCGACGCGGTGCTGGTCAGCGAAATCGTATTCGGCGGCTGCGGCGCCGGCAGAATCACCATCGAGACAGGATTCGACAGCGTTGTCGGCGTCCCTGGATTCTGAAGTTCGACGGACAGCGCGCCCGCAGAGGCCACGTCGGAGGATTGCAGCGTGATCGTGCAGAGGTTGGCGGTGGGACAATTCGTGGTGCGCGGAGAATTATTGACGAGGAGTTGCGATGTGCCGCTGCCCGTGGTTGCCACAAAGTTGAGCCCTTCGACCGCGAGTTCGAAACTCTGCTGCGCTCCGGCAATCACGCTCGAAGGCAGAAGCGTCTCGATTGTTGGTCCCGACGTAATCGCCACCGTCGCCGTCCCCGCAAGCGCCGGATTCGCCGCGCTCGTCGCGGTAACGCTGATCGCGTTTGGCGAGGGTGCAGTCCCAGGAGCCGTGTAATTGCCCGCATTGTCGATCGAGCCGCACGATGCGCCTGAGCATCCTTGTCCCGGCGCGGCGCTCGAAATTGTCCACGTAACGCTCGTGCTCGCCGCGCCCGTCACGTTCGCGATGAATTGAAATTGCTGCGAAGCGCCGAGGAACTCGTAAAACGGTACAACGCCTACGCCTGGCTGAGCAGGGGCGCTAATCGCAATTTGCGCGCTTCCGCTGCTCGCCGGATCGGCTTGGCTGGTCGCCATTAGCGTGACGCTGCTCGGCTGCGGCTGCGTTTGCGGCGCCACATAATCCACAGTCGCTTCCGCGCCCGACGGCGCTGCGCACGGATTTGACCCCGGCGCGCAGACTTGTCCTACCGCAGAGTTTCCATTTGCAATGCCATCCACCGTCCATGTCACGTCCCCATTCGACGTGCCCGTGACCGTCGCCGTGAAGCTCGCGCTTTGCCCCGCAGCCACGGTGGCTAACGCCGGCGTCACGGACACCGCAATCGCCGCGCTGCCCGCAACGGTAACCACCGCGGACACGGTCTGCGATCCCGCCGCTGCCTCGACGGTCACCGGATTCGCAGTCGGCGCAGTCGTTGGCGCCGTGTATGTTGCGGCATTCGCGCCGGTGGCGGTCACCGTGCCGACCGTGGAATTGCCTCCCGCAATTCCATTCACGCTCCACGCCGTGGCCGTGCCCGGTGCAACGCACAGCGACGCGGTAAAGTTCTGCGTCGCGCCCGCGGCAACGCTCACGGACGCAGGCGAAATGGAATTTGCAGCGCCACACGAAATCGTCACGCTCGCCACGGCGGCCTCCGACGGGTTCGCAGTGCTCGTGGCCGCCACGGAAACCGACGCGGGCACGGGAGCAATCGCCGGCGCGGTATACGTTGCTGCATCCGGCCCGATCACGGTCAGCATCCCCACCGTCGCGTTTCCTCCGCTGATGCTGTTTACGCTCCAGCTCACAGCGGAACTTCCCGCGCCCGCTCCGCTGACCGTCGCAGTGAAGTTCGCAGTTCCCAGGGGAGCGACATTCGCCGAATTTGGCGCGATGCTCACGACGATGCCGCTTTGAAGTTGCACCGTCGCCGAACCGCCCGCCTGCGGCGCCGATTGTGCCGTCGCCGTCACGGTGACGCTCGACGCCGAAGGCATCGCCTGTGGCGCAGCGTAGAGCCCGGACGCCGATATTGTCCCTACCGTGGAATTTCCGCCGGCAACGTTGTTCACGCTCCAATTCACCGCGTTCGAACTTGCGCCTGTCACCGTCGCAGTGAACTGCACGGTCTGCCCCAGCAAAACCGATGCTCTTTGGGGTGAGACGCTCACGCTCACGTTCCCGGGAAGCCCAGCCGACGATCCCGTCGTGAATGCGCATCCGCAGGCGGCCAGCATCAGGCAAGCGCTTGCCACCGCGAGCCCGATCGGTGACTTTCGCTGCTTGGGCCACGGGGCCCAGGACACGCTTTTGCCCGACTCTGCCGCACCCCGCGAATTCGGGAGAAGGAAGGCCATTGTTCGCGCAGCCGCGAGACGCAAGAACTGTTCCATTGCAGTGCACTTCTGCCCTCGCGAGCCAGTGCGCCACCTTCAAGCATGTGGAAGCCTCTGAAAACAAGTAGGATATTCGTTGCTATGGGGTTCACTGCTCGAGCGAATGCCTTCGCAAACTTGCTCTTATCGTGTTTCAGAATGGAACGGTTTCCCGAAACACCTTCCCCTTTCGAAAAAACAACGCCGTAGTGCGAATCTGCGCGCGCACCTTCAACTCATCGGCAACCGTTTCGCTGAATCCAGTGATCCAAGACCGCATGTCCGGCGTCTGGCATATTGGGAAGGCGATGGATGCATTCGCGGCGAGCCGCACCGAACCCGTGATCGCAGATGTCTCGCTCGAGCGCGAATTTCAAGAGCGCCTTGCTGAATGCGCAACGCTTGCGTTTCGCGTGGCGCTGGGCGTCTTACGCGACCGCGCCGAGGCGGAAGATGTGGCTCAGGAATCGCTGCTGCGGGCCTATCGGAACTTTCATCGCTTGCGCGACCGCGCCACCTTTCGCAGTTGGCTGGTCAGAATCGCGTGGCGCATGGCCATCGACCATCGCCGCGCACGAAAGCGGCGCGAGCGCCATGAGGAAGACGCCGCGCGGAGCAGTATTCGCGAAACCGGAGGCGCTTCGCAGAACGCCGAAGGGATCGCCGCGTCGCGCGAATTCGAGCGCCGCTTGAACGAGGAGCTGGATGCGTTGCCGGAGAAATTGCGGATCGTGATGGTCATGGCCGCCATCGAGGGTTACGACACGCGCGAAGTCGCCCAGTTGCTTCAATTGCCCGAAGGCACCGTGAAGTCGCGAGTCCGATTGGCTCGTAAGCGGCTCGCGGAGAAGTTGCGCGAAACGAAAACGACAAGAGACTGACGAAAGCGAAGGGAAGAGAGCAGGGAAATGGCTGGCAAGATCACAAATTGCGCGCAGTTCCGCGAATCAATGGCCGACGCCGCGGACGCTGCGCTTTCCGGCAGCCTCCAAGTCGATTTCGCCGCTCACGTTCGCGATTGCGCCGCGTGCCGCGAAGAATTTCGCCGCGTGCAAACGCTGCGGCAAGCAATCAATGACGGCGTGAGCGCCAGCGTTGCCGCCGAGCCATCTTCGCAACTCGTCGCCAACGTTCGCCGGCGTATCGCCGAGCAGCAATATCGCGCGCCGGCATGGTGGTCGCGAAGCCCGTGGCTCACTGCCGCAGGCGCCTGCGCCGCGCTCGCCATTTTATTGTTTGCCGCTCGGACGTTGCATAGGTTGAACCAGCCTCTTCGCGACTATGCTCCCAGCCCAATCGTTGCTTCGTCCACGCCGAGTCACTCCGCCGCGCCTGTCAACCGCGGCCCGGCGGTCGAATCCGCCACGTCCGCTCCGTCTCGCAAACCCGCGCCACTGTTTGCGCGTCATACATCGCCACGCGCGCTCCATCGCCCCGCTCCTGAGCCCGAAATTATCGTCGAGCCCGGCCAGATGCAGGCAATTCTTCGTTTTGCCGCCGCTTTGCAGAGCGGCCAAATCGATGGAGCCAGGTTGCTCGCGGACCAGAAAAAGGTGGCCCAGCCGCTGGAAATCCAACCTCTCACCATTGCTCCTTTGCAAATTGCTACGTTGAAGGACGAGTCGGAGCCGGCGGCTTCCGATGGAAGCCGGGACGACAGCAAAGATTTCGCAAGCGGTCGATCCAATTGAACAAAGCTGTACTGTAATTTCGAAAGGAGTTTTCATGACAAAACTGCGAACACGAATGGCGGGGATACTGCTGGTCATGCTGATTGTGCCTGCGTATGCGCGTGCCCAGCAGGATAAGACTTCAGCGGATGAATCCACTCACCTGCGCCTGGATATCTTGCTCAGCGAATACGATGGCAGCAAAGAAGTCAACAGCCTGCCATACACGGTGTTTCTGGAGGCTGGTCCGCACGGCGCGCGGC
>JBAPRL010000009.1:0-19243 GCA_049281095.1 Candidatus Acidiferrales bacterium
GCTAACGCCTACACTCCATCCAATAGTCGGTAGGGAATAGACCGCGTGAATTCACCTATGGCAATGGAGATTTGTTGGCCGAGGCGTTTGACAGTATCCAATGCAGCTGTACGACTGATTTCGCTACGACGCGGCATCGATAGAGTCTTTCCAAAGCTTCATTTGTCGGCTTGCCATCCGTGTCGCAAGATTTGGACCCGAAGCCGATTTTCGTTTTCGCACCGTCAGAAAGAAAAAGCAATGAATGCGTCGCAGGATCAAGAAAAAAAAACGAGGGGCCTTTGAGGGGCCAATAAGGATTCCTTCAGGTTCCCCAGCGTTTCTTTTCAATGACTTACTGTTCTCTCGCATTCCCGCCAAGTCCCTGAAATCCCAACCGGTGTTGTTTTCGATCCCCACCGCCCCTACCAGCTTTCTCGTTCACTTCACAGGACTTGCGAAAACCGCGAGGCAGCAAAAGGCAGCATTAACAGCATGGCAGCGTCGGCAAGCGGGTAAAACCTCGCGGCACGGATGGCAGGCCGACGAAACAGAATCAGTGATAGTTCACGAGAAGTGCACACCCACTACCGAGCAATCGCCATGGGCCTAAGATGTCGAACGATTTTCATTTTCATGATGAGCCGTGGGCTCGTGACCCTTCATGAGGCGCACATAGGCTCGACCGGGATTCAGGATTTCATACCTTACTCTTGTCCCTTCGAGTTCCAAACGTCGAGCCAATTCAGGCACCCGCTTTAGAACCTTATTGGCATTGTTGTGACGGATGGCTTTACCGCTTTTCCGAGTCTGGGCTTCAATCTCGTCACAAGTGAGTGGGCGACCGGCACTTTCCAAGGCAACCAAGCATCGAAACAACTGATTTTCCTCGGCATCGTGCCTCGGACGGACCCTTGTGGAGACACCGTGCACCGCGTGCTCCACGGTTCCGGTGATTATCGCTTTTATTCTCCCATAGTACTCTTCAAGACTTTCCTCGTTCATCACTCTGATGTCAGCGAATTCCTCCGCAACACGCAACAGTCCAAACGACCACTGCTGTTCATCGAGTTTTCTAAATTCCTCCAGGGTTTTGACTTTAGGCGTTCTCACTCTTTCGATAAGCCGCTGAAATCTTGTTCTCTCCGAGGCCTCTACCAATACTACGCGAACGTGAGGAAAATGATTCCGGATTACTTCCACCTCCTCGATAGTTCGAAAACCGGTAATGACAAACCCTTCGTCGAGTTGGTCGCCATAGAGCTCCAAGATCTTCCGAGCCACAACGTCGGGGCCGTACGACTCAAGGGTATTCTTCGCCGCGACGAATGGCGTAGGATCATATATGCCGACTTTGTCCTCGATAACCCGAAGAATGCTACTAGCCTCGATAAAAAGCAGGTTGTGGCTATGAGAGGCACGCTCTCCAAATGTAGTCTTCCCTGCGCACGTGTGCCCCAGAACCATCAGAGCAGTGCCGGTTGCCTCAAAAGCTGAGAACTTGAGCTGCTGCGCAGACTCTGCAGGGACTTTTCGAACATAGTAGGGGCTTGGGATGTTGAGGAGTGCCGTATACTCTTCCAAACGACAAATCAAAGTCTCCAAGCATCGGGTTCGAAAATCGCACTCCCAAGATTCTTCTAGCGACATCTCGCCCAATCTCTTTTCACAGCCATTTGGAATGAACCATCCGTTGAAGCTCGTAGGCGTCAACCACGGATATTGAGAATTCTCTTCGAAGCTCGGCGGAGAATCTGCGACAACACCTTCGGTATTACCGTGGAAGAACACCGGGTGGTTTAAGCCGGGCACATGTAAAGCGATATCTGACTTGACTACTGCCCTTCTATCGTTTCCCCTAGTCTTAAGATCAACGTCGAGTTCTTCAAAGGATGTTTGAGCAAACCATTCCTTCACAGTCAGCCCCGGAAAGTCGTCCGTGGGCGTGCTTAGCGATTCCAGCCTCAGCGATGTGTCCTCAACGAAGAATAAGGAGCTTGCTCCAATTGAACTGATTATTTCCTGTATTGCGCGTTCGAGGAGAACTTCCTTACCAACCGAGTAATCTTCCTTGTAGGGATCGCTCTTGCTTCGGAAGTGTTGGAGGACGAGTCCCGACCGGTCAAAAACAACGCGGGCGTGCAGAAACTTGACTAAATTCGACGTATAAAAAAAGATCGAGAGCTGTTTCTCCTTAGCGAGAAAAATTTCACGAGGCGTTGGGCGGTGAAACCTCAGTTTCACTTAACCACCTCGTAGCCCCGATTTCGTCCACGGAATGCGCCAAGCATGCGCCCCCCGTATTTCACAGCGAGGTCTTTGATTAATTCGCGCTCTTTGTTATCGCTTGCGGCCCCGACAGCAAAAACGAGGGGGCCCAAGCTGCTCATCCCGACGGCAAGGCCCGTTTTTTCGTCGGCCTCCTTTAGGAAGTCCCTAACAGGGTCAGCTTGATTCCGAAGTTCTCTCGCCTTGAATCCCGTCGAATGTAAGTCATGCAGAGCTCTCTTTAGCAACATGAGATCCGCCTCAAGCACTGCCGGGACAATACCGTGATATAGAGCCGCCATTGACAGTAATACTTCACGAGCGGGGATCGGGGTGTTCTCCCGAAAGAATCGGACCTCCATTCTCGAAGCTAGCCTTCGACCCTGTAGCAAGACTGGATAGAAACGCCATTCCGGCGGAATCCTAGATCGACAAACTGTAGGAGGGACGCGAAAATCGACACGGCTACTGGACGGTGCAAACTCGCCCTTTTTTGAGGCAGTATGGCCACAATCCACTATGAATCCACCAAAGAAAAAGGCATTTATACCAATGCCCGAAGTGCCCCCGCGACCGCTCAATTCTTGCAGCCGTCGCGTCTCAAGATTTGACTTCAAGACCAAGTCCATTGCTTTGAGAGTCCCCAAGATGACGGCGGTTTTGGTACCAAGTCCAACATGCTGAGGAGGCACATTTCGCAAATGAATTGCGAGCTTTGGCCGGGGGAATATCGCCCTCATGCGATGAACCGCTGCGCGGAGGTCGTGTTGTCCGTCGGCATCGAGTTGTTCCAGACCCACGAGTCGTGTTTTACGACTCGCCCGAACTTCGATTTCGAGTGGCAACCCGTCTATGTAAAAGCCCCCTCCTCCGTGATCGCGATGAGTGGCATGGCCAAGATCGAGTAATCCTATATGAAGTCTGGGAAAGGAGCGCACGATGGTCAAGTGTTTACCCGGCCTTCGTTTGCTCTAAGCCTGTGGCGGGGTGCGACAATTCTGGCTCGTTCCAAACGCGTTCAAAATGATCAACGAACCTTTCAAATAGAACTCCGCCACGACGAACGAGGAACGTAGGTGCGTTTCTGCTCTGCTTCCCAATTAGGTAGGGCCCCCAAAAAAGCTCGTCGTCGATTCGAAAGATGTTGATTAACGGTAGGCACGTATACAGTCGAACGTCAAAAGAATGCTCGCCCTGCATATTGTCTAGACGCCGTTTCTCGACCAAAAACGCTTCGACGTCAGCCCGAATCGTTCCTTCGCTGGACTTCTCTTCTTTGTCTCGCTGGTTTGCGTAAGAACTTTGGAGATTGGGGAACTCCGGATCTATAAGCAGGATGCGGACATTCGCTTTCTCTTTCCATTTCGCGAACTCTTCGCGGTAATCCTCGCGCAACGCCCTGAGTCCAAACCCAAGGATGTCAATTCGATCTCGAGCTTTGTCCAATCGTGCGTCATATTCCGACTTGATTCTCACTGCCCGAGCGTCGAATACCTTTACGAAACCGAAGAGCGTGAGCAGGCTAATCAGGGACCGTTGGCTCTCATTTAGTCGCATGTGAGCGAAAAGAACCCACCCTGTTATTCCAGTGGCAATGAGTGATGCTCCCGCGCTGATCGCTAGAGCACCGCCGCGACTTGCTAGCAAGATACCCACAAGGACTAGCACGAGATGCAGAAGAAGATAGATCATGTTGGACGAAGAAAACCACGAATCGCCTCTGGCCATGCTCACCTCACAGTGAAGTGCCGGTAACCCTTCACCGCATCTCTTCTCAGTCGATTTTGCTTTCTAGGGAAGACTAGCGGCGCGGAGTCAATGTCAAAATAATCTCGTAAGCGGGTATACGGGCTTTGCGATTCTCCGAGTTGCCCCCCAGGGTGCTGAAGCGACCATTAACAATAGTTTTCGAAGTCTTGAAATAGTTCTTCGCAATCTTCTCTACAGATGAACCCGATAGCCCGTTTGAGGTCTCCTCCTCGGGAAACGTCAATATCGCACGTGCGCCTTTCTCTGCCAACTTTGACAACAGTCTCTCCAGTGCGTTTTCTGACTTGGACTTGATGCTGAATTCTGACTTCGGACGCTCACTCGGAGGAGGATATCGTCCGACGCCGTCGATCTCGCTCCGTGTTCCTCGGGCGACAGTCTCCAACACATGGTAGAAGCGACTATAGTGGACACCCGAGTACGGCGGGTCCAAGAAAGCCACATCGCCCTTCTTCAATTGTCCGGCCACAGTTTCCGCATCGCTAACTATTGCTCGTCCTGTTGCTCGCGCAAACTTTGGGCAAATGCGCTCCAGTGCCAGCCTCACACGCGAGCAAACATCCCTCCGCCATGCTTCGAAGAGAAATTGTGCACCCTTCCTCGTTGGCTGAAAAGGCTGCGCGGTGTGGCCAGGCGCAGCTGCACACTCACTTGCTGCGCTGATGAGAGCCGCGAGTGCAGCACTCCGTCTTGCGCGATCAGTTGGCAGGGCGCTTCTCAGTGCGTCCAGGACGAGCGCCTGCTTGGGAGAGAAATAGTGACCACCATAGGCCTTCGTGATAGGGCGATGACTAGCGGCGCAGATTTCCCTTGCACTAGCGACGTATCGCCGTCGCGCTCCCCCCCACTTTATCCGGTCGAACTCTTCCGCTTCACGGAAGAGTTGACTTCGCCGATTCCTTTCCTGTGCTTCTCGGAACCATCCTTTCCACACCAATCCCGCATCGACAGTCTTTTCTCGGCTGATCACCGCCTCAGCCAGCGACACTGCAAACAGTTGAAGATCTGCGGCAAGGACGCGGCAAGCAGTATTTTCGGCAATATACCAAGCAACTGCACCCGAACCGACGAACAAATCAGCAAAACAATTTGAGTTCGCAGTCTCGGCTCTCAGTATCTTTCCGAGCCCGTTCGCCAGCATCGCGCGCTTTGACCCCATGTATTTCATAAGGACACTGCGACCGCCCCAGTACGTTCGAATCTACACAACTCCACGATGGAGTGAGCCCGCTCTTTCCACAACTCAAACGGATTAAATGGAGCATGCGTTGTCAACCAGTCATCAACTTCTCCGATTGCCTCTTCCTGGTCGGCAAACAGAATCGTGTAGTCCTTGCTCGGGCTGGAAGTGTCGCACAACAAAGCGTGCACCGCATAATCTAGGATCACTCGATCCTGCCAAACTTGCGGAGATCGGCGTCTTCGCGATTCTTCCCATTGCGACCTAAGCAACGCACTCGCCAGCCGTAGGAGCAAGAAACTTCGGCTGTATACACCTCTAAATTCCTCGTTTTTGCTCTTGGCATTCATCAAGAGCTTCCCGCCGGATTCATGGAATGAGCCCCTAATTGACCGAACGATTCCCCTTGCCTCCTCTTCTGTCTTACCCTTATTGGATTGAATCCATTCGGTTATGTTCTCCCAGAAGTTGGTCAATGTTACTTTGTTCGGGGGATCGTAAAGGAGTCGATACGACTTCCGACAAAGATCGTTGATAACGGCGCGGTCGACAATATCGAACTGCCCTTGGTCCAGAGGGCTCGAAGCAAAGCTCATGTCCCTAACAAATCGAAGGTCACTCTCGGACATTGACCCCAGGGCGTTACTTCGAAGATTCGGTCTATAGCTTGCTTCATTCCTCAGTTCGGTATCCGCAATCAAGGAATGGAGGTCAATGCTCCAGTTCTTTATCCAGTATTCAGCAACGGCCGCAATGCCAGCGCCACTCGCACTGGCCCATTCATCTCCAGTCAAACCCAAAGAAGAAAAACACCGCACGACTTCAAGCCCACGAGAGGGCTGATTTGCCCAAGAATCGATTGCCTCCCACACCTTCCTGTGGGTAGGTCCACGGAACCAAAGGACATCGCCCAAGGAAGTCAGGGCAAAATGCACATTCTTCAGAATGCCGATTCCCGAGTGAGCTAGTATTGCAAGACCAGCTCGTAGTTCCGCGTAGTACGCCAAGTGTAGAGCCTGCGTCCGCGAACCGCTCAAGAAGGCCAATGAAGCCTGCGACATGTACCGCCATCCATCCAACACATGGGCGGCTGATGAGAGGGCCAGATACTCGGCAAGTTCGTCTTTCTCTCCGGCAGAAGGTGGATTGTAAGGAGTCTGATTGAACATGGACTCCACGAAGCTAAGCGCTTGACCGTTCAAGAGAGAACTGCCCGCTGCGAGAAACGGCCAGTCTGGCACGACAGTCCCCAATTGAGCCGCAGCCTCTATCACGAGATCAGAGCCAGCCGCCGCGACCGCATCACTCACTCTTACAATTGGAGCAGGCACTAGCTTTCTGCCTCATCGGATTCGTATCCGAGCTTTTCAAGTATCTGTTGTGCAAAAACTGAGATTGGTTCTCGTTTCTTCTCTTTGATGAATTCCAGCATTCTACGACGGATTTCACGATAACCACTGCTTCCGCGATACATAGCCTGCACGGCGTAAGCGGAGTCGCTCGGCCCTAGGGCCGAGGGAAGCCGCCAATCGAAGTCTGCTAGAATCTCCGCGATAGCGCCGACATATCTGATCGATTCCTTACACTCCGCCTCAAACTGGCGGAGCGCGTCACTGACAGCCACGTTGTCATCCTGCTTCGACTTCCTCACCCAGTCCCATTGGCGCAAATCAAGTTTCTTGCTCTCATTCGCGATCCAAAGAAGATCGTTAAGAATCTTCATGTAACCACGGACTCCCTGGTCAGCAGCAAGCTGAGTATCTGGCCCAGAGAATAGAAGCTCCCGACGTTGTGCGTCAGACAGGTTCTTGAATTCTTTTTCGTATTTGTTCAGTAACGCCTTGGCCCATTCAGCCCTAGACTTTGTAACGAATTGCCGTATTTGCCTCCAGCACATAATCAAAAAGGCTGCCTGCTGCTCCCTCTTCCAGTTAAGTTCTATTTCGTGCGTTCCAGCGACGGCTCCAAAGAGTCCACCTATGCGACTACCCGGACCTACGGTGTATCTCTTGATAAAAGAAGCCATTAGACTGTTTATGAGCGCAGCTTGAGTGATCTTACCCTTCTCTCGTCCTCCAAGTCTGATAATCCGGTCTTTCCATGGGCTCTCGGGGTGTGACCAAAGCAGGATTGCTAAGTCTTGTGCCCGAGTCTGTCTGTAAATGTTCGGCCCCTCAAAACGCAGCAGCCACTCCTCAGTTCGGAGCAACGGATAGAGGTCGAACACCATGCTCGTGTCAATTCTTTTCGCTAGTTGATTAATTGTATAGAATAGGTAAGCTTGCCATGAGGAATCCAACCCACGAAATGCAACAACGGGAATTTCAAGCTGACGGATCTTATTTCTAAACGCAGCCGACCACTTTTCTTGCTCTTCTTCGGGCTCCTCTAGCGCCCAAAGTCGATGTTGACCGTCAATAACTTCGATAGGATGGATAATTGGCTGCCAATCTTCATCGTTTATTCTTGCAGGCAACCTGATCTCGGCGATTGAACCCTTCGACGCCCCTATTGTGACCAGGTCTTCTCGCGCAACTTGCCGGTCATGAATACCCCTTCTGTCGCCAGAGGTAAGGATATTTACAACAATCGCTGTCGGCAGCCACCCTGGCATTTGTAGAGTGTGGATTTCATTTGGATCAATTAGTTTGTGAGGATCTATCCGCGAAAGCGGGAATCCGTTCTGAAGATATCTCAGGATCTCCGCAGATCGATCCGGATCGTGACTTCTCTGGATGCCCATGTCCTCAGCGGGGGGCTTTGTCGGATCGCGACGATAGATACCAGTCAGTCTCTTCAGCTCGTAAGCACTCATGGAGAACACGTAAAAGTGCGGCTCGGGCTTCCCTCGGGGAGGAGTCGGCTCATACTTTGCGTTATCCCATTCGGGCAACCATTGGTTGACAACCAATGTAGAAATGGTCTTCATTGTCATCTCGGCGGCCATTCCATGTCGTATCCTCGCCTGACAGTTCGTAGGGAGTAAACTATATTGGTTTCAACGATTTGACAACAGACGACAGTAGCGGGCACTTTCACAACAGGGCGTGAGACTCTCCTAGTGTGGAGAGCAACGTGCCCCGGGGTGAGCCGGTTCAAGCTCAAATCACGCGCTATCCAATCTCCAAACTTCTTTGCTCATTCCGAGCGAGACTCGTCCCGGTCTATTGCAGGAGGTTTAGTTCCATGCTGCCCGGAAGCTTCCCACGCGACTTGAATTCAGCAAATGCCTTGGGTGCCATAAGCACAAGGGAGTCGTACCCTTTCCTTAGGGCAGCACGCCTCATCTTGGCATCCAGTTTCCAGCGTTGTTCCATGGTGATGTCTTCGCTTGACATGCGGCGACCGAAGAGCTTCTTTTCAATTGCATCCTCATCACCAATCAACGGCTTGCTAACAGCGACTCTTTGGGGTTCATCCAGCGGCCTGCCCCAGAACTCCGCTTCCCGGAAGCTCGAAGCTAAGAACTTCCCGCGTTTGTTGTAGGCGCTTGGGTCGCGCGGGGGCACGTGCCACCACTCTTTGCGGTTCACATGCGCGACGAGTTTTTCAAAGAAGACGGTATTCCTTTTCATTGGACTGATTATAACTCAACCCCTCACGCCCGGAGACCATGTTCTCGTCGCCGCCGAGTGGACCGGTATCGCAGTCGGGCATAGAAAGCACACAGGGAGGTGACTTCTGAAATCGCTTGGAGGTGAAACAGCAACAAGCAAGAAGTTAGGTGCTAGTTAGTACACGCAGTTCGCGGCTGTCTCCGGCTCGACATGCTATGCTGCGACAATTGAAAGCGGACGGTTTGGCGTTGCGATTCGAGGGGCGGTTATCCCATAGGCATGCCTTTACTTACGGAAGCCGACACTTGTCGAAAGTATGTCCTCCCGAAGCTGTACGCTTCCGGCTGGTCCGACGACCACATCAACGAGCAGCGAACTTTCACCGATGGCCGGATCGTCGTTGCTGGCAGCCGCACAATCCGTCGTAAGCAGAAACGAGCCGATTATCTCCTCCGCTATCGGCCTGATTTTGCTATCGCCATCGTTGAAGCCAAAGCCGATTACAAGAAACCTGCCGATGGCCTCGCCCAGGCGATGGGGTACGCCCAAATCCTTGGCTTGAAGTTTGCCTACTCCACAAACGGTCACGGGATCGTCGAGCACGATTTCATGACCGGTCTCGAAAGCACTCTCGAAAACTTTCCCTCTCCGGACGAACTCTGGCAGCGCCTGAAGCACGGAGAAAACATACCTAGCCAGATCGTAGAGCGTCTCCTCACCCCGTACTACCATCTTTCCGGAAAATCGCCGCGTTACTACCAAGAGATTGCCATTAACAGCGCGATCCGCGCCATTCTTCAAGGCCAAAAGCGCGTTCTCCTTACTCTCGCCACGGGCACTGGCAAGACTGTCGTGGCTTTCCAGATTTGCTACAAACTCTGGAATACAAAATGGAATCGCACGGGTGACCCCGGACGCCGTCCTCGGATGCTCTATCTTGCTGACCGCAACATCCTTGTGGACGATCCAAAAGACAAAACATTTGCGCCGTTCGGCGACGCCCGGCACAAGATCGAAGGCGAGGCCATCAAGAGCCGCGAGATGTACTTCGCGACCTATCAAGCTATCGCCAAAGACGAACACCGCCCAGGTCTTTACCTTGATTACCCAAGAGATTTCTTTGACCTCATTGTGGTGGACGAGTGCCACCGTGGCAGCGCAGCCGACGATTCGAACTGGAAGGATATCCTAAAGTATTTCGAACCTGCTTTTCAGCTCGGCATGACCGCTACCCCGAAGCGCGAAGATAATCGCGACACATATCTCTATTTCGGCAATCCGCTCTACAGCTACACCTTGCGGCAGGGTATTGAAGACGGTTTCTTAGCGCCGTATCGCGTCCATCGCATCGTCACAAGTGCGGATTCAGTAGGCTGGAGGCCGAATAGGGGCCAGCTTGACCGTTTGGGGCGTCCAATTCCAGACGCCGAATACACTACCAAGGATTTTGAGCGCAAAGTTTCTCTTCTTCCACGCACCGAAACTATCGCCCGCAACCTCACCGATTTCCTCAAGGCGAACGGGAGATTCGACAAAACTATCGTCTTTTGCGTTGACCAGGAACACGCCGAAGATATGCGCTTCGCGCTAAACAATCTCAACGCGGATTTGGTACAGCAACACCCGGATTATGTTGTCCGCGTCACGGCAGACGAAGGCAAAACAGGGCGCGGCCATTTAGACCGCTTCATGGAGCTTGAGACTAGCACTCCAACCATTGTGACTACGTCTCAACTACTGACCACTGGCGTAGACGTTCAAACCTGCAAAAATATCGTGATCGCCCGCACCATTAACTCCATGACCGAATTCAAGCAAATTATCGGTCGCGGCACCCGGGTCAAGGACGACTACGGGAAGCTCTTTTTCAACATTCTCGATTACACCGGGAGTGCTACCCGTCTTTTCTCCGATCCCGATTTCGACGGGGAACCCGCTTTGGTGACGGTCGAGGAAATGAACGCGGCAGGCGAGAAAGTCAAAACCGACATCGAAAAGCCCGAGGAAGTAATCACCGATCCGTTGCCGCCCCAAATTCTCGAACCGGGAGGTACGGAAAGAGAAGAGCCACGCAAGTATTACGTGGACCAAGGCTCCATCGAAATCGTCGCTCATTTCGTGTCCGAGCTGGATGCTGAGGGCAAGCAGCTTCGTGTCGTCCGCTTCACGGACTACACTGGAGAGAAAGTGCGCGGGATGTGGCCCTCTGCGGCGGAACTCCGCTCGAAATGGTCTGACGCCGAACAGCGTGCTGAAATTATTCAAGCTCTGGAAGAACGCGGCATTACTCTGGAAGAACTCATCACCGCTTCGAATCAGCCTGACGCCGATCCGTTCGACCTTCTCTGTCAGGTTGCCTACAGTGCCCCGATTCGTACACGCAGAGAGCGAGCAGAGAAGCTTCGCAAAGAACAGAGAGCCTTTTTCGATAAGTATTCCGAAAAAGCGCGCCAGGTCTTGGACGATATCCTCGACAAATATGTAGACTATGGCACGGCGCAATTCGCAATCCCGGAAATTCTGAAAGTGCCGCCCATTTCGGACCGTGGCAGTGTTATGGATATTTCTCAAATGTTCGGCGGCGCGGACAATCTGAGATCAGCGATCAACGAATTGCAAGCGAGATTGTACGCAGCTTAGACCGGAAACTATGCCCAAACAGAAATCAGCCAAGAAAAACCTCCCGCAGTCCAGCGCCCAGCAACTCGCTTCGATTGTCAAATCCTGTCGCGACATCATGCGCAAAGACAAGGGCCTCAATGGCGACCTCGACCGCTTGCCGATGCTCACTTGGATCATGTTCCTCAAATTCCTTGACGATATGGAGAGCATCCGAGCCGAGGAAGCGAAGCTTGCAGGCAAACGATTCCGCCCCGCTATCGAAACACCCTACCGCTGGCGCGATTGGGCTGCAAACCCGCAAGGCACTACCGGCCCGGAGTTAATTGCTTTTATCAATCAGGACGAAGCCATTCGACCGGACGGCAAACGGGGCGAGGGCCTTTTCGCGTATCTTCGTTCGCTTCGCAGCGCCAACGGCGACCGCCGCGACGTGATCGCCAAGGTCTTTCAGGGCACTTTCAACCGTATGACGAACGGTTACCTACTTCGCGATGTCGTCAACAAGATCAACGAAATCCACTTCACTTCCAAAGACGAGATACACACACTTGGCTTGCTTTACGAATCCATGCTTCGCGAGATGCGAGACTCAGCGGGCGATTCCGGCGAATTTTACACGCCGCGCCCAGTCGTGAAGTTCATCGTCACTGTCATGAATCCCCGCCTCAGTGAAACCATCCTCGACCCCGCAGCAGGTACGGGCGGATTTTTGGTTGAAGCATTCACCCATCTCCAAAAACAGTGCAAGAAAACCGAGGACTTCAACCGTCTTCAGAAAGGCACCCTGTTTGGCATTGAACCCAAGCCGCTCCCTTATTTACTGTGCCAAATGAATCTCTTGCTTCATGGCCTCGAATCGCCGGATATTGACCCGGAAAACGCTCTCCGCTTTCCATTGCGTGAAATCGGAGACAAGGATCGCGTTGACATCATCATGACCAATCCGCCTTTCGGCGGCGAGGAGGAACGAGGTATCCTCTCGAACTTTCCCGAAGATAAAAAGACCGCCGAAACTGCCCTCCTCTTTCTGCAGCTCATTATGCGTAAGCTGCGCCGTCCTCTAGGCGGGGGAAAACCGGGCCGGTGCGGCATGGTTGTCCCTAACGGCACTCTTTTCGGAGATGGCGTGTGCGCCAGAATCAAGGAAGAACTTCTCAAGGAATTTAATCTGCACACGATTGTCCGCCTCCCCAACGGCGTGTTTGCGCCGTACACGGGTATCCCCACAAATCTTCTTTTTTTTGACCGCTCAGGACCAACAAATGAAATCTGGTATTACGAGCAACCCATGCCAGAAGGCCGCAAGACCTATACGAAAACTCAGCCCATGCGCTTCGAGGATTTTGAGGCTTGCCTCGCGTGGTGGAACAAACGCCAAGATAACGACGGCTGTTGGAAAGTCAAAGCTTCTGACATTCTCAAGTACGACGCCAGCGGCAACCTGCTCTCCGTCAATCTAGACATCAAGAACCCCAGAGCCATGGAAGACTTTGAGCACCTACCGCCGGAAAAACTCGTAGAGGATATTCTCGCAAAAGAGGACAAGATCCGAAACATTATCATTGATATCAGGAATGCATTGACGGTGTCAGAGTGAATCAAGGGTGGAAACTGACCAGACTTGGAGATGTACTTCGGAGCGTCTCACGCCCCGTGCCCGTCAGGCCAGAGAGAACATATCGTCTGGTTGGCGCTCACTGGTATGCTAAGGGCCTCTACGTTAAGGAACAGAAGAGCGGCGGTGAAATACAAGCCAGGACTCTGTTCCAAATCAAGGAAGGCGATTTTGTCTATAACAGACTGTTCGCATGGAAAGGCTCATTCGCGGTGGCAACAACGGATGTTGACGGCTGCTTTGTCTCAAACGAGTTTCCTTGCTTTGCTCCCCTCGGCGCCGTTGATTCAGAGTTTCTCTGGTTCTATTTTTCTCGTTCTGGCGCATGGAGCGAGGCTCTTGGTCTCAGCAGCGGCAGTACACCGACTAGTCGGAATAGGTTAAAAGAAGAGCAGTTCTTGAACATGGAAGTTCGTTTGCCCCCAATCGACGAACAACGTCGCATTGTTCTCCGTATTGCGGACGTTGCGGCAAAGATCAAGGAAGGTCAAAAACTTCGTGAGGAGAGCCTCGGAGCCTCTTCCACCGTCATTACCAGCTTGCATGTTAGTTTGAGCGGACAGCGGACACGCTCACTTCGAGATGTCCTGACGCTTGATGAGCGACGTGTCCCTATCCGCCCTGACGGCACCTACCCGCAAGTTGGGATCAAGGGCTTCGGAGGTGGCCTCTTCGCCAGAGGTGTTTTGGGTGGCACTGAGACGACTTACAGAGAGTTTAATCTCTTGTTCGATGGAGCACTCGTTCTAAGTCAAGTCAAAGGGTGGGAAGGAGCAATCGCTGTTTGTGACAAACGATTTGCAGGCTGGTATGCGTCTCCAGAGTATCGAACATTCAGTTTCATTTCCGACGAAGCCTTGCCCGAATACATGTCGGCAATAGTTTCATCCCCGTGGTTTTATGCCAAGCTGACAGATTTGACCCGTGGGGTTGGAGCACGCCGAGAACGCACACGCCCTGAAGCATTCTTGGAAATGAAAATTTCCATGCCCACTATTGAACAGCAACGCAGTGCACTACAAGTGTTTCAAAAACTGAACAGCTTGAAAAAGATACAATCTGAAACCGCCGTCGAACTCGACGCCCTCATGCCCTCCATCCTCTCCAAAGCTTTTCGCGGCGAACTTTGACTGTCGCCTCTGCACTAGTAGTAGCGCTGCCTGAGCCTCTTTAGGCAGTTGAAAAGAGCACGTGCAGCGGAGTGAGCATCAGCGCTCCTTCCACCATTTGGGAGGGTGTTTTAAAAACGACCTGATGTCAGCGTATTCCCAATACAATGCCTCTGGAAACATTTCGCGCCATCTCTCGCGGGTAGTGCTTGACGGATCGACGACGCATAGCCTGAACCTTCTTCTCCCCAGCCCTAGCGTGAACAGTTGCTGCGCCTTGACATCCGTTGGCGGAAGGGAATATCCCCACACAATGAGCGTGCCGATTTTTTCAAGTTTCGATAGACAGTTTTTCCAAAGCTGCAGCCATGGACCTCGCTCTATTCGTTTGTCCCAAAAAGGGAGAAAAATGGGGAAGATAGTTCCTGTGCCTTTGTGGCCTCGGTATCCGGGTGCGTCGTCGAAATCTTTCCAGGTCTTCGTGAGCACCTCGAAATGGTCACTTCGCAGCCGCCAATTTGAACTGCCGTGCAGCTTCACAACCGTCGGGAGCTTGTAACCACTCGGAGTTTCCTGCAATCCGTATACCCAAGGACCGAATCCGGCTTTCTGATCACTCCTGATGCCGCGCAATGCCCTTTCAACGACCAGGTCATAATTAAAGGAAATAACCGTATCTTGTCGCCGCAATCTTCGCATGACCAAATTATGGTTCTTGCAAAACGCCCGACCGTGCGCGGAGCGAAGAAGGGCCTGAATGCATCGTGCGAAGTTGGCCACAATTTCTTCTTCGGACGGTTGTGACGAATTTTTGGCCGCTTCCAGCTTTCGTGCCATGAAAGCCCTGAGATGAATCGTGTAGAAAGACCGCTCCATTGACCGTCTGTAGTGCAGCGGCAAAGCTCCTACTTGTTCTCGCACGAACTTCACAGCACCGGCATCATGTTCGCTTGGTTCTAGGCGACTCAAAAGATCAAAAAAGTCCGAATCCAATGGCGACGGTTGCTCTCGGTCATGCGCGTAGCTCACGCTTCGACTCGCACCAGCACCCAACACGACGGCGTAGGGAAGGCCATCAAGAGATTTTTCACTGGACGTGGCTGTCATCGCATCATGCCCTCCTAGACATTCACGCTATTCCCAAAATCCAGCCCTCTACCTCCGCCACTTTTCTTTCATGCTCGTTCAGATTTGGATTGAAAAATCGGTCCAAGCTGCAGTCAAGATCACTTCGGCGCAGCCATTCCGCAGCAGAGTAAGCGTCATGCTGATCGGAATTCCGGCCATCGCGGGGAAAGGTGTGACTCCAAAGAGCGGGATATACCTCCGCCACGACCGACTTACCCGCTGGCGCTTCCCATCCGTCGAATGGCCAGAAATGCACTCTGCCTTCCGTGCGAGAGCGGAGATAACGTAACCATGGAATTCCGGCATGGGTCGATTTGGCGACTGATCCCGGCACATCAAAATGAAACACAGACTTCGCCCCCGCTCGTACTTCCGTCAGTCGTCGCCAGTGAGAATCACCGTGACGAGCCGCCGCATTTCCGCAAACGCCATCACGCACGAATTCAACGTAAGTGCCGTCATCGTCTGTTGGCCAATGCTCTTGAAAATCATTTAAGAAAAGGGTCCAGTCGCGGAGCAGGCTGTATTTCTCAAAGTATTGGAGGGGGAAGGAAAACCCGTGGTCAATTCCGACCAGGGTAGGCAGCTCTTCCGAAAGCCTCTCAATCAGCCATTCCGCGATGCCCTTGCGTGTCCAGTATCTTCGGAGGCCAAGGGGCGGCGCAATTTCGCTTGGATCGCTCAAATGATCAGCCGCGTAGACACGTAGTCCTTTGAGGCCAGAGGTGCACGTCTCAGCCCCGGAATAGTCGATCCCGATATACCGATTAAAAGCGCCCTTCATTTCATTGATCTAAAATATTCCCACCGTTCGGAAGACGTGCAGAGTCTACCTCAGTGGCACTTCCTGATGGACACCGATCCCACGATTGACCGGCGGCTTCCTCTAGCAACGCTCGCGCCAGGTAAGCGACGACCTGTCACGCCCGTTGCCATCCGCTCCAGCCGCAAATTCTAGAACACTTCACCCTGTCCTTTCAGTGAGTCCGTTGCGATTTGGTTCCCCTCTCTGGTTGAGGGAACCAACTCTCAACTCACCGAAAGGACAGAAAAATGAAATCAGAACAAGTAAAAGAAATCACAAGCAAGGCA
Source organism: Candidatus Acidiferrales bacterium (assembly GCA_049281095.1). Taxonomy (GTDB): domain Bacteria; phylum Acidobacteriota; class Terriglobia; order Acidiferrales; family UBA7541; genus DAHUXN01. The sequence continues at coordinate 16,321 of JBAPRL010000009.1, forward strand.
ATCGAAGAGCTAGTTGCCGCACTCAATGCCGGTCGCAGCGAAGCCTTGACGAACTACCTCGCGGCTGTCGCGAAATTCCGCAAGTATAGCCTCTGCAATGTCCTTCTCATCGCAAGAGCGTGCCCACTGGCAACGCATGTTGCCGGTTATCAGACATGGCACTCGCTGGGCCGCTTCGTCAGGAAAGGCGAAAAGGGAATCATGATTCTCGCTCCAATTTTCCGACGCCGCCCAGAAGAAGGTGATGAGCGTGTGAGCGGCGATGAATCGCACCCGACAGTAGGTTTTCACGCTGTCTACGTTTTTGACGTGGCCCAAACGGATGGTTCCCCGTTACCGGAAATTGGCAGTGTGAATGGCGATCCGGGTTGCTATCGCGAGCGGCTCGAACAATTCCTTCGAGAACAAGGCATCACACTGGACTATTCGGCGGACATCGCGCCGGCGAAGGGCCTCTCAGAAGGCGGAAAGATCAGGTTGCTGCCAGGTCAGGCACCGGCTGAAACCGTGGCGACGCTGGTGCATGAAATAGCCCACGAGCGGCTTCACCGCGCCGCGCGCCGCGCGAGCACAACGAAGCGCGTCCGCGAAACGGAAGCTGAGGCCGTAGCATTTGTAGTTTGCCAAGCTATCGGCCTTGAAACCGGGACAGCGAGTGCGGATTACATCTCCTTGTGGAATGGTGACGCCGCTGTGCTGCTTGAGAGCCTCGAACTCGTGCAGCGCACGGCTATGGAAATCGTTGCAGCCATCATGCCGGATAAGCCTCCGCCTCCCGAGAGTGGAGGCTAGGCCGTCAGGTCCGCCATCGCAAGCTCTTTTTCAACGACCTCTTTGTGCGTCTGTGCAAATTTAGCCTTTGCCTCAATGCCCAGGCGTCCTGCGTAGTAAAGCAATTTGTCGACGCTCTTGTTCGCAATCTTCCCGTTGAGCAGTTCGCTGACACGCGGCTGAGGTTCCCCGAGAATCACTTGCAGTTCCTTCTGTGAATACTTCTCCGAGTACTTCAAGATTGCCTGATACAGCTCGGCCTTGAACTTCAGAGCCGTCGCCTGCTCCGGCGAAAAGCCAAGATCATCAAGTACGCTTCCCCGCGTTACGTGCGTAGGTTTGTTAGCTGCGCTTTTCACGTTTCTTCTCCTCTGCCAAACGCGCCTTCACGGCCTTGAGCCGCTGCTTTGCTTTCTCAAAATCCTTTCTCGGCATCTCGCGACTTTTCTTCTCGAAGCAATGGAGAACATAGATCACGTCTTCTATCCTCGACAGGTAAACGACGCGATACCACGCTCTCTGATCTTGGTCCCGCAGTTCAAAGACGCCCGGGCCTACCGAAGGCAACGGCCTATAGTCTCTTGGTCTCTCGCCTTGCTGGAGCTGCCATAGCTCAAATCCCAGGTTCTGCGTGACCTCTTCCGGGAAGGCCTTAAGAACCTCCCTTGAGTCACCCTCCCAAACGACGGTCGCGAGTTTGGTCTTTTCGGCTTCGTCGCTCACGTGAGCAACTATAATCGTCAACTGCCTGGAAGTATACAAGCAAATGTATATTCTGTCCAGAGGAAAGGAAGGCGAACGTGCCGGGGATGTCTATACCGACCTAGAGAACGCACGATGGTTTGCCGAGCAACAGAAACAGTGCCTGGTCGGGGAGGGGCACCCGGATTTACCAGCATGGGCCAGATTTACCCAGAAAGGCCAGAGCCAGTTTCGTTAGGCATGACGCTTCCTCTCTGTTCCTCCAGGAAACCTTTTCTTCCCGTTTGGGTTCTATACATAGGGGGTGGTGCGCTAATTGGGAAAAGACGTACCCCGCGCCTTACCTTATAAAGAGCTTCCCGAGACCGAGACGAAAGATGGGGGATGTATGACTACCAAGTCCGTGCCTCGAACTCAGCTGCTTCTGTTGAATGCCATTGACCGCCTCGGCAGGCCCATCGAACCGTGCGTCCTTTCCGTCGCGCAGGAGATGGCACCGCAAGCGCTTGCCTATGCCGAAAACTTCGTCGGCGACCCATGCGTTGCAATGAACCTTTTGGAACAGGCCGCCGCGACAGTTTCCGAGGTGGTTTGTGCTAGGGAAGTTGCACAGATTCCCCCAATTCGAGACATGCGCGCCTACCTCTACCGCGCATTCTTGAGGAGGATCGGCGAGGAGGAGCGGAGCGAGGCGCGGCTGCAAAAAGCACTTGAAGACGAACTTCGGCTCGACGAAACAATGAGCGCTGAGGCTAGAGTTGAGCTCAAGCTTGTCCTGAAACAGATCCTGAGCATGTGCGATAGAAAGACGCGGGCGATCATTTGGGGGCGAATCGAGGGCCGTTCGTGGGATGAGATTTCCTATGATGTAGTCATGTCGAATCATGCGGCCCGGCTGCATTACAGCAAGGCCGTGCGCGCGATCCGAGATGCGTTAAAGACTGACCCGCAGCAGTACATCGAACGAATAAAGCTCGCTGAGCGCGAGCAACAGAAGAAATCGCGCTTCATATCTTTGTGTGAAATTGTCACCGCATTTCTGCTTTTTCGGGCGCTTCGGTTGAAGGACATTTGGGCAGTAAGACTACACATCACCTACCATGAAAAGGAAGACATACTTGCCGAAGTGGACAGTATGTTCGCTTAGAAGTTCCATGCTTTGAGGGTTTTCCGCCCAGAGTTGACCAATCGAGAAGAACCCGGAGACACTTCTTCAAGAAATCCCCTCTATAGAGATGAGGGGAATTTTCGCCGGTAATTTCCCCATACGCCCAGCGGAGCCGTCCCACTTCGGTGAACCGCCTGGCGTCGCGTTCGGCTGACCGACGACCAGCCGCCCGCGAAGGGATGAACCTCCTGTTCGGAGATTGGGTCGAAGTGTGCCTGGCTGACCCCAAAGGGCGCTCGCACCCTCCGGCAGTTCTTCCCAAATCCGTCCCCTGAATGGAGG
>JBAPRL010000010.1:0-52512 GCA_049281095.1 Candidatus Acidiferrales bacterium
CCCCGGCACACCGCCTATATCAAGATCAACGAAGGATGTGATCATCCGTGCGCCTTCTGCATCATCCCGCAATTGCGCGGACGCTTCCGCAGCCGGAGATTCGAATCGGTCATGCGCGAAGCCCGCAATCTGGCCGCTGCGGGCGTGCGCGAAATCAACTTGATCGGGCAGGACACGACTTTTTACGGCGAAGACCTGGGGATCCGCGACGGACTGCCACTGTTGCTGGATGAACTGGCCACAATTGACGAGCTCCACTGGATTCGCTTTCTGTATTGCTATCCGAACCGCATCACGCCCAAATTGCTGGAGACCATCGCGCGGCATGAGCGGCTGGTGAAGTATCTGGACATTCCGCTGCAGCACGCCAGCCGCAGCGTCCTGGCGCGCATGAAGCGTGGCTCGCATGCCGATGCGTTTTTGAAATTGCTCGAACGCATCCGCGGGACGATTTCCGGCGTGTCGCTGCGCACTTCCTTCATCGTGGGATTTCCCGGGGAGACGGAAGAGGATTTTCGCGTGCTATGTGACTTTGTGCGCGCGGCGAAATTCGATTGGATGGGCGTGTTCGCATATTCCGATGAGGAAACCGCAAAGAGCTTCGCGTGCGGCGAAAAAGTGGACGCGGAAACAATTATGCGGCGCCGCGGCGAGCTGATGGCCATTCAACAAGAGATTTCGCGCCAGAAGCTGCGCGCGAAAATCGGCAAGAGCTTTACCGCGATGCTCGAAGGGCCTTCGACGGATACCGAACTCGTGTGGCAAGCGCGGCTCGAGGGAATGGCGCCTGAAATTGACGGCAAGATTTACATCACGGATATTTGCGGCGCGAGCGAAGCATCGCAGTTGCCGCCGCCGGGAACGATGGCGCGGGTCGAGATCACCGAGGCCCGCGATTACGACTTGATCGGACGCGCAACGGAAATTGTATCCGAGGGCGCAGTTAGCTTGTGTGCGGCCGCCGGGGCCATAGCGCAGCCGTTTCCGATACTGGCCTGAATTGGGCAAAACGGGGCGGCTCTGCTGCGGCGGGCGCTGCGACGGAGGCGAATGCGTGTTACGCTAGGCGTCAGCCATGGAATTGCGCTGCCCGATTTGCAAGAAGCCAACCGATTCGGACAAAGACCGAGACTTTCCGTTCTGCAGCGAACGCTGCCGCCTGATGGACTTGGGCAATTGGGCCAGCGAGAAATATAAAGTGACTCAACCCGCCATCGACGAAGACGCGCCTAAAGCGTACGAACCGCCCGCCTCCGATGAAAACGAACTGTGAACGGAAAAAATGAACGCTAAAAGTAACGCCGCGTCCGCCGCGCCTGCGCGAAAGCCGTGGCTCTCGTTTTTACTGGCGACGGCCGGCGGCGTGGGCTACCTTCCGGCAGCGCCCGGAACGTGGGGCTCACTGGTCGGAGTTCTCCTGTACGCGATACTGCGCAACCCTCTTGGGCCCGGGCTCGGCCTCGGCCTCCACTTCCACACGAGCTATTCGATGGTTTTCTCGCTCCTGCTCGTTGGAGGAGCGATTGCGGTAATCATTGGGATGATTGGTGTAACGGCATCGAACCGCGTTGCGAGATTCGTTGGCCGAAAAGATCCGCAGTTCGTGGTGATTGACGAAGTATCCGGGCAGTTTTTGACCTACCTGCTGGCGCTGGCGCCGCTCAACTGGAAATATTTGCTCCTGGGTTTTATACTTTTTCGAGGATTCGACACGTGGAAGCCGTTTCCGGCCCGGCAAGCGGAGTCATTGCCCGGCGGCTGGGGCATAATGGCAGACGATTGGATGGCCGGGATTTACGCGGCGATCGGGATTTGGATCGCACGGGGACTGGGCCTATGAGTTTCTGGGGGCAGCTCGATTGAAAACGAACGGCATCCCGAAAATTGAACGCGTTCGGCCAGCGGCGGCGATTCCCGGCGGCGAAATCACGATTCACGGCGCGGGATTTTCCGGTGGAAATCATGTCCCTGAAGTGCATTTCGGCAGCGCCGCCGCGAATGTGATGTTGGCGTCGGAAAATTTGCTGGTCGCGCGGGTGCCGGAGGGAGCCGACGGCGGGGCCGTCCGCGTTCAAGCGGGAGATGCTGCCAGCCAGCCTTTTCCCATCGCGCTGGGCGCGTTGGTCGCCGACAATTTGCATCCCGTGGCCAATCCGGCCGTCGACCGCGAGGGAAATGTGTACGTCACCTTCAGCGGGCAGCGCGGACAAAAGGTTCCCGTTTCGCTCTACAAAGTAACGCCTAGCCGCACGGTGAAGCCTTACGTCACGCAACTGATGAATCCGACTGGCCTGGCCGTCGGCCGCGATGGCGCGCTGTACGTTTCCTGCCGCAACGACGGGACCATCCATCGCGTTGCGCCCGACGGCAGCGCCGAGCAATGGGTGGAGGGCATGGGAATCGCCACGGGCGTCGCATTTGACCGTACGGGAAATCTTTACGTGGGAGATCGCAGCGGAACGATTTTCAAGATCGGTTCAGACCGGCAGATTTTTGTCTTTGCCACTCTGGAGCCTTCGATGTCCGCCTACCATCTGGCGTTCCATCCGAACGGCGATCTGTACGTCACCGGACCCACAACCTCCAGCTTCGATCGCGTGTACCGAATTACGCCGGCCGGCGAGGTGGAAGTTTTCTATAAAGGGCTGGGGCGCCCGCAGGGGATGGCCTTCGACCATGCGGGAAATTTGTACGTGGCTGCGTCGCTCGCCGGCAAACGCGGCGTGGCGCGCATCGCGCCAGACGGTCAGGCAGAGTTGGCGTTGAGCGGAACCAACATCGTGGGACTGGTGATCGAGCCCTCGAAGCACGCGTTTGTCGTCACGAACACTTCGCTGTATTCGCTGGATTGGACCGTACAAGGAAACGCGCTGCCTGCGTGAGGGCTCGTGGCTGCCGCTGTTATCCACCCCGCCACAACGGGAATTCCCCTAGAACGACCACAACTATTTGCCACTTAGCGCGTCTATAATCCGAAAAGACCGGTCGCTTCGACGTTCGGAGGGGAAAATGCGTAAAGTCCTCGCGGATTTCTCAACGGATATTCATTACGGCCTACGCCAGATTCGCAAGGACCTGTCCCTAACGATTGTTTGCGCCGCCGTTCTGGCCATCGGAATCGGTTCGGCCACGGCGGTTTTTGCCGTTCTCTATGACGCGATTCTGAAGCCGCTGCCCTACCGCGACGCAGGTCAGCTCGTTTACGTCCACAACGAATTTCCGCAATCGCAGCTTGCAGAAACAAGCGTGTCTGGCCCTGATTACACCGACCTCAACACGCACCGCGAAATCTTGGGCGAGACCGCCGCCTACTATTTCAACGACTTCACCATGACCGGCGCGGGAACCGCGCAGCATGTCGATGCCGTGAATGCGTCCGCCACTCTTTTCCCGATGCTGGGCATCGCGCCGCAATTGGGCCGCACCTTCAGTCCCGAGGAAGACCGCGACGGCGCGGCAAAGGTTGTGATTCTGAGCGATGCACTTTGGCGCAGCGCGTTTGGCGCCGATCGCAATGTGCTTGGCCGCTCGATTGCCCTGGACGGCGCGCCCTATCGCGTGATCGGCGTGATGCCTGCCGATTTCAATTTCCCTTATCCCGCCACGCAAATGTGGGTGCCGTTGGCGCTTCCTCCCTATGATCTCGCCCCGGGCCAGCGCGGAAACAAATGGCTGCAAATGATTGCCCGCGTCGCGCCCTCCCTGACGCCCGAGCGCGCCAATGCCGCTCTTGCAGGAATCAGCCACGGATACGCCGCGGCTTATCCGGACGACTACCCGGAAAAAACCGGCTGGCATTTTTCGTGTGCGCCAATGGTCGAACAGCAAACGAAGGCTGTTCGGAGTTGGTTACTGCTGGCGTTTGGCGCTGTTTTCTGCGTGTTACTCATCGCCTGCATCAACGTTTCCGGACTGCTTCTGGTGCGCGCCAGCACCCGCAAAGGCGAATGGGCCGTGCGCGCGGCGCTGGGCGCCAGCCCGATGCGCCTGGTTCGTCAAATCCTCGCGGAAACAGGCTTGCTGGCGCTGATCGGCTGCGCTGCGGGAGTTCTGCTCGCCATCGCCCTCGTGCGGCTCAGCAATCGCTTTGGCCCAATTCATCGCACAACGATTGAGCCGTGGACATTCGTCTTTTCGCTCGGCCTTTGCCTTCTGGCCACGATTCTCGCCGGAGTGCTTCCCGCAACAACGTTTTCTCGTTTGCCTCTGGAGCAGGCGCTGCGAGCGAGCGGGCCGCGCGCCTCGGCCGGCGGCAGCCAGTGGCGCCGCGTTCTTGTTGCCGGACAACTGGCCATCGCCATCGCTTTGCTCTTCACAGCGACGGCCCTCAGCCGCAGCTTCACGAAGTTGCTGGATGTTTCGCCGGGGTTTTCGCCCGAGCACGTCTGGACCGGAAGCATCGGCCTTCCCGAAGAGCGTTATACCGACGCATCACAATTTTCTTTCTATGCGCGTTTCTTCCAGGAATTCACCCAGCGAATCGCGGCGCTACCCGGCGTGGAATCAGCCTCAGCCTGCCTGGCCCTTCCCTATCTCAAGCGGGGGATTCACAGCTGATCTTTATTTCCCCGGACGCCCGCAAACTTCGGTTCGTCCCGCCGCGCGTTACAACATCGTTCTGCCGGGATACCTGGAAACGATGAAAATTCCGCTGCTCGAAGGGCGCGTATTCAACGAACACGACAATGCCAGTTCGCCGATGGTCGCCATCGTGGACAGCGCTTTCGTGCAAAAGTATTTCGCCGAGGAGGACCCAATTGGCAAACTCGTGGCAAACAACGCTACCCACGACAAACCCTACGCGATTGTGGGCGTTGTCGGCCACGTAGCCAGCCGCGATTTGGCCGAACAGCACCACCCGCAAATCTACATCCCCGCATGGCAGCATCCGAATACGGCCATGTTCATCGTCGCCCGCACGAAAGGAGACACCGACATCACTTCCAGCGTGCGCGATACGTTGCGAAGCATGGACAATACCGTGGCGCTCTTCGATGTGGAAACCATGCCCGCGCGGATTCTCGATTCAGTGAAACTGCGGCGATTCGTCGCCTGGCTGCTCGATAGCTTCGCGCTGGCGGGCGTTCTGCTGGCCGCGTTGGGGCTTTATGGCACTCTCGCGCATCTCGTGGAACTTCGCCGCCGTGAAATCGCGATTCGTCTGGCCCTCGGCGCATCGGCACGCAGCATACGCTTGCTCGTCGCGCGCCACAGCTTGTCCATTGCGCTCACGGGTCTCATCCCCGGCGTGCTGCTTTCGTTCTTTGCCATCCGCGCGATTCGAAGGTTCCTGTTCGGCATTTCACCGCTCGATGCGTGGACAGTCGCCGCGACGGCCCTCGGCTTCTTCGCGCTGGCGCTCGCGGCCTCATGGATTCCGGTGCTCCGTGCAACGCGCATCAACGCGCTGGCCGCCCTTCGCGAAGAGTAATCACGACGCCAGCGCCGTCTTCGCGCTTCACGCAATGTCCCTCTTGCAGCGTTGCGGCCCATCGGTTACAACATCCTCGATGGATGCGGAGATTATTGCCGTAGGTTCTGAACTGCTCACACCGTATCGCCTCGACACCAATTCCCTTTTTCTCACCGCGGAACTCAATCGCTTGGGATTCCGCGTGCGTCGCAAACACGTCGTGGGCGATCACGACGACGATCTGCGCGAAGTCTTCGCCAGCGCGCTCGAACGCGTTGAAGTGGTCGTTTCATGCGGGGGCCTGGGGCCGACGGCGGACGACCGCACGCGCGAAATCGTCGCGGAATTGCTGGGCCGCAAGCTCAAGCGCAACGAAGCCATCCTGCGCGGCATTCAGGAACGCTTCCGCAGCTTCGGCCGGACCATGCCGGAAGTGAATGCGCGGCAAGCGATGGTTCCGGAAGGCGCGGCGGCGCTCGAAAACACGCGCGGCACCGCGCCGGGGCTGTGGATCGAACAAAACGGCAAAGTCGCCGTGCTCCTGCCGGGACCGCCGGCCGAGCTCCAAGCGATGTTTGTGCGCGAAGTGCAGCCCCGGCTCGCCCGGCGCGGCGGCGACCTGCGCCTGTATACCCGCGATCTGCGCATCACTGGATTGCCGGAATCGGAAGTCGACCAGCGCATTTACGCGATCTACACGCAGTATCCCGGCACGGAGACGACCATCCTCGCGTCGCTGGGCGAGATTCAGGTTCATCCGCGCGTTTGGTCGGAGGATGAACCCGCTGCCCTCAAGCTGCTCGACGAAATGGTCGAGCGGTTCCGCATGGCTCTGGGCGAGAATTTGTTTTCCACTTCCGGTGAAACGCTCGAAACGGTCGTCGCGAACGAACTGAACGAGCATCGCGCAACCATTGCCGTGGCGGAGAGCTGCACCGGAGGCATGCTCGCGGCGCGCTTAACAAATGTGCCGGGCAGTTCCTCCTATTTTCGCGGCGGTGTGGTGTCGTACAGCAACGACCTGAAATCAGCCTGGGTGGATGTGCCCAAGGAATTGATCGAGGCCAAGGGCGCGGTCAGCGCGGAAGTCGCGCTAGCGATGGCCCACGGAATCCGCCAGCAAACCAACGCGACGCTCGGCGTGGCCATCACCGGAATCGCCGGGCCTGGCGGCGGCACTCCGGAAAAGCCCGTGGGGCTTGTGCACATCGCCGTAGTCGATGAGAAGAACGCGAAGGAGCGCGCGTTTCGATTTCCCGGAGACCGCGACAGAATTCGCCATCAGGGAGCGCAAGCGGCTCTCGATATGGTGCGGCGATACTTTCTGTACGCGGCGACGGCGAAGAGGTAGCGCGTGCGCCTCTTTGTCGCTCTGGATGTGCCCGAGGAAACGCGCCGCGCGTTGCGTGCCGTGACGGAAGACTTCAGCGTCGTCTGCCGTGGCGCGCGTTGGGTGCGGCCGGAGGGCGTACACATCACCTTGAAATTCATCGGCGATGTCGAGGATGCCCGGCTGGCGGACATTCAGGAGAAGCTCTCCGGCGTGCATCGCGAGAAAGCAATCGATATGGCATTCCGGCAATTTGGGTTCTTCCCCAACGAGAAACGCCCGCGCGTCTTCTACGTCGGAATCGGCGCGGGCCAAGAGCTGGGCGCGCTCGCGGGAGAAATCGAAACGCGCCTCGAGCCGCTGGGAATCGCAAAAGAAGAGCGCGTGTTCCAGCCGCATTTGACGCTGGCGCGATTCAAAAGCAACGAAGGATTACCCGAGCTGCGCAAGGAAATCGCGTCGCTTCCGGCGCAGGATTTCGGCGGCGGCGTAGCCGCGGAATTTCATCTCTACCAAAGTGTGCTACAGTCCGGCGGCGCGGTGTACCGCAAGCTCTCGACCTATCGCTTCGTGAAATGAAAGGTTCTGGCGCGTGAAATCGCTCTGGCTCATTCCGGTGGTCGCGTATTTTCTCGGCTCGATTCCTTTCGGCTATTTGATCGTTATGTTGTCGCACGGACGCGACGTGCGCGCATCTGGCAGCGGAAATATTGGCGCGACCAACGTCATACGCGTAGCGGGAAAGCCGGCGGGCCTGGCCACGTTTCTGCTCGATGGAGGAAAGGGATATCTCGCCGTGTGGCTCGCCATGCGTTGGTTCCATGCAGATATTCGCTGGGTGATGACCGCGGCGGTCGTGGCTGTGATGGGCCACATGTTTTCGTGCTGGCTTAAATTCCGTGGAGGCAAAGGCGTGGCGACGGGCCTCGGGGTTTTCCTCCCTATCACGTGGCAAGCGATGGCCGCGGCCGTGGCGCTATGGCTCGTCGTTCTGGCGTTTTGGAGATACGTGTCGCTCGCATCGGTCGCGGCGGCGGCGGCCTTGCCTTTCCTGGTGTACGCTTTCTACGCGCCGCACCACGCACCGCCGCTCGCCGTGTCGGTGGGCAGCGCCGTGGTGGCCGCGCTGATTATTCTGAAGCACCGCAAGAACATTTACCGGCTGATGGCCGGCACGGAAGGGCGAATAACCGGCCGCGAGTGAGCGCCCGTTTAGTGAAATCGTTCGGCTGTCTCGTTCGGAATTCAGTTCAATCATGAGAAAGATCGCAATCATCGGCGCAGGGGGATGGGGCACGGCGCTGGCTATCGTGCTGGCGCGCGCGCGCGAGTCGCGGCCGATCGCTCTCTGGGCGCGGGAGAATGACGTTCTGGCGTCTCTGCAAAGCGAGCGGGAAAACTCCGTGTTCCTTCCTGGCTTCCGCGTCCCGCAACCTGTGGAATTTACCGGAGAATGGGAGCTTGCGCTTCGCGACGCGGAAATCGTCATCGGCGCCATGCCCGCCGCGCACGCCCGCGCGATGTATTCCGCCGCGCTTCCCTTGCTGCGCCCGGAGATGCGCTTTGTCAGCGCCACCAAAGGCCTGGAGCCGGAAACGCTGTTGCGCGTGACCGAAGTGATGACTCAAGTGATGACGCGAAAATTTCCGCCGCGCATCGCGGCGCTTTCCGGACCGTCTTTCGCGAAAGAAGTCGCGCGAGGCGACCCGACCGCTATGGTGGTGGCGTCGGCGGACCGCGATACCGCGAAAGAGGTTCAGCGCGAATTTTCCGGCCCAACGCTGCGCCTGTATACCAACGAAGACGTCATTGGCGTCGAATTAGGCGGCGCGCTGAAAAATATCATCGCCATCGCGGCGGGCGCCGCCGAGGGGCTGGGCCTGGGCCATAACACCACCGCGGCGCTCATCACGCGCGGCCTCGCGGAAATGACGCGCCTGGGAACGGCCTTGGGCGCGCGGCGCGACACGCTCGGAGGCCTCGCCGGAATGGGCGATTTGGTGCTGACCTGCACCGGAGACCTCAGCCGGAACCGTTTCGTCGGCATCGAACTCGCCCGCGGCAAGAAACTCCAAGAGATCCTCGCGTCCATGCGCATGGTGGCCGAAGGCGTGGGAACCACCGCAGCGGCGCGAACCCTCGCGCAGAACGCCGGCGTCGAAATGCCCATCACCGAGCAGATGTTTGCGGTGCTCCACCAGGGGCGATCGCCCAAAGACGCCCTCCGAGAACTGATGGAGCGCCGGCTGAAATCCGAGTCCGGCGAAGACGACTGAGTCCTGCCGCCGCCGAAAGCCCTCCGTTGCCAATCCGCCAATAGGTAGTACTTTCGGCCAGTTGTCCCACGGTGCAGGAGTCACATACGATGTTTAGTCAAGGTTAAATCTGTGACCGAAACGCCCGTCAAATCGCCGAAAATCCACCGTGTGCGTATTCTCTGGATCATGATGGGAGCTCTGCTCCTCACCAGCGCCCTGCCGCTCTGGCTTTACCACCGGAACGTGCTATTGCTCAGCGAGCAGAAGTTGCAGGACACCGAACGCATGCAGCAATCCGAGATTACCCATTCGCTGGCCTCCGAAGTCTTCCAATTCGAATCGAATCTGAGCGGCCAGTTGCAGAGTCAGCGTCAATTGCTGGCGCTGACCGGCTGGATCGAGAACGTCAGCGACCCGGCCTACGCCCCGCAGCTCAGCCGCATGCTCCAGAACGTGGTCGAATCCAATCCCGATATTCTTTACGTCACCGCTATCGGCCCCGACGCCAAGGGCGAATCGGCCGGGAGCGTGCGCGCGGACGAAGATCCCTTTGTCAACGCCGCCCTCAAGCACGCCTTCACGGCCAGCGTCCAGGGTGTGCCTTCGGTGAGCGGCGCCTTCGCGCTGGGACGCCAAAACCGTCCCGCCATGGTCATCTCTGTCCCGCTCATGTCGAACGGCCGATTCACCGGCATGCTTGCAGCCGTTGTGTCGCTGGATCGCTTGCTGGCTCGATTGAAGGATGCCAGTGTTCGCGACCGCACCGTGTTCGTCGTTGACGCCCAAGGCCGCGTCATTGTGCATCCGGATAGCATGGACATGGTTCCCGGACGTGACCTCAGCGCCAACCCCGTCGTCGCCCAGTTCAAGCACTTTCCACCGGAATTGCGAGCCACCGAAACCACGCAGTTCCAGCTTGCCGAGGGCAAGAAATTCGTCGAAATGCTCGGCACCTATAGCACCATTCCTGAGCTGCACTGGGCGGTCGTTGCGCAGCGCAGCCTGGATAAGGCCCGCGTCGATGCGGGCGTGCAGGAGCTCACCACCCAGGCGATGCGCTTCGTCATCGCCGTCACGCTTCTTGCTCTGCTGGTCGGATATCTCTCCGCTCTCGGAATCACCCGCCCCATTCAGGGTCTGGTGCGCTCTACGCGAGCCATCGCGCGCGCCGAATTCCACCAGCGCGCCGAAGTTCGCGGCACCGCGGAAATCAGCGAGCTCGCCGAGACGTTCAATACCATGGCCGGCGACATCGAGCAGTACGTGGACCGCCTGCAACTGGCCGCCACACAGAATCGCGAGCTTTTCATGGGCTCTATCCGCATGCTTGCCGCGGCCATCGACGAAAAGGATCCTTACACGCGCGGCCACTCCGGCCGCGTGGCCAAATATTCCCTTATCATCGCTCGCGAACTAGGCCTCAGTCCGGAAGAACTCGACAAAATCCGCATTTCGGCCCTCCTGCACGACGTAGGGAAAATTGGCGTGGACGACCAGGTCCTCAAGAAGCCCGGAAAGCTGACCGAAGAGGAATTCGCTCTCATGAAGCAGCATCCGGCGAAGGGCGCGAACATCATGCGTCCCGTCGCGCAACTGAAGGAAATGCTGCCGGGCATCGAACTTCATCACGAACGCATGGATGGGCAAGGCTATCCTTATGGCCTCGTCGGCGAACAAATCCCCATGATGGCGCGCATCATTGCCGTCGCCGACACCTTCGACGCGATTACCACCAACCGTCCCTATCAATCCGCGATGGACCTTGACTATGCCGTGAATCGCATCAAACAACTTGGCGGCGAGAAGTTTGACTTGAACGTCGTGCGCGCTTTCCACCACGCCGTCGAAACCGGCGCATTGAAGCTCAGCGCCACGCTCGTCGAAGTCGAAGTCTAGAGTCTTCACTGCGTGTTTCTCCCCAAAATAACAGTCTCTGCTGAGCAGCGCGCGGCAACACTCCTCTGCTAGAATAGATGTTCCGCGACGCATGACGCGGGCGCGCCATGATCTCCCTCTTCGGTAAACCGGAAAAAAGTGAATCGTTCCTCGAGCGGCTGAAAAATTCCGTCGCCAGGACGCGCACCGAACTCTCCGCGCGCGTCGAACAATTGCTTACCGGCGATCGCCCCGTGGACCCTGCGCTGCTCGCGCAACTCGAAACGGCCTTATTGAGCGCGGACATTGGCGTCAGCACCACCAAAGAAGTGCTGGCATCGCTTCGCCGTCAGGTCACCGAGAAGAAGCTCGCCGGGCCCGCTGCCCTCAAGCAGGAGTTGAAAAGCGAGTTGGTGCGAATTCTCGCCGCCTCGGTGCAAGTCCCGCTCAACGGCGACGGCGCTGGAACGCCTGCGCCGCGCGTTATTTTCGTCGTCGGAGTGAACGGCACCGGCAAGACCACCACCATCGGCAAGCTGGCGAATCGTCTCCGCGCGGAAGGCCGTTCCGTCGTGCTCTGCGCCGCGGACACATTCCGCGCGGCGGCCATCGAGCAACTCGAAGTTTGGGCCAAGCGCTCCGGCGCAGAGCTTGTGAAACAAAAGCCCGGCGCCGATCCGGCAGCCGTCGTTTTCGACGGGCTCTCCGCGGCGCGCGCCAAGAATGCTGACGCCGTGATCGTCGACACCGCGGGCCGCTTGCACACAAAATCGAATCTGATGGCTGAGCTCGAAAAGATGAAGCGCACCGCCGCGAAGATCGTCCCCAATGCGCCTCACGATGTGCTCCTCGTGATGGACGCGACCACCGGCCAGAACGGTCTGAACCAAGCGCGCGAATTCACCGGCCACGTCGGCGTAACCGGAATTGTCCTGACCAAACTCGACGGCACCGCCAAGGGCGGAATCGTTATTGCCATTTCGCGCGAGCTCGGCCTGCCGATTCAATTTGTCGGTACAGGCGAGCAGATGGACGACTTGGTGCCTTTTGACGCGCAAACATACGTCAATTCACTCTTCGACTGACCCTTGACTGAAAACTCACAGCGAAGCATCGACGGTGCATGGATGGCTCGCGCCATTCTGCTCGCGCATCGCGGCGTGGCGCAAACGCACCCCAATCCCATGGTCGGCGCCATCGTTGTGAAAAATGACCGCAGCGTCGGCCAAGGAGCCCACACCTACGCGGGGCGCAAGCACGCGGAAATTTTGGCCCTCGAACAAGCGCGCGGTGACGCTCGCGGTGCGACTCTCTACGTGAATCTGGAGCCGTGTTGCCACACCGGCCGCACCGGCCCGTGCAGCAGCGCCATCATCGAAGCGGGAATCAAGCGCCTGGTTGCCGCGATGCCGGACCCAAATCCCAAGGTCGCCGGGCGCGGCTTTCGCGCTTTGCGCAGCGCCGGCGTGGAAGTCAGCGTGGGAGCACGTGAACAAGATGCGCGCCGGCTGAATGAACCATTCGCAAAGTGGATCCAAACCGGGCTGCCGTTCGTCACACTAAAGACCGCGCTCACTCTCGACGGGCAAATCGCCGCGCCGGGCGGCAGCACCACTTGGATCACTTCGCCCGAATCGCGCGACGAAGTGCATCGCTTGCGCCACGCCTCCGATGCGCTGCTGACCGGCATTGGCACGGTCCTTGCGGACGATCCGCGGATGACCGACCGTTCCGGATTGCCGCGGCGGCGGCCGCTGCTGCGCGCCATTGTGGATTCCAAGATGCGAATCCCGCTGCGCAGCAAAATCGTGAAGTCCGCGCGCGGCGACGTGATTCTCTTCACAACGCGGCCGCAAACTTCGGCGAAGGCCAGGCAGCTCACCAAGCGCGGCGTAGAAGTTGTGCACGTGCGCGGACGACAAGGCCACGTGGACTTGCGCGAAGCGCTGCGTGAATTGGGCCGCCGCGAAATTCTCAGCGTGATTCTCGAAGCCGGCAGCGAATTGAACGGCGCCATGCTGGACGCAGATCTCGTGGACAAAATGATTTTGTTTTATGCTCCCAGGGTACTGGGAACTGTCACCGTGCCGGTCGCGAAGCATCGCGCGCGCGCCATCCAGAAAATTCCGATGCTGCAGAATCTCACTTTGCACCGATTTGGCCCGGACTTCGCAGTTGAGGGATACTTTCACGATGTTTACCGGAATCATTGAGCATCTCGGAAAAATCGAAAGCCTCACCCGCAACGCCGAAGGCGGCCGCCTCAAAATCCATCTGGCGGACGCGAAGAAACTCGCTCATGAGCTCGCCATCGGCTCCAGCATCGCCGTCAACGGCTGCTGCTTGACCATCGTCGAGCACAACGCCAAATCATTCGCGGCGGACCTCTCGACGGAAACTCTTGAGAAGACATCGTTCGGCGAAATGGCCGCTGGCCGCATCGTGAATTTGGAATTGCCGCTCGCCGCGGGCGCGCGCCTCGGCGGGCACTTCGTGCAAGGCCATGTCGACGCGGTTGGCCGGGTCGCACGCATGGCGCCCGAGGGCGAAAACTGGTGGCTCGGCGTTCGCGTGCCGGAGCATCTGCGGCGTTACGTCGCGGAAAAAGGCTCGCTCGCCGTCGACGGCATCAGCCTCACCGTTGCGCGCTGGTCGGACGGCATCGCCGATTTCGCCATCATTCCGCACACCTATGCCGGCACGAATTTTCGCCACCTCAGCGTCGGCGACGCCGTGAATCTCGAATGCGACATCCTAGCAAAATATGTCGAAAGTTTGCTGAAAGGCGGAGTGCACGCCGTGCCGGAACGATTGACCATCAAGAAATTAATCGGGCAAGGATTTTGACCCACCCACCGCGCAACTCGAATAAAATGCCTCCGCTTCCATGAGCACTGAAGAATGACCAAATAGAACCAATAGAAAATGACCAACGGAACCACCTACGACGTGATGGTCATCGGCGCGGGCGTATTCGGCGCGTGGTCCGCCTACGCGCTCACGCGCAGCGGCGCGCGCGTGCTGCTCGTCGATGCGTACGGCGCGGGAAACAGCCGCTCCAGTTCTTCCGGCGAGTCGCGCATCATTCGCATGGGCTACGGCGCGGATGAAGTTTACACGCGATGGTCCCAGCGCGCCCTCGAGCTTTGGCAACAATTTGACCAGCAAACCGGCGCGCGCATTTTTCATCGCACGGGCGTTTTGTGGTTCGGCCGCGAAGGCGCGCAAAATGCTGTGGACACTCTTGCGGCGCTCGCCGACGCACGAGTCCCGCACAAGAAACTCTCCCGCGCGGAAATCGAGAAGCGTTTCCCTCAAATTGCCTGCGCCGACGGCGAGTTCGCCATCTACGAACCTGAGAGTGGCGCCCTGATGGCCCGCCGCGGCGTTCAAAAAGTGGTCGAGGAATTCCAGCGCCTTGGAGGCACGCACCAAATCGCCGAAACCGAGGCGCCCACGGGCAGCGGAAACGTTCCCGCACTCGCCTCGTGGAGCGGCGAATCATTTCGCGCGCAGAATTATGTTTTTGCCTGCGGCGCCTGGCTCGCAAGAGTCTTTCCGGATCTTTTGGGCCGCCGGATATTCCCCTCGCGCCAGGAAATATACTTTTTCGGCGTGCCGGCGGGTGACCGCAGCTATTCGGCGGGCAATTTTCCCGCGTGGCTCGATGTGAACAGCCTCATGTATGGCATTCCGGACATCGAGGGGCGTGGCTTCAAAGTCGCCAGCGACCTTCACGGCCCGGCCGTCGACCCGGATTCTGTCGAGCGCGTCGCCGGCGAGACGCTGCCGCTCGTGCGCGATTACGTGCGCCGCCGCTTCCCTGCTCTGCGCGACGCGCCGGTCATCGAATCGCGCGTCTGCCAGTACGAAAACACCTCCAACGGCGATTTCTTGATTGACCGCCATCCGGATTTCGACAATGTCTGGCTCGTTGGCGGCGGCTCCGGCCACGGCTTCAAGCACGGTCCCGCGCTTGGCGAATATGTCACGCGCCTCGTCCTCGACGGCGGCGCAACGGATTCGCGATTTTCGCTCGCCACCAAGCAGACCGTCCAGAAACGCACCGTCCACTAGCGGATTGCCGCGAACTCGCACAAAAAAACGCGGCGAATTTCTCCGCCGCCTCGTCCCACCCGCTCACCACAATCAACCTTCAGCGATTCATTCCGCGCTCTTGAACCCAATGGAAGCCGCGGCTCAGCAGCAGGAATTTCGAAACGTCGACCTGCTCGAACTGCGCATGAATCTTATGATTGTCCATCGTGCCATCCAGAACCAGTTCTGTCGGCGTCGTGCGCTCATACGCAAAATTGGCCTTCCAATTCTTATCGCTCGCCTTCGTCAACGTAACCGTCTTTTTCGCCGTATCGATCACGAATCCGTACGGGTGAGCCGTGTCGTCCATGCTGTATACCGTCGCAAACGCCCGTATCGTGCCAAACGAATCGAAAGTGACTCGCCGCCATCGCAACAGATCGGTGACCAGCGGCGCGCGCTCCTGCCCGTCCACGGCGAACTGTTTCGCCTCCCAGATCCCGTAAAGCGCCGGCTTCGGGCTCTTCCAGCCGTACTGGCTGATTCCTTGCACGGAGCCGTACAGTGTCATCCCCGCAACCACCAGGCCAAACACGATCTGAGCAATCAATACCGTGCGATTCGCCCATGCCTTATGAAAGAGCGGCCTCAGCTCCTCTGGCGCCGCCGAACGATTCAGGAAAAACACATTCGCTAGCCGGTCGGCGTCCGCTGCAATGAGGAAAAGCGAAAACAAAATCAAATTGAACGACAGCAGCTTCACCGGCACGTCGTAGGTCATATTCAGCAGGAACACCTGCGTCATGTCCACCAGGCAAATAAGCGCCCCGAAAAGCGTCGTGCGCGGGAAAATCAAAAACAGCCCTCCCACTGTTTCGGCACAGCCCGCAAAAACCTCGTATGCCTGCGATGCTCCAATCGACGACCACAGCACCCCCATCGGTGAAAAATTGCCGTACGGTTCCAGCAGCTTGTCCAGGCGCGGAAACGGCATTTGCAGCGGGAACACTTTTGCAAATCCGTACCCAAACATCTGGGCCGCCAGCGCAAATCGCATAAACAGTCGAAACCACTTGTACATTACGGAATAATTCTCGCGCCTACGATCAACAATCGACCATACCGCTGCAGCGATGATGGCCAGCGCCAGCAAGCAGAAGTTCATGACCCAGTCGAATGTGCGGTCGCCACTTCCTGTCCCCATCGTCACCAGCGGATAACCAATATGAAACAAGTGTTTCGCCACCCACCCAATAAACGTCTGTACGGATTTCATCTCTTCCAATGGCTTGACGAAATTGATGAATGGCAAAATTCCGCCCAACATTTGATTGCTCAGAACGTATAGGCTGAAATACACGAAGCACAGCCGAAAACCCATGCGCTTCGCCAAGCTCCAGTAGGCCGGCGAAACAGCTTCCACTGGCTTCACGCCCGCTGCCGCCGCTAAAGCAATTGGATCGCTCGCCATTTCAGCCATGGAAGCCTCCTGCACCGGACGCAATTCAACAGCATTCAACCGGAAACTTTTGTTTCACAACGGATTTCTGCGCAGGAAAGATACCGCATCTGCTTTTGCTGCGTCAACAGCACAGCGACGGCAATTCAAGTCGCCCGCGCGCCGGAGCGCGGCTGGCGCTCTACACGCCGCGCAACTCGCGCGCTTTCTGCCGCGCCCCGCGCCAGTAGAGAGCCAGTCCCACCAGGATTGTGCCGACCGTGCCCCCGATCACTTTTGCCAGAAAACCGAACTTGCTCTCCGCTTCTCCCGGTGGAATGAACGACAGCACAATGCCCAGCGCCGTCACCGAAAATCCCAGCCCGCCTGCGATCCACGCGCCCAGCATCCCGCCGGGAATCAAGACCACATTGCCGCCGCTCCGCCGATCCTTGCGGTAGGCCAACTTGATCGCCGCCGCGTACATGTACAAGAAGGGGATGAAATAAAGGATCACCGCCGCATCCACGACCACCTGATACGCCGTCGTCGCCGTGGCCTGGATCTGCGCCAGCAGCAGGACGATGCACGAAAGCACCGCCTGCACGATGATCGAAATATATGGCGTGCGCCAGCGGGGATGAATTTTTCCGAACGCCTTCGGCAAGTAACGGTCGATTCCCACCACGAACGGCACGCGCGCGATGCCCGCCACCGTCGAGCCGATACCGCCGGCATTTCCCACCGTCACCAGCAACGCGGCCAGGATGCCCACGAAACCGATCTTCAAAATCATCGAGCCCGAAGTCAGCCCCTGAAACACGCCGCTCAGTGGATCCACCTGCTGCGCCGGTATCAGCACCAACACCGAAATCGTCCCCACGATGTAAATGAACGCGACCGCAAACCCCGCGCCCCAAACCGCCCGCGGCAGCGTCTTGCGCGGGTCGCGCACCTCTTCGCTCATCGCGGACACCAGCTCGAACCCCGCAAACGCAAACACCATCTGCGGCCAGAAATTCACCGTCGCCTGATTCCACACCGGCATCATGTTTTTCAACGTGAAGTGTGTTGCGGACCCGTGAACATGCCAAATCCAAGCGCTGATTCCGACGAGTATCAGCAGCGGGAAATACGTCCCCACGCCGCCGGCGTTTTGCAGCCATTTCCCGATGTTCAATCCGATGATGTTCAGGTACACCGCAACGAACAGCAGCACGAACGAGCCAATCAACAGGAATTCCCGGTTCGTCGCAAGCCCGGCGTGTCCCGCGCCGCCGATGTACGCGCCCATCGACGCGCTCGCCAGCAGCAGCCCCGGAAAGTAGAACACTGTGTAAATCCAATACGTCCAGCCCGCCACGAATCCGTGGAAATCCCCGAACGCCTCCTTGGACCAAACGTAAAGCCCGCCTTCATCTGGAAAGCGCGTGGAGAGCTCGTTGATCACAAACGCGCTGGGCACAAAAAACATCGCGCCCGCCAGAATCCACAGGCTGATCGATGAAGTGCCGTTGTGCCCCGCCGCCGCCAGCCAGCGCGGCCCCAGCACCGTCGCAATGTTGAATAGCAAAACGTCCCAGAATCCGAGGACACGCCGCAGTTGTTTCTTTGGATCGGCGGACGCCGGAGCGCTCATCAGCTCTCGCTCGCGCTGACGACGTCCAGTGCGGGAATCAGCTCATCTTGCGCACGGAAATTGCGTATGAACGGGTCTTCCGATTTTTCGAAGTCCGGCCAGGTCCCGAAAAACGTCACCTGCCCCTGATGCAGGAAGATGATCGAATCGGCCAAGCGCCGCGCCAGATGCGTGTCGTGCGTCACCACCACCGAAGTCTTATGAAACTTTTCCTTCAGCTTCAGAATCAGGTCTCCCGTGTGCGAAGCCATTAGCGGATCCACCATGGTCGTCGGCTCGTCGTAGAGAATTGCTTCCGGATCTTGCGCCAGCGCTCTCGCAATGGCCACCGCGCGCTTCGTGCCGGTGCTCAATTCCGAAGGCAGCTTGTCGGCGAACTGCGGCACTTCCAGCATTTCCAGCAGTTCAGCCACGCGTGCGTCAATCGCATCCGGCGTAACATTCGCCAGGGCCTGCATCGGAAACGCAACATTCTGCGCGACCGTCAGCGAGTCGAAAAGCGCTCCTGCTTGGAACACCATGGTCACGCGCCGCCGAATCGGCATCAGCTCTTTTTCGCTGAAATCCGTAATGTCCTGCTCGGCGACGATTATCCGCCCGCTATCCGCCTTCAAGAATCCCATAATCAGCTTCAACGAAACCGATTTGCCCACGCCGCTGCGGCCCAGAATCACCGTTGTCTCGCCCTTGTTCATATGGAAATTGACGTCGCGCAGCACGTCCTGCTCGCCAAAGGACTTGTTCACATCGCGAAATTCGAGGTAACGCTCGCTCATCCCCGCTCTGCTTCCGCTTCCGCGTCCGCGCGCGCCTGCTCGTACTCCGCGGGCGTATTGACATTCTTGAACAGCTGCCCGCGAGGGTCAAAGCCTTTCCATTCCGCCGGTGCAATGGGAGCGAGGGTCAACTCAGCCAATGCGTCGGTGATTTTTCGCACGCCGCGCTCGAGCGCCGCCGCAATTGCCTCGTGCGCCCGCTGCCGGTACATCGCGCACAGCGGTTCGTATCCGCGCTCGTTCACGGGAATCACCACGTCGGCGGCCGAAGTCATCGCGCGCGAAATCAGAAATTCCAGCCACTCCCGCGTCAGGAACGGCAGATCGCATCCCACGATCAGATTCCATCCGCGCGTGGCTACGCGCAGCGCCGTACAAATTCCTCCCAGCGGACCCAGATTCGCCCGGTCATCGCCAATCACGCGAAACCCAAAGCCGCCATATTCGCCTGGCGGCCCGATGATCATCGGCGGTTCTCCCGCGAACTCCACCAGCCGCGCCGAGTGCACCGCCAGCGGCTTGCCCGCAAACGGAAGCAGCCCCTTCGCGCGGCCCATGCGCGAGCTTCGCCCGCCCGCCAGCACAAATGCGCCAATCGGCTCTCTCTCTTCCATCGGTCCTATAAGCCTAGTATATATCTGAATCTAAAAGAAATAGATAGGGGCTAGCGCTTCTCGCTACCGCTGCGCGAGCATGGATTGCCCTTGACATGCCCGTAGATACTGATATATTAGCACTCGCCGCCGAGGAGTGCTAAATTCGCTCCCTACGTTTTCGCGGCAACTCTTAAGTCTCAACCGGAGGTTACGAAACATGGCGGTGAACATTACTCCGCTCCACGACCGCGTTATCGTGAAGCGGATTGAAGAGAAGGAAAGTGTGAAGGGCGGCATCATCATCCCCGACACGGCGAAAGAGAAACCCCAGGAAGGCGAAGTCGTCGCCGTCGGCAGCGGAAAGCGTGAGAAGGGCGAGCTCATCCCCCTCGACGTAAAGGTCGGCGATCGCATCCTCTTCGGCAAATATAGCGGCAACGAAATCAAACTCGACGATCAAGAATACCTGATTCTCAAGGAAGACGAGATTCTGGCCAAACTCGGCGGAGCTGCCAAGGCCGCCTCCAGCAGAAAGTAACACCCCGCACGGAGCAATCTGGCGGGCAATCCTGCTTGCGCAGGCAAGCATTCGAGGAAATTGAGGAGGGTTAGTTCTCATGGCAAAGCAAATTGTGACTGGTGAGAATTCGCGCCAGGCAATTCTCCGCGGCGTCAACATTCTCGCTGACGCTGTGAAGATCACCCTCGGCCCCAGGGGCCGCAATGCGGTGATCGAGAAGAAGTTTGGTTCACCCATCATCACCAAGGACGGTGTCACTGTCGCCAAGGAAATCGAGCTGCCGGACGGGCTCGAGAACATGGGCGCACAGATGGTCCGCGAAGTCGCGTCGAAGACGTCCGACGTCGCCGGCGACGGCACCACCACGGCCACGGTTCTCGCGCAGGCCATCTTCCGCGAAGGCGTGAAGACGGTCGCCGCCGGAGCCAGCCCGATGGCCCTCAAGCGCGGCATTGAAAAGGCCGTCGAAGTCGCCGTCGAGGAAATCAAGAAGCTTCACAAGGACGTTAAGGGCGACATGATCGGCCAAGTCGGCACCATCAGCGCCAATAACGACAAGCAAATCGGCAACATCATCGCCGAGGCGATGAAAAAGGTCGGCAAGGACGGCGTGATCACCGTTGAAGAATCCAAAACGATGGAAACCACGCTTGAGGTCGTCGAAGGCATGCAGTTCGACCGCGGCTACCTCTCGCCCTATTTCGTCACCGACCCGGAACGCATGGAATGCGCCCTCGAAGATGCGCGCATTCTCATCCACGAGAAGAAAATCAGCTCCATGAAGGACCTGCTTCCCCTTCTCGAGCAAATCGCCAAGATGGGCAAGCCGCTCTTGATCGTTGCGGAAGACGTCGAAGGCGAAGCCCTTGCGACCCTGGTCGTCAATAAGCTCCGCGGCACGTTGCAATGCGCTGCCGTCAAGGCTCCGGGCTTCGGCGATCGCCGCAAGGCTATGCTCGAAGACATCGCCACGCTCACCGGCGGCAAGGCCATCACCGAAGACCTCGGCATCAAGCTCGAAAACGTCAAGGTTGAGGACCTCGGCCGCGTCAAGAAAGTGACCATCGACAAGGACAACACCACTCTCGTCGAAGGCGCTGGCAAGCCCAGTGAGATCGAAGGCCGCGTCAAGCAGATCCGCACGCAGATCGACAACACCACCTCCGACTACGACAAAGAGAAGCTCCAGGAGCGTCTCGCGAAACTGGTCGGCGGCGTCGCAGTCATCAAGGCCGGCGCGGCAACGGAGATCGAGCTGAAGGAAAAGAAAGCTCGCATCGAAGACGCCATGCATGCCACCCGCGCTGCGGTCGAGGAAGGCATTGTCCCCGGCGGCGGCACGGCTCTTCTGCGCTGCATTCCGGCGCTCGACAAAATCAAGGCGACGGGTGACGAGCAGATCGGCGTCAACATCGTCAAGCGCGCTCTCGAAGAGCCCATGCGGCAAATCGCGCACAACGCCGGCGAAGAAGGCGCAGTCGTCATCGGCAAAGTCCGCGAAAACGAGAACGACAACTATGGCTTCAACGCAGACACGGGTGAATACGGCGACATGGTCAAGGCTGGGGTCATTGATCCGGCCAAGGTCACTCGCTTGGCTCTCCAGAACGCCGCATCCATCGCGGCCCTGATGCTCACCACCGAGGCTCTGGTGGCCGACATCAAGGAAGACGACAAGAAGGCCATGGGTGCCGGCGGTCCCGGTGGCCCAGGCGGTGGCGGCATGGGCGGCATGTACTAAACCCCCGCTCAGCCCATTTCAGCAAACGAAGCGCTCGGAGGAATTCCTCCGAGCGCTGTTTGTTTTGCCATTCCCCTTCGCCACTGACCGTGTATCGTGTCTCACTGTTTTTGCAGCAGCGCCGGCCAGTTCACCACAAGCGAAATCGTTCTGTTTGCCTGCCCCGAATCGTACGGAATGACGAACCGCTGCCCGTCTGCCGTCACATCGAACAAATTCGCGGTGAAGAGTCCAAAATACGGTTTCGTTTGAAAAAGCGGCTTAACCGTCCCGACCACAAAACTCGATCCATTTTCTTTCACCTGTACTGACATAAGCTTGTTGTCCAGAGCCATGTAGAAGAGTTCGCTCCCATCGCGTCGCCATTGCGGGAACGACCCACCCTCTGTCGAGACCTGCCACTTGCCACCCGGCCCGGGAAATGGCGTCACATAAACCTCCGCCCGTCCCGATTCAGTCGAGCTGTACGCCAGCCATTTGCCATCCGGCGAAAAGCGGCCGGAAGGAACTGCGGATTGCTCGAGGAGACTGAACACGTATGGCTTCCCGTCTTTTAGCGGCAGCATCCACAATCGGGATTGGGCCGCCGGGCCTAGCTCCCACCGTAAATACGCAAGCAGTTTTCCATCCGGGGACCAGTCCAACGGATAACTCTGTTCGGGTCCGGGCGGGACCAGCACCTCTTCAAGGCCCGAGCCGTCCGCAGGCTTTGCGTAAATACCGAATTCCCCATTGCGGATGGATGTGTATGCGATGCGGCGGCCGTCGGGGGACCACCGGGGCGACTCGCTGCTGGAGCCGAACGTGAACCTCGTCTTCGCGCCTCGGGCGATGTCATAGAGCCAGACATCGTTTGCGGGCGACTGCAGCACAAACGCCAGGTCTCTGCCATCAGGCGAAAGATGAGGATCGGCAATCTCTATCGCAATCCGCAGCAATTCCGCACCGTCCAGGCGCCCTTTTTCCAAACGCTTCGCCAGCGTTTCGCCTTCGAGGAATTCCATGACCAGGAAATCGGTGCCGTCCTGATGGCCGATATCGTGGAGCGTGCAAATGTGCGGATGGTTCAGCGAAGAAACCGCGCGCGCTTCGCGCTCAAACCGCAGTTTGGCATCGGGCATTTCCGTCAAATGCTGCGGCAAAATCTTGATGGCCACATCGCGGCCCAGCCGGGTATCCCGCGCGCGATAAACCTCTCCCATTCCGCCCGCGCCAATGGGCGCGATGATTTCATACGGCCCCAGTTTGGTTCCAATCGTTACGCTCATTTCACGCCATCCACTAGATACAACGTCGACAGCGCCCGGTTGTAGGAGTACACGTAGGATTTGCCGTCCGGCGTGATTCTGAACGTCTCTATCCCCGCCAAACCAGCGTTGTCTAGCGGAGCCATTGTACGGATGAGCTGGCGATTTCCGGTCGCCGCGTCGATGCGGAAAAGATCGAGTTTCGTTACTTTGTCATCGTAAACATAGATAGATTTTCCGTCACTGGCCCAGTTGGCCCAGATGTCTCCGGGCAAAAGCCCTGCTACCGCACGCGGCGCCCCGCTGGCAAGGGGATACATGTAAGCTTTTCCGGACAAATCGCGAGCGAAAACAAACCGTCCATCAGGAGAGACAAGGTCAGACAACACCTGAGACGGATCAACCTCAATTGCCGGTGTCACAGCACGAGGCTCCCCGCCGGAGAGGTCCTGCACGTACATGCGCCAGCTATGCCCATCGTTTCCGGCGAAATAAATCGACTTCCCGTCAGGCATCCAGCCTTGCCACTCAAATTGCTGAAGCCCATAAGTCTCGAGAGAGTGCCTTGCCCAATCCCGGTTGGCAGCAGCGCCAGATGCAGAGGGTTATAGCCGCCGACCAGCGCCCATTGGCCATTGGGAGAAAGGGTTGGAAAGAGGCCGATGCCGAGCTTCACCGAGGACGAGTCATTTGCATTTCTCATGTATGCAATCGGAAGCGTGCCGGCCGCTTCCATGAACTCCTGGAACGCCAGTTCCTGGCCGCCGTCCGACAAATCAGATACCGTGGTTCCGTCGAGCCAGGAGAGGTCGTGTTCCTCTGCATCCTTCGCCCCTCGGTATTGCATTTGGCTTCGCCATTGGTCCTGGGAAAGAAGGATGCGGCCGTCTCTGGAAACGTCATGCACGCGCAGCACACCCGGAAGAGTGAGGACAGTGCGATCCTTGCCATGCAGGGTAAGAGCGTGGAGGGAATCCGCCCAGCCGCCGGTCTTTGAGGCAGCGTACAAAATCCTGTCGCCCTGGGGCTCCCAGGCGATCCCTTCCACGCTCACGTATTCCTCCGACCGCGCGAGTTGCTTTCCGTTTTTGTCCAAAATAATTACGCTGCCGATATCCGCGCTATCGGTGGAATATTGCGCAAATGCGACAGCATCGCCGTGCGGCGAGACGCGAAGAAAGTTGAGCCAGGTTTGGCTCTCGTAAATCACCTTTCCCAGCGGGAACTCAATCTGGAATTTCCCATTGGCCTCCCGGATCGCGGCCATTTCGCTATCATCTGGAGACCAAATCTGCAGAAACGACATCGTCAGCGATCTCCCGTGGCGCGCCTCCGGAAACGGGCACCGTGGCCAGCGTGCCTTCGCAAACATCGATAAACGCATGATTGCAGCCGATCGAAATTGCGAGCTGCGACGCAGAAACAGCAAAGAGCGACGAGTTGGCCACTCCGAGCGCGCGCGATTCCGGGCTGTGGGGATCTGTCGCATATAATGCGGCAGGCTGCCCCTCCCACGCCGCGCCGTAATAAACAGATTGGCCGTCCGGAGCGAATCGCGCTTGGAAAATGGTGCCGCGGCTGAAAGTGATTTGCTTGTAAATGGGCTGGGAGTTTGTGATGCCCCCGCCGCCCGCGAAATAGGCAACGATGCCGACGACGATGAGTCCGGCTGTGCCGACTGCGGCAAAAAGCAATCGGCGTTTGCCGCGGGCGTTGCTCGCGGATGCCGCCGGAAGAATAGCCTTGCTGGAAGTCGAAGCATCGGAGAGCGCCGCCAGATTAAATGCAAAATCGCGCGCCGACTGAAAACGCTCTACCGGATTCTTTTCGAGGCAGTGCCGCACCACGCGCTCCACCGCTGGCGGAATTTTCTTTCCTTCGCCGGAAAGCTCCGCAGGTTCCTCTTTGAGAATCGCCGCCATGGTATCGGCAGAAGAATCTTTTTCGAAGGCGCGCTGACCGGAAAGCATTTCGTAGAGCATTGTTCCCATCGCGAAAATGTCCGAGCGCGCATCGGCTGGTTTTCCGCGCACTTGCTCCGGAGACATGTACCCAACTGTGCCCAGCACCACTCCCGCTTCGGTTTGCACGTCGCCACCGCTCGTGCGCGTGGGAGATTGGGTTTCGCCGATGCGCGAAGCGTTGTCTTGCTGCGTCAGTTTCGCCAAGCCAAAGTCGAGAATTTTCGCGCGCCCGTCGTTGGTGAGAAAAATATTCGCAGGTTTCAGGTCGCGGTGAACGATTCCCTTTTCGTGCGCAGCGGCGACGCCATGCGCGACTTGCATGGCGATATCCAGCGCTTTGCGCGCCGGCAACGGGCCATTGTGCAGCCGTTCGCGCAGCGTCTCGCCTTCGAGTAATTCCGTCACGATGAACGGCGCGCCATCGTGCATACCGATGTCATAAATCGCGAGAATATTGGGATGATTCAGCGCGCTGGCCGCTCTTGCCTCCTGCTCAAAGCGCCGCAGGCGTTCCGCATCGCGCGCGAACGCTTCCGGCAACACTTTCAATGCCACGTCGCGGCCCAGCCGCGTATCCCGCGCGCGGTACACTTCGCCCATCCCGCCCGCGCCAATCGGCGCGCAGATCTCATACGGGCCCAAATGTGTTCCCGCTGGGAGGCTCATAGCGCCGCAGAGTATGGCAGGATTCCCACCTCAAAACCACTTCGCGAGCCGCTGCGCCTGTCCGCAAGGCCAGCATGCATTTTTTGGGCACGCCCGCAGTCCGCTGTCCTTGAACGCGTCTCGCCCTCACGCTACGCTTGAATCATGCTGCGGGGGACGCGGCCACAACTTTTACGCTCCCGGGGTGTTTTACGAAGTGCAGGGCAAATGATGCACCGAGGTGAAAAACATGATGCGTAATTTCCGTTTCTTACCGTTCTTTCTGCTGGCCTTCTTAGCGCTCGCGATACCCCGTCCATCGCATGCGCAAGTCGCAGTTGGCATTTCCCTTCATATTGGCCCGCCTCCCCTGCGGGTCTACGCGCAGCCAATCTGTCCCGGCCCGGGCTATCTTTGGACGCCCGGTTATTGGGCGTACGGCGACGCGGGCTATTACTGGGTTCCCGGAGTGTGGGTTATGGCGCCTCATCCGGGCTTGCTTTGGACTCCAGGCTACTGGGGTTGGGCTGGTGGCCTCTACGTTTGGCACGGCGGCTACTGGGGCCCGCACGTCGGCTTCTACGGCGGCATTAACTACGGCTTCGGCTACGGCGGCGTCGGCTTTGCCGGCGGCGAATGGCGCGGCGGCACATTCTTCTACAACCGCTCTGTTCTCCATGTCGGAGTGAACATCCACAACACCTACAATCGCACCGTCATCGTGAACAATAACAGCCACGTCGCCTTCAATGGCGGCGAGGGTGGCATTCACGCCGAGCCTACTCGCGCCGAGATGGCCGCAGCCCACGAACAGCATTTCGACGCTACGCACGACCAGATGGATCACGAACACGCCGCCAGCATGAACCGCGGCGGTCAGATGCGCGAAAACCGTGGCGGGGGGAACTCCGACCACCCGAACAACGGCAACCACAACAACGGCAACAAAAACGGGAACGGGAAACCGCCCCACAACCAGAAGAATAATAAGCCACCAAAGGAAAATCACAAGCCGGACGGTCGCGGCCGCTACTAACGCGCCATCCTGACTTGATCGCCCCGGCCGTCCTGCGGTCGGGGCGATTTTTTTTTCGCCGCCCACGGCAGCCCCGTTTTTCGAACCGTTCCAGTTAAAAGTTAACTGCCGTCGCCTTCTTCCGCGCCGCGCCGCGCCGCGCCCCGCCTTCCTTGCCCCGCCGATTCCCTTCCGTTATAGTGAGCCTTCTCAGCTCGCGGATGGGACGCCAAATGCCCGGACTGCTCAGCAAACTCATGCCTCACGAGGATGGCTTCCACGACATGTTCGTGGAGCTGGCCGAAAACGTTTACCTCGCCTCGCAAGCCATGGTCGCCATGCTCGAAAACTTCTCCAATCCCGCGGCCGACGCCGAAAAAATCAAGAACATCGAGCACACCAACGACAACATCACCCACACGCTGATGAACAAACTGAACCGCACCTTCATCACGCCCTTTGATCGCGAGGACATTCATGAACTGGCCAGCAAAATTGACGATGTCCTCGACCTCACCGACGCCGCCGCCAGCCGCTTGGTCACCTACCGCATCACCCAGATCCGCCCCGGCGTCGCCGACCTCGCGCGCGTCCTGATGGCCGCCACCAAGGAAGTCGTCGCCGCAGTGCGCGTCCTCGAGGAAAAAGACGAGGTTCTCAGCCACTGCATCGAGATCAACCGCCTCGAAAACGAAGCGGACCGTGTCTGCCGCGACCTCATCGGCCGTCTTTTCGAGCAGGAGAAAGATCCCATTCTCGTCATTAAGTGGAAAGAAATTATCGAGGTTCTCGAAATCGCCAGCGATAAGTGCGAAGACGTAGCCAACGTCGTCGAAACCATCACTCTGAAAAACGCATGATTCAGCGCCACCTGGCACAGTCTCTTGGGCTGTGTAATTCACCTCACTCGGACGCTCTCACTGGCACTGGAACCATACGCCGTCTGTGGCATAACCTCTCACGCTGTGTAATTCATCGTTCCGGAACCGCGGAGATCCTTTCGTGAACAGCTTTCACCTGCTGGTCATCATCGTCTTCGTCAGCCTGGCGTTCGATTTCACCAACGGCTGGCACGACGCCGCCAGCTCCATCGCCACTATCGTCTCCACGCGCGTTCTGCGCCCGCTGTGGGCCGTCGCTTGGGCCGCTTTCTGGAATTTCATCGCGCCATTGACGTTTGGCACCGCCGTCGCCGCCACTATGGGCAAAGGCCTCGTGGACCTTCACCTCGTCAATCAACACGTCCTGCTCGCCGGACTCAGCGGCGCCATCCTCTGGAACTACGCCACCATCCGCCTCGGCATACCCTGCAGCTCTTCCCACGCGCTCATGGGCGGCTACGGAGGCGCCGCCATCGCTGCCGCCGGCCTCCGCGCCATCATCTGGTCTGGCTGGACGCTTCCCGTTATTTTCATCTTCGTCGCGCCGATCATCGGACTCGTCGTGGCCCTGCTCATCACCGTCATCACCAGCTGGATCGTCTACCGCCAGTCGCCCAGCCGGGTGGACCGCTGGTTCCGCCGCCTCCAGCTTGTTTCCGCCGCCGCCTTCAGCTTCGGCCACGGCACCAACGATTCGCAGAAGAGCATGGGCATCATCACCGCCGCGCTCGTCACCAGCGGCGACCTGCAGCGCTACACCGTTCCCAGCTGGGTCATCATCTGCTGCGCGCTGGCCATGGCCGGCGGGACCATGGCGGGCGGCTGGCGCGTCGTCAAGACCATGGGCCAGCGCATCACCAAGCTTCAGCCATTCACGGGATTCGCTGCCGAAACCGCCGCCGCTTTAACTCTTTTCGGTACGGCCGCCGCCGGCATACCCGTCAGCACCACGCAAGTCATCACCGGCGCCATTTCCGGCGTCGGAGCCTCGCGGCGACTGACCGCCGTGCACTGGGGCGTCACCCGCCGCATCGTCTGGGCCTGGATTCTCACCATCCCGGGCGCCGGCCTAATGGGCGCCATCTTCTACCACGCCCTCCACCACTGGCTCCGCTGAGAGTGCAAAACTCACGCTCTATCGCCGGTAGTTGCCTTTGGTTGCCAGGAGGTCGCAGCTTTAGCTGCGACACCAAGGTCAAACAAGCCCGACGCGATGGACGAGGTCGGCGAATCGGGGGTCGCTGCGCAGGGAATCATAGCAAGGATCGACTTTGAGAAACTGCAGAAGACTCGAATGCTCTTTGTAGGCCTGGTCAAGCCAGGCAAAAACTTGCTCCTTGTCGCCGAGGCCAAGATACGCGTCCACAAACGCTCTGGCGGGAACGTAACCTGCCCTTCTGCGGCTTTGCAATTCGGCAAGGAGCCGAAGTGCGTCCCTTTGCCGCCCGGCGCGGGCATACGCGCTGATCAGTACTCCGATCACGCCAGGGCTGCGGTTTGAAAGAGAGACCGCCTTCTCCAGGATAGGGATGGCATCCGCGGGTTGGTTGTTGTCGACCAGCCCAATTCCAAGGTCCCAAAGAGTAGCCGGATCGTCGGGTTGCACTGCCACTGCGCTGCGTAATTCGTGGATGGCCTCGTTGTTTTGGCGGGCCTGGAGCAGCATCAAGCCGATGTCCGTGCCGGTAACCTCGACAGGGTCTAGTTCGCGGCCGCGTCTCGCCCAATCCAGGGCCTCCGCCGTGCGTCCCTGACATAGCAACCACCCAGCAAGTCCTATGTGAGCATCCGCGTCATTTGGGCTCAATTCGAGCGCGCGCCGGTATTCAGCCTCGGCCCTAGCCCACTGCCATTCTTCCTGCAGCGCGTCTGCCAGCAGGACATGGGCTCCGGTTAGGTTGGGATCGAGCTCCAATGCTTTTTGGGCTGCTGAGATCACTTTCTGACGCGCCGGCTCGGGCGCGTCTCCAACGAAATTCGAGCCGAGTTCACCATACGAAGTTGCCAGGCCCACATATGCGGGCGCAAACGTGGGATCCCTTTTTATGGCGTCTTGGAAATCATCAATACTCTTCTCGATGTCAGATCTCATGTCGCTTTTGTTCAATGCGTACCAGCCCTGGAGGTAGCTGTCGTAGACTTCAGGTGCGACGGAACGCGCTGCAGCAAGCCTTTCGCGCTCCTCTCCGGTCACCGTGACTTCAACCTTTTCCGCAATGGATTCCGCCAACTCGCTCTGCAACGCAAGGGCGTCGCTAAGCTCACGGTCGTAGGTTTCCGACCAGAAGTGCTCGTCGGTTGCGGCGCGAATCAACTGGGCGGTGACGCGAATCCGATTGCCTTCGCGCGTCACGGAACCTTCGACAACGGCATCCACACCCAGCAGTTTGGCAATCTGTGGCACGGAGAGTTGCGGGTTCTTGAAGCGCATCACCGACGTGTGAGAAATAACGCGCAGATCGTGGATGCCGGCGAGTCGCCCAATCAGAGCCTCAGTCATTCCGTCGGCGAGGTATTCCTGCGCCGGATCTCCGGACAGGTTTTTGAGAGGCAGGACAGCGAGCGACTGAATCTTAGGGAGTGCCGCATCCCCGGCGCGGCTTCGGGACATGAAGTAGACGAGGGCAAGCAGTCCGATAGCGGCCATCCCGGCGAGGGCGAGCCAGCCACGTAGCCTCGGCGCGGCCCTTTCCCCGCGGTCAGATTCTCCGTTCGCAGGCGCTTCGGAAGCAGAACTTTTCCGCTGCTCCTCCTTGAGCCGCGGTTTGCGGCTCTGCAGCCAAGCATCGAGCTCGAAACTCAAGGCGTAAATAGAGCCACGCTTGTCGTGTAAGTGGCGGTGGACCGGCATCCCTTCCCGCCTCTCCCAGCGTTGCGCCGTCGTGACATCGCGATTGAGGTACGCCGCGATCTCCTTCCACGAATCCAACCGCTCCCCGGAAGGTCTCTCGGATGGTTGTGGGAACTGTTCGCCCATTGCGTTCTCGTAATTGTTCCAGTTATCGCGACCTAAGTTGGCTAATTGTAACTCTATGAGCTGGTCAAAGGCAAAAGACTGCATTTGACGGTAAATGGCCATTCCTGCGCATTGCCGTTTGACGAAAGGGCCCATCGTGCCGGATCGTGCCGGAACGCCCCAAGAGAATTGCAGAAATTCAAATGCCGGGGCCATTGGAGGCTTCTCATGAAGAGCAAAGCTTTACTGTGGATGGTGGGTGTCGTGGGAGTCTTTGCGCTGGCAGCTACAGGGGCAATGGCGCAATCTCCGCTGCCCAGGCACTTAAGCGGACTCATCAACGACTACACGCCCGCAAGCGCCGTGAGCGGCCCGTGGGAGATTCGCGGTGTATGGTCGCTAGATATCCTGGATAGCGACAATACTGGCCGGGCCAGGTTTTCCGCGGCGCTCAACATGGAACATTCTGATTTGTGGGTTGAGCTGAACCCAACAGACGCCGAAGGACTCCTGACAATTGATAATCCAGCAGACCGGGTCCCGCACACGCACCACATCACGATGACGGATGCCACCGTCACATACAATCCGAGCGGATGCCCCCTCCCGGCGTCTATCACCCCCATACCTCGTATAGAGGTAAAGGGCACGGCTACCATTGCCGCCAATGGAGGGCCCTTCCCGCCTACGGGTGCCGTGTCGTCACAGTTGCAGATTTGCATTGACGGAGGGACGACCGTTGCGACAGTGGTTCCATTGTCGAATATCACGCTGGTATTCGGGGCGCCCGCCTCAGGTCACTTCGGAACCCAGGCGATCCACGGTGTCGTCCGCCGCGCTCCGAGTAAGGCTGAGTTGGCCGACCCACAACGATGAGGTTTGCCTGCGGGACGGTCGAAATGGAAGCGTCCGTCCCGCATGCTTTGTATTACGCCCGATCCCGGCGACAAGCTCGCGGCGAGAAGCGATTTGTGTCAAAGATTACCCAGCGGCTTGAGGGGACGGCGCAGAAACCCCATCGTCCGGTATGTGGGAAGCCTAACAGTTCGCCTTAGCACCTCAACATAAGTTCCGGTTTGTCGGCAAGCCGGAAAGAATCCGGCCGCAGGGGACGAATGCGGCACTTTCGCCTAGCCTTTCCTTTACCCTTTACCCTTTCCGCTTGACCGCGGCGTTACTCTATGGTATATAGGGCTTTGGCTGGAGTTTTCAGCTAGGCGTTTGGGGAAGAGAAGGGCGGGCCGCGGCGACGCGGCTTTTTGCTTTTTAGGGAGGCTGAGGCGAAAGCCCAGCGAATCTAATCGCGGAAATATGGAAAATTAGAAATCGATGCAACTGACACAAAACAAACACTCGGAACCATTTCTAATCGCGGAAATCTCTGCTTTTAATAAAATTGACTCGATTAGAACCGCCCTCCGGCCCCGTGCACCACTGCCCACGAATGTGCTAACGTGTTGCATGGAGGCATTCGCATCCCGATGAGCGCCAAACCGCCTTTTGCCACCGTCGAAGAAGCCGTCGAGGACATCCGCCAGGGCCGCATGATCGTCCTGGTCGACGACGAGGACCGCGAAAACGAGGGCGACCTCACCATGGCCGCCGAGAAAATCACTCCCGAAGCCGTCAACTTCATGGCCAAGGAGGGCCGCGGCCTGATTTGCCTGGCGCTCACCGAGCAGCGTTGCGACGCGCTCAGCCTCACGCCTATGTCGCAGCGAAACACTTCCGCCTTCGGCACGCCTTTTTGCGAATCCATCGACGCGCGCCGCGGCACCACCACCGGCATCAGCGCTTCCGACCGCGCCACCACGATTCTCACCGCCATTGATCCCAACGCCGCGCCCGAGGATCTCGCGCGGCCCGGGCACATTTTTCCATTGCGCGCGCGCCGCGGCGGCGTTTTGGTCCGCGCCGGCCAAACGGAGGCGTCCGTTGATCTGGCGCGCATCGCCGGACTCGAACCCGCCGGCGTCATTTGCGAAATCATGAACGACGACGGCACCATGGCGCGCGTGCCGCAGCTCACCGAATTCTGCAACCGCCACAGCCTGAAACTTCTCACCATCGCGGACCTGATTCGCTACCGCATGCAGCACGAGCGCTACGTGAAACGCATAGCCGAGACAACTCTTGCGACGCGCTTCGGCGAATTTCGCATGCTGGCCTATTCCAGCGAAACCGATGGCGAGCTGCATGTGGCGCTCATCCGCGGTGATCTCGCCGGCGAGCGCCCGCCGCTGGTCCGCGTACATTCGCATTGCCTCACCGGAGACGTTTTTGGTTCGCTGGCCTGCGATTGCCGCGAAATCATCGACCGTTCTCTGGAAGCCATCGCGCGGGAAGATCGCGGCGTCTTTGTTTATTTGCACCACGCCGGCCGCGGCTTCCGCATCGAATCGCACGCCAGCGAAAACGAAGCGCTCCCGCGCATACTTTTTCATTCGCGCGTGGAAATTGATCAGGATTTGAACCGCCAGAGGCTGGTGTGGCGCGAAAGCGGCATCGGCTCGCAGATTTTGATCGACCTGGGCCTGCAAAAAATTCGCGTGCTCACCAATCATCCGCGCAAGCTGGTCGCTCTGGAAGGATATGGCCTGGAAATCGTGGAGCAGGCGCCCATCTCGCTCACCCAGAAGAAGATTTCGCACCAGGAATTCTGATTTTAGGTTGCGTTGATTTTGATTCGTTTTTCGTTTTTCGTTTTTCGTTTTTCGTTTTTCGTTTTTGTGCTTCAGGGCGTTTTGGCAGTTGGCGGCGGCTTGACCATCACGTAAGGCCGGATTTTCGCGAACTTGTTTTTTGAAATTCGCGGAACCGCCAGCAAATCGGTCACGCTTTTGAACGGCCCGCTTTTGGTTCGAAAGTCGAGGATCTTCTGCGCGGTCACTGGCCCCACGCCGGGCAGCTCTTCGAGCTGTTGCAGCGTCGCCGTATTGAGATCGATGGGATGCGCCGGCAATTTCTTCTTTGGCGCAGCGGTAAGGGGACAGGCCAAAAGTACCGCGACGCACCAGCACAACGCGAGCCTAGACAAATGACAATACCGCTCAGCACGCAGTTTCACCATTTCAACCGCTCCAACACGTACAATCCAAAGAACACCGTCAGCAGAACCGCTATCGTCAGATCGTACCAGAGTCGCGCCTTCGTGAACGACTTGCCCTTGACCCACCGGCGCCACAGCAATCGCGCCCAACTCCAAGAGAATTCCGCCGCGCCAAGACAAACTGCTGCACCCCAAATCAAAACAATGTGTACAGTTGTGGCGCGGGCGAATCGAGCCTGCAACGTCCAAAGCCAAAGAGCTAGGCCAATTAACGCCAGCCCTACAAGAGCGCGGTTCCGAACACGCGCACCATACACCTCGTACCCTTCGCGAAGAGTTAGAGATTTGCTTCGGGGCTCGCGGGCGGCAGGCGAATTAGCTGGCGAGTTCATGGCCGTGAGTATCCCATACTTTTACGTCACCGAAAAGTACAGCTTGCGATTCCACCTGGGCGCGGTCGCCGACGATGACGATGCGCGCGTTCGGCGAATCAAAGTGGCGCCGCGCCGCGGCCAAAACATCTTCCGGCTTCAGCGCGCGGATTTTGTCGCGAAACGTTTCGAGATAATTTTCCGGCAGACCGTCCAGATACACAGTGGACATCTGGCTGAGCAATCCATCCTGCGTGGCAATGCCAAGAGAAAAAGTTCCGCACAAATAATTGATCGCGTCACTGAGCTCCGCGTCGCCGACGGGAAGCGAGCGCATGCGATCAAGCTCGTAAAACATTTCCGTCAGCGTGGCGGCGACGACGTCATTTCTCACCGCGGCGTGCACGCTGAAATATCCCGCATGGCGAAGCGCGTGAAAGCCGCTGCGCGGGCTGTAGGTGTAGCCCTTCTGCTCGCGGATATTCATGACCAAGCGCGAATTGAAAGCGCCGCCGAAAATGGTGTTGGCGAGCAAGGCGCGATGCCAATCGGGACTCTGGCGAGTGAGCGCCAGATTGCCGATCAGAACTTCGGTTTGCACGGAGCCCGGCAAATGAACCAGATCCACAGCGCGGCCGCGGCCACCGGA
Organism: Candidatus Acidiferrales bacterium; assembly: GCA_049281095.1. Taxonomy (GTDB): domain Bacteria; phylum Acidobacteriota; class Terriglobia; order Acidiferrales; family UBA7541; genus DAHUXN01. The sequence continues at coordinate 34,402 of JBAPRL010000010.1, forward strand.
TTTTAAATCCGCGGCGAACGCGGTAGCCGGAGCCGCTTTCCAGCCGCCGAAAGTTTTCTGAATCAGCTCCATCATTGCCGCGCTGGAAAAGTCGCCAACAGCGATGAGCAGCGCATTCGCGGGAACGTAGTTCTCGCGGTAAAACGTAATGAGATTTTCCACGCTGTAAGATTCAAGCTGCGCTTCGCTCGGCGCAATAATTCCGTAAGGATGATCGGCGAAAAGCACGCGGCGAAACCGCTCATTGGCGAGAAAGCCAGGCGTGGTGCGTTCGATTTTCAATTCTTCCACGCGCTGGCGGCGCTCACGCTCAAATTCGTTCGGAAGAAAGGATGCGTGCTGGGCGAGGTCGGCGACCATGGCAAGCAGGCCTGCGGCAAATTCCGAGAGGCCGGAAATCGCGATGGCGCTGGAATCCGCGCCGGCCATCGTACCGAGGCTCGCGCCCATACGCCGCAAATCCTCTTCAATCTGCCGGCTCATGCGTGACGCGGTGCCGGTGCGAACCAAGCGAGCGGTGAGTTCGGGAATGTCGGGCGTGCTGCGGGAGACGAGCGAGTTTCCGGAGCGGAAAAATAATTCCACGCCGATTTTTGGGAATGTGCGCTGCTCGACGACGACGACTTGCATGCCGTTCGCGAGAGTGCGAACGGTGCGCGGCGGCCAAGCGACGGAGCGCTCGGGGCCAAGGGCGGGGGCGGTGACAGGAATTTGCGGATGCGACGGCGCAGCGGTCATTGTGTTTTTCGTGTTCCTCTCTGAATGATCTCGTCGCACCCAGTATATCTAATCACAAACGAAGATTGCTCCGGCTAGAGATAATTCCAGTTCATTCGTGGCGCAGAGCGACCATGGGATCGACGCGCATGGCGCGGCGCGCAGGAATGTAGCAGGCCAGAACGGCAACTCCAATCAGCACAAGCGAAACGGAAGCGAACGTCACTGGATCGCTCCGTGGGACGCCGTAGAGCAGATGCGAGAAACTGGAAAGCACTCGCGTGAGAATCAGAGCAACTGTCGTGCCGACGGCAAGACCGGCAATCGCCAGCCGCAATCCATGGCCGATGATCATGCAAAAAATATTCCGCTTCTCCGCGCCCAGGGCCATGCGAACTCCAATCTCGTGGATTCGCAGTGTCACCGAATATGAAATCACGCCATAAATTCCAATCGAGGCGAGCAGCAGCGCCAAGCCGGCAAACGCCCCGAGCAAAATCATCGGAAACCGCTGCGATGACATCGAGTCATAAGCGATTTGCTGCATGGTTTCAACGTTGTACACCGTCTGATCGCCCGCGTCGTAGACGACGTTCTTGATCGCGGGCACCAGGGTTGCAATATCCAGCCGCCCATGCACAACGAGGCTGATGCCGGAATAGCCGATGGCCCACCATTTATCAGACACCTGATAAAGAGGATAGTAGCTTTCGGCGCGTGTGTATCCCGCCGGTTCGTCCAATCCGAAATGTTTGATGTGTCCCACTACTCCAACAATCGAGCATGGTCCCCACGGCGGATTCCAGCCATACGTCAGCGTCTGCCCGATTGGATTTTCCCCTTTGAAATACATGTCCGCAAAATCGCTGTCGATCACTCCCACGCACGGAGATTTGGTCGTGTCCTCAGCCGTGAAGAAGCGCCCGCGCAGCAACGGTATGCCCATCGTGCGGATAAAGTCTGGCCCGGTGTTGAACACCATCATGCGCGGAGCGTTTTGAACGACCGCCGGTTTTTGCGAGTTGAGCCAGAAGGGCGCGTCGTTGTCATCGCCGGTAAGCGGAACGCTCATAGTAATGTCCGCGCCTTCAACGCCTGGAATCGCGCGAATCCGTTCCAGCAATTGCTGGAAGCCAGCTCGGACGCTCGCTCCCGTTTTTGTCATCGAAGGCGAAAAACCCACATTGAACGCAACGATGTTCCGCGTATCGAAGCCAGGATTGGTGTCCCACAGTTGGCGAATTGTGCGGAAGAGCAGTCCCGCGCCAACCAGCAGCATCAATGTCAGCGCCATTTGCACGATCACCAGCGTACTTTGCGCACGACGATGCCCTCCTGTAGAACCGCGCCCGCCTTCCTTAAGCGCACTCTGCACGTCAGGCTTGGAGCTCTTTAGCCCGGGCGCAAGGCCAAACAGAACTCCTACCCCGAACGAAAGTCCCAGCGTAAATAGCAGTACGTAACCGTTCAGGCCGATGTTCTCGGTGCGCGGCACGGCGTCCGGTATCGCTGCGAGCACAAGTCCCAGGCTCCATTTCGCAAGGAGTAGGCCCACAATGCCCCCGGCGAGCGAAAGCAAAACACTTTCGGTCACCAGTTGCCGCACGATGCGCCCGCGGCCCGCGCCAAGCGCCAGCCGAATCGCAAACTCACGCGAGCGCGCCGCCGAACGTGCCAGGAGCAAGCTCGCCACGTTCGCAGACGCAATCAGCAGCACCAATCCCACCGCGCTCAGTAGCAGCAACAACGTGCCGCTCACGCGCTCAATCAGAACTTGCAGAAGCGGCCGCACAGTCGCTCCCGTGCCGCGGTTCGCATCGGGATAAAGTTCATCTAAATGATATTGAATCGCATTCATCTCCGCCCGCGACTCGCCGATGCTCACGCCAGCATTTAGGCGCGCAACCGCAATGATGTCGTCATGGCTTCCGCGCGCTTCGAGGATCAGCGGGCTCCCCTGTGCGATCGGCACGAACACGTCTTGACGATAGATAAGAGGGCGGAATCCCGTCGGTGCAACTCCGACGATCGCGTACGCAATTCCATCCAGCGTAATCGTTTTCCCCAGAACCTGTCGACTGCCTGCGAAACGCTCCCTCCACAGTCGATTGCTGATGATAGCGACGGGCGGCCCGCCGTGCCGATCCTCTTCCGCGGAAAACTCGCGGCCCAGCGTCAGCGTTGCACCCATCGTGTTGAAGAAACCAGCGGAAACTCTCTGCCCGTTGAGATGCTCGGGTGTTCCGGGACTCGTCAGGTCAAATCCCTGATTTCCCATCAGCGCCGCCATTTGCTGGAATGAATGAGCAGCGCGCTGCCAATCTAGAAAATTTGGATAGGAAATAGCGTCTTCCGGAAAGCGTTCGTTGCTCTCGGCCACGATAACCAGCCGGTCCGGCTGGCGATAGGGCAGCGAAGCGAGAAGTACGCCTTCCACCACGCTGAACATCGCCGTGTTCGCACCAATTCCGAGGGCAAGAGTAAGAACGGCGACGGCTGTGAAGCCCGGGGACTTGCGCAGGAGGCGGAGGGCGTAACGAATGTCCTGGAGGAGCGTGTTCATCGTGCACCTCGGATGATGCTAGTCGATAATACCTGATGGTTGATAGTTAAGGGTCAAAAGTAAACGGCAAAAACCAAACTGTCATGGCGGCTGAAGCTCTAGCCTGCAGACCGCGGTGAACTGCAATACATCCCGCAAACCGCGCGCGAATAGGAAGAAAAGCGATCTTGTGCGATCGGGTTGTGACGTTTGGCGGCTTATTCATGGCGAAACGCAACCATCGAGTCCAAGAAGCGCAACGACGAACAGCAGATCCCTGCCTGCGGTGACGACATGAAAGCGACTGCGACGCGACTCGCAGAGTCGCCCGCCCAGGCGGGCAGGTGCGGGCAGGGCAAGCCATGCCCCTACGAACGCCCCGGCCAGCGCGATTTGCGTTCGCCGTCCAAGGAGAAACGAATGCCGAGGCGAGATTCTTCGTCGCATAGCGCGCTCCTCAGAATGACAACGAAGGAAGTCACTCAGAGCGAAGCGGTGCCCTTACGAAAGACATTTCTGAGGTGCCGTCTGGGGGTCACTGAATGGCTCCGTGAGCGATTTCCTGTTGGGCCGGCTGGGCGACGGGTTTGCGGAGGAGGATGGAGCGATTTTCGCGCGTCAAGTATTTTTGCGCCACGGCCTGCACTTCGACGGAAGTGACGGCTGACAATTTGCCAAGAATGGTGTTGATGCGCTGGGGATCGTTATCGAAAAGAGTGAAGCAGGCGAGCGCGTTCATCAGGCCGAAGCGCGGCACGCCATTGTGGCCGGACTCCAGCATGGAATAAAAATCAGCGCGCAGTTTCACCTGTACTTGCTGGAGCTCGTCATCGCTGATGCGATTCTGGCGCACATCGCGAATCATTTCGTCGAATGCAGCGATGGTGGCGTCGGCCGAGTATTCGGGTTTGTGGTAAATCGTGGTGGTGAGAAGAGTAGGTCCGTTGTAGTCGAGGCCGCCGCCGGAGGAATCGTTAATGCCGCCGCCGGTATCGAGAGCGATTTGCTTTTCGAGAACGAGATTGCGATAGACGCGGCCGGCGCGCCCACCGTGAAGAACGCGGTCGAGAACCTCAACGGCATACAAGTCAGGATCGTGGCGCTCCGGCGCGTGATAGCCGATGGCCAAAGCGGGAATTTGAGCGAATTTTTCCTCGACCTCGCCGCGGCGCTCCGCGCGTTGCGGTAATTCCGTGGTGTCCGCGGCGGGAAGAGCCGGTTGGCGGGGAATGTCGTCGAAATAACGATGGGCGAAAGCGAAAGATTGCTTGGGGTCGACGTCACCGACCATCACGAGGACGGCATTATTGGGCGCGTAGTAAGTATGGAAAAAGGCACGAACATCGGCGAGAGAAGCGGCGTCGAGATCGGCGAAATCGCCGTAGAAATTATGAGCGTTGGGCCAATTGCGAAACGCGACGGGCGGCAAATCGAGCCAGGGAAAGCCGCCGTAGGGCTGATTGAGGACGTTGACGCGGACTTCTTCCTTCACGACATCGCGCTGGTTGCGAAGATTTTCATCATCGACTTTGAGGGCGCGCATACGGTCGGCTTCGAGCCACAGAACGCGCTCGAGAGCGTTGGATGGCACGACTTCGTAATAGTTGGTGAGATCGTAATTCGTGGAACCGTTCAGGACGCCGCCGGAGGAGTTGATAAGGCGAATGTGCTCCATTTTTCCGGCGTGCTCGGAACCTTGAAACATCATGTGTTCGAAAAGATGGGCGAAGCCGCTGCGGCCGCGTGGTTCCAAACGAAATCCAATCTGATAGTAAACGCCGACGGTGGCGATGGGCGCGGAATGATCCGGGGAAACGACGACGCGCAAGCCGTTGGCGAGCGTCTCGGTTTCCACGGGGATTTGCAATTGCGACAAGTTTCCTCCTTATAGGCAACACAACGATTGTTATACCAAGTTGTGCACGGTACAAGCGCTCCTTGAGGAAAGTACTCAAGAGAATTCATTGGCGACGATGCGGCCTACTTCCGCGAGAGCATCGGATCGAACGGTATCCGAGGCGCTGGAGCCGACGAAGTATGCGGTAACGAGAATGGGCGCACGATTGGGCGGCCAACAAATCGCGATATCGTTCGTCGCGCCGTTGTCGCCTGAACCGGTCCTATCTCCGATGCGCCAAGAGGACGGAACTCCAGCACGCAGCCTCGCTGCGCCGGTCGTGTTGGCAACGAGCCAAGCTTCGAGCTGGCGGCGCGAGTCCGCAGAGAGAGAGCGTTCGTCGAGTAGAAGCGTTTGCATATCATGGAGCATGGCAGAAGGACTGGTGGTGTCACGGGGATCTCCTGCTATGCAGGTGTTCGCCGAGGGTTCGTAGCGATCAAGGCGCGTTAAGGGGTCGCCAAGCGAGCGGACGCAGCGCGTCACAGCTGCGGGACCGCCTGCTGCACCGAGAAGAAGATTGGCAGCCGTGTTGTCACCGTATTCGACAGCTGCAGCGCACAGCGCGGAAATGGTCATGCCGCCTTCGCCGACGTGAGCTTTCGTGATGGGCGCGTAGTCCAGCAAATCGGCTTTGGTGTAATGAATCAAGCGGTTGGGCTTTTCTTGGTTTGCGTCGACGCGGGAGAGGATGGCGGAGACGAGCAAGAATTTGAAGGTGCTGCACATGGGAAAACGTTCCGCGGCACGATGATCGATGTGTTTGCCGGTTTGCGTGTCCAAGGCAGCGACTCCGATGCGGCCGCCAAGACGGGCCTCGATTGCAGTGAGGCGCGCATCGGCTCCTTGCGCGGCCGTCGCTTTTTGCAATTCGCTTGCGGACAGGCGCATGGCTGGAATGAAGGCGCCGGCGCTGAGCAAGAGCGCGCGCCGAGTCAGTTGAAAAGGCAAATCGATATCCCTCACTGCCGAGAAGCACCTAAGCTTTCTTAGCGGGCAGTTTCGACAGCACGCGGTCAAGCTGGCGCAAGATTTTCTCCGGATGCGGCGCGAGCAAGCGCGCGGAGAGCCGAACAAGCGCGGAATACGCTTGACGAACTTCCACGGGCCTGTCAGCCAATGCGGCTTGGTGCCGCGCCACAGTTGAGAAATCGCCGCGCGCAACAGGGCCGGTCCAGGATTCCTTGGCTCCGAAGCGCTCGAAATTTGCCAACGTCTGGCGAACGAGCGGCAGAAGAGCCATTTTCGCACGACGGCGCGAAAAACCCACATCCATCAGGATGCGCATGGCGCATTCGATGATGGCAAGGAGGGAGGGGGAGGCCAACGTCCCGGCGGCGTGATAGGCAGCTTTCGCGTCGTTGCGCAAAATGACGGGAATGCCGCCTACGGCGCGGGCCATGCGACGCGCAACGCGCTGCGCCGCAGGGTCGCCATGGATGGCGAAGACGACGCCCTCCAGAGGCGGCGAATTCCGCCCACTGAAAGTCTGGAGCGGATGGATGGCACCGGTAGAAGCGCCCCGGCGCGCCAACGGAGCGAGTACGGAGTCGTCAAGCGCACCGCTGGTATGCAGAACAACTTTGCCGCGCCATTCGTCACCTCCGATGCGCGCGAGCTTGGCTGCAACTTGGCGGATGGCGTGATCGGGGGTTGCAATTAGGATAATGTCCGCCTGCAGAATGCGGCTCGAAATATCCGCGAGCGCGTAACCAGCACCAATTGCGCCAACCGCGGAGCGTGCCGAGGCGTGCGTGCGCGCAACGACGGCCGCAATTTCCCAATCGACGCGGTGCAGGCTGCGGCCCAGAACGCGTCCCAGGCGCCCGGCGCCTACAATGGCAAGAGTGGCTGGCATGCCTCGTGCTAGGATAGCTTTTTCGCCGTTTCCGCGCCTGGAAAATCGACTTGCACATAGTAGCGACGATTTGTTTTGCGCTTCTCGCGCTCTTCTGGATTGTCTCCACGGTGATGACGTACCGGGGAATGGCCAGCATCCCTTCGCTTACAACAATTGCGCCGTTCGCGGGGCCGACGTTTCCGCGAATTTCGATTCTCTTCGCGGCGCGCGATGAAGCCGAAAAGATGCCGGCGGCGCTCAGTTCCCTGCTGAAGCTGGACTATCCAAATTACGAAGTGATTGCGGTGGACGACCGGTCGGCGGATGCGACGGGGAAAATTCTGGACAAGGCTGCGGCACGGGATGCGAAGTTGAAAGTGGTGCATGTGACGAAATTGCCGAAAGGATGGCTGGGGAAGCCACATGCGCTGGCGGCAGCGTACGAAAAAGCGAGCGGCGAATGGCTGATTTTTACGGATGCGGATGTGCAATTCGCGCCGGATTTAGTGGGGCGGGCGCTGGCGTTTGTCGAGCGCGAGGGTGCGGATCATTTGACGCTGCTGGTCAGGCTAGATTTGCGAGGCTTTTGGGAGCCGGCGGCGCTGGGATATTTGGGCGCGTGTTTTGCGCTGATGCGTCCGTGGAAAACGAGAGAGCCGAAATCGAAGGCGTACATGGGAGTGGGCGCGTTTCAAATGATACGCCGCTCGACGTATGAGGCGATTGGAACGCACCGGCGGCTGGCGATGGAAGTGGTGGACGACATGAAGCTGGGAAAATTGGTGAAGGTGGGGGGATTCCGGTCGATGGTGGCGCCGAGCGAGCATCTGGTGCACGTGCGCTGGCAAGAGGGATTCAGCAACATCGTGAAGGGCTTGACGAAAAATATGTTTGCGGGAATGGGATTCAGTAGCTTCATGGCGTTGTCGGTGGCGTGCAATACTTTGATACTGAGCGTGGCGCCGGTGCTGGGAGTGATTTTCGCGCGGGGTGCGGCGCAGATTGCGGCGGCAGTGGCGGTGGTGGCGGCGATGGTGTTTGAGGCGCTGCTAATGCCGCGAGCGCGAGCGTCGAGATGGTTTGGCGTGACGCATGCGCTGGGCGCGCTGGTGATTGTGTACATCATTCTGCGTTCGATGGTGGTGACGCTGGGGCGCGGCGGAGTGGTGTGGCGAGGGACGTTCTATCCGCTGGAGGAGCTAAAGCGCGGGCAGGTGTGAGTTAGCGCTTCGGATCTTCGGATGCGGCGGCGGAAATTTGTGCGGGTGCGGGCTTGTCCGACGCAGAGGACGGTTCTGCGGGAGGCGGTTCGAAAAGCGCGCCCAGGTCGCGCTGCTTGAGAAGGCGGATGCGGTCGCGAAGAGCGGCGGCGCGCTCGAATTCGAATTTCTTGGCGGCTTCGCGCATTTGCGATTCGAGCTGCGCCAGCGCGGCACGGAGCTGCTCTTCATTCTGAATCTCACCGATGCCGGAATCCTCGGCAGGAATCGTGACGTAATCGGCTTCGACAATCGCGGCAAGCTGCATGTCCACGGACTTGCTGATGGACTGCGGGGTAATGTTGTTCTCCTGATTGTAGGCAAGCTGCTTGGCGCGGCGACGATTGGTTTCGCCGATGGCCTGGCGCATGGAGTCGGTCATCACGTCGGCGTAAAGAATGGCGCGGGCACCCAGATGGCGGGCGCAGCGGCCCATGGATTGAATCAGCGAAGTGGCGCTGCGGAGATAGCCTTCCTTGTCGGCGTCGAGAATAGCGACGAGCGAGACTTCGGGAAGATCGAGGCCTTCGCGAAGAAGATTGATGCCGATGAGGACGTCGAATTCGCCGCGGCGAAGGTCTCGCAAAATGCGGACGCGCTCGAGGGTTTCGATTTCCGAGTGCAGATAGCGGCAGCGGACGCCGACTTCAGTGAAATACTCGGCGAGATCTTCGGCCATGCGCTTGGTGAGCGTGGTGACGAGGACGCGCTCGTTGCGTTCGGCGCGCACGCGAATTTCCTCGAGCAGATCGTCGACCTGGCCCTTGATGGGGCGGACTTCCACTTCGGGATCGAGTAAGCCGGTGGGGCGAATGACTTGCTCGGCAACGACGCCGCCGGATTTGGTCAGCTCGTACGGGCCGGGCGTGGCGGAAACGTAGATCACTTGATTGGCGCGGTGCTCGAATTCCTCGAAGGTGAGCGGACGATTGTCGAGCGCGGAAGGCATGCGGAAGCCGTAGTCGACGAGGGTTTGCTTGCGGGAACGGTCGCCGTGATACATGCCGCGGACTTGCGGAATGGTTTGATGGGATTCGTCAACGACGAGCAGATGATCCTCGGGGAGATAATCGAAAAGAGTGGGCGGCGCTTCGCCAGGCAGACGGCCAGAAAGATGGCGCGAATAATTCTCGATGCCGTGGCAATAGCCGATGGTACGCATCATTTCGATGTCAAAGCGAGTGCGCTGCTCGACGCGCTGGGCCTCCACGATTTTGCCCTGGCGCTCGAGTTCGGGGCGCCACCATTCAAGTTCGGCGAGGATGCCGTCGATGGCGCGCTCGCGCTGGGCGGCGGGAACGACGTAATGAGTCTTCGGGTAAATGGTGAGGCGCGTGATTTCTTCGGCGGATGCGCGAATCTCACCGGTGAGGGGATCGATGCGGCGGATGGCTTCGATTTCGCTGCCCCAGAGTTCGATGCGAACGGCTAAATCGTCATACGGCGGATGGATTTCGATAGTGTCTCCGCGGACGCGGAAAGTGCCACGGCGAAGATCTTCGGAACGCTCGTAGAGAATCTCGACGAGCTTGCGCAGGATATCGTCGCGCGAGATGGACTGGCCCTTGTCGAGCATGAGCATCATGCCGTAGTAGGCTTCGGGCGAGCCGAGGCCGTAAATGCAGGAGACGGAGGCGACGACGATGACGTCGCGGCGGTCGAAGAGCGAACGCGTGGCGCTCATGCGGAGCTTGTCGAGCTCGTCGTTGATGGTGGCTTCCTTTTCGATGTAGGTGTCGGAGGAAGGCATGTAGGCTTCGGGCTGGTAGTAATCGTAATAGCTGACGAAATATTCGACGGCGTTGCGAGGGAAGAAGGAACGGAATTCGTGAAAGAGTTGCGCGGCGAGGGTTTTGTTGTGGGCCATGACAAGCGTGGGGCGATTGATCTGTTCGATGACTTTGGCGATGGTGAAGGTTTTGCCGGAGCCGGTGACGCCGAGGAGAGTTTGATGCTTGTCGCCGTCGCGCACACCGCGAGTGAGTTGGGCGATGGCGTCGGGCTGGTCGCCGCGAGGCTCGTAGTCACTGGAAAGCTTGAAATCCATAGTGGAGACGCTCTGCGCCAAATTTCAGCGGCGCGTAAAACTCCCATTATAACGCAACTGGGTTTCGGGTGCGGAGCAGCGAGGGTCCGGGTAGTGACTCAATTTCCGACAAACGCATTAATCAGGACTTTCGGTGGACCGATGACTCTCTTTCTTGAAATCTCGCATTGTGCCGCCTAGGATGTGGCTTATGCCACCGGCTAAACGGTATGGTTGCGGGATCTGCATTTGAGAAGATTTTGGTGTGACTGTTTTGGCGCTTCCTAACGAGCCTCGATCCTAGGCAGCTCAAATTGCGACAATACCTGCCACGAATTCACCCAGGAAAGTCCTAAGATCGTCACCTTCAGCGCACCGCCTCAAATACGCGCGCGTCGTGGGAAATGATTTGGCGTGGAAGAATTGGCGGATGGATGTATTATTCCGGGCGACTGCCCCGGCGCGCAATGGTTGGAGCGTACGTCCACCTAAAACGCATGTGCACTGAAAAACCGTAGGCGCGGCTCCTACGCCAAGGAGACTCACGTGAAACGAATCATCGGATTGGTTGCGACTAGTGTTTTGTTGCTGGGAGTTTCGGTGCAGGCGCAGGCACCGCAAGGACCGCCAAAACCAGGACCAGAAGTGAGGCGGCTCGGGTATTTTGTGGGCAACTGGAAAGAAGAGGGTAAATCTACCGCGCATGGTATGGCCGGACCGGTGTCGTCAACGCAAAAGTGGGAGTGGGTGTCCGGCGGATTTTTTATTGTGGGCCATTCGGACAACAAATCGCCGGTGGGCGCCTTTAAGATCCTGGCCGTATTGGGATATGACCCGGAAACAAAAATGTACACCTACAACGCATACGACAGTTGGGGCGAAGCGATTGTAGCCAAAGGCACGGTGAGCGGCGACACTTGGACTTGGACAAACGAGGCGATGATGCAAGGTAAGCCGGTGAAGACGCGCGTGACCGAGAAGGAAGTCTCCAAGACGCAATACACATTGAAATACGAATCGTCCACAGATGGTGGGAACACGTGGACATCCGACCAGGAATCGACGTTTACGAAGGTGGTGGCGCCGGCTCCGAAGTAAGAATTGGGCGCCTAATGCCCGGTAAGTCGGATTGTCGGAAACTACGCCGCTAAATCAACCTGGGTCACTACCAAGGTTCGTGGATTACTTCTGAGCAGCTTGTTCTGCGTCCGGCGAACCGAAATGGCGGGCGAGGCGCTCAACGCGATAGACAGAATCGCGCCACAGCGCAAAGGATCACTACAGCCAACATCCGCGACGAACCCTTAATAACGCGCTTGCTCTCATCCTTCCAGTTCGTGAAGATCTTCACGACAAAAACGAAGACGCAAACGCCCACCACAATGGGAACGGCCCACTTGAACGCAGCCAGGCGAACCGTAAAGCTAAATACGTGGATTTCCGATGTGACATACCAATAACCGAAACAAGCGAGGAGAAGCGCCAAGAGCCGGGCAAGATTGTCTCCTACCTCGAGTTCTTTCGCTGTCCATGCGAGAACAATCGCAACAATCAGACAACCCACACCGAGAGCCGGCCACAGGATCGACATGACTCACCTCCGCATCGGCGGGAATTATACTGCTACTCATAGGGACTAAGGGATGGCGGATGGGGAGAGGAGGGTGATTTCGGATTGGGTGTGGGTGTCGCCGGCGTAGCGCATGCGGTTTTGCGCGGCAGTGGTCATGATGGTGAAGTCCATGTGGGTTGAGCCGGTTTGCGTGGCGCTCGAAACCATGCCGGTGCGCAGCGAAATGGCGGTGAGGCTTTCGGCAGTTCCGGTCCAGACGCCGGAAGCGCGCAAGCCGTTCTGGCGGAAAACTTCGGGAGTGCGCTCCTTGTTCTCGCGGCCACCCGCAATTTCAGAGTGGGTCATGATGATGGCGCACTGCTCCGGAGAGGCCGCTGGTGTGACCGGCACGCCGCCGGCTTCCGATGGCTGGCCGGCAGCGGGACACGGTTCGTCGCGCACGTACGTCGCCGTGGTTTTCCACAAGAGGCCGTCGAGCGGAACGTTTTGAAGGGGCTGCTGCGATGACCACTTTTCGCCGATGGCGATTCCCTGCCGCGGGAGCGACGCGCCCAGGGTCAATTGGCTGAGCCACTGGTTCAACATGGCCGCGCGGGACGGATCGGAATCGGAGGCGAGCTCCTTCAAGCCGGTGACGCCGGTAATTTTCCCGTCCGCTTGCAGAGTGAACTCGATCGATTGACCGGCGAGTTTCTTATATTGGTCTTCCATAGCGGCAACGTCTGGATCGAAGGCGGCGCTGTTGGTGGTCGCGGCGGCTTTTTCGTAGGTGGCGCGGATGCGCGCTGACGCGGGCGCGCCGGGAGCGTCCGAAGCGCTCAAGACGTCGAGACGAATGACGACGCTAACGGACTGATTCAATTTCTTGGGGCCACCGGCGTCGGTGATGGGGCCAGTGGCAGCCGACGTGGTATCTATGCGCGTCTGCACGCCGTAGCGAAAGGTTTGGCCCGCCGCGAAGTTCGGCACGAGATGAACGCGAGCGCCGGCGGAGGGGCGCGATGGAAGGGGGTTCGAGTTGGCAGAAAAAGCGGCGCAGAAAATCGCAAGGGAAATACTCGCGAGCAATGCAATTCGGCGGGTCATCGGAGATTTGACGCCCGTCACGGATGCACGGTTGTGCCGGACTTGACGCGAACGATTTGGGGAGCGTTGAGCGAGCCACCGAGGCGATAGACCGCGGGAGAAATCGGAGCGATTGCCGAGGCGCTGCCTGGCGGCGGATCGACAGCAGCAGGCCGAATTTCGAATGCGATGCGGCGCTCGAAATCGACGTAGCCGGCGGCGTCGAAATCGCCGCGCGGGCTCTGCAGTTGCAGGCGCGAAAAGCTCACGCGTCCGTTGGCGCAGGAGAAATCAGCGGCGGCGCGCGGGAAAGTGGTGACGCCCGGTCTGCGCGCAGAGGCTTGCACGGATTCCATCAAATCCATGGCGTTATAGGCAGCGCCGCGTACTTGCGCGCTGCCCTGGCAAGAAAGTGAGCGGAGCAGCGCGTCGCGGCCGAGGCCCTTCGCCGCGAGGCGCACGTCGCCCGACGCCGCGCCCGCGAACAAATCCGAGAGCGAAAATGTGTGCGCGGCAAGGAGGCCCAGATTCACATCGCGGAATTCAGCAACGACGTTGTAAGTGGGATCAGGGGTGAGGTCCAAGGCCATGGCGCCAGACAGCGTCCCGCCATAGAAGCCGGCTTGCGCGTTGGTGAGCTTCAGATGGCGGCCTTCGACGGACGCATCGGCGCGGAGTTGGTGAAATTGAAACGACGACAGGGCGAACTGACCAATCGAAAGCGTGCCGCGGCCGCGCAGCCAAATGGGCATGGGTTGCGCCTGAGGCTGAGAAGCCAGAAATGGCAGGATGCGATCCAAAAGATTTTCGCGACGCTGCGGATTCAGCCAGCGATCCATTTCGGCGGCGCTCAATTGGCTCGCGGACAGAGTGAACGACCATTCGCCGGTTGCGGCGGTTCTTTGCAGGGAGCCGCGCCAATCCGCAGCGAAGGCATTTGCGGACGCAAGCTGCACCTTGTCGCCCTGCGGCGACAAATCGATAGATGCGCGCACCTGGGTAATGTCGCGGTTCAAAAATGGCGCGTGAATTTTGAGTCCGTTCAAAGTGATCGTGCCAGATTGTTTGTGGAGCACCGGCCAGGGGTTGCCGGTCCACTGCAGATCGCACTCCACGGGGCCGTCGAGCAGCCATCCTGGAGGCAAGTTGAAGCCCAGCGCTTCCGCCGCGTCGAAAAGCGAACGAACCTCCGGGGTCCGGCCGTTGAGCTTCCAGAGCGAATGCCATTCCGGGGCGCGCGACATGGAGCCTTGCACGCGGAATGCACCGTTTCCGGCGCCCACGGAAAAAACCACCGGCTGCAGGGTGACGGAGTTGGACAAAAACGTCAGAGACGCTTTTTCCATGCGCATTTGCACCGGAGTGCTGCCGCCGTCGGCTTCCGCGCCCGTCGACGCAATCTCGCCCGTTTCAATACGAGGAGGCCAGCCCGCGAGGGTCAGGTCGAGAGAAGCGGAGCCCTGAACCTCGAGCTGTTCGGCCACGTTGCGATGGAAGGCGCGATACCAAGAGAGAGCGTCGGCAAGAACGAAGCTGCGTGATGTGATTTGAAGGTGTTCGTCTTTTATGCTGGCTTGCTCTGCAGTCGGAGCCGGAGTGAAAGTCATCGTTCCGGCAGCGTGGATACTCGAGCGCGGCATTTCTATGACGGCGCGAGTCAATTCCAAGCGGGCATCCGAAGGGTGCCAAGTGGCCTGTACGAGCAGATTGGTGGCGGGGTCGTCTTGACGCAGCGGGAGATTCCAGCGGTGCAAGCGGCGGAATTGGGCGGCGGATGAGAAATTCCAGTCGTAGCCATGGGTTTGCGCTTTGACTTGCAGCGAGAGAAGGCCGCGCATGCCATAGTCGTATCCGCGGAACAGGCGCAAGACGTCGGAAAGGGATGCAGCGTCCCAGTTGAGTTCAAGGGACGCCGGCCGCAAGCGCGAAGATGTGCCGCCGACGACGCCGCTCAAGCTAAGCTCACCGGCCTGCTGGACATCCACGGCGGCGCGAAAGGGCTGTGCGCGCAGATCGAGGCGCCAACTGCCGGCGGCGGTCTGTTCGACGCTTCCCTCGACATCCACAAAAGCAAACGGCAGCTTGTCATTGCCTTCCTTGAAATCGATACGGCCGCTCGAGACTTCAATGCGCGCGGGCCTTGCGGCAGGCCGGTAGGTTGCGGGCGCGACAGGAAGAGACGCGCGCGGGCGCGGCAGCCAAGATTCCAGGTTCCATTCGCCGTCGGGGAGGCGCACGAGATTCAGGGAAGGCCGGGTGATGGAAAGGGCCCCGAGTTCGATCTTGCCGCGAAGAAGCGCGGACCAGCGCAGGCTGACAGCAACCTGATCGGCGCGAAGGAAATATTCGTCGCCGAAGCGCGGGTCTTCGCTTACGGTGATGTAATTTGCCTCAAGACGCGGGCCTTCCAGCAGACTGAAAGAATAGTGGCTCACTTCCACGGGACGTCCGAATGCGGCTTCGAGCCGGAGAGTCAGCGAACGATGCAGCCAGCCGCTTTCGAGCAAAACGGAGAGGCCATAGTCGAAAAGGAAAAGCGCGGCGACGACGATCAAGAAAATCCGAATGCGGCGCCGCGAACGCGGGGAGCGGCTGGGTGCGGGCGCTTGCGACGAAGCGCTGACATTCGGGCGTAAAGATTCGCGGTTTGGGATGGCCACGCTCATGGCGTCAGCGTACCTCGTGGAAAATGCGATTCCAGCGCGTGCGGAAGGGAATGTCAAGGAAGGTCTTACCGAGATTGGCCAGCTGCTGCGCAATCGAAGACGCATCGTTTTCGGCGGGAGGATTTTTCAGCGACCAGTAAACGAACAGAGGCCGGCCTACAACGGCGTCACGCGGCACGAAGCCCCAGTAGCGGCTGTCGGAACTGTTATCGCGATTATCACCGAGAACGAAATATTGATTGGCAGGCACGAGCAGATCGCCGTTGCGTGTGTCTTGGTGCAGGGTATGCGCCCATTCGGGAGTGATCTCGCCCGAGATGATAAAGGGATCCTCGGGAGGAAAGTCGAACATATAGGGGTCGGCGGAGGAAGGGTTGTGAACGGCGTAAGGTTCTTTGAGCGGAGAGCCGTTGACGTAGACGCGCTGGTCGGCGATGTGGATACGATCTCCGGGCAGGGCGATGACGCGCTTCACGTAATACGGATGATCTTCGTAGGGATATTTGAAGACGATGATATCGCCACGGCGGATGGCGCGGCACGGCAGAAGACGCTCGCACCATTTCCCCGCGCCGCCGTAGATGAATTTGTCGACGAGCAGATAGTCTCCAACGAGCAATGCAGGAACCATGGAGGAAGAGGGAATCTTGAAAGCCTGCCCGAGGAAGGTGGTGGCAAAGAGGGCGAGGACAATCGTGACGATCAATGACTCCACGTAGCCTCGCAGCGGTCTTTCGCCGGAGGAAATATTCCGCGAGGGTGCAGAGGAATCAGGAGCGATGGAGGGCGGCTCTTCGTCAGGCATTCACGTTCCTTGCTGGCGGCCTTGTGTCTCTTGGGCGGCTTCTTCGCGCAACGATTTCAATGCTAAGAACGCACCGGCTTGCTGTGCAATTTTTTTGCTGCGGCCTTCGGCCTCGGCGAGCGAGCGGCCGTCGACACGCACACAAACGCGAAATGTCTTGGCGTGTTCCGGGCCGGATTCGGCGACGACACGATATTCCGCAGGACGAAGACCGCGACTTTGGAGCCATTCCTGAAGGGCTGATTTATGATCCGGCTCAGCCAGTAACTCGGTGATTGCCGCCGGATCGTACAGCAAGGAACGCTCGACAAATGCGGAGGCGGCATCAAAACCGGCGTCGCGAAAAACGGCGCCGACGACGGCTTCGTAAGCATCCGCGAGGAGATTTTGCTTCTGGCGGCCTCCCGTTTTCTCTTCCCCGGGACCAAGCCGCAAGTGCTGGCCGAGATTGAGGCGCGTGGCCGCTTGTTCGGCGCTGGCGACGCTGACCAGACGCGCTCGCGCTTTGGAGAGGCGGCCTTCATTCCAATCCAGGAACTTCGAGACGAGAACGCAACTGACGGCCAAGCCCAACACACTATCGCCTAAAAATTCGAGCCGCTCGTTGTGCAAACTCCCTGAATTAAATGCGTGAGAGCGATGGGTGAGCGCCCGCTCGAGCCATTGGATGTTTGTGAACCGGTGGCCCAGGGCGGCTTCGAGCGCTTCTCGTTCTGAATCGGTCATACGCGGTGGCGCGTTAAGGCTTCTGCGGCGGCGCGGCTCCTTCTTTCGCCTTGGCTTCTGCGGATGCCTGTTTGCAGCGGTCTTGAAGCGGAGACGCAATCTGGGCGCAACCATCGAAGGCTTTCACCGAGTCCGGATATTTTTGCAAAGTTTCATCATCAAACCCGAGCACGAAAAGGTCGGTGGGGTCCGGAGTGGTCTCCATGGCCGTGGCCTGCTGAAGTTCAGCGGAAGATACGTCATACTTTTTCTGCCGGAAGTAAATGAGCCCGAGGCCGCTGTGCGATTCCGAGAGGGCAGCGTTCTTGCTGGTGTTGAACTGCTCATCGGTCAAATTGGCAGGTTTGGGCAATGTGTTTAGCACCTGAAGGGCGTGCTTTTCATACTGCTCGGCCTTGGCCAGTTGTTCGTCAAAGTTAGGCGCATTGGGATTGCCGTGCGGGATCATCCAGCCGACATGCGTCAGAATGATCAAATCATCCGGATTGAGCGCTAGAGCCCTATCCGCCGCGTCGCACGTTTTATCCAGCTCGCCCTTTTGAAAATAAGCGTTCGCGAGGCTCGAATAGACAGCCTCCCGATAACGACTCTGCGGGAAATCCTTGACGAACGCCTCGCCCGCCTGAATCTGGGCGTCATAGTCCGCCGGAGAGGAGGGTTTTATGTCGTTAAAGGCCTTGAAAGCAGCCTCTTCCTTGGGATCAACGGGCGGCGGAGCGGTGGCGTTCTGCTGCGGATTCTGGAGCGAAGGCTTCTGTGTTTGCTGCGGTGGATTCGTCTGTTGCTGGGACTGTTGCCGGCTTTGCTGCTGGTCCTGCGCGAGCAAGTGCGGCACCACGACGAAGGATACAATCGCGGCGAGGATGAAAATTTGAAGGCGCGTTCGGCGGTTCATGGCCATCTCCTTTTTCTGTTTAGTGCTGGGCGCCTTTCGGCGGCGGGCTATAAGGCGTGTTGAGCCCCTGCTGGGCAGCGACTCGGGCCTGCTCCGGAGC
>JBAPRL010000011.1:0-38533 GCA_049281095.1 Candidatus Acidiferrales bacterium
GGATTCGGGCGGGAGCGAATGCGCGCGTAGGTTTCGAGCAGGTCGTCGGTGCCTTCGATGGCGAAATAAGCGGCTTGAATGGGCACGAGCAGATGCGTGGCGGCAACGAGCGCGTTGACGGTGAGAATGCCGAGCGCGGGAGGCGTATCCATGACGACGTATTCGAAATCTTTGAGGACCGGCGTGAGCGCGTCTTTTAGCTTATAGGGCGCGTCGAATTGGCCGGCGAGCTGCTGCTCGAGGCGCGCGAGAGAAAGTTTGGCGGGCGCGACAAAAAGATTGGGATCCTTCGTGGCGCGAATGACTTTGGACATTTCCGGGGCGTGGTCGCTGAAAATATCGAACATAGAGAGCTGAATGTCGGCGGCATCGAAAAAAGCAATGGATGCGTTGGACTGGGGATCGAGATCGATGAGGAGGGTGCGTTTTTTTCGCAGCGCGATTGCCGCTGCAAGATTGATGGCGGTGGTAGTTTTCCCCACGCCGCCCTTCTGGTTGGCAATCGCCAGGATGCTCGTCAAACGGTCGCCACTCCTTTGGCAACGGCAAGCCAACATATAGACTGGCCCCGTCGCCACACACAATAAGTGGGCTAAATGTAGTGGAAGTGGAGGGGGAGTGCAAGGGAAAAATGGAGATAGATAAAGGTTAGGATGGAGCGAAAACCGGCCCCCTGGCGCGTCAAGAGCAATGTCAGGTGACCCCGTTAATCAGGACCTGACGGGAAGCGCGGTGCATACGCGTACCGAATAAGAACAAACGCCTCGCAATGGCCTGTGGAGGCCTAGTTACCCCAACCGCGGCGAAAAATCGGTCAGCGTCAGAAACGTCGAGTCAATCTTGTCCACTAATTTCCCATTCTCTTCCGATTTCGCCTTCACGCTCTTCCACTCCGGGTCATCCTGGAAGGCCTTCCAGTTCGTTGCCGCCGCTTCCCGGCTCGGATGCTCCAGAATGTAAAAGAACCTGCTGCTTTTCGCCGGTTCGTCCAGTGCAGTCCAATACGCAACACTCTTGATTCCATGGTTCGCAAAAAGCTTCATCGTGTGGTCCCGGAAACGGGCTACCAGACTCTCTATCTTTCCGGGGGCCACGTGATAAACCCGCAGTTCATACACAATAGTTGATTCTCCCATCGCGCCACCTTGCCCTCTCTCCGCGCCTGCCAAACTCTCATGCGCGACTGAAGCGAACGCCGATTTCATCGCTCCTGCTAGCGCTGCCAACGGCACCGCCATCAGGAATGCTCGTCTCTTCATTCCGCGAATTCTACCAGATCGCGAGGTGTCCTGAGCGCAGGTGGAATTGATCGGCCACAGGCACGGGCGGGATGACAATGTAAGGGCGAAAAACCTCACGCTCATAAGGCGAGCATGGGGCACCCGAAAAGGCAAAAAACCGAGGCGAGATCCTTCGCTGCACTCAGGATGACAGATTAGCGGAGGGAGGAGGCGGCGGAGAGGATGGTGTTGACGTGGATGCGGACGGTGTCGGAGACGCGGCGGGCGTAGCCGCCGGCCAAGGTGACGGCGATGGGGACGTGGTGGCGGCAGGCGTGATCGAAGACGAGAGCGTCGCGGCGGCGCAAGCCGTCGATGGTGAGGGCGAGGCCGCCGAGCTGGTCTTCGCGGTAAGGATCGGCGCCAGCGATGTAGAAAATCAGATCAGGGTGAAAGTCATGGAAGGCGCGGACCAGATGCGATTCGAGGATGGCGAGATAGTCTTCGTCGCCGAGGCCGTCGGGAAGATTGGCGTCGAGATTGGAGGGCGGCTTGGGCTCGGGATAGTTATGTTCCTGGTGGATCGAAAACGTGAAGACGGAGGAGTCGCCGGCAAAAATGGCGGCGGTGCCGTTGCCATGATGGACGTCGGTGTCGATGACCATGGCGGTTTCGATGGCGTGGTCGAATTGCAGGCGGCGGATGGCGACGGCGACGTCGTGAATGACACAGAAGCCTTCGCCGTGGTCGGGGAAGGCGTGATGGAAGCCGCCACCGATGTTGACGGCCGCGCCGGCGACGAGGGCGCGCTTCCCTGCTTCGATGGAGCCGCCCGCGGCGAGCCAGACGGCTTCGATTAGCTCTTTGGAGTAAGGAACTTCCATGCGCAGGATTTCGAGTTGGGTGAGGGCGCCGGTTTTGAGTTTGTGGACGTATTCGCGAGTGTGCACGCGGAGGATGTCTTCATCGGAGGCGGGCGCGGGGGCGATGATGTCGGAGGCGGCGGCAATGGATTCGGCGAGGAGCGCGTCGCGGACGAGGCGGTATTTTTGCGAGGGGAAGACGTGGGCGCCAAGGTGCAGGTCGTAGCGATCGTGGTAAATGAGCGGAGGCGCGGGCATGAGAGGCGAGAGTAGCACAAAGGGAAATATGGGCGGAGACGCGGCGCCTGTGGAGTACCTTGCGCGGGTGAGGCGCGCAATAGGAAGGAGTTTTATGTGACGTGTTTTTCGGCACGGCTGAAGCCGCGCCTGACGAAAGGCCGCGACTCGGGGAGTCGCGACGGGCGCAGCAAGCAGCGCCCCTACGAAAGGAACAACGAAAAGCAGGTCCCTTACCACCGTTCGCACAAGACGCGACCGGGTTCGGAATGACAACGTAAAGCAAGGAGCCCCACGCTCAGAAGGCGAGCATGGGGCACCCGAAAAGACAAAAGCCCACGGCGAGATCCTTCGCTGCGCCCGCCTGCCCGCCACACGCCACGGCGTGCAGGCGGCGGGGCAAGCGGCAGGCAGGCTCAGGATGACCACGTAAAAAAAACAAACAGCCGGAGAAACGTCGCCGTGCGGCGGCGTCGCAATCCAATCGATGCGGAGCGGGCGTATAGGATTTTGGGGTGTGCGCGAGACGTGGTAGGATGAGCGCGCGAATGAGGCGGCGGATACAAGCTGCGAGCCTGATCGTGGCGCTGCTGGCGGTGCCACTGGCGCTGGTGGCGCGCGGATATGCGTGCGGGCCGCAGGAATGCACGATGGCGTGTTGCCGCGGGCGGCACGTGATGGCGAAGGATTGCCAGCACTCCGCATCGGGCGCGATGAGTTGCGCGACGGGCTGCCATTCGCAGGCGACGCCGGATTATGGATTGGCGGCACCGATTGCGCCGTTTCAACTGAGCGCGGGCGTGCAGTTGCCGGGGCTTAAGGCGGCGCGGGCGATTTCGCCGGTGGCCGCGGTTTCGGATTTTGCAGGATACTCCCCTCCTCCGTTTAACCCACCGAGAGCGTAGTTCCAGACAAGAAAAGCAAAGGCCGCAGAACTTCGCGAAAGGCGCGAAGCTCTGCGCTGCGAGGCGACCGCGTAAGCGAACAGCAGATTCCTCGTCGGATGCTGGTCGCATCCTCGCTCGGAATGACAACGGTTGCTGGGCGAGCAGGCACAGAAGGGGTGAGATTCTGCGCGCTCTGCGCAAGAGACACAACCGCCAAGTCAAATGCCGACCGGAAGGCCGGCGCCACAAAGGAAAAGCCGCAGACCCTGAAAAACGCGGGGTCTGCGCGACCCAGACAAAAAAAATCAAGAACGAGGAGATTCGAAATGCGAGTGCTTCGATGCGTTCTATTCGCTCTTATTGTTTTCTTGTGCGCAGGGCTTGCGTTCGCAACAGTTTTTGGGACGGTACGGGGAGTGGTCCACGATCCGCAGCACCGGCCGATCGCGGGGGCCACGGTGCAGCTCAAATCAGCGACTTCGGATTGGTCACGATCGGCACAAACGGATGACAACGGAGAGTTCTCGTTTCCGGCTGTGCCTTTTGGGAACTATACGGTGACGGCGGTGGCGGCGGGGTTTAGCCAGACGCAAGAGTCGATCACGCTCGAGTCGGACACGTCGGCGGTGCTGCATTTCGAGCTGGCGGTCGCGGGCGTAAACCAGCGGGTGGTGGTGTCGACAACACCGGAAGTGGCGGCAACGGATACGGTAACGCCGACGACGATGCTGGACCGCGAACAGATTCAGGAGACGCCCGGAGCGGATCGCACCAACGGCATGGAGATGATCACGGATTACGTGCCGGCCACGTATGTGACGCACGACATGCTGCATATGCGCGGAGGCCACCAGGTGGACTGGCTGATTGACGGCGTGCCGATACCCAACACGAACATCGCCAGCAATCTGGGGCCGCAGATCGATCCGAAGGACATCGATTATCTGGAAGTGCTGAGAGGCAGCTACGACGCCGATTACGGAGACCGGACGTACGGGATGTTCAACATCGTGCCGAAGAACGGTTTTGAGTTCAATAAGGATTGCAGTCTGGTCGTGAGCTTGGGGAATTTCTATCAAACGAACGACCAAATCGGCTGCGGAGGGCACACGGAGCGGCTGGCGTACTACTTCAGCGTGAATGGAAATCGCAGCAATTACGGGCTGCAGACGCCGATTCCGCAGGTGGATCACGACGCGGAGAACGGGTTCGGAGGATTTGCGTCGTTCATCTTCAATCTCGATTCCAAGAATCAATTCCGGTTGGTTACATCCTTGCGGCAGGATTACTACCAGATCCCCATCGACCCGGACCCGAACTCGACGGGCAATCAGATCCTGATCTCGTCGGGGGAGTCGCCGAGCTCCGGGCTGCGCGATGCGGAGCGCGAGCCGGATGGCTACGTGGTGTTTTCGTGGGTTCACACGTTCAATTCCAATACGGTGCTGACGGTTTCGCCGTTTTACCACTACAACAGCGCGGACTATGAAGGCGGGCCGAACGATTATCCGGTGATCTCGAACGTAAATCAGACGGCCAATTACGGAGGGGCGCAGGCGTCATTCAACACGATTATCGACAGAAATGACATTGAAGGCGGAGTGTACGGATTCGCGCAGCACCAGTACAACTACTTCAATAATGTGTTCACGGATGGAAGCCAGAACTTCCCGGCGTCTTCGATTGGGGTGACGGGAGGGCTGGCGGCGGAATTCATCGACGACAAGATCAAAGTGAACCAATGGTTTACGTTCATTGCGGGGTTGCGGCAAACGAACTTTGACGCATCAATTTCGGAGAGCGCGACGGACCCGCGGTTTGGCGCAACGCTGAGAGTTCCGAAACTGAACTGGGTGTTTCGCGGATTCTACGGCTACTACTACCAAGCGCCTCCGCTGGTGACGGCGACCGGCGCGCTGCTCGGCTTGGCAAACAGCCAGAATTTTACTTTCGCTCCCCTGCACGGCGAGCGAGATAAAGAATTCCAGGTTGGCGTCACGATTCCCTATCGCGGGTGGACTCTGGACGCGGACAATTACGAAACAAGAGCGACGAATTGGCTGGATCACAACAACATCGGGGAATCGAATCTGTTCTGGCCGATCACTTGGCAAGCGGCGTTGATTCAGGGTTGGGAAACGACGCTGCGGTCGCCAAACCTGTGGCATCGCGGACAATTTCACCTTGCGTATGCGAATCAAATCGCGCAGGCAACCGCGCCGATCACGGGGGGCTTGATCTGTCCTCCCAATAACCCGAATTGCCCGTTGCTGATAGCGCCTGGGTATGCGCCGGTGGACCATGATCAGAGAAACACATTGAACTTGGGCTTCAATACAAGTCTTCCCTGGCAGAGTTATGCCGCAACGAATGTGTACTACGGGTCGGGATTCACGAATGGGTTATACGGGCTGCCGAACGCGCAATATCCCGGGCCTTATCTGCCGGGCCACACCACGTTTGATGTTTCTCTCGGGAAAGACTTCGCGGAGAAATACAGCGTTTCGGTGACCGCGCTGAATGTGGCCAACCGGCGCGTGCAACTGGATAACAGCCTGACGTTTGGTGGATTTCACTGGAACGAGCCGCGAGAAATTTACGCGGAGTTTCGGTACCGGTTCAATTATTGAGTACCGGAGATCAAGGGATATTTGCCATGAATTGGAGACTGGGGTACGGGAAAGTGTTTTTGTTGGCGGGATTGTTCCTTATTGCCGGCTGTCAACGGGCAAACAAACACTACAAACTTACGGGAGAAGTTCTGGCGAAGGATGAGCCCGGAGGGATGCTCACCGTGGCTAACGACGACATTCCCGGGTTCATGCCGGCGATGACGATGAACTACACGGTAAAGGATCCGCAGGGGCTTGGACAGGTTCAGCCGGGGGATCGGATTCGAGCCGACGTGGTTGTGGACAGCAACAACAACTACTGGCTGGAACACCTCGTTGTCACGGATGAGAGCAAACGAGGCACCGTGGGGGGAACGCAGGCGCGGCAGCTGCAGGCGGGGGACAAGGTGCCGGACGTACCCATGGTGGATCAGGACGGCAAGACGCTGCATTTGTCCGACTTCAAGGGCAAGGCAGTGCTGGTGACGTTCATTTACACTCGCTGCCCGTTCCCCAAGTTTTGCCCGTTGATCACCAGCGAGTTTGCGGAAATTCACAACACGCTCGCTGAAACTCCGTCCATTTACAAAAAAACCCGTTTGCTGAGCGTCACACTGGACCCGAAGTACGATACCGCTCCGGTGCTGCGGAAGTACGGACTCGCCTACTTGAAGGGCGACGCCTCGGGTTTTGCCCAGTGGGATTTCGTATCAACCAGTCCCGCGGACCTGCAAAAACTGGCATCTGGCTTTGGGCTTGTCTATTACGAACAGAATAACCAGATCACGCACAGCCTGAACACGATTCTGCTCGGTCCGAACGGAACCGTCGATCAGATGTGGCCGGACAACGACTGGAAGGTGCCTGACGTGGTCGCAGCGATGAAGAAAGCAGCATCGTGAACGGCAAAGACAAGGGCGAGAAGGGATGCGAAGAAGAAAAATGAATAAACGCAAGGTTCCCGGGTTTTGGTTTTCTACGCTCGGGATAGCGGCGGTGGTTGGGTGCCTTGTGTACTTTTGGATTCAGGGCGGAAACGCCCGCGCCAGAACGCAGACTGTGGCCGAGGGGCAGAGCGTGTACGAGAACGCTTGCGCCGGATGCCATGAAGCAACGGACTTGCAACTTGCTACGAAACCGCCGCAATTGAATGGGCTGTTCCGGCGCAAGACGCTTCCGAGCGGCGCGCCAGCGACCGATGAGGAGTTACGGAACGTGATTCTCCGCGGGCGGGGGATCATGCCGCCGTTTCAGAACACGCTGGACAGCGAGGAAGTGAACGAGCTTATCCAATACTTGCACACCAAATAGCAAGGTCGCGAAGGAGCGCGGCCCACCTCACGCAAAAATGTTCAGTGCAGGCAGGACGACGGCAAGAAAACAAAAGCAGAACCCTGCCTCCGGCAGGCAGGCTTGGTCGCGAGATGCGCTCCTCACTTCGCGCAAAGCGTCCCGTGCAAGCGGACGATAGCAAAAACAAAAGCACATCCTTCGCCGCCAAATACGCTCCTCAGGATGACGCCGAAAAACGGCGTCAGCTTTCGCGGTCGAGGATGAAGTCGGGGATGGCGAGAAGGGCGCGGCGGAATTCGGAGTCGGGCAAAACGCTGAGGCTATCCTTCGCGCGGGTCGCGTACTCGACGGCGAGGCGGCGGGAATGTTCGAGCGCGCCGGAATCGCGAACGAGCGCAGTAATTTGGTCAGGACGGACGGAATCGAAACATTTTTCGCGGAGAACAGTTGCGACGAGTTCGCGGCCAGTGGCGTAGCTGCCATGACCGTCGTGACCGCCATCCTGCGGCGAAGCGCTTTGTCCCGCGGCCGCTTGCAGAACGGCAGTTTGCGCGCCATTTTTTAGCGCGAAGATCAGCGGCAGAGTCACTTTTCCTTCTTTTAGGTCGCTGAGGACGGGCTTGCCCAATTTTTCCGATGACGCAGTGAAGTCCAGCAAATCATCGACAAGCTGAAAAGCGAGGCCGGCCTGCAGGCCATAATCGGCGAGGGCGCGACGGGTGGCGTCGCCGACATCGGCGAGGACCGCGCCGAGTTCGGCGCAGCCGCTGAAAAGGCAAGCGGTCTTGCGATAGGAAAGGTCGGCCGCTTCGGACTCGGTGAGATCGATGCGATTGAGGCAAGTGAGCTGGAGCAGTTCGCCTTCGACCATGTTTTGCGTGAGGCCGATGAGAATATCGAGGACGGTGAAGTTGCGCTCTTGCAGAGCGACCTTGAAGGATTGCATGTAAAGCCAGTCGCCGGCGAGAACGCTCATGTGATTGCCCCAGCGGGCATTGGTGGAAGGACGGCCGCGGCGGGTGTTGGCGCCGTCGATGACATCGTCGTGAACGAGCGTGGCGCTGTGGATCATTTCGACCACGGCACCGAGGGACACGGCACCCGTTCCCTGATAGCCGCACGCGCCGGCAGCGAGCAACAGCAAAGCTGGACGGAGGCGCTTGCCGCCGCCTTCGCGCAAATAACTGCCGATCTCCGCGATGGGCTGAATGGCCTCGCCGGTCTGCACAGCGATTTCGCGCTCGACCAAGGCAAGATCGTCGCGAACCAGATCGAACATCTCGCGTACAGTCAGGACCGCGATGGCAGCCTCCAGGGCGATTGCGAAACCGATTGCGGCACGCTTCCGAATTAAGCGAGTCGGAAAAAGCGGCGGAAGTTCTCCGCCGTGGCGCGCGCAACCTCTTCCGGGGGTAAGTTTCTCACATTCGACAAGGCGCGCGCTACCTCAACCACGTTGGCTGGCTCGTTGCGTTTGCCGCGGATGGCCTGGGGCGGGAGAAAGGGCGAATCCGTTTCGAGGAGGATGCGGTCGAGCGGGAGGGCGGCGGCGACTTGGAGGAGATGCGACATTTTGGGGTAGGTGACGTTGCAGGAGAACGAAACCAGGAAGCCCATGTCCAGGCCGCGCTGGGCGTCGGCAAGCGAACCGGTGAAGCAGTGGAAAATGCCGCCGAGATTGGTGGAGCGCCAATTTTCCTCGTCGAGGATGCGGAGACAATCGGGCCAGGCGTCGCGGCAATGAATGATGACAGGCAGATTGGCTTCGCGGGCGAGCGAAAGCTGGCGGCGAAAGACATTCTGTTGCACGTCGCGCGGGGAGTGATCGTAGAAATAGTCGAGGCCGATTTCGCCCCAGGCGAGGACGCGCGGATGTTTCGCCAGGCGCGAGAGTTCGGTGAACCATTCCTCGGTAGCGAGCCGGGATTCGTGCGGATGGACGCCGACGGTGGCGTAAATCCAGTCGTACTTCTCGGCGAAAGGAATGGCGACATCGAGACGGTCGGTGGCGGTGCCGCTGCCGATGGCGAGGATATTTTGGATGCCGGCGTCGCGGGCGCGCGCGAGCATTTCGTCGCGGTCGGTGTCGAATTGCGGAAATTCGAGATGGGCGTGAGAGTCGATGATGTGCAAGAGAGGTTCCAATAGTGTGTTTGGACGACTCTAATCCTGCGCTAAACCGTGGCTCTTGAGAAATGACAATTTGTCCCAGTAGCCTCGCTGAAAAGCGATTTGTCCATGCACAACATGAAAAAAACCGCATCCGCGCAATCCTTTCGGGTCGCGCCATTCCAAGATGGCCCACTCGCCATCCTCAAAGAGATTCTCCGGAATGCAAACCATTTTCGTCATGTTGAAGCCGGCGGCAAACATCGCTCGAATTGCCTCGCGTCCGTTGACGGGGCTGTCAGCCACCTGATGGTTAGTCGCCTCGGGATGGTAAAGGGCAGCCAAGGCATCAACGTCTGCACGATTGAAGGCCTCGACCCAAGCCTGTACAACGTCACGTGGTCGCATTGCGTTATTTGAGGCGGGCGCCGGGCGGGACGTCCTCGGTGAAGGTGCACAAAACGGGCTTGCCGTCCGGGCCGACGGACGCGGCGACGATCATGCCGTTGGATTCGACGCCGCGCAGCTTGCGAGGAGCAAGATTTGCGACGACCACGACTTTCTTGCCGATGACTTCCTCCGGCGTGTAGGCCATAGCGATTCCCGCAACTACTTGGCGAACTTCCTCGCCGATGTCGACGAGGAGCTTGAGCAATTTGTCCGCGCCGGCAACGCGTTCGGCGGACTTGATGACGCCGACGCGCATTTCGACTTTCGCGAAATCTTCAATGCCGATTTTGGACGATGTTGGCGGCGCGGGCGCGGCGGGTGAGGTTCCGGATGAACCAGCGGCGGCCGCAGCGGCTGCTTTTGCCGCCGCAGGATTGCGAATTTCGTCTTCCATGGCTTCGATCCTTTCAAAAGCTTCTTTTTTGTCCACGCGCGGAAACACAGCTTCAGGAGTGCCCACTTGAGACGCGAGTCTCTGTTCCTTCCACCAGCCCGGCGCGAGAGACTGGGCTTCGAGCTGCGTGGTGTAGCCGAGCTGCTCCCAGATTTTCTGCGTGGCGTGCGGGAGGACGGGATGAGCGAGACGGGTGACGGTGCAAAGGACATCGTAAGCGGTGTACAGAACCGTTTCTAGACGGCCCCACTTCGATCTTTCCTTGACGAGGACCCAGGGCTGAAATTCGACCAGGTACTTGTCGACCTCGGCGATGAGGCCCCAGGTGGAATCGAGGACGCGCGAGAACTCATACGCGTCGTAATAGCCGGAGACTTCGTCGCAGACGGTTTCCTTGAGGGCGGCGACTTCCCTGTCGCGATCGTTTTCGTCATGGGGATTGCGCGCGGGGACGCGGCCGCCGAGATAGGTTTGGATCATGGTGAGCGTGCGGCTGGCGAGATTGCCGAGACCGTTGGCCAAATCGGCGTTGTAGCGCGTGAGGAGCGAATCGCGACTGAAATTTCCATCCTGTCCAAAGACCATTTCGCGCAGCAAGAAATAACGCAGGGCGTCCACGCCGAGAACGCGGGCGATGGGCTGCGGATATTGCATGTTGCCGCGCGACTTGGACATTTTTTCGTCGGCGAAAAGCCACCAGCCATGCGCGAAGATTTGCTTCGGCAAAGGCTCGCCGGCAGCCATCAAGAACGCGGGCCAATAGACGGCATGGAAACGCAAAATCTCCTTGCCGACAAGATGGAGGTCGGCGGGCCAGTAACGTTCGAATTGCAATTCGTCGTCGGCGTAACCGACGCCAGTCATGTAACTGACGAGGGCATCGGACCAAACGTAGAAGATGTGTTTTTCGTCGCCCGGCCATGGAACGCCCCATTTGAACGAGGTGCGGCTGATGGAAAGATCGCGGAGGCCGCCACGGACGAAGGCGAGGACTTCGTTGCGGCGCGTGTCCGGCTGAACGAAATCGGGCTGCTTCTCGTAAAGTTCGAGCAGGCGATCCTGGAATGCGGAGAGCTTGAAGAAATAATTTTCTTCGCGGACACGCTCGGTAGGGCGCTTGCACTCGGGGCAAAGATTTCCGGGGAGCGGCTCGTCGACGTACATCTCGTCAAAGACGCAATACTCGCCTTCGTAACTACCCTTGTAGACGTAGCCCTGGTCTTGGGCCTTGCGGAAAAGCATCTGCACGGCGCGTTCGTGGCGCGGCTCGGTGGTGCGGACAAAACGGTCGAAGGGCAGGCCGAGTTCTTGCCACAGGGCGCGGTATTCGGCGGAAATGCGATCGGCGAATTCCAGCGGGGTCATGCCCGCGGCTTTGGCGGCGCGTTCAACTTTCTCGCCGTGCTCGTCGGTGCCAGTGAGGAATACGACGTCATAGCCGCACATGCGCTTGTAGCGCGCGATGGTGTCCGCCACAACAGTTGTGTACGTGTGGCCAAGGTGCGGGCGCGCATTCACGTAGTAGATAGGCGTGGTTAAGTAGAATTTCGGCTTGGTCGTTGTCTGAGTCATTTGGATTTGATCATCGTGCTATTTCGGCGATTCGCCCTGTTTTTGAAAATGAAAAGTCGCGGTGGAAAGAACCTGCTTGAGTGGAACGCCTTTCTGCACGGCGATGCGCTGGCAGTCTTCGTATTCAGGAGCGGCATTCAGAATCGTGCCATTCAGGCGCGATACCTTCATGCGAATGGCGCCGAGGGGCGTTTCCACCGGGACAGTTTCGCGATGCAGGGTTTGGCGACGCACCTCGTAGGTGCGGACGCCGATGGTTGTGGTCTCATGAAAAATCAAATCGATCAGGCGGCTGCGATTGGAAACCTCGCAGAGGAGCGTGACCAACTGGCCGGGGCGATTCTTTTTCATTTGCACGGGGGTGGAAAAAACGTCCAACGCGCCAGCGGCGAGGGCGCGTTCCGCAAAATAGCCGTAAATCTGGGGGCTCATGTCGTCGAGGTTGGTTTCAATCACGGAGACGACCGCATCTCCGGAGTCGGCGATTTCCTGCGGGATGGATTCGCCGACTAAGAGGCGCAGGACATTTGCTTGTTCAGCGAGATCCGCCGAACCGGCGCCGTAACCCACGGAACCTAGCCGCATGGGCGGCATTTTGCCATAGGACGATGAAAGCGTGGTGGCAATGGCCGCGCCGGTGGGAGTGACGAGTTCCTTTTGGACGCCGCTCGAAAACGCGGGAGCGCCGCGGAGAAGTTCGGCAGTTGCGGGCGCGGGAACGGGGAGAAGGCCGTGCTCGGTCTCGACGCGGCCAGCGCCGACGTCCATGGGAGAGCAAGAAAATTCGCCGATGCCGAGCAGATCGAAGCCGATGGCCGAGCCGACGATGTCGATGATGGAATCGACGGCGCCGACTTCATGGAAATGCACTTTTTCGATGGGGATGTTGTGGACTTTGGCTTCGGCTTCGCCGAGGCGTTGGAAGATTTTGCGCGCGTTTTCGGCGGCGCGCGGGGTAAGCGAGGCGCTGTCGATCATTTTGAGAATGTCGGACAGGTGGCGATGGTGGTGCTGCGGGCCGGCTTCGACATGAATTTTTGTGGCGGCGATGGCCTTGCGCTTGACGCGCTCGGCAGAGATTGACCAGGAATCGAGCGGCAATTTGCGCAGCTCGGTTTCGAGCTGGCGGAGGTCCAGGCCGGCGTCGACGAGGGCGCCGAGGACCATGTCGCCGCTGATTCCGGAAAAGCAATCGAAGTAAGCGAGTTTCATTTGTTCGGCGAAGCTGGCTGTGCGATCAGCGGAGCAAAATGACAGCGCACTCCGCGAGAAAACGAGAAAAATAGATAGTATGCTGCGCTCGAAATGGTGTCAAACACGGGCACGGGCACGCACCGACCGGACGCGAGGAGAGCAGCGAGCTCGGCAGCGATTTTTGACTGGGTGGGGCGAAGTTCCTATAATCACTTACCTTTTTCTGTGAAGTTCTGCGAAGCTGCGGTAATGGGCCAGCTTGGATTTTGACCCTTTGTGTCACGGTCAAGAAAGCCCAAACTGAGCCACAGCTGAGAAACGAGGAACGTGTACCAGGAAATCGATAAACGAGTGCGCAAGGCGCTGACGGCGTTCATTCGCGCGAAGTACGGCGAGAGCGTCAATGTGGTGACGGAGCGGCCGCCGAAGATCGAGATGGGCGAGATCGCGTCGCCGGTGTGCTTCGAGCTAGCGAAGAGGCTGAAGCGGGCACCGCGGCAAATCGCGCAGGAAATCGCGGCAGAAATCGGCGGGATCGATGGCGTCGGGAAAATTGAGATTGCGGGCGGCGGGTACCTGAATGCGTTCCTCGACCGCGGCGCGTTTTTTGCGTTGGCGCTTGGGGGTGCGCGGGGCGAGCCGGCCGGTGCGCGCGATGGCGCGCCTAAAGCGATTGTGGAGCACACAGCGATCAATCCCAATAAAGCCGCGCACATCGGGCATCTGCGCAACGCGGTGATTGGCGACACGTTTGTGCGGCTGCTGCGAGAGGCGGGCCGACGCGTTGAAGTGCAAAACTATATCGATAACACGGGCGTGCAGGTCGCGGATGTGATTCTGGGATTCATACACCGCGAGAAGCTTTCTCTTGCGGAGGTGCGCGCGCTGGCGGCCAGGAAGGAACCACGATTTGATTACTACTGCTGGGATTTGTATGCGTGGGTGACGCAATTCCTGGCGGAAGACAAGGCGCGGCTTGCGCTGCGCGGGCAAGTGATGAAGGAAATCGAAGCAGGGCATGGAGCGGTTGCCGAAATGGCGGAGTTTGTGTCGACGACGATTCTTCATTCCCATTTGAAGACGATGGACCGGCTGGGAATCGATTACGACCTGCTGTCGCGCGAGAGCGAAGTGTTGGGGATGAAATTCTGGGACGCGGCGTTTCAGATGCTGCGCGAGCGCGGCGCGATTCGCATGGCGACGTCGGGAAAACAGGCGGGATGCTGGATCATGCCGCTGGGCGACGCGACGGAGGGCGATGCGGACGCGGCGGAAGGCGCGGAGGCAGAAGCGAAAATCATTGTGCGGTCGAATGGCACGGTGACGTACGTGGGCAAGGACATTGCGTACCATCTGTGGAAATTTGGATTGCTGGACCGCGATTTTCTCTATGCGCGATTCCATGAGCATCCCGATGGGCACGTAGCGTGGGCAACTTCAATGCACGGGCAGGAGTCGGGCGGCGCGGTGCCGAAGTTTGGAAACGCGCAGGAAGTTTTCAACGTGATCGATTCGCGGCAGAAATATCCGCAGCAGGTGGTGCGCGAAGGATTGCGGGCGCTGGGGTTCGAGAAACAGGCGGATCATTTGGTGCACATCGCGTACGACGTGGTGGGGCTGACGCCGCGATGCGCGGTGGAGCTTGGCTATACGGTGACGGAAGAAGACGCCAAGCGGCCGTACATCGAAATGAGCGGGCGCAAAGGGCAGGGCGTGAAGGCCGATGATTTGCTGGATCAGATGGAGAAGCATGCACTCGCTGAAGTGGACGCGCGGCATCGGGATTTTTCCGATGTAGAGCGGGTGAGCGTGGCGCATGCGATTGCCATCGGCGCGCTGCGGTATTTTCTGCTGAAGTACACGCGGTCGACGATTATCGCGTTCGATTTCAAGGATGCGCTGAGCTTTGAGGGCGAGACGGGGCCGTACTTGCAGTATGCGGTGGTGCGGGCCAAGAATATCTTCCGAAAAATGCAGGAGCAAGAGCCGGCATTTTCGCTCGATGCCCTTGAGAAACACGCGGAACCGAAGGGCGCGGCAGAGTTATTTGCGCCGCCGGAGGGCAACGATTTGTGGGAATTGTTGTTGCTGGCGGGATCGCTGGACGCGAGAGTGGAGGTGGCGGTGAATGCGCAAGAGCCGGCGTTTGTGGCGAAGTATGCGTTTGAACTGGCGCAGGCGTTCAACGTTTTTTATCACAAGCATCACATTCTTTCGGAAGAAAACGCGGAGAAGAAGCGCGTTCTGCTATCGCTGACAGCGATTGTGGAACGGCAGCTTGTTGGTGCGCTGGAGCTGCTGGGAATCGAAGCGCCGGAAAAGATGTAGACGCGACTCGGAGAGTCGCGACGGGCGACCCAAGGGTCGCCCCTACGAGGAAAGCGGCGCCGCAAAACGCGCGGCGCCGCGGAATGACACGAAATACGTGTCACATTTTTAGGGCGAAGTCGATGAGGGTGCGGATGGCGATGCCGGTGGGGCCTGACGCAGCCCAAGGTTTGGCGTCATCGCGCCAGGCGGTGCCGGCGATGTCGAGATGAACCCACGGCGTGTCATCGACGAATTCCTTGATGAACCACGCGGCAGTGATGGCCCCGCCGCCCTTGCCGCTGCCGGTGTTGCGAATGTCGGCGATCTTGCTTTTGATCATCTCCTCGTATTCGTCGTCGATGGGCATGGGCCACATTTTTTCGCCCGCGGTGCGCGCGCTTTCGAGCACACGGTCGAGGAATTCGCGCGGCGTGCCGAAGGCACCGACGTGAACGTTGGCGAGGGCGACGACGATGGCGCCGGTGAGCGTGGCGGCGTCGATGAGATGGGTGGCGCCGAGCTTTTTCGCGTAGCAGATCGCGTCGGCGAGGATGAGGCGGCCTTCGGCGTCGGTGTTAATCACCTCGATGGATTTGCCGGACATGGCGATTTGCACGTCGCCGGGCTTTTGCGCGCGGCCGCCGGGCATGTTTTCGGTGGCCGGGACGACGGCCATGATTTCGATGGAAGGCTTTAGGCGCGCGAGGGCACGCAGCACGGCGAGCATGGTAGCGCCACCGCTCATGTCGGTCTTCATTTCTTCCATGTTAAGAGCGGGCTTGATGGAGATGCCGCCGGTGTCGAAGGTGACGGCTTTGCCGACGAGGGCGAGAACGGGCGCACCCTCTTTTTTCTGCGCGGGACGGTAGCGCACGATGATCAAACGCGGCGGCTCTTCGCTGCCCCGGGCCACGCCGAGCAGCGCGCCCATTTTCAGTTCAGCGATGCGTTTTTCGTCGAGAATGTCGACTTCGAGGCCCGCCTCTTTGGCCATAGCTTCCGCGCGGGAGGCAAGCATTCGAGGGGTGAGGCGATTGGAGGGCTCGTTGATCAGATCGCGGGCGAAATTCTCCGACTCGCCGATGATTTTGCCGCGCTCGATGGCCGCTTCGATGGCGGCGCGAGAATTTGCGGCGAATCCGATCAGCGCAACGCGGTCGATGACTTTGTTGGGCTTCTTGTCGGTCTGATATTTGTCGGAATCGTATTCGGCGTGCAAGAGGCCTTCGACGATGGCTTGCGCAGCGGCCGGCGTACGTTCGTTTTCGCCGACAAGAAATGCGAATGATTTTACGCCGCGCGAACGCAAGTAGCGCAGCGCCGCACCGGCAATTTTGCGGAGCTCCGCGTGGGAAAATTTGGCAGGCTTTCCGGCGCCGACCAAGAGAAGCTTTTTCGCGGCGAGGCCTTGCGGGTAATGAATCAAAACCATTTCGAGCGGCTTGCCGGTCAGCTCGCTGGAGTCGGCCAAGGGCTTGATTTTGCCGCCCACGGAGCGATCAAGCTCGGCAATGGGTCCTTCGATGGATGCTTCCTTGTCACCAAAAACGTAAGCAACTACTGCATCTGTAGAAACAGATGAATACGGCTGAGCCTCAAATAGAATCTGCATGTTCCCCTTTCAGTACCGCTTATGGCGGTTTATAGCTTCTCTGGCTTCGCGTTTGTCTTCTTTTTCGCGCTCGGCGCGGCGGCGATCCCAGAATTTCTTGCCGCGCGCGAGTGCGAGCTCGCATTTGGCCATGCCGTCGCGAAAATAAATTTTCAGCGGGATAAGGGTAAGGCCTTTTTGCTGGACTTGGCCGCTCAATTTATTGATCTCACGGCGATTGAGTAAGAGCTTGCGCGGACGCAAAGGACCGTGATTCCACGGACCGCCGGGGCGATATTCGGGAATGTGGCAATTCATCAACCAGACTTCGCCGGCTTTGACTTCGGCGTAGGCGTCACGCAGCGCTCCCTTCCCTTCCCGCAAAGTTTTCACTTCGGTGCCCACGAGAACCATGCCAGCCTCAAAGCGGTCAAGCAGTTCGTAATTGTACGAGGCAGCGCGATTCTGAGCGGCAATCTTGACAGCGGGAGCGTCTTTCTTTTTCGCCGAAGGCTTCGTTGAGGGCGTCACCGTTCGTATGATATCCGGCGAAGCAAGAGCGGGCAAGCGAGGCCGGTGGGTTGCGATTTGGGGGTGGGCCGTGGTGTCCGATTAGGCAGTCACACAATTGTAACGACAACGCGCGGTTTCCTTGTTGCATCCTAGTGTGAATGCTAGACTACCCGGTAAATTCAATTTTAGCGGAGGGCGCGGTGCGCCGTTTCTTAGTCGCGTGTTTTGTGACGTTTGGCGTCGTTGCGATGGCGGGCTGTGCTCACCGAAATCAGCAATACAACGCCGCCCAGAAAGAGGAAGCTGCCGGCGATTACGACTCCGCCGTGGTTGCGTACGACAAAGCGGTGAAACGCGACCCCCTCGATGCGGAATACAAACTTCGCGACCTACGCGCACACTTCGAAGCCGGACAATTCCATGTCGAGCAGGGCGAGAAAGCGCTGAATAAGGGCCAACTGGAGCTGGCGCTTTCCGAGTTCCGAAAGGCCGAGGCGCTGGATCCGTCGAGCAGCATCGCGTCACAAGATGCGCAGAAGGCGCTTGATCTTCTCGCTAAAGTGAAACGGGCGGAGGAACCAAAGCCGGTAGGCGTCACACCACCGGAAGACACAGGTTTGATGTCCGCACCGCCGGAACTGAAGCCGCTTTCGCGCGAGCCGCTTAATTTGAAGTTTCCCAACACCGACCCGCGCGTGATTTTCGAGACGATCGGGCAAATGGCCGGGATCAGCGTAATCTTCGACCCGAGTTTCACGTCACGCCCGGTGACCGCGGACTTCTCGAACGTGACTCTGGAGCAGGCCCTGGATGCGGTGTCGCTGGAAAGCGGAGCGTTTTGGAAGCCGGTGACGAACAATATCATTCTGGTGGCGCAAGATAATCTGGAGAAGCGCCGCGCCTTCGAAGACGAAGAGGTTCAGACGTTTTACATGCACAACACCACGACGCCGCAGGAACTCACCGAGGTGGTGAACTTAATCCGGCAACTGCTCGACATTCCGCGAATCCTGCAGGTGGCCGACGACAACGCCATCGTGATGCGCGCCACTCCGGACAAACTGATGCTTGCGAGCAAGATCATCGATAGTATCGATAAGCCGAAGCCTGAGGTAGTGCTGCAAGTAGACGTGTTGGAAGCGCAGTTGGACCATGAACGAACTCTGGGCATAGAGCCAGGACAGAGCGCCACGCTGGCGTTCACCGGGATGCCGCTCAGCAGCACTTCATCGACCACAACAACAGGCACAACTGCGAGTACGAGTCCGTCGATTCAACTGAATACTAAGCTTTCGAGCGCGGATTACAGCCTCACGCTGCCGGGCGCGACTTTGAATGCGCTGCTGACCGACAGCGCGACCAAGATTATTCAGGATCCTACAGTGCGAATCCTCGATGGCGCGACGGCGAAGCTGGCGATCGGCGATAAAGTGCCTGTGGCGACAGGAAGCTTTCAGGCCGGCGTTGGCGTGACCGGCACAGCAGGCGTGAGCCCGCTGGTGAACACGCAGTTTCAATATCAGGAGGTCGGCGTGAACGTTGAGGTGACGCCGCGGATTCATCCAGATGGATCGGTCAGCTTGAAGATGACCGTGGAC
This sequence comes from Candidatus Acidiferrales bacterium, assembly GCA_049281095.1. Classification (GTDB taxonomy): domain Bacteria; phylum Acidobacteriota; class Terriglobia; order Acidiferrales; family UBA7541; genus DAHUXN01. The sequence continues at coordinate 18,844 of JBAPRL010000011.1, forward strand.
GTGTCTTCGATCACCGGCGAGGACAATATCGGCGGAATCACGGAGCCGGTTATCGGTCAGCGGAAAATTGAGCATGAAGTGAGGTTGCAAGACGGCGAAGTGAGCATCCTCGGCGGACTGATTACCAGCTCGCAAACGAAAAGCTTAAGCGGCTGGCCCGGATTAGCGAATATTCCTCTTCTGCGTTACTTTTTCTCGAGCCAAGACGTGACCACCGAGGACGACGAGATATTGATCGCGGTTACGCCACACGTGGTGAGGATGCCAAGCATCACGGAAGACGATCTGAGGACGCTTGCGGCGGGCACCGAGACGAATGTCCGCGTGTATCCAACCGGCATGGACGGCTTCCAGGCACCGGCGCAGGAGAGCGCGGCTCCGGGCAAGGCTCAGGCCGACGCTCAAGCCGACGCGCCGCCGACAACGCTGCAGTTTCAGCCGTCGACACTTTCGCTGAAGCCTGGCGACACGATGACGATCGGCCTTTCTGTCGATAACGCGCATGATCTTTACTCGATTCCCATGCTGCTGCAATACAACCCCGCGGTCATTCAGGTGGAAGATATTCGCAATGGCGGGTTCCTGTCCGGCGGTACGCAGGAAATTGCTATTGTTCATCAAGAGGACCCGCAGAAGGGACAAGTGGTTGTTTCCGCAACGCGGCGTCCCAATACGCCAGGCATCAGCGGCACGGGAACACTCATCGGCATTGTGATCAAAGCCATAGCGCCGGGAACGTCGCAGCTTCAGGTGCTGCAAGTGAACGCACGCGATTCACAGCAAAGACCGATTGCGATGACCAGCGGAAGCGCGAGCATTCAGGTGCAGTGATGGCGAAGTGGACCATGAAAAGTACAACGGCAAAAACTCGCTGGGCTGCGCGCTCGATGGCGGGCATGACGCTGATCGAATTGATCGTGGCGTGCGGCATTTTGGTGGTGCTTTCCAGCATGGCCGTGCCCATGGCGCGGGTGCAGATCAAACGTCAGAAGGAAACGGAACTGCGGCGCGACCTGATCGAGATGCGCGATGCGATCGACCGCTACAAAGACGCGGCTGACCAAAACCTGATCAAGGTCGAAGTCGGAACGGAAGGCTATCCTCCCGATCTGCAAACGCTCGTGGATCCAGTGCAACTGGCCGGCGCTCCGGATCGCCGCATGCGCTTCCTGCGGAAGATTCCGGTGGATCCCATGACCGGCACAACCGATTGGGGCCTGCGATCGGTACAGGACGACGCCGACGCGGACAGCTGGGGCAGCCAGGACGTATTCGACGTGTATACGAAATCGCAAGGGACGGCGCTTGACGGCACGAAATATTCGGACTGGTAGAGCCCATGACTCCGTACAGCAAACACGGTAACCCGATACAGGCGCAGGTCGGCAGTGCGGGCAAGCCGCGGCGCTTCACCGTCTCGGGGTTCACGCTGATTGAACTGATGGTGGTGATGGCTATCATCGTGATTCTCGTGGGGCTCGCCGCGGTGCGTTACGACATGTCCGTCAAGAGAGCGCACGAAGCGGCCTTGCATCACGATCTCTCGGTGATGCGCGATGCCATCGACCAATACACGCTGGACAAACAACAGGCGCCGCAATCGCTCGACGACCTGGTGAGCGCAGGCTATCTCCGCGAAATCCCCAAGGATCCAGTCACTGGCGCAAAGGACTGGGTCACGGAGACTTCTGACGTTCTGCTTAGCCCGGACGAGACTTCGGGTGGGGGCATCAGTGACGTCCATTCGCCGTCGGACCAGGTCTCGCCTTTCGAGACTACCGCCTATAACACGTGGTAAGTCGACGCCGCTTGTTGGTTGCTGCTCAACTCATTTAATGCGCGGAGAGCAGATTTGCGTGCGCCGTTTGACGGTTGCGCGCGCTTCCGCTATGATTTGTGCGCGGGGTGGAGCAGCCTGGTAGCTCGTCGGGCTCATAACCCGGAGGTCGTTGGTTCAAATCCAACCCCCGCAACCATCTTTGTGACTCCGTTTGATTTGCTTTGGCGATGAGCCCGCGTCGGGCTGACGTTATTTCTTGCCGCCACTGCGTGGCTGGGCCGGAGGTCGTTGGGCGGTTCCAATCCAACCCCCGCAACCAAAAATTCTTTCCTTTCATCACTTTCCGCAAACCCTGCAACCATCCGAATTGATAATCGTGCGAAGCGCATCCATATTCAAACAAAACGGGCCGCGAAAACCGTGAGAATTTATCGGCAATAGCCTGTCATCTAATGGTTTCTGCGAATCGATTCCCAGAAGCCGACTTATCAGGACTGATTCCAAATGGGCCAGCCCTCCGGGCTAGTACAGGCTCGCTGTGCACTGCATTGGGGGCAGATCGCACCGGGATCTTCTCGTGTGGGGAGGATGGTGATAACCTACACGCGGATTTAGATTATGGTTGCGAAGGAGAACACTCTGGAAGCTCTACTTAAGCTGCTGAATCGCCGTCGATTTATGCAGGTTGCGGGAGCGACCCTCGGCGGCCTAGTGACGGCGCGACATTCCGCGTTGGCTCAGCCGATGACTCCATTTGATGTGTGGCTGCGTTCCTCCCAGTTCGAAGACTTCGTTATCCAAACCGTGACGACCGCGCATGTCCCTGCAACGAGTATTGCAGTCGTCGGAGACGGCAGAGTCATATTGAGTAAAGGCTATGGGATTGCAGACATCGCAGCGAAGCGGCGGATGACCTCGCGGACCGTAATCAATATTGCTTCCGTAACCAAGACAATCACCTGCACGGCCATCATGCAACTTTTCGAGCAAGGCAGATTCAAGCTCGATGATGATGTGAACGCATTCCTGCCATTTCGCGTTCGCAACCCTGCCTTCTCAGCAAAGCCGATTACTTTTCGACAACTTCTGCTCCACACATCCTCAATCGATGACGGACCCGATTACGGATCTAGCTGCGGTGACTCCGATGTGACGATGGCGGCGTGGGTGCGGGATGAGCTGACCACGAGTAGGGCAACTCGCAATTTTCTTCCGGTTCCACCCGGCGACAAGTATCACTATAGCAATATAGCTTACGGCGTTCTGGGGGTGCTCATCGAAAGTATCTCCGGTAAGAGCTTCGCTGAATATTGCGACAGAAATATATTCAAGCCACTAGGTATGAATCGTACGGGATTTCTTCTCAAGACACTGGATCCTCGGACGGAAGCCATTCCCTACGACTACACGGATCATCCTGAAGCGGTGCCCGTTCGGAAGGCTGGATTTTCCAGCGCGCCTGTTAATGGCAAGATTCAGGTGCCACATTGCTTCTACAGTTTTGCAACGCAATCGGATGGGCTGGCGAGGTCCTGCGCGGATGACCTCGCCTCATTTCTAGCGATGTACCTTGGCGATGGAGCCTTCCGTGGCGTTCGGATCCTCCGTCCTGAAACCATCAGGCTCATCCTCTCGGACAGCGAACCTGCCATTCACCCCTCTGAATCCCAGACGCAAGGCTTGGCCTGGGTGGAATATCGAGGAGGCATTTGGGGGAAGTACGGTGCCGATCCGGGCGTCGCGACTCTCATCAAATTTCGGCCGTCCGATAAGAGGGGCATCGTCATCTTAACGAATTCTAATCAGGGCGAGCACGTCACCAATGCGATAGCAGGCAAGATCTTTGCATTTGGTAGCTGAGCAGATACCTGAAACGACGCGTTCGAGGCGTATTCGTCCTCATAAACGTTAGAACCCTATCGGGACTGCCCCGCGCGGGAAGAGCCGAGTTGTCCGTGAATGTGTGGTTCGGGGCAGTTTCGATAGGGTCGTTTGAACTGAGCCGCTAGCGTTTGCGGCGGACGCGGTGGGAGCTATGGGAATTGAATTGGGTTTTGCTTTTGGGAAGGCGCGAGTGCGAGAGTCGAAGCGGGATGGAAATCCGTTTGCGTCGTGTTTTGCAGTTGTGGCATTGCGTTATGAGGGAGGCAGAATGCCGCACGGGAGCGACGAAACTGTCTGGCGAGCGCACGGGCCCGAGCCACGTGCGAACACATGGTCGAGGGGCAATGCTAGAGGCCGGAAACGCTGAAAGCCTTTCAGGACGTGTCAACGGCATACCTCTTTGAATCTCTCCACATCGGGCAGGATCGGAAGTAGAGTTGGCTGCAGGTGAGCCGCTCGAGGATGAGCATCGAACCACCACAGAGTGGGCAGCGCAGCTGGCATACGGGTTCGCGGGTCCCGCAGGAAGTTACGTCTAGCAATGAGCGGCAGCGTGCAAGAGCGTCGCCGCGCCGGCGGTTGGCGAACAGCACCCCCGAACAAACCGGCCGTTCTACCAATTGCTGGACCTCTCTCCGGTCCGGAATAAAACTTCACATCTGTAAATCCGCAGGATGGCGATCGATTTTTCAGGATGAACCCGTCTACCTTTTCCAACGTGTCGAGGAACCCGGACGTAAATCCCCGCATGCTTTCCGAAAGATCCATGCCAGACGCAGGCTGAATGAGTTTCAACTCGTCCCCGGAGCGAATGATGCGCACGGGCGCACGTGGAATCCCCAGGCCGATCTCAACCTCGGGGCAAACGGAGATGACCTCTATGTGTGGCTTAAGGCGTGCGACAAATTTATCCTGTACCATCCCCCCGTTGTATCGGCAGGGATCAAAGCCGATGCATTTGCTGATGACAATTGTGGGTTTCGGGAAATTGGTCAACGGCCTTTCCCCATCGCACGCACGATCCCGCGCAACATTCCTGCAAAGATCAAATGGTGGATCGGATATAGGAGGTACCAGTAGAGTTGGCCGAGCACCCCCACCGGGTCGAAGATAGCCGTCTGGCGAATGAGCGATCCTGAACCGAAGGGTTCCACCTCAAACTGCAACCAGGCTCGACCAGGTAAACGCATTTCTGCCGACAGCCGGACCAGATGGTCGCGTTGGACTTCCTCGACTCGCCAGAAATCAACGGTGTCGCCTGTGAAGAGATGATCTGGCACGCGTCGCCCACGCCGCATGCCCGCCCCGCCAAACAGCAGATCCAGCCACCCGCGAATTCGCCAGAGCCAATTTCCGTAGTACCAGCCCGTCATACCCCCCAGCCGATCGATTGGTCGAAAGGCCATGGCCGCAGAAAAAGGCACGCGCGCCGACCGCGAGTCCACAATACGGCGGCCGAATATAGTTCCTCCCCACTGCGGAGAAGCCGCAACGGAAGAGAACGCATCGGACCAGCGCGTTTCGGCAAACTCCCGATCTTCATTGGCGAGCGCCCTCGTCAGCGCTTCACGAAAGCCAAGTGGGCGGATGGAAAATAAATCAACTGCTGATCGGTCCCTTACAACGGTTTCGTTACGCAAACTATCCACTAACTCGCGACCGACACGCGCATAGACGGGCGTGACAAGACCCAACCAAAGGCTTGATAGTCGCGGAGACAGCACGGGCACAGGAATCATCCATCGCTTCAGCCCACGCTGACGCGCGTATTCCTTCATGAGGTCCAAATAGCTGACCTGGTCGGCTCCCCCGATCTCAATAATGCTGCTGCCATTGATCTTGAGGTCGAGCGCCCGCATCAGATAAGCAATAACGTCTTCGACCGCAATGGGCTGCGTGCGTGTTGTTACCCAGCGAGGAGTGATCATCGCTGGTAGTTTCTCAACCAAGGCCCGTATCATTTCGAAAGAGGCGCTACCCGACCCAATCACGATCGAGGCTCTAAATTCGATGGTCGGTACCCCTGACTCTCGCAGGATACGGCCGACTTCTTGGCGGCTTCTCAGATGTGCCGAGAGTTTGCTCCCGCTGCCAAGTCCGCCGAGATAGATGATGCGCTGTACGCCTGCATCACGCGCCGAGACTGCGAACGCTTGCACTGATCGTCGGTCTTCCTCCTCAAAGGAATTCGCCGAGCCCATTGCATGTACAAGGTAGTAGGCGGTGTGCACACCAATCATGTTCGACGGAAGGGACTTTGCGTCGAGAACATCCCCCTTCACCACTTCCGTTGTGCTGGCCACGCGCTGATTCAGAGTCTCGGGATGGCGTGACATGCAACGTACGTGGTAACCGACGCCCTCGAGTGCGCGAAGCAAGCGCCCACCGACGTACCCTGTCGGTCCTGTCAGCAGAATTAATTTAGAATCATTTAACAAGAGTCACGCCTTTGTTCAAGACTAGGAAGATTAGGCGTTTCGACCGCTTCCGGTCCGCGAGGAATTATCCGTTTATGGCCGTTGTAAAAGCTTCCCTGCCATTGAGGCTATTCGGACAACGCGAGAAGAACTGTGTAGTTTGGGACAAGTTCTTATGAGTTATCGCGAGCATAGATTTCGGTTCGGAGGTTCCCATGGTTCCACCACGGCAGGTTCAACGATTCTAAGGGTAATGGACAAGCGGGAAGGACTCGAATGCGGGCTTTGCGAACAAATATCCCTGAAATAACCGCACTCTTTCGGCCGCCAACCACAGGTATTCGCCTTCGGTCTCGATGCCCTCAGCGACTACGTCAATCCCAAGATCATTACAGACCTGGCCGATCGCGCGAACGATGGCCTGACGCGGACCATGGCTTTCGATGCCGCGCACGAGCGTTAAGTCGAGCTTAATCTGGTCGGGCTGGAAATTGGCGAGCAAGTTCAGCCCTGAATATCCCGCGCCGAAGTCATCGATGGCCACCTTCAAACCAAGCCCACGGTACTCATTGATGTGCCCGGCGAAGCGGGCCTGGTCGGCGATAATCTCTCCTTCGGTCACTTCGAGGACGATGCGCTCAATAGCAAGATGGCACCGATTTGCGGCTTCCAGCGTAGAGAGAATTGATGTCGTCGAGGAGTGCAGGCTCTGCGGGATGAAATTGAGATTCAGGTTGCAATCTATTCCCAGCCGCGTGGCAAGGGCAATTGCCTCAACGCGTGCCTTCTGGTCGAAAATAAGCAGCCTCTCGGCCGGCACCTGTTTCTGGATCTGATAGGCAGACTCGTTGCCCAGCCCTCGGATCAGCGCTTCGTATGAGATGACCTCGCGTACACTAGCGTCGACAATGGGTTGAAACGCGAAGGTGAAGTTAGGATCGGGTGCGCCCTGCTCCATGGTCAGGCGACCGGCTGCCTTGAACCGCTGAGTTTCACACGCCAGCGGCCTTCTGCAAACGCGGCTAGCAGCTTCTTCGTGCGCCCTGCATCGAGCTGAAGAAAACATGAGCCGTCATCGAAGAAGTCATTCAGCCCATCAATTTTTGTTAGTTCTTCCGGCGAAACGCTGGAAAAACCCATACTCCAGCTTCCAAAGGACCGCTTGGCAATCGGTTCCCTGATAATCACGGTTAACTGCGTATGACGCTTATCCAGAAGAAGTTTCTGGTATAGCTGATCAATATCCGATGGTTCGCCTTCGAGGACTTGAAAGAAACTACCGTCAGAATAAAGGAGGATGCCAGTCAGGCCCACACGTTCATTCGCCTCGCGAGCTTGCTGCAGGATGTCGGTAAGCTGCTGTGTTTTGAAGGCCTGTGTTGCCACCCTTGCATAGATGAGATGTATCATTGGCGGTATTCAACCCCTCCATTTGGATTACGCGTGACCCGGCAATCGCTGACTTACGGTGACTGCCAGAACGAAGGGGTATTACTTACTTTATGATGGACGCAACGGGAGTGAACTTCTATCTTGCAGAAGAGATCGCAAGTGATACCTAACGCCGAACTCAGTGGCGAGTCCTAATGTTCAGTGATATCCCCGTCCAAGCGGCCACGGAGGTGTCGCCTCCACAGAAGTGAGGATTTTCGGTCCACTTTCGGTCCAATTTATGAGGTTGGCTGCAGCCCGTTTTTCGCGTCAGTGACGCCAGAAGCGGCGCTGCGATTTTTGCAGCGCGCACCTTCTAAGCGGAGGGTGGGGGCTTGTATCCCAAGTACCCATACGCGCGCTACGCTACAAGCCGAATCAGCTCTATCCTGAACGGCAGACCTAACCAATTCGGATGGTTGCAGGCCCCCGCAACCAGAAACTATTCTGCCGCAATAGGTTCCGAACACCCTGCAACCATCCGAATTGGCAGTCGCCCGCCGCAACATTTCGATGTCGCGAGCCTAAAACGCAGTCCGATGCAATCGATGACTTCCTACAACCCGACTTGTCAGTACCTATCCTTTCGTACGATCGCGCAGAAATCGGGAACTCCAAAATCCACACTTGACATCCGCAGATAATCCACTACCATATGGTTGTGGATAAGTTAGATACAACATTTGCGGCTCTGTCTGACCCGACCCGCCGGGCGATGATCGAGCGGCTCTCCCATGGGCCTGCTTCTGTGCACGGCTTGACGGAACCGTTTGCACTCTCGCAGCAGATGATTTCAAAACATATCGCCTACCTGGTGCGGGCGCGGATTGTGATCAAGACGAAGCGTGGAAGAGAGAGTGTGTGCACGCTTAGGCCAGAGGCTATAAAGCCAGTCAGCGACTGGGCGATTAGCTATCGCCGATTCTGGGAAAAGCGTTTCGACAGGCTGGATGCGGTTCTGAATCAAATTAAAAAAGCGGAGGTCAGAGATGACAAAAAACACGGTTAACGAGACAGAGCGGATGGTTATCACTAGAGTTTTTGATGCCCCACGCGCATTGGTTTGGGAGGCGTGGACGAACCCGAAATATGTGATGCAGTGGTGGGGGCCGAAGGGTTTCACTGCGCCTTTTTGCGAGATGGATTTTCGCGTTGGGGGAAAATTCCTCTGCTGCATGAGATCTCCAGATGGACAGGAGTTCTGGAATGCGGTTGAATACCACGAGATTGTTCCGCACGAGAAGATCGTTTCCTTGATGTACTTTTCGGACTCGAAAGGAAACAAGATTGATCCTGCGCAGCTAGGAATAGAACATGAGGCAATAGAGGGTGCGTGCGACGTGACCATCTTTGAGGATCTGGGAAACGGCCAGACAAAACTCACCTTCATTGGAAATGAACTCATGGAGAGCGCGAAAAATAGCGGTCAATTAGAGGGCTGGATTGAGATACTCGATAAACTTGCCGCAGTTGTTGCGGGGCTAGCGCAGGCGAAATAGGAAGCTGAAGCTTTGACGATCGTCAGGTGCGAGATACAGCTATGGCTGGCGGGGGAGGCTTAGTTAGAACCAGCCTCTCGCCGCTTGGCCGACTACTCGCATTTCCGGCTAAAGCAATTTAAGGAGAGAAGCGATGAAACGAATGCAATTTTTGGCGGGCTTGCTGGTGGTGGCGGTTTTCTGCGTGTTGCCGGCGCGAGGACAGGATGCTGCGAAGAAGAAACTAGGGCCGGCGCCCAGTCCTTCACAAGCCGTGCTGGAGCAGTGGAACGATATCGGACGGAAACTGATCGCAATGGCAGAAGATTTTCCCGAGGATAAGTTTGGGTTTAAGCCGCAGGCCGAGTCGCGGACGTTTCTGGAGAATATACGGCACGCCAGCGCTTCCATGTACTACTTCACGGATACAGCGATGGGGAAAAAGCCGCACTACGCGGACGATCCCAAGGAACTGAATATCAAGGGCCGGGCGGAACTGGTGGCGTTTGTGAAGAACGCGGTGGAGGACGGGGCTGCGGTGATCAAGGAAAAGGGCGATCAGGGGATGAACGAGCAGGTTCAGGCCGGCAGCCCGCACCTGGACCGGCTTTATGATCTGGCCTACGGGCTGATCGAGCATTCGGGGGAGCACTATGGGCAGTTGGTGGTGTATTACCGGATCAATGGGTTGGTGCCGCCGGAGTCTAGGCCGAAGAAGTGAATTGAAAAGGTTAAGGAGGTAATGGAAGTAAATGAGCTAAGGGATTCGGAGGCGCTTTGCTTAGGCATGGCGCCTTTTTTGTATTGGTGCGGGTCTGGCGTATGCGACAAGCATAGTGGAAGAAGCTCGACCATCTGGGCTGAGGTAGCGCAAAGGTTGAGATCCTTCGGGGCGCAGACGGCGCGCCCCTCAGGCCAATGCGCTCAGCGACCAATGTTTACGGGACTCAACACTAGTCCCGTGAAACGCGCTTGTATTGACTGGCGTGGCCGAGTTCGGACTGGTCGGTTGCACGGAATCGCCCGCTGATGATCGTTGACCTTCGCGGTGCCGCCTACGCGCCGAGCCGGATCAGTTCCACGCCAAAAGGCAGCACTAACCAATTCGGATGGTTGCAGGCCCCCGCAACCATCTTTGTGACTCCGTTTGATTTGCTTTGGCGATGAGCCCGCGCCGGGCTGACATTATTTCTTTCAGCAAGTTCCGCGAAATCGCCGGTCCAGCGGATAGTGAACAGCCTTGTGAGCGGCATCGAATGCGATCACGCATCTCTCCCCGGTAAGCCGAATATCCCCGCAGTGATACTGGTCAAGACAGCGCGCCGAAGCTAGCGTGTCACCGAACGCGACACTCTGACCCTCCGGCAGGTGCAGGGAGACTCTTCCTTCGAGGGCACCTCCAGCAAAGCTGATCGTAGGTGGAGTCGACATGGCGGCCTGTTCGTTATTGCACAGTTCGGCGAAATTCTGTTAAGCGCGTCACTACACAATGGCTTGCAGAGCGTTACAAGCAGGTCGAATCAGTTCCAATCTGAAGGGCTGAGCTTGCGAACGAGCTTCAGAAGAGACATACAGAGAACTATGCGAAGTTCCGAAAGTCAATCGAACTGCTTCCGGGTGTCAGCGGTCTTCTTCGTTATGTGAAAGAGATTGGTATACTCTATGCGATCGCAGCGAGCGGGCAACCCGCGAAGGACGATCTGCGGTGCTGGCATTTGAGATCGCCGCCGGGGCGGCCATCATCACAAGAGGTCAAGCGAAGCATGCGCAGCCAGGCCCTGATACTTCTTCGGGCCGCCGCGGCACTCGCTACACCTACTGAGAATACCCGGGTGGATGGGAATCATCGTAGATTGAGATTGAGATAATGGACACACCCAAGGAACTAAACGAGATCGTTCTTCCGCAGACTGTAGTCGGCCCACTCACACGCGCGGCGATTTTTCTGGTCGTCTGCATTCGCCCGGAGCAGGACAACTATGCGACGCTACGATCATTCTGCGCGGACCTCGCAGGGCTCGTACGCGCTGTTGAGTTTCGGGACGCGGAAGCCGGTCTCACGTGCGTCGTTGGATTCGGTTCAGACGCCTGGGACAAACTGTTTGGATCACCTCGCCCCGCCGAGCTCCATCCCTTTCGAGAGATTCGCTCAGGCGGCCGCCATGCCGTCTCCACTCCGGGCGACATCCTCTTTCACATTCGAGCCAAACGCGCCGACCTCTGTTTTGAATTGGCCGCACAGATCATGGACAACATCGGCGATGTAGTTTCGGTTGCCGACGAGGTTCACGGCTTCCGCTATTTCGATGATCGCGATGTCATCGGGTTCGTCGACGGTACAGAAAATCCGCGAGGCGGTGCAGCGCACGAGGCTGCAATTGTCGGTGACGAAGATTCCGCCTTTGCGGGCGGCAGCTACGTCATCGTCCAGAAGTATCTTCACGACATGAAGGGATGGAACGCTCTCTCGGTTGAGACGCAGGAGCGCATTATTGGCCGCAAGAAACTCTCAGACATCGAACTGAAAGACGCCGAGAAGCCACCATTCGCGCACAATGCGCTCACTACGATCGACGAAGGCGGAAAAGAAGTTAAGATTCTGAGAGACAACATGCCTTTCGGGCGGCCGGGCCACGGCGAGTTCGGGACCTACTTCATCGGTTATAGCCGCACTCCGCGCATCACTGAAACGATGCTTCAGAACATGTTCGTGGGCCGTCCCCCTGGCAACTACGACCGCCTGCTCGATTTCAGCAATCCAGTTACGGGGAGTTTATTTTTTGCACCGTCATCAACGTTTCTGGACAACATCAACGGAGACGCGCCGAACTCTACTGCGATCGGAGGATCGCAATGAACATAAGGATCATGGCTTAGCTGCGTCTTTGACCGTAGCCGTAGACTGTCTCGGGGTTTCTATGTGGGCGGATTCCGCGACGCGCGGCTTTGCCATTTCCGCCTTGACGCTGGCAAGCACCGCTTGGTTCGATTGTTTCTTGGTTTTATTGTTTGACATACACGGATCATGCCATACGGGCCGAAGCAATACAGTTCCATTCAGGACAGTTTCATTTACGACCGATTCACCGGACCGAGGTTTTTGCCCACGAGAAGTGAGCGTTTTTAGATATAGCTATGGGCTGTGATATTGGATTTAACCCGAATTAGATGATTCTGCTAATCTCTCGCCGCTCGTTGGGATTTTCCCGCCACCGCCGAAAAAGCTATCTATTCAGCGAGCTGGGTGAACCGTTGCACGCTGAGTCGGTTAGTTATAGATTATCGGTCGGCCGGGAGGTCGAAACGGGAATTATGGGTCAAGTGTGAAAACTGCCCTACTGATCGCACTGGCAGTCGTGACCCTGGCCTACGTCATTCTGTGGGCTGCGTACCTGTTACGCGGCCGGCGCGCCGGTACGAAAGATGCGGCGGGCACTACCGCCAACTTTCCGATCCAACTGGGCGTCGGCTTCTTTGCCAACTTCATGGACACGCTGGGCGTCGGCTCGTTTGCCATCACCAGCTCGATTTACAAGCTGCTAAACCTGATACCCGACGATTTGATTCCCGGCACGATGAACGTGGGTCACGCATTGCCCACCATCACGGAGGCTTTTTTCTTTATTGCGGCAGTGGCGGTGGAGCCGACAACGCTCATTAGCATGATCGTCGCGGCATCGCTGGGCGCCTACTTCGGCGCCGGGATTGTCAGCGGCTGGCCCAAGCGCAAGATTCAGATCGGCCTCGGAATCGCTCTGGTTGCCGCCTCGCTGCTCATGTTCAGTTCGATACCCACCGCGAGCCACCCGAAGGGTTTACTCCCGCTCGGGGGCTTCGCCATGGGTTTGACCGGCGTAAAACTCTGGATTGCCGTCGTTGTGAACTTTTTTCTCGGAGCGATTCAACAACTTGGCGTGGGGCTCTACGCCCCGTGCATGATTCTCATCTACTTGTTGGGCATGAATCCTATCGCCGCGTTCCCCATCATGATGGGCTCTTGTGCATTCCTGATGCCGGTAGGGGGCACGCGATTCATCAAAGCGCATCGCTATAGTCCCAAAGCAGCGCTGGGATTGGCCATCGGCGGGATTCCAGGCGTAATCATCGCCGCGACAATTTTTCTCCGGCTTTACAAGATCAACATCAACTACGTGAAGTGGATCGTCGTTTTTGTCGTCCTGTATACCGCTGTGATGCTTCTTCGCTCGGCCGCGACCGAGAGCCGCGCCGAAGCGGAGAGTAAGAACCGGTCGGCATAATCAAGGCAATGAAAATCACTGAAATTCGCGCGTACCGCGTCGAGCTGCCGCTGCACGAAGGCGCTTACAAATGGTCGGGCGGAAACGAAGTAAAAGTCTTCGATTCGACCGTGGTCGAAATCCGCACGGACGAGGGCGTCACAGGCTTTGGCGAAATCTGTCCGCTCGGGCCGGCGTATCTGCCGGCGTACGCGGCGGGTGCGCGCGTGGGCATCGCTGAACTGGCTCCTTCCCTGCTCGGACTTGACCCGACGCAGATTGGCCCGCTCAATCTCCGCATGGACGCCGCGATGCGCGGGCACCCGTACGTGAAATCCGCGCTTGACGTGGCGTGCTGGGACATTCTCGGCAAAGCGAGCGCCCAATCCGTCACCACGCTGCTCGGCGGGCGCTACGCGGAGGACTTTCCACTCTATCGCGCGATCTCGCAGGAATCCCCGGCGGCAATGGCCGCGAGCGTCGGAAAATATCGCGGCGAGGGCTACCACAAATTTCAGCTCAAGGTCGGCGGCGCTCCTGATACCGATGTCGCGCGCATCCACGCCGTGGCCGCGCAGCTCGAACCCGGCGACGTGCTCGTCGCTGACGCCAATACCGGCTGGACGCAGCACCAGGCGCTGCGCGTTGCCGACGCCGTTCGCGACGTGGACGTCTACATCGAGCAGCCGTGCGCGAGCTACGAGGAATGCCTGGCCGTGCGCCGGCACACGAACCGGCCGTTCATTCTCGACGAAGTGGTGGACAACCTGGCGATGGTCGTGCGCGGCCATGCGGAACAGGCCATGGACGTCATCAACCTGAAAATCTCCAAGGTGGGCGGACTGACACGGGCGCGGCAGATTCGCGATCTGTGCGTTTCGCTCGGCATCGCGCTGACCATCGAAGACACTTGGGGCGGCGACATCGTGACCGCGGCGATCGCGCACCTGGCGCAAAGCATGCCGCCGGAATTTTTGTTTTCGACCACGGACTTCAACAGTTACGTCACACGCAGCATCGCCGAGGGGGCGCCGCAGCGCCGCAACGGCCGCATGGCCGCGTCCACGCACCCAGGACTGGGAATTACGCCGCGCATGGAGGTGCTCGGCGACCCAGTGCTTTCCGTGAAACCACGATGACGGCTTGATCTGGACAGAACCCTGGATCGACGCTGGAGATTCATGCCCATACGCTAGACTCTTGGCGGGCAATCTGGTGAGTGGTTCCGCGCCCAAGTGTAGATGACTTCGATCATTTTTCCGATAAACCGCCGACGCGCCTATGGCTGTTGTTCAAAGCCGGCTAGCTGCCACTTGTGCAGCGTGTCTAGCACCAGCCCCCTGACCTTCGCCACGACCTTGTTGTAGAACTCTTCCGCTTTGGCTTGACTGCGATCTTTGGGAAGTCCCTGACCTTCCGTGTAAAGAATAATCGTAGACGGGAACGGCGTCGCGGACCAACCATCCGCCGGCGAGGGAAGCGCCGTTGTCATGTCCTTACCAGTAAAGAGATCCCAGTGGACGAGTTTGGGATCAATGGCCTGAACCATCGCCGTTTCATTGTTTGTTGCGTGACCGCCGTCCTCGCCAAATACCTCGCGTGTGATATCACTAGTCAGAATCCACCAATTAACGACCAGAGTGTTGACTTTGTTCTGCAGCGCAATCTCCTCTGCCAAATCCTGCAGAATGCCAACCTGCGGGCCATGCCCGTTGAGGATAATGATGTTGCGAAATCCGTTCTTCACCAGCCCAAGGAGAACCGCCCGCACGTAGTCGCGGAAGACGTCGGGCGGAATCTGGATGCTGCCCGGATAAGGCGCGAGAATTCCGGTCACGCCGTATGAGATATTGGGCGCGATAAGCGCATTCACGTCTCCGGCAATCGCGCGAGCAATCGCGATGGGAGCCGTATTGTCCGCGCCGCTGTTGATGAATCCATGCGCCTCGAGTGTTCCCACCGTGAGCAGAACGGTGTCTATTTTCGACGGAACCAATTGCTTGAATTCCATCCAGTTCAGGTCGTCCATCGAACGGGACGAAGGTTGCTGCGCGTGCGCGATGACCGGAAACAGCCCCAGAAAAAGCAGCACGATTGCCCGAAACGAAAATCGCATGAAGTCCTCCCATCGCGAGATTGAGGAACCACGACCTTGTGAATAGGCCGAACGCTGTAGCGGATTATAGTGTATAAAGCGCCCCGCCTCCGCGCCCTAACTGGCGTGTAGGCCCGTCCGCCGGCTCACGGCGTCACCGTCTCCTTTTTTCAGCCCGAGGAAAACGATCGTGGAGATGAGGGTCATCGCGCCAAGCACAAAAAACGCCCGGTGGATGCCATAAATGAATTGCGCGGGATTCGAACGAGAGTGGCCGGGAATAAAGAAGACCGTGACCAGCGATGCGGAAGCGACGCCGAAACTGATGGCCATCTGCTGTGTCGTGCTTGCTATAGAGCTTGCGCTACTTTCTTGTTCTTGCGTGACGTCGGCGTAGACAAGCGTGTTCATGCTCGTATATTGCAGCGACGTGAAGAACCCGTAGAAGAACACCTCCGCCACGATCAACCACACAGGAGTGCCCTTCCCGATGGTCGCGAAAAGCAAGATGAGCAGGCCGATGATGAGCGTGTTCGAGATCAGCACGGCGCGGTAGCCTAAGCGCGCCAGAATCCGCGGCATGGTCACCTTCAGGCTCATGGCCGCAATCGCCTGCGGCATCATGAGCAGGCCGGATTGAATCGGCGTGAACCCGAGGCCAACCTGATACAAGAGCGGAAAGAGAAATGGGATGCCGCCAATGCCAAGGCGGGTCAGGAAGCTACCGCTCACTGCCGCGCGAAACGTGCGAATCCGAAATAGGATGAGATCCAGCATTGGATGCGCGGTCTTCGTCGCGTGAAATCCGTAGCCCGCTAGGAGAACGATCGAAGCGACCAAAAGCCCTAGAGTCTCGCGCACGCTCAGGGTGTGCTCGCCAAAGACCTCCAGCACGTACGAAAGCAGCGCGACGCCGGACCCGAAAAGGATCAGCCCAGCCACATCGAGAGGGTCGGTGCGTTCGCGGTAGTCCGGCACGTGCAGGTATGCCATGCACAAACCGGCGAGGCCAATCGGAATGTTCACGAAGAAAATAAGCCTCCAGTGAAAGTATCCGACGATCAGGCCGCCGACGATGGGCCCCAGCATAGGGCCAATCAAAGCGGGGATGGCGACGAAGCTCATGGCGCGAACCAGTTCGGACTTGGCGAACGTCCGCACAATGGTCAGCCTTCCGACGGGCACCATCATTGATCCGCCGCAGCCCTGCAGAATGCGGCACGCGACCAGCACATGGATGCTGCTCGATACGCCGCAGAGAAATGACCCCAGCGTGAAGATGCCGATCGCGGAGGCGAACACTCGGCGAGTTCCGAAGCGGTCCGCCATCCAGCCGCTGATCGGAATGAAAACCGCAAGGCTCAGAGTGTAGCTTGCGAGCACCGACTTCATGCTGAGCGGAGCAACGTGTAGTGCGGCCGCGATCGTCGGCACCGCGGTATTGAGAATCGTGGTGTCCAGCGATTCCATAAAAAACGCAACCGCGATCAGCCACGGCACCAAACGCTTACTGGAAGCGGCCAGAGGGGGCTGCAAGGAGGGGGCTTCGATCGGATTGGGCGGGATCACATTCGTCGGGCTCGGCAGCATCGGCCTCGGTGATTGCGTTCATTTATCGGCCATTCGCGAAAAACCAATTATCGCCGATCCGAGCCACGATTTCGTACAATCAGGGGAGGCACCCGTACGACGTCACTGCGGTCTCTGCGACGGCAGAATGTCCCCCAAGTGCGCGAGGCCGAGGTCTACCAGCGTGTGGTAGCGCGTGATGATGTCTTCCTCAGGCTTCCATGGTTGACCGAAGAGGTTCGCAGCCACAGCAGCTCGAAACTCGGGTGATGCTTCCGTGGCGTGCATGGCTGTGATTTCCTTCGGCAGAGCCGCGAGCTTTCCCGGCAAGCTGTTCAATTCGTCGAATGCGGTCTCCGGATGGTAGCCGATGCGGTCGGCCGTCTGCATGGCGTCGACAAGCGCGTCCGGAGTCCAGCCCTCGGGCCAGGTCGTGTTCAAAATGTCATACGCCTCGCGAAGACGCATCATTTCCCCAGGGAAGCCTTCGAGCAATGCGACTTGGCGAGCCAACGATGGCTTGATCTTCACCACAATGGTCACAGGGCTCGCAGTGCTCATGCTGCGAGTGCGGACGATTGTTGCAAGCGTGTTTCCCTCATAGCTCCAGCCCGGTGCGTTCTCGCTGTGGGTGATGCTGTCGCCGTTCACAGTGACGGATTCGGGCGGCCAGGATCCGCGTAGCCGGAGCTCATAGCCTCGTGACGCGCCCATTCCGTTATAGTGACCTTCGATCGGTGAAACCGTCAGCGTAAAAGCGGCGCCATCGGCAGACCAAGCTGCGCGAATCTTCGTCCACGCTTCTTCGCCGTGCTTGTAACCGGGAGTGTTGCCCGCATCCTGGTATAGACGGTAGGTCGATGATTGCCCACCCTTTGGCGGAAACACCGTGAGGATGAGCGGGTCCACCGGCTTCTCGCGTGTGTAACTCATCTGCGGCTGCATCGGGATGATGCTTCCGGCCTTCACGTAAACGGGAACTTGCCGAATGGAAAAAGTGCGTTCGGTCGACACAGGCCCATGCAGGTGCGCCCCGGTATCCCATTCGATCCAATTTCCCTCCGGCAGCCACACCGTGCGCTTCACGAGCTGCGAATCCTTACCCGTAGGCTGGCTGATGGGCGCGACGAGGATGCTGTCGCCGAACATGTATTCGTCTTTCGCGTCGTACGCTTCCGGAGCCTCAGGCGAGTCGTAGTACAGCGGATGCAGGAACGCGACGCCGGTGTCGTACGTCCGCCGCGCCTCCGTGTAGATGTAGGGCTGCAGTGCATACCGCAACAGAAACGCGTTCCGCATCAGGTCGGAGTAAGGCTCGGGATAAGCCCAAATGCGCCGCTCGGCATCGGGATTTTTCGTGGTGTGCGTGCGCAGGATTGGGCTGAACACTCCAAACTGAATCCAGCGCAGATACAGTTCTGGCTCGATCGTGCCGGGCATGTGCCCGCCGATGTCGTGACTCCAGTAAGCGTACCCTACGTTCGCCGCCGTCGCCGTGAAATATGGCTGAAACGCAAGAGAATCCCAAACGGAGATGGTGTCGCCCGAGAATCCGATTTCGTAACGATGGTTTCCCAACCCGCCCCAGCGGTGGAAGAGCAGCGGACGTTTGCCCTCGCGCTCCTGATCCGTGAAATGCACGTAGTTGAGCCACCACGTGGGATTCACGTTTTCGAGCTTTGTGTTCGATTCCTGTTGCCAATCGAGCCAGAAGAAATCGATGCCCTGGTGTTCGAGCGGGTGGTGCAGGATGTTCATGTAATTCGTCGCGAATTTCTTGTCCGTGATGTCGAACGGAACATATTGCTTGGTCGCGGGATCGATGCCCATCGCGCGAGCCATCTCCGGGTAGCGATCTTCCCAGGGTTGCACTCCCGAAGCCGGATGCATGTTGAGCGTGGCTTTCAGGCCTTGTTGGTGGACGTAGCTCAGAAATTCCGGAGGATCGGGGAACAAGATTTTGTTCCACGAGTATCCGGTCCAGCCCAGGCTGTGACCTGACGCGTCCGTTCTCTTGTCCCACCAGTGCATCCCGAACGTCGGATGCCAGTCCATGTCGATTACCAGGACGTCGAGCGGAACTTGATGCGATTGAAATTGCTGCACGAGCTGTTTGAACTCCTGGTCGGTGTAAGACCAGTAGCGCGACCACCACGCGCCGAACGCGAACTGCGGCGGCAGAGGAATCTTCCCCGCAACCCGGGTGAAATCGTACAGCGCGCGCCGGTAATCGTGCCCGTAGCCGAAGAAATACCAATCCTGGCGATCTCCCGTCGGACGCTCCATCACCCACGGCCACGGACTCTTTTCGCCCTGAGCGAAAGAAAAATCGTCGGAATCGAAGAGCGGGCGCGTACTGTCGTCAACGAGCGTCCACCCATCGCGCGAGACCAGGCCAGGTTCGAGCTTGGTGTCCGATCCACGCACACCGTCAAGCGTGCGCGCCGTGCCGAGCAGATTGCCGGTATCCTGCACGCCGGGATGCCAAACGACGTCTTTGCCGCCCAGCTTGAATGTGATGCTCAGGTTGTCTGGAGTAAATTTGCCGTCATCGCCGTACACGGTTTTGTATCTAAGGGTAAGCGCGCTCGTCTGAATGGTCACCTGGTTAGCCGCGCCGACGGATTCGGTCGTCTGATTGAATTTTGGGACTGGCAGTTTGCGATTCAGAAACACGAGCGAGGCGTGATCCTCGAACTTGCCGTCCGCCGCCCACTCCATGCGAATCAACTGCGGCGTCAGAATGGTAAAACGCGCATTGCCGATGGTTACAACGGCTTTGGGGTCGGCCACCGGAT
>JBAPRL010000012.1:0-224642 GCA_049281095.1 Candidatus Acidiferrales bacterium
GACCTGCGTTTTGCTTTCCGCGGCCTGGTCGGATGCCTCATGACTCCGACCGGAAAGAAACGCAATCCATTGCCCATCGGGAGACCATTGCGGATCGCTATCTTCGCCCGACGTCGTCAGCGCAATCAGCGATGCGTCGCTCGTACGGTAGAGCCATAGATCCTCTCGAAAACGATTCGCTTTCCAATCCGCGCGGCCGATCTGCAGGACCACCTGCTGCCCATTGGGAGAAACCCCGACGCTGGAAAACGAAACCGAATCGAAAAACGTATCCAGCGTCAGCGCCGGCTTTTTTTGCGCGGGACAGGTTGCTGCCGTGCTGAAAATGGCACACGAAACGAAAATGAGTCGCGAACGGCTTTGGAACATAGTCCCTCCGAGGGAGGCAAGGTATACAACTTCAGCTACAAACGGGTCAAGCGGGCATGCGGAATGCGCGCCCCGCTTTCTTGCAGCTTGCTTCTAGGAAACGCGCCGCACTTGCGGGGGCTCCATAATCGTCCAGTGCCCTGAAGCGGTCTGGCTGTTAAGGTCCCGAACACGGAGCTGCCAATCTACGCCCTGTCGCTCCTCCTGATGTGAAAACGACGCGAACCACCTGTCGGCGCACTGGCCTCCTGCCTCGGATGGCCCGGCGGCCGGCTCGCTTTCCACTCCGCCGGTCTCCCTTTTTGCCTCCGGGACGCGAAACTGCGCAAGCTGCTCTGCGTCGAGCGGTATGCAGAAAACTATTCTCTCGTCCACGGATTCACCGTGGGATCCTTCCGGCCGCGCTCTGTTTGCGCCGCTTCGTGTCGCCAGCACAATCGTACCGTTTTCGTAGCGTAATTCTACCAACGGTGGTTCTGTCCCGCGCGAATTCGCCGCGGGCTCAAGGCAAAGTTGCCAGAGAACTGCCGGCGCGGCTGAATCCGTGGCGTAAAGATCCACGGTGCGAGTTTGCCAGCCCGCGGACTTGCTCTGCGGCAAAAGCTCTCTCAAAGTGATGGCCGCGTGGCTCCGCCAGACCTCAAT
Source organism: Candidatus Acidiferrales bacterium (assembly GCA_049281095.1). Lineage (GTDB taxonomy): Bacteria > Acidobacteriota > Terriglobia > Acidiferrales > UBA7541 > DAHUXN01. The sequence goes on from JBAPRL010000012.1 coordinate 1,015, forward strand.
TTTCACGGATCCAATGAACGTTCCGTGTTCATGGATGTGGCGCACTTGCTGCTCGTTCGCACCCAGCGTGTCGCGCCAGAACCGCTCGCCCAGGCGGAAACTGAGAATGTAGACTTGTTCCAGCGGCGAAGGCATCAATTCGCCGATCTTTCGCCGCATCAGCGGATCGTCCATTGCTTCCAGCGATTCCAGCCGATCGAACAATTCACGAATCGCGCGCGAGTGGCTCCTTAACATCCGCTGCCACGAGAGGGCCAGGACATAAAACGCCACTGAAACCATTGCACATATCGCTATGGCCGTCCACAAAATGTCCATCAGAAGCCCCGCATCACAATTGAGCGCGCCGATCCAGGCCGCAAATTACCGGCGATTCTACTATCAATATTGTCCTCGTGCCACAACACGCGGTACAAAGATTCCCGTATTGCCGAAAGGCGCGTTTGTACGACAATAGAGGGCCTTGGTACTTGTAATTAGGTAGACTGTTGGTAGAGGAGCGGTTCGTGCGAATTTCCGTGATAGGCGCCGGATACGTTGGTCTGGTCACTGGGGCATGTCTGGCAGAATTGGGTCACACAGTTCTTTGCACTGACAACGACGCAACAAAAATCGATATCCTTGAGAGCGGCAAGCTGCCGATCTTCGAACCTGGCCTCGACGGTATTGTTGCCAAGAATCGAAAAAACGGTCGCCTCTCGTTTTCCGCTGAGCCGGCGCAGGCCGTTGCCCAAGGCGATGTGATTTTCATCTGCGTCGGAACACCGCCGCTCCCGAACGGCGACGCTGACCTCAGTTCCATTGATCGCGTGGCGCAGATGATCGCGTCAGAATCCAAGTCCGACAAACTGGTCGTCGAAAAGAGCACCGTTCCGGCGCAGACCGGGCAGCAGCTGAAGCGCGTCCTGGAGATTTATGGCCGGGCAAGGACGATCCGCTTTCGCGTCGCGTCGAATCCGGAATTCTTGCGTGAAGGCACGGCCGTCAACGACTTTCTGCATCCGGACCGCATTGTCGTTGGCGTCGACGACGAAACCGCGGAAAAACAGCTTCGTGAGATTTACCGGCCGGTGCTCGAGCAAGCGTTCGATTGTCCGGTGCACAACGGTTCGTGCCCGCGCACAAACCAGCCGGCTTGGCTGGTTACCACGATCAGCAGCGCGGAGCTGATCAAGCATGCCTCGAATTCCTTTTTGGCGCTCAAGATCTCTTACGCGAATATGGTTTCCGATCTCGCCGAGAAGCTGGGAGCCAATATCGACGAAGTTATGCATGGCGTGGGACTGGACCCGCGCATCGGTGCCCACTTTTTCAAGCCCGGGCTGGGATTCGGCGGCTTCTGTCTGCCAAAGGATTTACAGGCATTCGTACGGCTGGCGGAACGCCACGGCGTAGATTTTTCCATGCTGCGCGAAGCCGAGCGCGTCAATCATCAGCGTGTCGAAAGCTTCGTCGAGAAGCTCCGCCACTCACTTTGGGTTCTTAAGGGAAAGAAAATTAGCGTGCTGGGCCTGGCCTTCAAGGCTAATACCGACGATATCCGTTTTGCTCCTTCCATCGACTTGATCAAACGGCTGCAGGAGGAAGGAGTTCATGTAAGCGCTTACGATCCGCAGGCCATGGAGAAAATGCACGCTCGCTTTCCTGAGCTGAATTGCACTGCCGATGCGTATGAAGCGGCCCAAGGCGCGGATGCCTTGCTGATCGTTACGGAATGGCACGAATTCCGCAATCTCGATTGGAAGCGCATCCATCAGAGCATGGCGCGACCGCTCGTCCTGGACGGCCGGAACTTGCTGTCACTGGAAGAAATGAGCGCTTTGGGGTTCGAATATCAATCGGTCGGAAGGCCGAAGGCTGTCCAGGCGATGCCGACGGCGTCAGCTTGAACTGGCTCTCGTTTCCCCAAACCTCTTCTGAAAATAATCCAGCGTGAGCTGCAATCCCTCGTCAAGCCTCACCTGCGGCTCCCAATTCAGCAGCTTTCTCGCTTTGGTAATGTCAGGCTGCCGTCTTTTCGGGTCGTCTTGTGGCAAAGGCCGGAATGTGAATGCTGCGCGGCCTCCCGTGAGCCCGCGGATACGCTCGGCGAATTCCAGGATAGTTATCTCGTGCGGGTTCCCGATATTTACCGGGAGATGTTCCTGCGAATCAAGAAGCCTCACAATGCCTTCAATCAAATCGGAAACGTAGCAGAAGCTCCTGGTCTGTTTCCCGTCTCCGTACACCGTGATCGCCTGGCCGGAAAGCGCCTGGTAGAGAAAGTTCGGCAGCGCTCGCCCGTCGTTTAGTCGCATACGCGGCCCGTAGGTATTGAAGATGCGCACAATGCGTGTATCCACGCCGTACTTTCGATGGTAGGCCATCGTCGCGGCTTCGGAAAATCGCTTCGCTTCGTCATAGACGCTGCGTGGCCCCACGGAATTCACGTGTCCCCAGTAACTTTCCGGCTGCGGGCTCACTTCGGGGTCGCCGTAGCATTCGGAAGTGGACGCCATCAAGAAGCGCGCCTGTTTCGTCAGCGCCAAGTCAAGTGCATGCAGCGTTCCGAGCGACCCCACCTTCAGAGTTTCAATCGGAAACTTCAGGTAGTCGTCCGGGCTCGCCGGCGAAGCAAAATGCAACACCGCGTCAACAGATTGCTTAATGTCAATGGATTCGGAAACGTCCTGACGCACAAATGTGAAGCGCAAATCGTTCGCTAGGTGCTGGATATTCTCTTCAGCGCCGGTAATCAAATTGTCGACGCAAACGATCTCCCATCCGCGCGCGATCATCGCGTCACAGAGATGCGATCCCAGGAATCCCGCACCGCCGGTAATCACCGCTCGCACAATCTCATCCTCTCATGGAATCCGTTATTCGGTAGCCTCCGCGAGGCTGGGCTCGTCGGGGCGCACTCGATGGTTGACGTATACCGTCTTGTCGCCCATTTGCGCAAACACAAACGTTCTCGTCAGCGGCATTCTCGCGCGCACTGCGTCCATCTCGCTTGCAGGCACAACCAGAAAAACGCGCTCGCTTCCATTCCACACTGGCCAGAAGCTGTGGTCATTCAGGAAAATATGCGGAGCGTCCGGATAATACGAGCCGAATTCCAGCCCGTTGTAACGGCCGTTGAAGATCAGGATTTGCTCCTTGGTGTAAAAGCCCACGCTGCTCGCGGCGTCGTACTCCCCGTACAGCGCGATTTTATCTCCTGGCCGGTAAGATTCGAGGATGGTCTTGGCAAGCGGTTCGGAGGAAAGGCGCGGGGTGAAAACGCCGAGTGCCCAATTGGCGCAGAAGAAAAACGCTCCCAGCGCGCACGCCATGATGATGTTCGCCGCCAGCGCGCGGTTTTGACGCCGTAGAACCCACGCCCCCACAAATCCGACGAGCACGACGACCAGTGCCGCCAAAGCTTGATGCCGCAAGTCGGCGAAGGATTGCGGCGTCAGGTCCATGAAATCGGACATAGCAACGCGATAGAAGCTCGTCGGATGGCTCTGCAGCAGCGAGGAAATGTCGCTAGTCGAAGCAATGCCGCGTGAAACCCAAAGCATGGCGCCTAGGATCACCGCGATCAGCACTCCGACCACCGTGAGTGCGCCTTGCACCCACGATAGCCAGCGCGCAGCGCGTGCTTCCGCGCGTTCCAGCCCCACGCCGAGCAGAATCGCGACCGCAGGCCACGCGCTGAAGCTGTAATATTCCATCCGGCTCTTGGTCCACGAAAAGAAAAGAAAGATAAACAAGACCCACACCGCCAGCAGCACGAGAGCCTGTCCTCGCTCATCCAATTGCTTCCGCCAATCGCGAAAGCGCGGTATTTCACGAATGGCCGCAGGCAAAAAAACAATCCACGGAAAGAACCACACGATGTGCTCCGCCAGCCAGAGCCACAACGGCACCGCTTCGTAATCCGTGGGATAGCGCCAGCCCAGCGCGCGGAAGATTTGTTCGTTGATGAAATAGAACCAGAAAAACCCGCCGAAGAATCCCCGTCCGCTGAAAAGCGCGGCGATATGCCACGGCAGCGCCACCAGCAGAAATACAATCGCGCTCGAGATGAGCGGCAGCCGGCGCCATTTCTTCAAGCCGTCCGCCGCCAGCAGAAAGCAGAAAACAATTCCCACAGGGAAGACAAACCCAATCAGCGATCGCGTCAGGACGGCCAACGCTATCAACGCTGCCGCGCCCCAGTATCCTTTGCGCGGCGAGATCGTTCCTTGCCAGGCCCGCAAAAACAAGTAGAACGTGGCGGTGAAGAAGAGCGCATAAATCGCCTCGGGAATCATGATGCGCGTGAACAGAAACACGCCGGGCGACGTACACATGATCAGGCCGGCATAGAACCCCGCGCGCTCGCCGAACCACCTTCGGGCGAAGAAATAAACCATCAGCACCAGACCCACTACGGCCAGCGCCAGCGGGAAACGTGTCGCAAAGGCGGTAACTCCAAACATCGCGTAACTTGCCGCCACCAGCCAGTATTGGAGGGGCGGCTTTTCCAGATACCGTATGCCGTCGATGTGCAGGACCACCCAATCATGGCTCTGCAGCATTTCGCGCGCGGCTTCCGCGTGGCCCGCATCGGAGCTGTCCAGAAGCGGCGGCCAGCCGGACGTGCCCACATAAACGCCGGCGGAAAGCGCGAGCAGAATCAGAATGGAAATTCGGCGGCTCATCCCCAATAAGCGATTATATCGATTTGCTGAGGCAGGAGAAGCGTGGCGGATGCACGCCCTTCGTTCGCCTTGCAGCGCCGCATGCCGCTACTTCGACACACGAAACGTCGTGGTGTGATCGTTGACGATTCGCCAACCTTCCGGGAACATCTTGAAGATCAGCGTGAACACTCCCTGCGGGCGATCCTTTTCCCGATCAAGCCGGTATTTGCCGATTACGTAAGCAGAATCCGCACACAGTACGTGAATCTCCAGCCCCGAAAACGTCAGATGTCCCATCGCCGCGCGATTCGGGTAGTTGGTCTGATAGCGCTTCAGCACATTGTCCCAGCCCCGTTGAACGCCAGCCTCACCTACAAATTCGGTGTCGCTGGACTTCCAGTAGCCGGCCATAAAGGCAGGAATGTCACCTCGATTCCAATCGGCGACCTGCTTTTCCAGCACGCTTGCTATCGCCCCCGTATCCGCCTGCGAAGTCGCGTGCGTGGGGCTTTGCTGGGCGAGTAAACCGCCGGCTGCCCCTAGCGCCGCGATGACGGCCAAAACCCTGAATCGTGAGTTCATCACTCAATCCCCTTTTCCCCATCTAAGCCTTGTAATATCTATTACTTAGTATGGCCCAACGATTTCGTTCCTGACTAGGCCGCGCCCCCGAAGTTCCATCGTCTTTGGTACCATCGCTCCATTGGAGCCGGACACCGCCTTTGGCACAATCACGGTGAGAAAAGAACCAATGGTAGCAGCGCTCATTCTCGTGATATCCGGCGTCATGCTGGCCCAGTTTGTTGTTTTCTTCTGGCGCGCCAACATGCTGGCGATCGCCGCCGAGCCACTTTCGGAAAGTTTCTCTCCTGCACTGAAGCTCGACGATTTCGCCGCGGTCGCGGCCATGAGCAAGATTTGCCCCAGCGTTACCGTCTCACCGGCCAAACTGTGGCAAGTACGCGCCTACTATCAGGGCGTGCGCGTTGTCTCTTGGCTCTGCTCTGCGATGCCGCAGCCAAACTCTTGGGCGCGCCAGGAAATGGCCTCCTGCACACGCTATCTTGCGGTTTCCGTGGACCGTTGCCTGCAGTCCAACCAAGCTTACCTAGCTGCGCTCCGCTCCTACTAAACACCCGTTACCGTCACACCGGAACTGCCAAGAACAACGCCCTAAGCGCTGACTGCTTTTAATACGCCCAGCGCATCAGAAGGCCGCCCGTGGTGTATCCTGCGCCCACCGAGATGAGCAAGACCAAGTCGCCCTTCTTGAGCCGCTTTTCCTGCACCGCATCGCGCAGGCCCAAGGGAATCGTCGCTGCCGTCGTATTGCCGTAGCGATCGATGTTGATCATCACCTTGGAGTCATCGATACCCAGCCGTTCCTGCATGGCTCGAATGATTCGTAGGTTCGCCTGATGCGGCACCACTAGCGCCAGATCGTGATAGGAAAATCCGTTTCGTTCCAGCAGCGCGCATGAGACTTCGCACATTCGCCGCACCGCATATTTGAAGACCTGCTGTCCCTCCTGATGCACGTAATGCATACGCTTTTCGACCGTTTCATGCGAAGAGGGATGCAGCGACCCGCCCGCCGGCATATAGAGATGGCACCCGCCAGAGCCATCGATATCGTTCATGTAATCGATAATGCCTTCCGCTTCATTTTCCGCGGGCTCTATGAGCACCGCCCCCGCTCCATCGCCGAACAAAACGCATGTCGCGCGGTCCTTGAAATCGAGGATCGAAGTCATCACGTCTGAACCGATCACCAGCACTTTCCGATGGGTTCTGGCGCCGACGAATTGTGACCCGACGGTCAGCGCGTAGACGAACCCGGAGCACGCGGCGGAAAGGTCGAAACCCCATGCGTTCTTTGCCCCGATGCGGTCCTGTACCAGGCACGCCGTTGCCGGGAACATCATGTCCGGCGTCACCGACGCAACAATGATCATTTCAATCTCGTCCGCCCTTACATTCTTATTTTTCAGCAGTTCATTTGCGGCCGCTGTGGCCATGTGCGAAGCGGCCATGCCGGGTTCGACGTAATGCCGCTCGCGAATGCCGGTTCGCGTGCGTATCCATTCATCGGAAGTCTCGACGATTTTCTCGAGATCGGAATTCGTGGCGATTCGCGGCGGAAGATATCCTGTGACACCTGTAATTTTTGCCGCAATGTGTTTGCCCATTTTCTTTTGCGCCCCCGAGCAGTAGACGCGATTGTACGATGAAAACGCCGTAATCACGGACAAGGAAAAACAGGAGGTCACTACGTCGCGGGAAGAATCTCGTAGCGAAAACTGATCTCTGCGGTCTTACGCAGCGTCGCCGCCGCGCCGCAGTACTTATCGAGGCTTAGTTGAATGGCATCGCGCGCGGCCTTATCGTCAATTTTCCCTTGCATTCGATACAGTATCTCCAGTTTCACCCACACCGTGGGTGGTTCCTTCGCGCGCTCGCCCTGAATCACAATCTCCAACGAACCAAGGTTCTGCCGCTTCTTGGCCAGGATCACAACGATATCCGTTGCCGTGCATGATCCCAGCGCGGCCAGCATCAACTCCATTGGCCCCGGGGCTGAATTGTGCTCTCGGTTGGAATCAATTGCTACTGCGTGCCCGGAGGGCAATGTTGCCAGGAACTGCTCCCCGCTGACCCATTTCACCGTGGCTGTCTGCATGAGAAATTCAAACCTCCGCGCGGAATGATACACGGAAAAGAGCAAGCAGGCACGCGCTGGGGTTCAGAGCGCGCTGTCAGCCGATTCATCGGAACCGGAGACAACTTCGAGAATGGGATGAGGCTGCCTGCGAATGGTCTCTAGGAACATGCTCACCAGATGAGGATCGAATTGGGCGCCCGCGCAGCGCTCGATTTCAGCCAGCGCGGCTTCTGCGCTGCGTGCTTTCTTGTAGACCCGCGGCGACGTGATGGTGTCATATGCGTCGGCGACGGCAATGATGCGCGCACCGAGCGGAATGCGCTCCCGTTCCAACTGATCCGGGTAACCCGAACCATCAAAGAATTCATGATGATGCTTGACCATCTCCCGCACGTTCTTCAGCGTCAGCAATGGCTCCAGAAGCTGCCATCCCAGCGTCGTATGCGATTTCATCGCGTCCCATTCGTCGGCGTCCAGCGGTCCCGCTTTGTTCAGGATTTCTTCACGAATACCAACTTTTCCCACGTCATGCAGCAGCGCGCCGAGCTTGACTTCCTCCACCTCGATGGGCTTCAGACCGGCAGCTTGCGCGATGAGTGCCGCATAGGTCGACACTTTCTTGGAATGGCCCTGTGTGTACTGGTCTTTGGCATCCACCGCATACGCCAGGGAAGTCATCGCGTCCATGACCACCGCCGGCAAGCGCTCAAAGGATGGGACCTGGCCTCGGTCGTTGAGCGACTGCGAAAATTGCTGGATTTTCTGGCAGATTTCTTCGAAAGCCGCCGGTCCGGTGGTGAATTGCCGGTGCAGCATCACGCCCAGATACGCCTCCAGCACGTCGCGTTTCCAAGCCGTGGCATCCCCGGGCTCGCGCCGCTCCGCCGTGAACACCGCGTTTCCTCCCTGGTGCTTCGACAAATACATCGACGCGTCTGCCACTTGGATCAGTTCTTGCGGCGTTGATCCATGAATCGGAAAACAGGCAATACCAAAGCTTGCCGTAATGTTTTTGTCGCGGAGCAACGGATCCGACGCCACCCAGCTTCGCAGCTTTCCGGCAATTTGCCGCGCTTGTTCGACGTTCGTTTCCGGCATCAGAATCACGAATTCGTCTCCGCCGTATCGCGCCACGATGTCGGAACGTCGGCAATTCTGCTCCAGAATCAGCCCGACCCTTTGCAATACGACGTCGCCCTCCAAGTGCCCGTAAAAGTCGTTCACGAACTTAAAGCGATCGAGGTCCATCAGTACAAGCGAAAATGGTCGGCTCGAGCGCGTCGACCGTTTCCATTCACCAGATAAAGCCTCCATCAGATAGCGGTGCGTCTTCACGCCCGTCAATCCGTCGGTGATCGCCTGTTCCTGAGCTTTCTGGAAGTTTTTGGCGTTGTGCAGCGCTCCGGCAAAAAGGTCGGCCAGGGTTCGCAAAAGCTGCACCTCTTCATCGGTGAATTCTGAAGGCTCGGACGATTCCACGTAGAGGACGCCCAGCAGATTTTCCGCACAGGTCACCGGCAGAGCGATCGCCGAAGCCGAGCCGGGAAGCACTGGCCGCAAGCTTGTGGGGTTCACTTCGCGCACAATGGCGATCTCGCCGGTGCGGGCCACATGTCCGATTAATCCATCTCCAATGGCAATCCGTCGGCCGATCGCGTCACGGCGCTTCCCGGCCTCTGCCTGCACCACCACTTCCTTTGCGGGATAATCCAGGATGCCAATGCCGATATGGTCGTACTGCAAGCCTTGCTCGATTTCCTCCGCCACTTTGATCAGGATTTCCTCGGGATTGAGCGTCGCGATCGCGTGCTCCGATATCCGGTTGAGCAGGGTCAGATGACGTGCCTTTTTTTGCTCCTCGGCGAAGAGTCGCGCATTTTCCAGCGCGATTCCCGCCTGGCTGGCAAGCACGCGCATCAACTCCAGGTGGCCTTCGTCGAAGGCTCCTTCATGTTGGCTGTAAATTGCCATCGCGCCGATAGCCCGGTCGTAGAGGATCAACGGCACGCCGCAAAAAGATCCTGCCCCGCGCGTTGATTCGACGCCGAGTTTTTGTAATTCCGCTTCGAAATTCTCGCGAATCAGCAGCGGCTGCCGCTCACGAAGCATGTACTCGGTTACACGTTTGCCCGCCGGGCGCGAGCGCTTCGGCTGCCTTACCGTATCGGTGACTTCCAGTTCGTACCGGATCTGCTCCCGCGAGCTGTCGTAGAGCGCAATATAAAAACTCCCCACGTCGAATAGCCGCCGCATTTCGGAGTAGATCGTTTCGAAGAGCGTGTCATTATCGAGCGTCGAGCTCAGCGCCTGTCCGATCTCGTTTAAGATGTGCAATTCTTCGCTGCGCCGCGAAGTCTGCTGGATCAGGTAGCTGTTCTCAACTGCCATTCCAATCTGATAGCCCAGCGCCAGCAGAAGCCGCAGCTCCGGGGGAGTGAATTGGCGGTTGTCCGGTGTACCAAGCAACAGCACGCCCAGCACTCGCTCTTTTGCCTGCAAGCTGATTCCCACTACCGTCCGCAGATTCTGCTCCAGCAGAAGCTCACGAATGCGCTTGAATGACGGTTCCCGTTCCAGCGCTTCCCACAGCGTCGCTTTGCTGAGGTCGCGCAACACCACCAATCCGCCCAGCCGCGCGACCAGCTTCACGATGTTGTCTTCCAGCTTCTCTTCCAGGACTTTCCTGCTGAATTCATCTCGCAAACCCGTCGTTACTACCGATATCGGTCCTTGCGCGGCGTTGTAGCGCAGGCAAAGCGCGCCGCAGGGAATCCGCACCACATTCAGCACGCGGTCCAGCGCCTGTGCGAGCATCTTTTGTATTTCCCCGCCCATGAAGCTCGAAGTTGCCAGATTCAAGTTCGAAAGGGCCAGCATGTTTCTTTCCACACGGTGGCGCTCTTCCTCATACACGGCCATAACCATGAGCACGCCGCAAAAGAGTTCCGGCACCAGCAGCGCCAAATGAAAATCCACTGGACGCAGCCATGCGATCCTGTTTTGTAGCACAATGCCGATGTCCAGTCCGCCCCAGGTCACGAAGGAGATTCCCAACAGAAAATCCGAAGGAGACTCTCGCTTCCGTCCTTCCTGCCAAAACACCCGCGCCACAACAAACAGCAGCACTGCCGTGCCCAGGTAGAGCGATACGGAGACCCAGCCTTCCACGTACGCCACAGCCCAGAGCGCCGCGGCCGCACCGATGCCGAACGCCGTCGTTACGCGTATTTTGGCCCGCGCATAGATCCGCGCCGCGACCAGAAATAGCAGTGCCGCCAACGCCACGAGCCAGTCGCCTGCCCCGGAAATCGCTGCGGCGTTAGCGGACTGCGGTCCCAGCAACCGGCTTAGCGACGTCATCGCCACCAGCAGCCAGCCACCCGCCCAAACCAGCAGGTAGCTCTGGCGTTTCAGGACGTAGATATAGGAGAAGAACGCCGAGAGCAGCAGCGTGCCGGCCAGCAAGACGACTCCGACGATGCTCGTCTGGGTCAGCAATTCAGAGCTCCAAGTGAATCTAGGAAGGTCGCCTGCGAGAATAGCAGAATTTGCGAATAGGCAACGCTTCCCGTGCAGGGCGGTTGACGTTCTTCACAACGCTCTCCCAAGCGCCTTCCCCACACTTGTCCTTCGTGCTGCCACACTCGGGGCGCCGCAAGCCTAGTGGAATCGCGAGTATACGGACGCCTGCGGCCTCGTGCAACGGTACCATCGTACCCCACGTGGGACAGATGCTTCGCCTCTGCAGCGCGGGCAATCCGCGCGCAGTGGGTCAGTTTCTGCTAAGCGTCTTCATCAGGTTCTACAGCAGGGATTTCCCAGTCAGTTGACGTATCCCGTCGGACGGTCGGTATGGGTGGGTCGCCCAAGAGGGTGTCCCAAACGGTGCAGCCGATGGACTGGAGGATGGCTGCCCTGCAGGCGGTGTAGGAATTGACAGCGCCTATCGCGCGATTCCGCCAACGAGCACGATGCGGTCGTGACCGTGTCGGGCCTCGTATCCGGGGATCATCAGCCGCTTATGAATATTGGAGAGGACGGAGTTGTCCTGCGCGATTGCGCTCGGAATCGCAAGAACGATGATGATCGTGAAGAGCATAGCCGCGAAGCTGTGCTTCCGATTCGCTTCAGGTCAGGAAGCGTGATTCACGCATGGGCGGCTTTACGCGCAGAGGCGCTGCGCTTGCACTCTACACCGTAACCGATTTTCTCCATTCGCCTTTTTGTTTGCAAATCGAGCCCATCGATAAAATCCCTGAACCGCGGAACTCTTTCTTGAACAGCTAAGTAACCATAAGGCTTGGCCTTCGGAGGGGGCACACTCGAGGCGCTGAAATCGATAGGAACCGACAGAACTTCAACCATCCTGAGGAACGCTTTGCGGGGATCGCCCACGAAGTCTTCAAGGCGCAGCGCGAGTGTGGCGGACTGAATATAAAGTTCGGTCTCCTCCACAAATTCCGACAAAGACAAAAAGGGTGGACCCGGCGCAGCGGAGAAAAAATGCGGGTCACCTTCGGCAAAGGCTTTGAATCCTTGAAAGTCCTGCTCCAAACCTACACATAGGTCGTCCACGCTCTTATAGACGTCCCAGACACTACCAATGATGCGCTTCTCACGAATGTAGGTCCGCCACCAAAGCCAATTCGTTAGCAAAGAATCCAAAGGATGACGGTAGACAAAAATTAAATCGGCAAAGCTCGACCTGACCGCTTCCAAAATACGACGAGTAACAGCTGGCAGCCTCTGACCGCGAGAAGCGTACTTTATCGTGGCATGGCCCGTGTAAATCATAGATGTCGGACGCGGATGGAAGCGGATACTTTGTCTGATGTATTTAGCTCTCTCTCCGAAGTTTTGCCGCATCAGTGCATGGATATACCACCGCCCGGTGCCGTACAGTCCAACTACATAAGCTGTTCTGTCGTTTCCCATACGAGGTACTGCCCAATGCCCACTGCGAAAGGGTTCAGTGACGGCGTCGCAGATTCCGTGAATGACGCGCTTGGCGGGATTCTCTACCCATGTCTTCTCACCGTTGCGCTCGACTGTATAGTCTGCCAAATAGTTACTGATGGTCGCTCGAACTTTCTTGTACTGCCGACGGGGTATTCTTCGCGTGAAATCCATAATCTCACGAAAAAAGGTCTGCTGGCGCCGATATTCAAGCAGGCTCGGGTTGTAGTTTCCGCCAGACATGAGATCGTTAATCCTTAGCATCCGGCGGGGAATCTTACTACGATCGCGTCTTACTACGGTCGCGTACGATCAGCGCGCTTGGGAAGCCGAGCAGTATGCGTTCTCGTAGCACGAGAACTCGCCTAGATTCTTGCACTATCTTAATACCGTCTTCTATTTTCGGCCAGACCACGACCGGCATTGCGAGTTTTTCCAAATCTTGACGAGCATTGCCTGAGTAACAGCACGCAGACCAGATTAAGAAAATCGGTTATTCCGTAGATTCGTAACGCAGCGCTTAAACGCGACGCGCAGCCCACGCGCGGGTTACATAAGTGGTCTCGATCGCCTTCAGACCGGCGATTCGCTTCTCCGTCCAATCCAGGAACTCGCAAAAACGCTCCTCCCCCAATTGCACTTGCAAATCGTTCACCGAACGCCACGCGCCAATATACTGGTCGGGCGATTGGCGCTGAGAATGCCTTCCTTCGAGGTATAACATTTCGGCGAATTGCGGCTTGGCGCTTAACAACTCGGTCAGCCGCTCAGTGATGCCAGAGCGGCCGGACGATACGCGCCGAATGTCAGGTTTGAGGCGCGTGATCTGCGCCTCGATTTCGACCAGCAACGGATTGGCTTCAATCAAGCGCGGATTCCACAACGCAACAAACAGACCGCCGGGCCGTAGGATACGGTGAAACTCCTCGCACGCCTCATCAAAATCGGCCCAGTGTAATGACGAAGCCATGCTGAGCAGATCGACTGAGCTGTCCGGCAGTCCGGTCGCGGCGGCCGACCCTTTGCGCCACTGAATCTCCGTTCCGCGCGAGGTCTGGATCCCTCGCTCGCGCATGTCGTCATTCGGCTCCACCGCAACCATGGAATGCAAACCGCGCGCTGCGAGCATGCGTGTCCAAATGCCGGTTCCCGCACCGATATCGGCGGCATCGATGCTGGATGTATCGCGGCTGGCATAATTTAGGATTGCGGTCGCGACTTGCGGCGCATAGCCAGCTCGAAATTTCGCGTAATCCTCCGCCAACCCCGTAAAATCTCCGTGCTTCATCACGACCCGCAGCTCGCGTCCTCCTGTCGCAGTTCCCCTGCCGTTATCCTCTTGAGGTTTCGACAAGTCCCTGATCATCGAGCTGAAGCTCTCCATTCCTTACCATCTCTTGGTACAGCGCCACGTCCCCCGGATTATCGACTTCTCCCCACTGGCCGTCCGTCGCAAATGTATCAATGGCGAGTTGCTTTTCGGCCAGCAGTCGGCGCAGCAATCCGGTCATATCGAGGCGATCACAGGTCGATGCGTCGAGTCTGCGGAGCAGCATTTCGATGACACTCCACGCGGGCGGCGTGAACTTCAATAGGCCCATATATTGTCCCATGATGTCTTCTACGCGCTTCGTCTTGCCGCCGATCTCGAGCAACTGACCCGCTTTATCAATGCAGAAGGTTTCAGCGTCAGCCAAAGGATTTGTGAAACGTCGGTTCCAAAGGCCGCGCCAGGCCCGATCATAACTAATGACCAAAGGTCCCGGAGCGCCAGCCAAGCCGCGTACCAGCTCGCTGCGGTAGAAGATGTCGGCGTAGCTGACGATGACCGGGCTGAGTCGCAACCAAGACGCGGCCGCCACCAGCGACATCACCATATTGGTTTCTGCCCACCGCTCGTTGGTAAAAAAGGACAGCCCGGGAAAATCGATCAATTCCGCGCGGTAGCCCCGGACCACGCCAATCTCGTCCGCCCCACCGCGTCGCAGCGCGGCGATCTGTCGCGCAATCAACGGCTTCCCTTCAAGCTCCACTAAGCATTTCGGCCGGCCCTCCCCAAGCGGTCCCATCCGGCTGCCGCGACCAGCAGCGAGTATGATTGCACGCATCATTTGACCGAGAAGACTTGGCGGAACAAACCCACATCGGCTGCCGAGAAGGGGGAGAGTCGCTCGGGGTGCCACATAATGCCTGTGATGGGTTGACTCGAATGACGAATAGCTTTCACGACCCCATCCTCTGCGATGGCCCAGGTGTCCAGCGGCGGCTTCGAATCGAATGCGCCAAAGCGATGATAACTGTTTATCTCTGTTGGTCTGCCGTCAATCCGAATCACCTGATCCTTCGCGACGTGCCCGTCGACAGGGTATAACCCAACCGCGAAACGCCTCTGGATCACTTGCATACCGCGACAAACGCCCAGGACCGGCAAGCCGCGCCTTTCCGCCATGTCGACCAGTGCATTCTCAACCGCGTCGCGTTCCGGCGCATCGCCGCCCAGTTCTGCTAGATCGTTGCCGCCGGTCAACACTAACCCGGAAATGCCCACCTTCGTGCAGAGTGTAAGAGCCGCCTCGGTGACGTTCGGAAGCGCCACGGGAAGCAAGCCGCACGCCGCCAGAAACTTTGGCCACGCTTGATCCAGGCAGTCACGCCGCTCGCCATAGGCCGGAACCACGGATACTCGTTGGGTGACGCCCACCGCTTTCATGCGATGACCGATACCCGCTGGTTCGCGCAGTCTAGGCAAAGCTGGCGCGCCGCCTGCCAACGCGGGAACAACGCTTCGCCGGCGCCGATTACAGCGGGTATGCCAAGCTCGCTAGCGCGGATCGCCATGTGCGAATTAGCCCCGCCGTATTGCGTGACGAATCCGCTGATCCCACGAGTGAAGATCCAGTCGAAGCCGGGATCCGCGCTCGGCACGAAAAGAATCCGTCCAGCGAAGTTTTCGGGAGGATCGCTGGCTGAGGCGATCCGTGCCGTAACGCTCTTTCGCGTTATGAAATTAGGTTGGCTCGGTGGAAGGTGAAATGCGAATGCTTCGTCGGGCGAGGCAATGATTGGTGGAAGCACCAGGTTACGCGTGAGCGCATGCCGCTCTTTGCCACGTGCGACACTTTCCCGCAAGGCTTCCCGCACGGAACCACTCTCGCTGTACAGTTTGCGGATCGCATCATAGTTCAGATAGGCGCAATCTTCTGCCGAAAGACCGTGCTCCTCGCCCAACTGCCGGATGAGCGAGAGAGCGTCGCTCAGGCTGCGAGTAAACACGAACTTCCCGTATTCGCGACCCTCGATGCCAGCTTTAATAAACTCGATGATCTCCGACACGTCGATGTCGAGTTCATGTTCCTTCAGGACCTCCTCGATGCGACCCAACTGCTCGGTCGAGAATGCGAAGCACGGCCCCTGCGGTGCCATCGGCCGGACCTTCGACCAATCGAAATACAGATCGGGTGCCTCATCGTAACGTGGGGAGAGAATGTCGTAGGTCCCGGGTCGCAGGTGGCCATAGCGCGCCAGGAAGTCTGCCCTTGAAAGTTGTGCGAAGTCTCGCCCGATGCGCGATCCAACGGTATCGACACTTGCCATGAACGCTGCCCTTTCTTCTGCGGTGAGAACACCTACTTCCACGAACGATTGCAGCAACTGAACCGCAATAAAGCCCGCCCTCGCGAGGCCAGCGAACGGCAACGTGCCATATCTCTTGCAGTCTTCCAGCAGCCAGTAGATGCGGCTAATCTTGTCCATCCGCGCGTTGCAGATCGTCGGAAACCGCTGGGCGAGCAGGTCGATTTTTGCGCGGTCGCGCCGCCACAGCGCGGTCTCACCATGCATGATGCGATTGGTGAGGTGCCGCAAGGCACTCGAAAGTTCGGCTAGGTCCGCCGGAGAAAATCCGTGCTCGCTCAGCCTCCCCAGCCGCTGCGGCAGATCGAGGGTGTAGCAGGAGAAGATGATGGCAAATTCGACTTTGTCATGCAGATGCGGCTCGGAGAGCAGCCGATCGATATAGTAATTCACCAGACGGCTTGCCAGATCGGGGGATAGATCTCGTGGTACGAAGGAGTTGAAGCTGACGCGCACGTCAATGTAGGGCAGTCCGTGAAAGCTGACCATGAGCGGAAAACTGCGAAGATTTTGGTAACCGTAATTGTCCCGCTGATAGGCCCAGATCGCGTCGGTTATGAGTTCGCAATAGATGGACAACGATAACGGGTAGGGCCGCACGCCTATGATTTCGGCTGGATTCCAGTCTGGCATCACGCCAAATATCGCCCGGCTACCGTGCAGGAACGGATGGGGTCGGCTCAGCAGCTCCACTTTCCGCGCAATGTCGCCTGCCGCAACGTCCACCTTTGCGTCCGCCGGCCCCAAGTGACGGTCGACTGAGAGCGGACGAACTTGGAGAAGATAAACCTGTTCGTCCTCGCCGATGGCGAACTCGACGTCGATCGCATCGCATCCTAAAACGATTTCGAGTTCGCTTACGAGAGCAATAATCGGTGCCAGCGGCCTTGGGCAGCGCTCCGGCCGTGACTTGAGGCAAAAGAAGGTCTTAAGATTGTCGCCGACACCGGCTGTAACCTGGTCTGTCAGCCCTGTGCGGTCGTCGTAGTTGATGACGAAGTAAGGCCCACCGCTAGGTCTGCGCGAGAAGGCCACTCCCGCCATCGCCACCTGGTCAAGCATGGGCTGCAAGAAGATCTGATCATCCGCGCTTCCCTCATTGGCAAATGACTCAATCACGCGTTCGACTGCCTCCGCGATTGCCGCACTCCCGGCAACACCCAGTACAGAATCGTACTTTCCTGCCTGACTGTTTTTAGCGCCATCTTCACATCGAGCACTGCTACGCACGATCATCCGGCCTGAACCCCAGGGGGCAGCGGCAACGGCCGCGAGCACGCCAGCGCTGTCCAATCTCCAATCGGCGACCGAGAATCGAACCTGTGGCAGAACGCGGCCGTGGCGCAACAGTGGTGCCAGCGCTGCCAATGATTCTGCTTTCGTTTTGAACGTGACAGGGCGCGGCCCGGCTGCCGTGTTCTTGCCATTTTGCCCCGCGCACACTGCCATGATGCGGTCTACTGCCGTGGCAACGTCAAGCTCCCCGTAATTTTCCAGAACGAGGTCCGGCGCCTCCGGAGTCTCGGCGGGCACGTCAAGCCCAACGACATCGTACAGATCACCGCGCTCAGCCCTTCCGTAGATACCCTTTACGTCCCGGCGCCGCAGCTCCTCCATCGGGACCTGCAGATAGATTTCGCGGTAACCAGGTATGTTCGCCCGGTTCCAACGCTGCACATCGTGGAAGAGCGAAATGGTCGCGCAGACGACATCGGCGCCCTGCTGCGCCAACATCCGGCACAGTCTCGCATTGCGCATCGCCGACATTCGCCGATTGCTTGCACTATGCCCGAGGTCTTCGGCGATGACCGCCCGCAGAACGTCGCCATCGAGGAAAGTGACGGGGCGGCCGCAAGCTCGCAACCGGCCGCACAGTTCTCGTCCCAAGGTCGTCTTGCCGGTTCCAGACAATCCAGTTATCCAGAAGACGCGCCCCGGTAAACCTTGAACTTCCCTCGGGCTCAGTTCTTTTGTGTTTGCTTGCATTGAAGTCTAATTCGGGGCTGGAAATAGAGCAGTAACCATCCATTCATACAGGCTAAACAATAGGGAATATAGCCCAAATCTTTCCGAGGGTAAACGGATTCCTTCGACGCCCAGAGCGGAAGGAGATTAACTCGAATTTGTGAAGTGTACTGCTATTCCAAAGAACGCAAAAAACAGAGATAAGAAAAGGCCCCGATTGCTCGGGGCCCTTTTTCGCTCTTGAAGACGCGCTGCCGGTTTGGCTAGAACTGATACGCGAGACCGAACTGCATGATGCGCGGCAGGGTCAGCAGGCGCGAGTAATCGCCGAACGTAGATGGAGTCTGGATCGCAAGAGACAGACTCTCCACATCAAAGCGATTTTGATTGAACACGTTGAACACATCAGCGCTGAGGCGCAAGCTATGATTCTCGTTGTACGGCATCTTCCAAACCTTGCCCATCTCCATATCCCAGTCGTAGAAACCGTCTCCGCGGAAAGGATTTCGCGAACCGGACGTGCCGGGGAGCGGGACGCTGAGGTCGTTGTACACAGCGGACGGATCGCTGAAAGCATTGTAATTGCGGTTTCCTGCACCATCGATAACGTCGTAGTGGCCGCCGCTAACCTGGGCGCTGGACGTCGCGTCACCGGTGAGCTGCCAGTTCGTGGGGAAGCAGAAACATGTTCCTCCGCTGACAGGGAATCCGCTGGACCAGCGCATGAGGCCGGAAAGTTGCCAACCACCGATGATGGCGTCCAAGCCCCTATTCACGTGACTGGCTAGCATCCGACCCTGGCCGAAGGGGAGCTGCCAGACCCACTGGGCGTTGACCTGGTGCCGCAAGTCGAAATCGGAGGGGCCGCTGAGCTGATCGCCCATCCAGGGGTTCACGACTTCACCGCTCAGCCCACTCCATTCGCCAACGCTCTCGGCATCCGAGGCCAAGTCGAAGGAAGTGGAGTACGTGTAATTGACGTTAAATTGGAGGCCCTGGGACATCTGCTTCTTGAAGGTCACCTGCATAGACTCGTAGTGCGACCAACCCTGCGAGCGCCATGCGAAGAGGGAAGAGTACTGATTGTCGTACCAAGTGTACTGGCCGGTCTTCGCAAAGTAGGTGTTGTTCGGATTGTTGTTGCTCGGAAGGCCGACGAGATCAATGAAATCCAACGCCGACGTTTCGTTGAACGAGTTGCAGTAGTAGGTCGCATAGATCGCCGACACTACGCTCGCGGTCGGGCCGCCACAGCCAAACTCAGACGTATTGTACATATCGCCCGCTGCCGCAGGTGTCCAAAGATTCTGCCAGTAAGCGGCAGTCGGCCCGATTGCAGCTTGTAGCGCACTGTCATAACTGGGAGAGCTGGTTCCGGTAGGCGGGACAATAGCACCTGCCCGCGCCACCTCGGAAATGGCCGCTGCGGCTTGGTAATAGGTGATTCCCGACGCCGGATCCGTCAAGTTGAGGGGCTGAGCCAAGTCGCTCTGCAGCAGGAGGTTGTGGCCCAAGCGACCGACATAAGCCACCTCGATGGCCATCTGGTGGGGCAATTCCCTAGAGACCGAGAAGTCGAACTGATAGGAATAGGGAGTTTTTATAGAACTGTCGAGGCCCCAGCAGATGCAGAAGTTGCCCGCAGGAAAGTTCAGCGGAAAATCAGGTGTCGGACCCGGAGTAAAGATGAGGTTGCCGTTATTGTCTGTCGTCGGGATGTTGTTAACCGCCGAAACGAGCGGCTGGCCTGAAATCGGCTGCCAGCGCGGCGAGGAGGCGGCGGTTTCGACCTGTGCGGGATTGACGAGCGTCGTGGAGAGGCCAAACTCACCGCCGCTTCTGTCGAAAGTGGTGATCATGGCCTGGCCGTAGTGGTCGTAATACTTTCCGAATCCAGCACGAATGACGGACTTGTCACCCTCGCCGACGAGCTTCTTCAACCAGTCCTGACTCGGCTCGGGCGACCATGCAAGGGAAAAGCGAGGAGCAAAGTCGTTCGACGTAGGCCACCAGTCAGGGCGACCATTTGATCTCCCCGAAATGTCGAACGTAATATTCGGGAATGCGTTTGACGGAACTCCATTCATCATACCGTCGCCGCGCTCGAGAAACCATGTACCCAGATCCTGAGTAGGCGCGACTTCTTGTCCATCGGTTTCCCACGGCGCCGTCAGCCGCAAATAGCGCAGACCATAGTTGAAGGTGAGATTCGGTTTGATCTTCCAAGAGTCTTGTCCGTAGAACTCGGTTTCGTCGAGAGCAAAGTGCCGTGGCACTCCAGCGCCCTGCGCCAAATCGGTTCCAACGCCTTGGGAGTTGACTTTAACGTTGTATTGAGCATTCACCTCGGAGATCATCCCGAGCAGACCAATCAGAGGGAAGTCGTATCCGTTGTAGAAACCGGGACTGACGGCCGGGAAAGTGTCCACAGGGCTGCAATTATTAGGACCGCCTCCATATACCGTTTCGCAGTCTGGATTGAACTGGTCATCCCTATTTTGAAACGAGAAACCACCGGTAGTGAGCCACGCGGCGTTCGCTAAGCCACTACTGAAGGAGCTCTCCGTACTGACGGAGTTATTGTGAACGATGGAGACGTCGGTGCCAAACGTGAATGTGTGCTGCCCTTTGGTCCAAGACAGGTCATCGGTGAAGTTGTTGACCGGGAAATTAAAGCCTATGCCGTAGTTTCCTTCGTCCTGATTGATCCCGCGGATGAAGTTGGCGGGAAGGTCGGAATCTCCCGCACTGACGATGCTTTGCTTGGTAAGACCGTAGCGAAAATTGTTTGTCAAAGCAGGAGTGATCACTGCGGTATAGCCAAGGACCATACCTTTGCTGAAATCCGTGGTCGTATTCGTTGGCGCGCCCCCGGGGAGGACAGGAGTGCCCGGCTGATAGTTGTCGTTGCCGCTGCCGCGCCAAAAGAGCGTCTGATTCCCGTTGGAGGTTAGCTTGTAGTCGATCCTCCCGATCCCGATATCGTCGCGGAAGTCCTGAGTGGCTGGGAAGCGAAAGCCGTCGAAATTCAACTGATACCCGTCTCCGAGGGGCGGAGCGTTAGGGATTACGGCCGGATTTGTATAATAGGACTGGAAATAGGCCAGCGAGGAGGGGCTGGGTCCTACTCCAAGCGGGTCCATCTGGGCCAATCCAACTGCGGTGCCGGACGAATTACAATCAGTGGGGCCGGGCGAGGAGCAGGGACCTATGCCGAAGAAGCCGGGCTGGACAGTCCAAGTCTTAGAGGCTCCCTGCACGGTGCCTCCCGGGCATTGCGACGGAGTTGCGCAAGGGTACTGAATGACTCCATCAGCAAGCGCCGGGGAAGGGATGGAATCTCCGACACTAGCGGCCTGATGCTGGCGGTGTCCTTCGTAATTCAGGAAGAAAAACAGGCGGTCGTGTTTAATAGGGCCGCCAATCGTGCCGCCAAAAATATTATAGACCAAGTGCAATGGCTTGTTGGGCTCGCCGGCAAGTTCCTCGCCAGTTTTGTTGAAGAAGTCGTTGGCTTCGCCAAACTGTGTACGATTGAAATTATAGAGAGAGCCGTGGAACTTGTTGGTTCCTCCCTTGGTCACCAAGGCTTCTTGAGCGCCCTCGGAGCGGCCCTGCTCGGCGCCATAATCGGCAGTGGTGACGCGGAATTCTTCGACCGAAGCGACCGTTACGGGGATAACCGTTTCAAATGGAGAGCCGTTTCCCTGGTCATTGACGTCTACGCCATCGAGAGTGATGTTGTTCTGGTCGCTATGGGCGCCGTTGACCGAGCCACTGCGCGTGTCATTAAACGCCAGGTCAGTTCGGTTCGAAGTGAATACCACACCGGGTTGGACGGAGAGGAGTTGGGTGACGCTACGACCGTAGAGGGGCATGTCGCTAATTTGGCTGCCGCTCATGGTATTGCCCTGGCTGGCGTCGGTGGTATTCAGCAGCGGCGCCTGCGCGGTTACTTCCACAGTCTGCGTGGCCGAGCCGATTTTCATCCTTACGTTTATGGTGGCGGGCAAGTTCACGAGCAGTTCGAAACCGTTCTGCTCGAACTTGGAGAATCCGTTGGCTTCCACTCGAAGCACATAATGCCCGGGCGGTACTTCCGAAAATACGTAGTTGCCCTGCTGGTCTGTTGTGGTGGTGCGCTCGAGGTTTGTGTCGGTATTCGTCAGATGCACGGTCGCGTTAGGGATCGCCGCATTGCTCGGGTCAGTCACCGCGCCGCGAAGCGACGTGGTCGCTTGCCCCCACACAGGACCACCGAAAAAGAGGAATGCCGCGCCCAAGAACGCCAACAACAATGCCTGCCAGATTCTCCTCACGGTCCACCTCCGCTCAGATTGTCGAACTCGAATCCAACAGAAAAAAATGTACGGGATGTCTGGGGCACCCCAGCCACAGACGCACAACTTCGACGATAAAACCAACAACTAGGACTCCACCCCAAGCCCACTTAAACACGCTCTGCGCAAGGCATTTATCATAAATTCGGATAGTCGGTCAACAAAAAATTGAACGTCCGAAAACGCGCGCTTAGGCCTGATTATCAGCGGCGAACAGTTCCGTGTGAGGCGCCGAAATATACCCTAATGTGAATCTACAAACCCCGAAACTTAGTTCAGACGAAGCAATTCCATAGATCCATGAGGATCTGAACCCTGACACCGGCAAATGAACTGCGCGGAGATTCTCCACGAGCACAACCGGCCAGACCAGGGCCGCGCTGAACATTCCCAATCATCCTGCGTTCGCCGCCCTTGTAATCAGCGGCCTCGGAAATGGACCTAGTCCCAACCCGCGGGCAGTATCCTAAATTATCCAAATTAGGACCCTGCCAAACCGCGCGCTGGCTCGATTTTCCTGCCTCCTTCCGCTAAGATGGACGTTTTTCAGCTGGGGGAGGCAAATTCGCCCTGGTACATGGCTGCCGATTCCAAACCTCGCGTTCGCTTTGCCCCTTCACCGACGGGATACCTGCACGTCGGCGGCGCGCGCACCGCTCTGTTCAATTGGCTTTTTGCGCGCCACGAGGGCGGCACGTTTATTCTGCGAGTCGAGGACACAGACGTCGAGCGCAATCGCCCGGAGCTTGTCGAGGGGATTCTCCAGAGCCTCCGCTGGCTCGGCGTCGAATGGGACGAGGGTCCCTATTTTCAATCGCAACGTCTGGAAGGGTATCGCGCCGCCGCTGAACTTCTGCTGAAAAGCGGGGCTGGCTTTCCGTGTTTTTGCCAGGCAGTACAGTATGCCGGTGCAGACGCGGCCCCTGAAGGCGAAGAAGGAGCCGAAAAGACCGCGCGCAGCGCTCCGTGTCCTTGCCGCGACCTGACTCCGGCTCAGCGCGAGCAGAAGATTCGCGAAGGCGCGTCTTATGCGGTTCGCTTTGCTTCTCCGCGAGAAGGCGTGACGCGTTTCGAAGATGCCGTCTTCGGCCCGCGCGAAGTGCAAAACGCGGAAATTGAGGATTTCGTTCTTCTGCGTTCCTCCGGCCTGCCGACCTATCAGCTCGGCGCCGTGGTTGACGACGTCGCCATGCGCATCACCCACGTCATTCGCGGCGCCGATCATCTGTCCAACACGCCCAAGCAAGTGCTGCTCTACCATGCGCTTGCCGCCACGCCTCCGATCTTCGCCCATGTACCGCTGATTCTCGGGCCCGATCGCACCCGCCTCTCCAAGCGCCACGGAGCCACCAGCGTCAGCCTCTACGCCGAGGAGGGCTTTTTGCCCGAAGCGTTTCGCAATTTCCTCGCTCTGCTGGGATGGTCCGCTGGTGGCGACGAAGAATTCCTGCCGACCGCAGAACTCATTTCGCGCTTCACGCTCTCCGGAGTCAGCCGCACCAATGGTGTTTTCGACCGCGCGAAACTCGAGTGGTTCAACTCACAATACTTGCAGAAGCTTCCCATTGACGAGCTGCTTCCCTACGTGAAGGCCGAGCTGCAGCACTCCGGAATTTGGCGCGATTCCTGGGACGGTTCCGAGCGCGAATGGTTTGCCAACACCGTAGACCTTCTTCGTCCGCGCACACGGCTCCTGCCTGATTTCTCTCACTGGGCGCGCGCATTTTTCTCCGATGATTTTGATTATGACGCGGAAGCGCGCGCGAAGTTCTGGAAGGATCCTAAGGTGCCGGATCTGCTCGCCAAGCTCGCCGATGCTCTCGACGCGCTTGCCGACTGGAGCCATGACGCGTGCGACCACGCTCTTCGCGCGCTCGCGGCAGCCGAAGGCGTAAAAGCCGGCCTGCTCATCAACGCTACGCGCGTGGCCATCGTCGGACGCGCGGTCGCTCCGCCGCTGTTCGAAACCATGGTCGTCCTCGGCAAATCCCGCGTCGTTTCACGCCTCCGCCGCGCCGTGCCCGTCGTTTCCGCATAGCTGCGCTGGCGCAGGGAAACCCGCAACAGCCGTTCATTCGTGTTTTTGAGTGGATACTATCTCTGTGCGGACCGGCTGAAAATCTGTGGTGACATTTGCTGCGGTGTGGTTCCCGCGGGCGCAACGTCAATCGTTGCCGATACCGGAATTCTCACCGGTGGCAGGCATACCGAGTCGTTGCACGCCTGATATTGCAGCGTGAACGGCAGCTTCACTTTGCCTAGCGGAGCATTCGCCGCTGCGGAAAATTTCGTGCGCACAGTGAAATGGTCGGTGTACACC
Organism: Candidatus Acidiferrales bacterium; assembly: GCA_049281095.1. Lineage (GTDB taxonomy): Bacteria > Acidobacteriota > Terriglobia > Acidiferrales > UBA7541 > DAHUXN01. Next base: position 25,543 of record JBAPRL010000012.1, read on the forward strand.
AGCAGAGGTTTGTCCGAAAAAGAAAGCTTTTTTGCAATGCCTTCGGGATAGCTCGTTCCCAGCTCCTTGAGTCCTGCGGGAAGTTTTTCCGTCAGCGTCGTTGGAATCAAATAATCCTCCGACACTTTGTGCGCGTTCATGTGGAAGCCTGGCATGATGCCCACAACCACGGCCACTTCAAACATGCTTCCTCGCGGCACCGGCGCAATCGAAACGTAGGTCTTTGGGCTCGCCACCGCGGACGCCGCCGGCAAGTCCTGTGGCGCACGCGGCTGTGCGATTTGCGCGCAGATGACGCATGCCCAACATCCCACCAACACACGCAGGGCAGCTCCGCCCGTCACATTCCGCACTTTTCTCATCCTACGCTCACCGGCGTGCCCAGTTGTTCGCTCAAAATCCGGCTCATCACCTGATCCAAAGTCTCGCCTGTCTTATCCAGGACGAAGGCATTGGCTTGGGCCGACCATCCCAGTTTGAAGCTTGTGGTGAGCGCCGAAATCCAGATCTGCCGCACCGGAGTGTTGGGGCTGATCACGAAGCGCGTCTCGTCCTCATCCTCGAACAGAATTTCCAGCTTTCCGCTGCCGCCTTCCACTTCGAAATCGTGCTCGTCGCCGAGTGTGGCAAGTCTCTTGCGTAGGCTTTCGAAAGCCTCCGTGTACTTTTTCTCGAATTCCCGCTCGTCCATCATGTCGCCGGAGTTTCTCCGCACACCTGAAAGGAAACTCTACAGGTGGAACTGCAATTGCTTCTCGATTTCCGTCTGCAATTCACCTTTGTCGACCTCGCCGATAAAACGCTTCACGACTTTTCCATCGCGCGAAATTAACACGCTGGTTGGCAGGCCAATCAGCCCGCCGAATTTTTCCGCGAGGTCCTCATTCCCAAGCATGATCGGATAACTCATCGTCTCTTGCTTGCCGTCCACGTCGAATTCCGTTTTTTGCACGAAGGGATCGACCACCTTCTTTCCTTCCTCGTCCATGGCCACGCCCAGAATCGTGAATCCCTGATTCGCATACTTGTCCTGGAACTCAATCAACCACGGGATCTCCTCGCGGCACGGCTCGCACCACGTGGCCCAGAAATTCACCAGCACAACTTTGCCTTGCAGGCTCGGCAGCGGCAGGTTCCCGCCTTGCAATTCCGGGAAGGTCACGTCGGGCTCATTGGGCTTATTGGCATTCGGAGAGGCCTTGGATGTCATTTTCCCGGCAGCATTTGTCGAAGCGTTTTCCTTGCATCCCGCGAATGCAAAGGAGAGCGCCACAACCGTTCCCATCGTCATCCATCGCGAAATCACAGAATTCAAATTCACCCCAAACTCCTCTTACAGCGAAAAACGGTTCAGAAATGTCAGTTTACCCGAAAGCCAGGTCAGCCGGTTCATGAAAATCAGCGCGCCCACCGCGAGCAGCAGCACGCCGCTGAAAACCTCCACCAGATGAATATGCCTGCGGAAACGCTTGTAAAATTTCAGGAACTGCCCGATCCCAAGGGCCGTCAGCAAGAACGGAATCGCCAGCCCCAACGAGTACGCCGCCAGCAGGAAAATGCCTCGCGCTACCGTGCCCTCGCTCGCCGCCAGCGTCAGCACGGACGCCAGAATCGGCCCAATGCATGGCGTCCAGCCAAACGCGAAGGCGAACCCCATCAGAAATCCGCTGACGATCCCCGGCTTCCCACCCACGTTTCGAAAGTGCACGTCGCGATTCAGCCATCGCGTTAGCGCCGGCCCCAGCAGGAAAATCAGCGAAAGAGCAAACAGGTGCACCGGCCGGAAACTCGCCAATCCGTCAGGCGCCATGAACGCCATCGCGATGCCTCCCGCCACCAGCAGCCCGCCAACCACGAATCCGACGCGCAGCGAAATTTTCACCAGCCAGCCAATCAGGTGCAGGCCAAAAAGCAGAATCAAAGCCCCTGCCAGCGGTGCAAGCACGCCCCGATGGCTTTGCAGGAACGTTCCTACCGCGCTCGCCGATGCGCCAAAGCTGATGAATACAATCGAAAACCCAACCACGAAGGCCAGCGCCGACCGTAGCAATTCCCCGCGTGCGCCTTGTCCTTGTTGCAGTTGCTCCACGCCGATACCCGAAAGCATCGATACATATCCGGGCACAAGCGGCAAGACGCACGGTGACAGGAAAGAAACTAGTCCCGCAATCAACGCGGTGAATACCGTCAGCTTCATCTCAGTAGACCTACGCTTTCCATTCCGCCATTGGATGTCCGCGCTGCGCTGGGCGGTTCATTCCGGGTGTCGCAAGTGCCATTCTGTCGCTTGTTCGTACGCGAGCGCAATGCTCAGCAGGTTCGCTTCGCCCCACTCGGGTCCGTGCAACGCCATGCCAATGGGCAGCCCGCTTCTCGTAAATCCGCAGGGAATCGAAATCGCCGGAAATCCCGTAAAATTTGCCGGCCGGTTCATTCGTACCAGCGCACCCCGCACGGATTCCGATTCTCGCCCGATTGTCGCCGTGTCCTGGCCCAGCCGCGGCGCCACAATTGGCGTGGTCGGCGCCACAATCGCATCCACGCGTTCGAACGCGGCGCGAAAATCTGCGCGAACTCGCTCGCGCGATTGCTGGGCTTGCAGGTAGTCCACGGCGCGGACGGCGCTGCCCATCTGCAACCGCTTGCGCACATCCTCGCCATAATCCGTCGCGTGCGCCGGAAAATATCTCTGGCTCTCGTGATATTCCAGCGCCTCGGCGAGCGCAATCTGCGTGCTCGGTTCGACCGAATCCTCGATATGCGGCAGCGATACTTCTTCAATTCGCGCACCCATCTTCTCAAACTCTCGGGCCGCCTTCTCCACCGCGCGCTTCACCTCTTCGTCTATGCGTTCGAAAAAATACTCCCGCGGCCATCCCAGCCGCAACTTCGCCCACCGTTTTTTCGACACTCCGCCCGCGCGCAGCGCCCGGTAGAAATTTCCGTCCGGCGTTTCGTTTGCCGTAATCGCATCGAGCAGAATCGCAATGTCCGCGACATTTCGCGCGATCGGCCCCGCGTGATCGAGCGTCGCCGCGAGCGGCACGATTCCATCGCAGCTCACTCGTCCAAACGTCGGCTTCAGCCCCACTATGCCGCAAAGCGCCGAAGGAATTCGAATCGAGCCTCCCGTGTCCGTCCCCACGGACGCGAATCCCATTCCCGTCGCCACGGCCGCTGCCGAACCACCACTCGATCCTCCGGGAATGCACTCCGTATTCCATGGATTTCTCGTGGCGCCATAATGTGGATTCTCTGTGGTGATTCCGTACGCGAACTCGTGCAGGTTCGTTTTTCCCAGCAGCACCGTGCCGGCATTCCACAATCTTTTCGCTACCTCTGCGTCGGCGGCCGGAACGAAATCCTTCAAGATTTTGGAGCCCGCGGTCGTACGCACCCCTCTGGTCCAGATGTTGTCCTTGAGCGTGATGGGAACCCCATGCAGGAGTCCGCGATACTTTCCCCGCCGCATCTCACGTTCCGCGGCCTTGGCGTCGCGCAACGCTCGCTCCGCGGTCACGGTGATGAACGCGTTTAACCGCGGATTCAGTTTTTCCATTCGCGAAAGCGCGCCCTGCGTCAACTCGACGGGCGACAATTTCCCGCGACGCAACTGCGCGCCGGCTTCGGCAATCGTCCAATACGCGGATTCGCTGCTCATCCCACCTCAGATTCAGAAAATGCTTTGCTGTCTCCGGATGTTTCCAAACGAGCCGATATTCGCGACCCGAAACACAAGTCCCCACTCATTTTCGTCTCGCACTGTTCCCAGCGATAGCCGCTGGTATTCGAATCCGATGCCGCAGCACGACCCGTTGTAGGAGATCTGCGCTACTTGGTTCTCGAACACCTGCTCGCTGATGTCGTAACTGAATCCAAATTCCCCGTTCCATCCTCGGCGCGCCATGTCGCCGTATCCGAAAAGGGTGCGCACCTGGTTCGAATACCGTTCGAGCACGGGCGCAGCCGGCGATGGAAGGGGTGGAATGAACCGGGCGGGCGACACGATCAGGGGTGGGATATTGATTGTGGAGAAGTGGGCTAGGGTTACGAACGACTGTTTGTACGGCTTGATTTTCAGCAGTGTGCCGATGGCGGTCATCTGGCCGCGCTTGGGATCGAAATCCACGCGGACCTCGGTGTCGAAGCGTTCGCCTGGTTCGACGCGCAAGTCGCTGATGATCGGCGAAAATCGGTGCAAGCTGTCCTCGAACGCGAACGGCGTCAACGAATCGAGCGCCTGAAAAACGTTGCGTTGTCCCGGAACGAGCGCGCCGCCGAAAGTCGGATCGATATAATATTTTTGCTGCAAGCTCCAGCTTACCAATTCGTCTGAGTCATTGTCGTCCGTCCGTCGAAACAATCGCTGTGTGATTCCGTATTGAACGTCGTTGGTGTCCGTCAGCGTGTCGTCCTCGTCGAACAGCGGATACCTTGCATAATCGTTTACGCCATCCACGTACTCATAGTCGAATTCCGGTTCGATCGTATGCTTCCATTGTGTGCTGCCGTCGCTCCAAGTGCGTTCGAGTGCCGGCGGCCTGACGTCCAGGGAAAATTCCGCGGTCGTGCGCACGAACGGCTCATCCACGAACTCGCCGTCCTGCAATTGCCCGCCGTAGCGTGTCGAACGCACCGTGAAGGTCGGTGTCACGTCGAGCCAAGGCCCCCAGTGCAGCGCCGCCGTGACAGTGGGGGCGAATTCCATGCGCGACACGAAGGATGGCGTGCTGAATTCCGGCAGGACATCCGTTTCGCGGTGTACCGCGTCCGCAAACGCGTCGAAACTGAAGTAGATCGGCAGATTCTGCCACGGTGCGCGATCCACCGAACCGGCGCGAACCTCTGGCGCGGTACGGATATCGATCGACGTGTCCGGCGACGCGGTCAGGAAATTCTTGTAGCTCAAGGCTGCAAGCGCCAGGCTGAACCCGTCGCTATGTTTTGTCAGGAACGTCGTGGTGCGCACCTCGGAATTGACCGCTTGCGCGAACGTCTCGGCAAATGCCAGCCGGAAGGTCAGTGAAGACAACTGATCCACGTCCGCCACGGCGCGCCAGCCGTCCGGCAGCAGCGCGTCAAAGAAAAGCCGGTCTTCATGCCCTCCCTGTTTCGTTAGCGTCCCGTCTGGCCCCGGAAGCCCGCGGTCGATTACGCCGTAGTAGGTCGCGGTCAGCGTCGCGTTCTGCCACGGCTTCATGCGCAGATCGCCGTTTTCGCTCGAGCCGCGCAGGCTCAAGTATTGCGCTCCAACCGTCGCGTCCATCCACTCCGTCGGCGCCCAATAGAACGAATCTCCAAGTACGTAGCCTCTCGTCGATGAGTGCGTCAAATCGGGAATCAGAAGACCCGACTGCCGCAGCTTCTCCCCCGCGGGCACGGAAGCATAGGGAAGATAAATCACCGGAATGTGGAACAAATGAAACGTCGCGTTCTCGAGCGCCACGGTTTTTTGCATGTGGATCACCGCGCGCGGTGCATAAAATTTCCACTTCGGCCGGTCCGGCCTGCAGACCGTAAGCCAGGCATGTTTCGCGACGAACGTTTCCTCATCCACGCGATCCACTTCCGCGGCGGCAAATGTCAAGGGATTGGGGCTGACCAGCACGTTGGGATTGGCTAGGTGCTCCGCCTTCACCGTGCCCCGCACATTGTGAAAATTTCCGCGTTGTGTCTCGAAGTTGTAGTTCGCCTGGTCCGCATCCAGATGCTGGTTTTCGTGGTCGAACTGCACGTGCCCGCGCGCCAGCGCCACTTTGGTCTGCGGATTGTATTCCACGTGGTCGGCTCGCAGGCGCGCGTCTTCGTACACGATGTCCACGTCCCCGTCGGCGAAGAAGACTTTCCCGGACTCTTTTTGCGAGTCGGCTGAGAGCGTCAATTCGCCCTTCTGCGTGAGCAGGTGCGTGACCGTTTGATTCTGTTGCGGCGTGACCGCCCGGGCCGCAATGGGCATGGCTACCATCAGCGCCAGCAGCATAGCGCCTCGGCTCTTTCTAGAATTCCGCCGCGGAGAGTTTGCGTCCATCCAATCGGGCATCGTGTCGAAGAGAGTCCCAAAGCCTAACATGCTCACAAAGCCCCGCAAAGAACCGTAGTACACCCGCCTGAATTGCTTCGCTGCTGGTTATCTGTTAGGCGACCTTCCCTTTGATTTTGCGCCTCGCCTTTTCCGGAATCTGCTAGGATGCTTTCGTCCGCGAATTACGGGTCCGCAGCGCAAAACGAACCGGGTGATTCAAGTCTGCTCGCAATGTGGCGCAGTTAACAATCAGCGCGTTGAAGTGTGCCCATTTTGCGAAGCTCCCTTCGCCGCAACCCAGCCGCCCTCCCCTGTTTCCGTCAGCTCCACTGAGGAGCCCGAGTGGCGCCGTGAAGTGGCCCGTCGATTGGAAGTCTACCGCTCCCGCCGCCACGAGAAAGTCCCGCCCGAATCCCAACCCGTTCTGTCTTTCGGTGGTGAAGATGCTCCGGGCGTCATCACCACCGCCGTTGCGCCGCGCACTATCGCGCGCATCCGGCCCACTCAGCGTGTCGAAATACACGTCTCGCAGCCGCAGCTCGATTTTTCCGTCGTCGAGACGTACCGCGTTCATCCGGCCGCATCTTCTTTTCCCGTCGCCGAATTAGCCACGCGTCGCTTTGCCGGCCTGCTCGACGCCTCCGCCATTCTTGGCGTGTTTCTCGGTTTCCTGGCGATGTTCCGCTCTTTGGGCGGCCAGCTCGGATTTCTAAAGATCAACTTCGCCATTTACGCCATCATCTTTTTTCTGATCTACATCCTGTATTTTGGTTTGTTTACGCTCTTCTCCGGCGCAACCCTTGGGATGCAGGTTCGCGGCCTTTCCGTGGTCGCGATGGACGGGGCCTTCCCGGACACGCGCCAGTTGCTCTGGCGCAGCTTTGGCTATTTTCTCTCCGGCGGCACGCTTCTTCTCGGTTTTCTTTGGGCGCTGTGGGACGAAGACCATCTGACCTGGCAGGATCGCATCTCGCATACATACATCAGTTCAGCCCCCGCTGAGGAACACCCTACCGATTCGTAGCTCCCATCGGAAGGATCGGGCAACGCTGTTAAGATAATCTTGCAGGCGGAACGGGTCCGCAGAACCGCGGACATGATGACAGGACACCGCGATGAAGCACGGCTTCGTGAACCAAAAACTCGGCAAGCGCAATAGCCGCCGCAATGCGCTGCTCAAGGCCAAAGCCTATTCGCGGCCATCTTTGTCCAAGTCTCAGGCATCGAAACCCTTGGACGCAAAAGGCCGTCGGCGCAGCTCGTAATCCGTAAAACACGCCCGGAGATGCTATAATCGCAATCTAGAGTAAGGCGTATCGTTGCAGGTCGGCTCAACGCAGCGGCACAGGAAGAAAACATGAGTTCATCTTGGAAGAAAACGGTAATCGTCCTTTCGGTTTTGGTTTTTGCCTATGTCGCCGTTGGCTACGTGAAAGGCAAGACCAGCGACAAGAGCTACGCTTCGCTCACCGTCTACAGCGAAGTTCTCCAGTACATTCAGGACGATTACGTGGACGATCCTGACGTTCACGCGGTCACTTCGGGCGCCTTGCACGGCCTTTTGGACTCGCTCGATCCTCAATCCGCCTACTTGAGCCCTCTCGAATACGCCGATTACGAAAAGAAAATCGACGACAAGACGCGCGGCCAGGTCGGAGCATCTCTTTCCAAGCGCTTTGGTTATGTCGTCGTTGTTTCCGTCCTTCCGGATAGCCCCGCGCAGAGGGCTGGCCTCCTTGAGGGTGACTTGCTCGAGTCCATCGCCGGCTTCTCCACCACCCAGATGTCCATCGGTCAGGCCGAAGTGTTGCTCACCGGAGATCCCGGCCAGACCGTCAAGTGCTCGGTCATTCGCCGCGGCAAGCAGGAGCCTCTCGAGGTCACCATGTCCTACGCCAAACTCCAGCCTCCCCGTCTGCTGCAAGAGCAAATGCAGGACGGCATCGCCTATCTGCGCGTCGCTGCTTTCGACTCCGATACGACCCGGCAGATTCGCGACAAGCTCCAGCAGTTCCAGCATCAGGGCGCGAAGAAGCTGATCCTCGATTTGCGCGGCTCGGCCTCGGGCGCCAACGGTGAAGGCATTGCCACCGCGCAGTTGTTCCTATCCTCCGGCACAATAGGCACGCTGCAGGGCCAGACCATGGCCACACAGACATTCTCTGCCGATCCATCGAAAGTGGTTTGGAAAGAGCCCATGACCGTTTTGATTTCGAGCGGCACCGCCGGTCCCGCGGAAATCCTTGCCGCGGCCATTGCCGATAATCATCGCGGCGATACCGTTGGCGAAACCACGTTCGGCACCGCCTCACAGCAGAAATTGATCCCTCTCGATGACGGCGCTGCCATAATTCTCACCGTCGCGAACTATTTCACTCCCGGCGGCAAGTCCATTCCCAAGGAAGGCGTCGCGCCCACCGTGGAAGTGAATCCACAGACAGTCAGCGACGTCGCCCAACTGAATCAGGACCAGCTTGCTCCCCCGGCGCCGGGTCAGTTGCCTTCTGCGGATGATCCGGTCGTGAAGAAGGCCGTTGAAATTCTGCAGAACCCTTCTTCCGCGCAGAAAGCGGCCTGAATCGCAAGTGGCCGCTACTGGCCCGCATGACAAAACCCTTCTGCATCTTCATTCCCGGTGCGTCGCTCGTCTGCTCGTTTTGTCTCTCGCTGCATCCGTTCTCGCCGGCTGCTGGAGAAGGCCTGCTGGCACCGTAGAAATACGCGGCATAACCCGCGACCTTGTCGCCGCCGCGCAGGCCGCCGCTGGGCCGAACGCGCAAATTTCCATTCGTCCTGAGATGGGCCGCATTGGCAATGGTCAGCCGTATCTTGTCGCCGACGACATCTTCATCGACCTTCCCGATGCCACCCGTCGCTCCGCCACCGAGCAGGCCCTCGATCGTGCCGCCGCGCGCCACCACCTCACCCGCGCTTCGCAACCCGGTCCGCCCAATAGCCTGCGTTTCGATTACTTGCTCAACGACAAGCGCACCCACTCCATCCACATCGTCACGCCGGTCGCGCCAGAACGCGCATCCGGTCTGCCGCGTCTCGCCATCGTCATTGACGATATCGGCAGCGACCAAGCCACCGCCAAGGCGCTGCTCAAAATGCCTTATCCTCTCACCCTATCCGTGCTCCCCGGCCAATCGCACTCTACCGAGATCGCCGACGAGGCCTACCGCCGTGGCGACCAGGTCATGCTTCATCTGCCCATGGAATTTCAGGGCAGTGCCGCCAAGGCTGAGCCTGTTGAATTGCGCATAGGAATGCCGGCCGACGAAGTTCACCGTTTGCTCGACGAGATGCTCGCCCAAGTCCCTCACGCCGTTGGCGTCAACAATCACGAAGGCTCGCTCGCCACCGCGCAGCCTCAACTCATGGCCGAAGTGATGGAAGACTTGCGCCGGCGAAATCTTTTCTTCATCGACAGCCGCACCACTGTGGCCACCGTCGCCTACAATGCCGCGAAGCAGGCCGGCGTTCCCGCCGCGTCGCGCAAGGTTTTTCTGGATGACATCGAAACGCGCGGAGCCATTCTCCGCCAGCTCGATCTTGCGGCCCGCGACGCCGCCTCCGAAGGCTCCGCCATCGCCATCGGCCATCCGCATAACGTGACCATCGCCGCCCTTGCCGAAGGCCTGCCTGGCCTCAAGTCCCGCGTGCGTATTGTCTTTGCTTCCACCCTCGTCCACTAGTGGTCGTCCCCCAAGCTCACAGTTCAGATTACCAGCCGTGAGTGGCCCCTTTTCGCCATGTAACGTATATGTAATAGAATGCCCGTTCCCTGGAAAGTGCGTTGCGCACCGGGAACAACGGTTCCCGTGCTGGAAAGGCGCATCGATGAAACTCAGCTGGCTTTTTGCAGCGCTTCTCGCGCTCGCCATGGCGGCGAACGGCCAAGGAGCCCCTGCCACTTTTCGGCCCCCTGCAGTTCCCCTCGTCGCGGTAGATCCTTACTTCAGCATCTGGTCATTCGCCGACCATTTGACGTATGACGCCACGCGGCATTGGACCGGCGCGCGCATGACCATGCAGAGCCTCATCCGTGTGGATGACCACACCTATCGCCTCATGGGTGATGAACCGAAAGATGTGACTCCGGCCCGCCAGCTCCGCCTTCAAGTATTCCCCACGCGAACCATTTACGATTTTCAGGCCGCAAACATCCTCGTCCGTCTCACTTTCCTTACTCCCGACCTTCCACGGCAACTCGATGTCCTCAGCCGTCCGGTGACCTACCTTACTTGGGAGGCTCATTCGCTGGATGGAAAACAGCACCAAGTCGAAATCTACTTCGATAACACTGCCGAACTCGTGGTGAACACGCCGGACGAACTGGTCGCCTGGGAGACCGAAAGCATTCCCGGCCTTCGTGCCCTGCGGATGGGGACTTCCGCTCAGCCGATTCTCGGCCGCGCTGGCGACTTCACCCGCATCAACTGGGGTTATCTGTATGTAGCCGCGCCCCTCGATGAATCGCCGGAGGATACGGTCCTGCCCGAGGAAACTGCTATTCAAGAATTCATTTCCCACGGACAGTTGAACTCTCCGATGGACACGCGCATGCCGCATGCCGCAAACGACCAGTGGCCGGTGATGGCGTTTGCGTTCTCGATGGGCGCAGTGGGAGCCGAACCTGTTTCTCGGCACCTCTTCCTGGCATACGACGAGATCTATCCCGTCGAATACTTCGGAAAACGGCTTCATCCCTTCTGGCAACGCGGCGGCGTGAACATCAACGCCCTGCTCCAAACCGCCGAACATGACTTTTCTTCGCTCCGCGCGCGCAGTCAGCAGTCCGATCAAGAGCTCATGGCCGATCTGACGCGCGTGGGTGGCCAGCAGTACGCAGAAATTTCCGCCCTCGCTTACCGCCAAGCCTTCGCGGCGAACACTCTGGCCGTCGGGCCTGACGGTCAGCCTCTGATGTTCTTGAAGGAAATTTCCAGCTGCGGCTGCGCGCAGACCGCGGACGTCATTTATCCCGAGTCTCCGCTTCTCTTGCTCGTGAATCCCGCGCTCCTCGAGGACTCCTTGATTCCGCTGCTCGATTACGCCCAGTCCGGCCAGTGGCCGTATCCCTACGCGCCCCACGATCTCGGCGCCTATCCCTTGGACAACGTCCGCGACCCTGAACAGATGGAAAGCATGCCGGTCGAAGAAACGGGCAACATGCTCTTGATGATTGCGGGAATCGCCAAGGCCGAAGGCAACGGGGAGTTTGCATCGCGCTACTGGTCGCTGCTCACGAAGTGGGCAGATTACTTGAAGGCCAACGGCCTTGATCCAGGAGACCAGCTTTGTACCGATGACTTTACCGGCTTGCTCAGCCACAACGCGAATCTCTCTCTGAAAGCAATCGAGGCGCTGGGCGGTTACGCGATGCTGACCCGCATGCTAGGCAAGACATCCGTGAGCGAGGCTTTCCGCCATACCGCCGAACAGGACGCCGCCAAGTGGATGCAGATGGCGGGCGGCCACGGTCCCACCCGCTTGGCGTTTGACCGTCCGGGCACCTGGAGCCAGAAGTACAACTTGGTGTGGGATCGCGTCCTTGGAATCCACCTGTTTCCCGCAACCCTCGCCCGCCAAGAGCTGGATTATTACCACAGCCGCTCCACTGCTTTTGGTTTCCCTTTGGACAGCCGGGCAGGCTTTACCAAGCTCGACTGGGAGTCCTGGTCTGCGGCGCTGGCAACATCGAAAGCCCAATTCAGCGATTTGTTTTCCGGGGTCTACAATTTCGCGGAACGCACCCCCATCCGCGTCCCCTTGAGCGATTGGTATTGGACCGTGGACGGCACGCCTGCCGGCTTTCAGGCCCGGCCTGTCGTGGGTGGCGTCTACATGCAAATGCTGACGAATCCGTCCGTCTGGGAAAAGTGGGCGGTGAGTGCAACTGCGAGAGAATCATCGCACGCGCATCCATCGACAGTTGAAAAGCTCCAACGCACTCAATACAACGAATTTGCCATTAGAAAGGCACGGAGACAGCACGGTTAAGCTGATATTCTGCCGAACTTTGTTTTTCGCGCTCTGCTCAAGCTATAATCCGCCACGATCGACCACCATCCTTCGGGAGTTCTCATGCGAAATCGCATCGCGTCCACCGCTCGTCTGCTTTCGTGCATCGCCCTTCTGCTCTCCTGTGGGAATCGATGCGGCGCGCAGGACGCACAATCCTCGAAGAAGAACCACTCATCTGCGGCGTACAAGAATCCTGATTTGCCAATCAAGAAGCGTGTGGACGATCTGGTTTCGCGAATGACGATCGAAGAGGAAGCGTCGCAGATGGGCTACGCGTCTCCGGCAATTCCGCGGCTCGGCATCCCTTACTACAACTGGTGGAGCGAAGGCCTTCACGGCTTCGGCCGAGCGGGGCGCGCGACGGTTTTTCCGCAAGCGATTGGCGCGGCTGCAACATGGGACACGGATTTGATCCGCAAGACGGGAGAAGTGATCTCCACGGAGGGCCGCGCGAAATACGAGGAGGCCATCGCGACGAATTATGTGGGCGCGAATCGCGGGCTGACAATTTGGTCGCCGAACATCAACATTTTTCGCGACCCACGCTGGGGACGCGGCCAGGAAACGTATGGCGAGGATCCATTTTTGACGGCGCGTCTGGGGACCGCATTCGTCGAGGGCATCCAGGGCGATGATCCGCACTATCTGCGAGCGGTTTCCACGCCCAAGCACTTTGCGGTTCACAGCGGGACGGAGATGCTGCGCCACATCACCGACGTAGATGTGTCGCCCTATGATCTCGAGGACACCTACCTTCCGGCGTTTCGCGCAACTGTGGTCGATGGCAAGGCCGATTCCGTGATGTGTGCGTACAGCGCCGTTGACGGCAAGCCGGACTGCGCATCCGATCTGCTGCTCAAAGATCATCTGCGCGACGCGTGGCGTTTTCAGGGCTACGTCGTCTCCGATTGCGGCGCCATCGAGGACATCTGGGCCAATCATCACTACGCGCCGGACAACGTCCATGCCATCGCTCTCGCGATCAAGGCTGGGGCGGATCTCTCGTGCGGCGACGAATACCGCGACGTGCCAAAGGCCGTGAAAGAGGGCCTCCTGAGCAAAGACGACGTCGATCGGGCGGTGAAGCGATTGTTCACTGCGCGGTTTCGGCTCGGGATGTTCGATCCTCCCGGCCGTGTGCCGTATGCGAAGACGGCGCCCAGCACAATCGATTCAGCCGAGCATCGAGCGCTCGCGCTGCGCTCGGCGCGCGAGTCGATGGTGCTGCTAAAGAACGACAAAGCGATCTTGCCGCTGAATTTGAACGTGAAAACGATTGCCGTCATAGGGCCAGAAGCTGATCTGGTGGTTGCTCTGGAAGGCAATTACAACGGGACGCCGCCAGATCCGGTGACGCCGCTGCTCGGCATCGAGCGGCGATTTGGACGACAGGACACGTTGGTGTACGCGCAGGGCTCGAAGCTGGTGAACGAAATGCCGATACCCGTTCCGGCGACTGCGCTTCGGCCATCGCGTTCCGATGAGAAAACGCCTGCGCTGGGCGGCTTGACGAGTGAATATTTTAGTAACACGAATTTCGAAGGCGCGCCGGCCATGACGCGTACGGACCAGTCAATCGATTTCGACTGGGCCGGCCTCAACCCAATTCCGAGAGCGCAGAACGGCAAATTCTCCGTCCGATGGACCGGCACATTCACACCGCCGGCGCCGGGCGACTATCGAATCGGTGTGGACATCGACGGCTGCTATCCGTGCAAGGACGCCGACGATTTCCGGTTATACCTCGACGGTAAGCTTTTTGATGAACGCCCAACGACGCCGGACCTGATGATTCCGGTTCGTTTTGCGGATGCAGCCGCACACAAAATTCGCCTGGAATATTCACACAGTCGCGGCGATAGGAACCGCGATCTTTCGTTTGGCGGCGACGTTGCGGGCATCACTTTGCTGTGGGATCCGCCGGCGGACGCGCTACGCAACGAAGCCGTTGCCGCCGCTCAGAAAGCGGACGTTATCGTTGCTTGCGTAGGGATTTCACGCGATCTTGAAAGCGAAGAAAACCAAGGGATGAATATTCCTGGATTCTATGGAGGCGATCGCACGGATATCGCGTTGCCGCAACCTCAGAAGGATTTGCTGAAGGCGCTGGCCGCGACGGGAAAGCCTGTCATCGTCGTGCTGATGAGTGGCAGCGCGGTGGCGGTCGATCCGGACTTGGCTAGCGCGATTCTCGCGGCGTGGTATCCCGGAGAAGAAGGCGGCACGGCAATCGCCGAGACGATTGCGGGCGACAACAGCCCTGCAGGGCGTTTGCCCGTGACCTTTTATAGGTCGTTGGCCGATCTTCCGCCGTTTGACGATTACTCCATGCGGGGACGTACATACCGGTATTTCACGGGCCAGCCTTTGTTTCCGTTCGGGTTCGGCCTGAGCTATGCGCAGTTCGAGTACAGCGGGCTCCAACTGTCGTCCACGGAGCTTAATGCCGGATCCAGCCTCGAGGTCGACGCCTACGTGCGAAATGCCAGCCAGCGTGACGGTGATGAAGTTGCCGAGTTGTACATCACGTTTCCGAAGTCTGACATTACGCCGATTCGCGCCTTGCGCGGTTTCACCCGCATCCAAATTCCGGCCGGCCAAACGCGGCGCGTCCACTTCTCATTGTTGCCGCTCGACTTGAGCGAAGTGAACGAGGCCGGCGTGCGCATCATCGCGCCCGGAGAGTACACAATCTCAGTGGGCGGAGGGCAACCCGGATCGGGTCTACCGGTCGTCGAGACTCACTTCACCATCACCGGCGCGCGAACCTTGCCAAAGTAGGTCGGTCGGGGGAAAAAACGGGCGAGGGGCAGGTCTGACGTTCGATCTCTTTGTGACTCACCACGGCGAAGGAGAGAGTCTACATCACCGCCGAGGGCTGTGAAGATGGGTTTGCTGCAATCAGGGGTAGCAGGGCGCCGGCCCGTAGCCGGCGATGAGTGTGGTCGTTGAAGCCTTCGCGGTAACCGCTCTCCAGGGACTGCCCGGCTCGGGCAGTTTGCATTGAGAATCTATGCTCCTTATAGCGCGTAATTGGAAATCTGTCTTTCTCCCTTCGCTGTGGACAAATTGAAATATGTTTCTTATTGGACAGAAACACTTTGCCCCAGTGTCTACGATGCTGTCTTGGATCGACCGCTGTTGAACTAAAGGCAGGAGAAAAGACATGGCGAATGCGAAAGCTGAGAAGTGTGCACACCCTGTTTGTTCTTGCGTGGTAACGTCGGGCAAGTACTGCAGCACCCAGTGTGAGGCTATGGAAAAGACGCCGGACATCGATTGTTCGTGCGGACACGCTGGTTGTAAGGGTAAAACGTCTTAGTCGGAATGGTGTTCAGCAGTTGCTGAACGAGTCGCAGGTCGAGAACCACCGAGCAAGCACGAACATGAAGAAGACGTTCGATTGCAGACACGCGCTGGAAAACCTCCAAGGCACAACCGAAGTGTCGTTCTCGCACCGTGCTCGGCCAGCAGAGGTTTATGGGGCTGGATTCGCTAGCTTCGCCTACCTGAACACGGGGCGCTGATTTGCCGGCCTGCCTGGCCGTGGAGCCGTGCAGTACTTTTGGAGAGTGAGCGACATTATTGAGGTGAAATCGTGAACGACAAAGTGGAGAAGGATATATCCAAGTTCGACTGGGTGACTGAGCGTTCCTCATGCTCTCTACCGAAGGTGTTCAGGAAACTCAGATTACAACTTGAAGCGGACGTTAAGACTCGCAACGCCCAGCGCCCCAATAATTCTCCTTACGAGTTTTCCATGGCGGAGAATGGCGGCGACTTTACGGTTCTTCTGGAAGCCAAAGATGCGTACAGGTCAGTAATATTCAGCCTTGCCGAGCACGCGATTTTAGTGCGGGACGATAAAGGCAATCAGATGCTTGAGGTGACCCTGACCTTTAATGACCAGGGCAAGTGCAAGCTACATGCTAATAAGGAGGAGCGCGAGTTGTGGCAGGTGCGACGGCTGGCTCTCGAAAAGCTATTCTTTCAAATCGATTAGGCAGGTGGTCTCTCGGTACCCATGAAACGCGTAGCCTAGCCGAATAGACTTGAGTGATTTGTCTTCCCAGAAATGCGGAAACGGCTGTGGTGCATTCGCGTCAATGCGTGCTGTCTCCGGCGCATTGCCTTCGCCGTGGGAAATGGCGGATCCAGCCGTCACCAAAAAAAACGAACATAGCGGAGAGTACGGGTGCCCGCTCTCAGGCGTTTCACGCGCAGCACCTCGCCGGCAGCTCGGGAAACGCGCGCATCAGACAATTCTTATCCGTGGAATTCACCTAGCTGGCAATCAGAACACAAAGCGGCCCTCCAGTTCCACTGTCCGGCCCGCGAGACCGGCGGTCGCAATCCCGAAATTCGGATTGGCGATGGGAGTACAAGCCGGAGGACTGCCCGTGCAGCCGGAAGGATTGTTGCCATAGGCAACCGTCGTTGACTGGCTCTGGAAGGTGAACGGTGCAAGATTTAGTTTGTTGAAGGCGTTGTAGACATTCATACGCAACTGAATTTTGGAGGATTCCCCGATGAGCTTCATCGCTGGCAAACCGAAGTTCTTAACGAAGCTGAAATCAAACTGGCTGAAACGTGGACCGCGTTCGCTATTTCGATTAAACGCCGGAAAACCCGACGCCGTCACGTTGTAATAGGATGTCGAGCCATTCGGATAATTTGAACCCGATACAGGAGGGAGAAAGGCGCTTGTGGCATGATTATCGTCCGGCGCCGCAAAAACTCCAATCGGCCGGAGTGGGCAGATGGTTGCCGCGCCTAGGACTAGATTGCAGTTGTTGACCGCGACCGGCGTCCACGGGAATCCCGAGTGGAATTGAAAATCTCCATTCACTTCCCAGCCTCCTAGAAGGTTCCCCTCCCAGTCGGTACGCCCTCTAAGGATCGGAAGGTCATA
Source organism: Candidatus Acidiferrales bacterium (assembly GCA_049281095.1). GTDB lineage: Bacteria > Acidobacteriota > Terriglobia > Acidiferrales > UBA7541 > DAHUXN01. Next base: position 42,507 of record JBAPRL010000012.1, read on the forward strand.
AAGACCTACCACTCGCAGGTTGTGTGTCGCATCGTAGTCCGAAGGGCCTCGCTCGGTTGCCAGTTCAGTTGGATAGGTTTGGTTCGTGCCGTAGCCAGGGCCTTCTGCAGAGACCTCGTCGATCGACTTACTGTATGTATAAAGGAAATCTACCAGCATGCCGTTGTGGAAATTGCGCTTGACGTCGGTGATCAGTGCGTTGAAATTCGCGTTTGTGTCGGGCGTGAATTGAAACACCGCGCCGATGAGTGGGCTGGGGTTTTGGTAGAAGTACTGAAGATTCTTGATCCGCAACAGACCGTGGCTGCTGCTGCCTTGATATCCCACGGTGGCTACCCAGTTGGTGGGCAGCGCGTACTGAACCTGCAGCGAGTAAAGATACACATATGGGTTGGGGAAATCCTGAGGATTGCCGTACACGTTGGGCGCACTGCCACCGGGCCCGATGATTGGAAGGTTCGTCGTCGGGTCGAGGCCGAGCGCCAACGCAGGATTCGCCGGGAAACTTTCTGGCGATCGCGGATTCGTACCTAGGGCGTAAAGGAAATCCGAATTGACCGTTGCGCCCGGGCCGCCGCAGCAAATTCCGTAACTGGCGACGAAGGGTGGATTGTCGCGCGTGTTGTCGAATGCATTGTCGTCGTAACTGTCGTAAGCGATGCCGAAGCCTCCGCGAAGGACCGCCTTCGACCGGAAGCGCGTGGGACTCCAGGCAAAACCAATCCGGGGACCAAAATTGTGATGATCGGAGTTGTACATTTTGCCCGGATTGATTGCGACGGCGTCCTCAAGGCCCGTGACCGGGCTTAAGCCGGGCAGGATGTTTGCCAGCTGGCCGTTCGCGTCGGTAGGCGGGGCGTCATAGTCCCATCGCAGGCCAAGATTAACGGTCAGATTTGGCCGGAACTTCCAGTCGTCCTGAAAGAATAGCCCATATTGCGTCCTGCGATAGGCGCGCGCGAAACTAGGAGGCGCGCCGGTGACGGGATTCACCTCGACGGCCTCGTAAATAGGTGTTCCATTGGCAAAATTCCACGGCTGTTGAAAAACGATGTTTGGACGGCCCCCGCCCAATAGATCGTCGTTATCCTGCAAGCGCACCACTTCGAATCCGTAATGAAATGCTTGTTCGCCACGGACCATGGAAACAACGTCACGGAAAGCAAAGGTATTTTGCGCGTAGACTCCCGGAGAGGTGTCACCCTGAGCGGCGCCAAAAACAACCTGCTGTCCGAACGGAAGCGCGTTCTGGATTGCCGTGCGTGGAATTGCCCAGTCGATTTGCGGATTCGAGGAGATCTCGTTGAACGCCCAACGCGTAAAGTTGAAGCGTGCTTCGTTTAGGGTCGTGGGAGAAATGTCAAATACCCAGCCCAGAAAGCCTGACGGAGTAAAGCGATCGGAATTGTAGTCAGCCATCGGGCGTCCCTGAGCGCTGCTATCCGCCGCGAGCTGATTGTAGCTTGTCAAAAACGTGCTCCCCATAAAAATGCTGCGGCCCATGTTGTAGTCCACGCGGACGTTGTACTGATCGCCGCTGGTGGTTTGCGGGAGGAAAACCTGTGCGAACTCGAATTCGGGAACGTTTGTCAGGCCGGCCCCGCATTCAATATTGTTCGGACAAGTGCCCTGGGCCGCGCCACTCAGATAAGTTCCATAACTGCCCGTGGGCGAACCGATATTCACCGCGTTTCCGACCAACTGGCACGGCACCGGGAAGTTCGCGCAGGAAGCCGGGAGAACCGTTTGGACGCGTGGCGCAATTCCCGGGTCGCTGAGTGTTGTTGATACCGGCCTGCCCGAACTATAAGTTGCTAGCAAAGAATCAAACTGGGACGTGTCGACCCACTGATCCGAGTACGTAGTGTTGTTGTCGCGGAGCCCCTCGTAGTTGAAGAAGAAAAACAGCTTGTCTTTGACGATCGGCCCACCGAGATTTCCGCCGAATTGCCGGTAGGCATTCTCATCGCGGAGATCCGGATTCTCCGTATAAGTGTTATTCGCTCCAAAATTGACGCCATTGTATTTGTTGTAGGCGTTTAGGCCGGGCGTCTGATACTGGAAAAAGCCGGTGCCGTGGAACTGGTTGGTGCCGGATTTCGTGACCACCTTTATATGCGCGCCGGAATTACGCCCGTCGGCCGCGTCGTAATCATTTGCGACCACGGTGATTTCCTGCACAGATTCGACGCTCGGCGTGACCACCGCGGCACCCCCCCATTGAAGGCTATTTACGCTGACCCCGTCCACCGTATAGTCGTTGGAAGTGATGCGCTGGCCGTCAGCGCTGATCGATTCCTGATTTTCCGTTTGATAGATGGCCGTGTTCGAACCACCCGGGCCGCCTGTGCCTCCATTGGCGCCTGGCCCGTTGGGAAATCCTACCGAAAGCCCAAGCCCGCTTCGGGCGTCATCGCCGAAAACCCCCGGCGTGAGACGCAGAAGTTCATAGGGGTTGCGCCCAAACGAAGGCAACCGCTCCACTTCCTGAGTCGACAGCGTCCCCGAAATAGTGGCGTCTTCTGTTTGCAGCAATGGCTCGTTCGCTCCATTAACAGTAACCGTTTGCGTTGTGCCGCCGATTTGCAGAACAACTTCTAGTCCGCGAAATTGTTCCGCGAGCACCGTCACATTGGTCGTCTGGCTCTTCTGAAAGCCGGTCGCCTCGATGGTCACGGTGTATTGGCCCGGTGGAAGCTGCGCCACTTGGTAGAAGCCTGTGCTCGTCGTTTTTGTCTGGCGTATGGTCCCGGTGGCCTGATCTATTATGGTGACATTGGCGTTGGCGATGGCTGCGCCTGAAGGATCAGTTACCGTTCCTTGAAGAGTGGCGTTATTTTGCGCGGCTGCGGTCATCGCGAACGCCAGCAAAAGGAAGGCGGAAAATGAACAGCAGCGAAAAAACGAGTAGAGCTTCATCATGGAAATTCTCCTTTAGGTTGGCACGCCGCCTACGAGCCGCTCGCGAAGGAAGCCCCCACTTCCTTAGGACACACTGAGTGGACGGATGCGAGGATGAGTTTCCACATAGGGTAAGGTCAATACAGTGAACACCTCAGTAGCCGGCCGGTATTAACTGGAGTGCGCCTTTAGCGAAGTACGGCGGGATCCGGCGCTGAAGGTGCGCCTCCTCCAATTCGACCTGTGAGTGATTGACTTAGCGTGTCTGGAATTCTCGGGCGTGTAAATGCTCCGACCTTCCTGCTTGGTCCGCGTGCGGCTCTTGGTCTTACATTTACTCGTGGGAAGTCTTCGGTACGGAACCCGGCTCGACCGTTATCGAAGCTGCGCCGAGGATCTTGTGGCTCTTTTTCTCCTGCACGAACACGACTGCGTGCAGATTGGCGTGATTCCAGTGAGAGTTGAACTTCACGCGGGGATCGCCCGTGAACGATGTCGACGTCCCGTTCAGCTGTGCGACTCCGATCCTGTGCATTAACCGCAATACAGCGGCATGGTATAAGACGTGCCCAGCATTCTCGCCCCCAGTGACTGACGATCGCAGGCCGTCCTCGGTCACCGCGATCCAGACGTCCGCAACGTCGTCGTCGGCGTTTCCGACGAGCTTTCCCACTGACACGTTAAAGTCCTGCGAATCCTTTCCATCCAGTTTGCCCGCGCTTATCGCGACGTCGGTTTTCGGGCCGCGCGCAGCCCGTTCGATGGCAGCCTCGGCCTCCCGCTCACGGCTTCCTACAAACTGGCTTTGCCCATCAACAACCATTTCTGGAGAATACGGCGTGCCGTTGCTGAGCATAGCAACGTAGTTTCGCTGTCTATCCGTCCAAGCCATCGAAGAAAACGGATCGATCCACCCGTCGTGATTCCAGTAATCTACGTGCTCTTCTAGTGGGATGATGTCTGCTCCAGGTATGGGTTGTTGCTGCTCCAATTTTTCAAGCAATGCATCGGCCGGCGGACAATCGGAACAGCCCTCTGATGTAAACAACTCAACGACCACGGGCTCGCGGCCCGATTCCCTCGCCGGCGCTTGCGCGCTTGTCGGCATCACCATGGCAAAGCCGAGCGCAAGAAAGGCTAGGCATGTTTTCAGCGCCATCTGACGAACCTCTGATCTCACCTTGGCGGACATGGCGACGCTAGTTGGAACTGGCATTTACCGCCCTAGAAAACTGCATTCTGCACACTGTCTATGTCTATTTCTTTTGACGCAACAGTCGAATGAGATGCCTTATGCCGTCTCTGATGTGGCCTGCTACGTTGTTTTTTCCATTTGACATGGTTTTGCCGGATTCCTTGTTTCCGCCATTCGACATAGTTTAGCCGGATTTGCTCCACGTGATGCGGAATGTGTTGCGCCTGAACCCCCAACCACTCATCGAGTGTCATCATCCCCCTATGGGGATCTTTCACGGTGTGCTGCCAGACGGGGTCGGGAATGTACTGAAGGATTTTGTACGTCATTCTTCGCAAACGCAGGATCAGTCCCAGCGCATCTCCCGTGCTTTGGTGAAAGTAACCAAGCATTGTGGCCCATCGGGGAGCGTCGAGAGTCGATGCGATCGACCCAGGTTCGGCAATGAATTGCCGGCAGTGCACATAGGCTTCAGCTTCGTTGTCGGTGAGGTGCAAGATAATTTCATGAATACTCCAGCGCCCGTCCGCGGGACAATAAAACCACATCTTCTTTGGGCATCGGTGAAGTGCTTCGAAGAGAATTTCGGGCCCTCGGCCAAACAGTTTCAGCATTCCGCTCCTTACGATTGTGTGAGTCTGCCCCCGCTGTCCGCAGGACAACAGAGACACATCGCCTTCGGACGTTGGCGAAGTCCGCTTTTTTCGCCCCTGACGAGAACAGACAAGCACTTCCCCAGCGCTCACGTGTCGATTACGCTGTCTTACTGACAGCACTCCTACGTTGGCACAGCAAGGCGGGTGCCAAAACGCTCGTCCAACATTCGCAATCACTTAACTAAGTGCAGCTCAACGCATATATGATCTTGTGGAGGTGCCTAGATACAATTCGTCCTGCTGGATTGCGCTTCATCCCGCAACGATGACAGTTCGTCACGTGCCACAGGTGACATACATCAAATGGAAGCGTCGATCAGGAAATCCCAGATTTGAAATACATAGAGTAAGAATCACCGGCGCGTGCGCCACGGAAAAAAAATCAAAACGCAGCAAAGAAGCGGGCCGAAAAAAGAAGGCCGGGAGGATCGCTCCCGGCCTGGTGAACTCCATCGATTACTGGTTACCAGTCAAGGCTCATGCCGAGCTGCAAGCGGCGAGGAGTATTGCCCTGAAGGTTTCCGCCGCAGCCGAGCACGCCCCAGACATATGTGGCTGTGGAGAAGAAGCAAGGATCGTTAGGCTGCATGTGGTTCAATACGTTGGTCCAATCAAAGTACAAGGAGCTGCTGAACCTCTCCTTGAGTCTGATGTTCTTGGTGATGCCCAGATCCAGGTTAAAGAACGGCAGGCCTTTCACCGGGCCGCCACCTCCGATTTGCCCGTCGTAGCCGAGGATCGGATTGCGGACCGGGTCGCCGAATATCCCGCCGTTCACTGGGCAGGTCGCGTCGGGATTGCTGAACACGTTGTAACCCGGGCCGGCGAAGCCGCATTCGGTTCCCACGGCCTGCTTCTCCGTACCGCTGTAGTTCAAGTTCTTTGTGATAACCATATTCTCGAGCGACCCAATGTAGTTGGTGTTGCATTGGCCGAAGCTTCCGCAGTCGCCGTTCGAAGTGTTCATCTCGACCGGGAAGCCGCTGCCGTAAACGAAGAGTGGCGAGAAATTCCATCCGCCCAGCAGCCGGCCGATGATGCCCTGCTGGGAAGCGTAGAAGGGCTCCGCGTAATTCAGAAAGGCGTTGAGGGTGAATTTTTCGTTGTAGGTCTGCGGACCGTAATTGTTCTGGATGTTCCACGGATCGACGCTGGCGAAGCTGCTGGTAGCCTGGACCACGTCTCCGGTACCCAGCGCGTTGCTATACGAGAAGTTGGTCTTCGCAGTGAGGCCGTGCCACGCCGTGGTCGTCAACTGGATGTAGCCGGCATTGTAGTTGCCGTAGCCGTTGCTGACAGTGCTGACGATGGACGGCGACTGGCCGCTGCATCCGATCCCCGCGCCTGCTGTACAGGTTGCCGCGATGGGATCGCTGGTCATGCTCCGGCCGTACACGAAAGCTCCCAAGTTAGAGGCGTCGGTGTACGCATCGAACGCGTCGGACTTGTTCATGAGCACGGCGCTGTTCTCGACGAAGGCCTGGGTGCAGCTTGTGGCGCCGGTATACAGGCCGGGGGTGAGAGCCCCGGTGCAATACGGCGAGCTTGCCATTCCCAGCGCATTCTCGAAGAAAGGCTGGACGGGGATGTTGGTCAAGTTGGTGCCGTAGTTGGTGGCCACCATCACGTTGGCCCAGGCGTTGGCGAAGCTCTGCCCGCCCCGGGTCATCATGTAAGGAACCGCGGTCAGGCTGTAATACTGGACTTCATTGGAAAGGATGCGGCCAATGTAGCCGACCTCGGCAAGGATCTTCGGACCGAACTGATGCTGAACGCTGAGTGTGAACTCATCGGAACGGTTCGGGTGGAAATTCGGGTCGATGGTTTCGCCCGACCCGGTGGCGGTGCTGTTGACGCCGGGATACCACGGCTGCGGAAGGTCCGCAACCGGCGGGGGCAGCGGCGCGACGCAGGGCCCACTGGCGGGGCAGTCCACGCCGACGCGGAAGTCGTTCAACGGGGTGGTGCCACCGCATCCACCGGTGGTGATGTTGGGACCACCGCAAGTGTCCGGTTGCATCAATCCGGGAGTAAGCATGGGAACCAGGATGGGATTGACGCCGTTGATGCGGCCGAAGATGCGCGAGTAGCCGCCGCGGATCACGGTGTCCGGCCTGAGATTCCACGCGAAGCCGACGCGCGGGCTAAGTCCACCGTAGAACGGGTTATAGGGATACTTGGAGTGATCCTGAACGTCGTCGACAATCGCGAAGCCGAGGTACGGGGCGTAAGCGTTCCCTTGCAGCGCGGCTTGCTTGACGCTGTTCAGGTAAGCCGGGGTCGACAGGATGTGGTCGTCCTGGTCCACCATGACGGTCTGGTAGCCGCCATTGGTATTGAACGGCGGCATTTCGATGGTGTAACCAAGGCCGTAGTTCAGAGAAAACGTCGGCTTTATGTGCCAGGCATCAGTCAGGTATACGTTGTAGGTCGGGATGATGCTGTCGTTTGTCAACGGCGGTGACGAAATGCAGTCCGCCGTAGCCGCGATGCCGGAGATGGCACAAGAGGTCCTCGGGTTGAGGGGCAGGCCTGTTTCCAGGGAGCCGGGGCTGCGAGTGTACAGGCTCTGCGTCTCGTCAACCATGCCGAGAACCATCGAGTAGAGGTTTTCATACTCGCCTTGGTATTCGGAGCCAACGATGTTAGCAGGATCGTAGCCGGCCATATTGATGCCGTAGCCAGCAAGGGAAGCGCCGTTGCCCCCTCCGATGATGTACTGCTCGTAAGTATTGATGGTTTGTCCATTATCGTTACGGTTGTGGGTATCGTTGTTGCGCTGGTACAAGCCGCCGAGTTGGAACAGGTGGTTGCCCCTGATCCAGGTAACGTCGTCGCGGTACATGGAGTCATGGCCGTTCCAGTAACGAGTGCGGACGTTCTGGTTGTTGGTGTTGTAAGGCTGGAACGAATCCTGTTGCTCGCCGCCGATTTCCAGAGCGGCCGGATAGCCGGCAACGTTGGGCACGCCGCTGGGATCTCCGTAGGCCCAGTAGTTGCGGGTGAAGCTATAGTGAAAGTCGTTGGTCACGTTGGAACTGACGTTGGTGGTCAGGCCGGCGGTGTAGAGCCAGGGCTCCTGGGGCTTTTGACGGATGGCCGCATACTGCCCGAAGGTGTCCCCCGGGAAGAATCCGCCTACGTCAACTTGGTTGGAGACGGTGTTGTTGAGCTTGTAATAGTGATACGTGGCGTTGAAGTGCCAGCTCTTGGCGAAATCGTGGTCGATGCGCATGACGCCGAAGTTACTGCTCTCCGGCGTGGAAATGGTGCTCTTATATCCGCAGTAGTTTAGGCTGTCGCCCTGAGTGCAATCGTTGGGCAGCGGCAGGTAGGTGGTCCAGAGCTGGATGACGGGGTTCAGCGGGCCGCCCGACGCGCCGTTCGTGGTGGTCCCGAGCCCGCGGGGATCGCAGGGACCGGAGGGGCAGATCGTGGTTGGAATCACAGCGCCCGGCGTGTAGCCGTTGGCCGCCGTGACCTCGCAACCGTTCGTGGCAGTCCCGCAGCCGGGATCAGTAACCGGGAAGGGGTTCAGGTTGATGGTGTCGCCGTTGAGGTGGACAAGGCCCGCCCGCAGAGAGGGGAGCGGGTAGTCTAACTCGAATGACGAGCTATTCGGATAACGGAATCCTTCATAGTTGCCGAAGATATACCAGGCCCCGCCCAAAAAGTTTATTTTCGGTATTTTTCCGCCAGCATCCGCGCCAAAGCGGCTGAAATGAGCGCTGGGCTGGGCAAATCCGGTGCTGTTGTTGTCCCAGGTGTTGGCGCCGGCGAAATTGGTGTCCTGATAGTATTCGTACGCGCCGCCATGGATGGTGTTGGTGCCGCGCTTGGTTACCAATTCCATCTGGCTTCCTGCGCCGCCGTTGAAGTCCGCCGTCTGATTTGCCGTGGAAACCTTGAATTCCTCAATGCTGCTAACAGGGATGGGAACAACAGCCGAAGGCGCCTGGGAGTTCCCGACGGGGCTGTGCATCGCGCCTGATCCGCCGGCTGTGTCGGAACTGAAGCTGGCGATGTAAGTGTTGTTGTCTCCGCTCATGTCGTCGGTGGCATAGCCTCCGTCCAGCTGGAAGGAGTTTTGGTCGCCGGCAACACCGCCGGTGTTGCCATTGATATTCTGGCCGGGCTGAAGAGTGGCCAAGCTCGAGGCGTCGCGGCTGACGTTAGGCAGATTCATGATTATGGCGCCGCTCAGCGTGGTGCCCACGGTGGGAGTCATGGTCTGTAGCTCAGCGCCGGGATTCTCCGTCACGGTCACCGTCTGAGAGATCGAGCCAAGTTGCAGCTTGACGTTCTCGGTCAACTGGGTGCCAATCTGCACCACCTGATTGGAAATGACGGTAGACGCGAAACCCTGCTTGGTGACTTGGATGTTGTAGGCTCCAGGGTCAACGTCAGCGAACACGTAGCGTCCCTCATTGTCTGTCGTGGTGGTGCGCACCCCGCCTGTCGTCCTCAGAGTAATGGAAACCGTTGCGCCCGGCACAATGGCATTGGAAGTGTCGGTCACCTCGCCGGTGATCGTGCCCGTACTCGTCGACTGGCTCCACGCGACTCTCGACGAAGTTCCTACTGCCAAAGCCACAACAAGAGCGAAACCAAAAATCGAATAGACGAAACGCTCATACCGCGAAGAAGTGTGCATATTTTCCTCCAGGCTCAATCACAAATGTTTCTTTGGCTCTGACAAAACCAGACAGACACCTCTCCAGCGCTCACGTGTCGATTACGCTGTCTTACTGACGGCACCCCACGTTGGTACAGCAAGGCGGGTTCCAAAACGCTCGTCCAACATTTGCAACTACTTAACTAGGCGCAGCTCGACGCTTATACGATTTTATGGAGGTGCCTAGATGCGGTTCGTCCTGCTGGATTGCGCTTCATCCCGCAAAAACAGCGGTTCGTCACGTGCCACAGGTGACATACATCAAATGGAAGCGTCGATCAGGGAATCCCAGATTTGGAATAAAAATAATGAGAGTAGTCCCTCAGAATCTCCTAGCGCGCGTGACGCCGTACTTGAAAATCGTCCGGCGTGGCTCATTGGTGAGTTACACGGCCTAGTGGCGTCACCATCACGATTTTCTGCGGTGTTGCAAATATCCTCGAACGTCGGACCCAGCAAACAGCTCAAATACCGACAAATGTGTCGTTGCCAAGCCACAGCTCCGCCAGCGACTTGAGATTTTTCTTGTACGTCCGCGTGACTGTAAATTCTTTTCCGCCCTTGAGACGCAGTCGATATTGTCCAGGCAAGTACGGGCGGATTTCCTCGACCCACGTTTTGTTCACCAGCACGGATCTGTGGATCCGAACAAAGCCATAAGGTTCCAGCTTTTCAGCCATCGCCGCAATTGACTCACGCAAGCGACACGAACCGGACTCACGCAGTAACAGCACATAGTTCCCCTGCACCACAACCGTGAGGACGTCGCTCGGATTGATGAAAAGGATCCTGCCATTCTTGTTGATCGCGATTCTCGAGGTTTGGATATCGGGTGGACGCTGCTGTTCGGGCGCTTTTTCGGCAATCTCCGCCGCGCCGTCGTTCGCAGTTCGTTGAAACGCGACGTCCAGCATTCGGCTCATGTGCTGGCTAGCGAAGGGTTTCGGCTTGGCGTCGGCGGCATGCGTCTCAAGAGCGAACGCATTTGCGGACGCAGTTAACGGAGTTAGCTTGCTATCCATGATCAACACCCCCAAGAATGCATGCACGAGCAGGACTTTGTTTTCAGATTCTCATTCCCTCTGGCAAGACTGCGACCAAAAATGGCTTGTTGCAATATCCACTTGAGCGTCTTTTCATATAGCCATTATGATTTCTGGATGAAGAAGACCCCTTCCGGAATCTCCACGGTCATCGCAATCAGTGAGAAGGCTCCGAAGTCCCTGTACAGGCAGGTGTATGGCCGTTATCGCGAAGCGATTGCGGATGGCAACGAGCCCACCAGACAGCACGTCCCCTCCACTCGAGTGCTGGCGGTGGATTACGACGACCCGATAGGATTAAAGGACCTGCGGGAAGCGACCGCCACGCACCTGCGAACAGTGCGCGGGAGTACGCTACGAAGCACAGCAGATTATGATCGAGAGCGGTCCTAGCAGGGCCTGGAGATAACCGCTCGTGTGCTCCTTGATGCGGGGAATCGCGTTTGGATGGAGGAGAGGCGGCGGGGCAGGGATTCATTATCGGCTTTGCAGTACACGGGGGAAGAAATTCCAGGCACCTTCCGCAAACTGCGCAGCGATTTGCCTCAATCATCTATTCGCGAAGGATTCTTCCGCCAAAACGATCGCGACGTTTCTACTCCATCTTCGGAGGCACAAGGATCGCGCCGATTCCCATGTCCTTCATCTTCTTGTTGAAGCCAGCAACATCGGAAAGGACTTCGTGCACCCTCTTTCTTAAATCAGCCCACTGCTTTTCCAGATCGGGGAAGCGCTGCTCTTCGCCCGTGGTAACCGGACCGCCGTCGCCTTCTACCGCGCTTTGCAGATACGAATACTGCGCGGCGATTCCATTGCGGAAGTTGATCACGTCCTGGAACGTTTTCTGCTTGGGCTGCACGAGCTTCTCTTCGAGCGAATCAATTCTGTCCACCATGGCTTTCGCGTCCTTCTCGATGTCCTGCGCGTCCGAACGCCCGGCCGCATGCTCGCCGATCGCATTCAGCTGATCGCGAATGCTTCGGAGATCGATTGCCGTCTGGTTGATCTCATTGATGCGTTCGTTCGCAGCCTTGGCCATGGTGACCTGGCGCTGGTGGTCGGCATCGCTTTGCATCTCACGCGGATCGTTAGCAACATCGAACGTCTGCGTCACGCTTTTCCCATTCAGCGTCAGCCGTGCCGTGTAGGTTCCGGACGGCACTCGATAGCCCTCCACCGGGCCTTGTGTCATGATCCCCGGCACCCGCACCGGCGGCTCTGACCGCAGGTCCCACACGTATTGATTCATGCCCTTCTTCGTAGGCAGCGGCGGCGGGCCGCTCTGCCCCGGCTCAGCGCCCGGCGCTGGAGGCTGAGGTTTGCCTTTGCTGGAATAAGAACGCACCACCGCGCCGTTGGAATCCGCGATCTCGAGCTTCAGCTCCTGCGATTCTTCGGGCTTTGTTCCTAGGATATAGCGAAGGATCGCGCCATCGGGCGGATTTTTCCCCATCGCACCCGACGGGATCGAAAAACCGCCGCCGGTTATGCGATACGTTCTGCGGGGCTTGAAAAGATACAGGTCTGATTTCGCCGCTTGGTTGTTCAACTGTTCGAGAGGGCTAATATCGTCGAGAATCCAAAACGCGCGGCCCTCCGTGCTAGCAACCAAGTCGTCGTCGTGAATCTTCAGGTCCGTCACCGGCACGCGCGGCAAATTGAGTTGCAGAGTTTGCCAGTGCGCGCCATCATCGAGCGAAAACCAGGCGGCATTCTCGGTTCCTGCAAAGAGCAGGCCTTTGCGTTTGGGGTCCTCGCGCACCACTCGCACCGGCATGTCCTGCGGCAAACCGCCTGCAAGGTCTGCCCAGGAATTTCCATAGTTTGTGGTCTTGAAAATGTGCGGCGTGTTGTCGTTCCACTTGAATCGCGTGAAGGCGACGTATGCGGTACCCGCGTCGAAGGGCGAAACCTCGATTTCGTTGACCAAGCCTTCCGCGAGGCCCTTCGGCGTCACGTTTGACCAAGTCTTGCCGCCATCGCGCGTGAGTTGCACCAGCCCATCGTCGGTTCCCACCCAAATTGTGCCCACCTCGTGTGGTGAAGGCGCGATGTAGTAGATCGTGTTGTAGACCTCGCCGCCCGCGCCTTCGTTCGTAATCGGCGCGCCGCCCAATCCCTGATGCGATTTGTCATTCCTCGTGAGATCGGGAGAAATCGGCGTCCAAGTGTTGCCGCGGTCGCTCGATTCGAAGAGCACGTTTCCGCCGTGATAGAGCACCTTGCGGTCAAAGGGCGAGGTCGTCACTGGCGTGCTCCAATTGAAGCGGTATTTCTGCTGGTCGCTCGGCTCGCCGAGTCCAAGCGCCGGCCATTCTTGGACATTGCGCGCGACGCCGGTTTTTGTGTCGAACTCCTCAATCTCGCCCTGGTAGCAGGTGGCATAGGTGTAGCGAGGGTCTTTCGGGTCGAAGGCGAAGTGTGCGCTTTCGCATCCCGCCTGGATCGTCCAATCGCTTTGCTCGATTCCCGGCCCAAACGATCGGCTCTTGATGACCACGGTCGTGTTGTCCTGCTGCCCGCCATAAAGTTGGTAAGGAAACAAATCGTCTACTTCCACGCGGTAGAACTGCGCCGTCGGCTGGTTCATCTGCGTGGACCACGACTTGCCTCCATCGAACGTGATGTCCGCGCCCCCGTCGTTGGCATTGGCCATATTCAGCGGATTGTTCGGATTAATCCACAGCGCATGGTTATCGCCATGAGGTCCCGGCAGCGTCGTGAACGTCTTCCCACCGTCAATGGATTTCTCGATCGGCGCGTTGATCACGTAGACGACGTCCTCACTTTTGGGATCAGCCGTGACCACCGTGTAATACCACGCGCGTGCACGGATCACACGGTCTTCGCTCGTGCGGTGCCAGGTTTTGCCGGCATCGTCGGAGCGGTACATCCCGCCGTCATCGGCCTCGATATTCGCGTAGACTCGGTCGGGATTCGCCGGGGAAACATCGATCCCGATCTTGCCCATGACCTTCGGCAGTCCCTCTGTCAGCTGGGTCCAGTTGTCTCCGCCGTCGGTGCTCTTCCAGATGCCCGAGTGAGGGCCCCCGGAACGAACCTGCCATGGCGTGCGCTGATGGTCCCAAAACGCCGCATAAAGAATGCGCGGGTTGCCGGGATCCATGGCCAGATCGCTCGGACCTGCGCTCGGATCCACAAAAAGAATCTTCTTCCAAGTCTTGCCGCCATCGGTAGAGCGGTAGACGCCACGGTCCTCGGTGGGCGCCCAGCGCGAGCCTTGCGCCGCCACATACACCAGATCTTCATTGCGCGGATGTACCACCACCTTGGAAATCGTGCGCGTATTTTCCAATCCAATGTGCGTCCACGTTTTTCCGGCGTCCGTGGACTTGTACATCCCGTCGCCGAAGCTTGACGATTGGCCGCGCACCGGCGCCTCGCCCATGCCGACGTAGACCACGTTCGGATCGTCGCTGGCCACTGCGATCGCTCCCACTGAACCGGTCATCATGAAGCCGTCACTCACGTTGCGCCACGTGATTCCGCCGTCCTCGGTTTTCCACACCCCTCCGCCGGTGGCTCCCATGTAATAGACCAGCGGTTGCGACGGAATCCCGGTGATGCACGTCGCGCGGCCGCCGCGGAACGGTCCGACCAACCGCCACTGGAGCGCCTGATACGGCAGCGTCTCATTGTTCGCGGCCTTCTCGCGGGACGTCTGCGGCTTCTCGTCTTGCGCCGCGCCTTGTGCGCTTACCAATGCCACTCCACCTGCAACAAAACTCACCAGCAGCGCGCATACTATGAGAGATAGTTTTTCGCGGTGCATCAACTTCCTCCTCGGGTCACTCGCCTCAAATTATTATGGCAGCGCCCGAAACAATGTCACGGCAAAGGCTTGCAGGTCAACCCTGGCTGGGGTGTCGTTCGCGGATATCGGCGCCAGAAAGAAAAAGAATCAATTGAGGATCAGTCGGCCGCCGATTTCCTGCTGTGTCGGGCTTTGGAGAGATCGGACGATTCATTGGCTGCGTTTTTTCCCGCGATCCGGCCCTGCACCGTGCATCGCGCTAAGCCATGGAAGCTGAATCCTCCAGCGCTTTCACCTGCGCAGTAAAGTCCCGGAATGACATTGCCCGAAAAGTCCACGACCTGGCACCTCGCGTTGATACGGAGTCCCGCCCGCGTATCGTGGACAACGGGCGTGGCCCAAGCGGCGTAGAACGGCGGCGTGTCGATTTTATATTTTGGGGCAGGCTTCCCGAAGTCCGCATCCTTCCCGTTGTCCACAAAAGAGTTGTAGCGGGCGACTGTACTTTCCAGGGTGCCGCCGGGCATGGGCTTGCGCTGATGCTTGTTCACGATGGCGGTCGCCAGCGCGGCGAGGTTGTTTGCCGAAAAAAAGTACCCTTGGGCAATGTCCACGTACAGAGGCTCAACCGTCCACTGCTCGCGCTTCGCGGAGTTGGCGTCAAAGATCGCCCAAATGGGCCCGCCGCCGTTCACCGCATCTCCGGTACCAGCGAGCGCCGCGTCGAGAAAATTGGCCGGGCGATATTTGATGTTCTCGGCGTTCAGGTAACTTCCCTGCGTGTACGGCCGAAGCGAATTGTAATTGTTGGCCGTGTACTGCTCTTGCGTTTCGTCATAGAAGCGCAGACCCAACTGATTCACGAGGATCACATTCTGATAATCTCGCACAAAAAGACCTCGCGCACGGGCGAGGTGGAATACAGGACTCCCGGGCTGCCACTCCAGATTTCTGTAACCATACTGACAGCCGATCCGGCCCGCCTTGGTGAGACGCAGGCCAAATTCACCCACGTCATTGTACGCACCCCAGAGCGAAGCCCCGATCGCAATGGCCGCCAGCTCGCCGCTGGCGTCCTGAACAGAATAGGGTTCACCAGCGACGCCGTTGTATTCCTCCGTCAGACGCGTGTCGAAAATCCTGCGGAAGTTTACGTTGCTGCTAGAGCCGCCCGTAGTGATGACGACGCCGTTGCGGGCGCGGATGTGCACTGTCTTGCCTTCATGCACAGCCTTGATTCCCACGATCCTTCCCGTTGGAGGCTCCTCTCGAATGAGGCTCGACATCTTGTGTTTCAGCAGAATCTGCACGCCGGCTTTCCGTGCTGCTGCTTCGAGCGGCCGAATCAGCCCCACGCCGGACGAGTCCGTGGCCGCAACCGCAGGGTCCACAGGTTTGCCGGTTTGCATTTGCGGCCATGCCATGGGCGCGGCATGGTTCTCGCGCGGAGCGGAGTTTCCATCCGAGGTCCCACCGGACCTGTCAGGCGCTTTTTCCACGAAGATGACGCCGTGAGCAACGAGCCATTCGTACGTCGGCGCGCTATTGTCGGCAAAAGCGCGGATGATTTCCTTGTCGTTGTAGCGATAGTCAGGGAAGCCGTTCGGTTCGACCACAGACCAATCGGTCAGGTCACGAAACAGTATGTCCGGTGAATCCTCGACGTTGTATTTCTTCTGTCGGCTCGTGCCGCCGCCGAGAGCGACGTTGCCGTCACTGAGGATGGCGTGGCCGCCGACATCAAAGTTGGCGTCGATCAGAATGACCGAGGCGCCGTGCTCGGCTGCCTCAATCGCAGCGGGGAGTCCCGAGGCGCCCGCGCCGACCACCACGACGTCCGTCTGTTGGTCCCAATGTGGTGGCTGTTCTTGCATCTCGGCTTGCTTAACGCCAAAACCGGTTAGGGCTGTCGCGCCCACGCCAGCCGCCGTCGTCTTGACAAAGTCTCGCCGCGACAATTTTCTTTTGTCTTCGGGATCACGTTTCATGCGAGCACCCACAAATTTGCGATTTGGTTTCTGGCCTTTGCCTACAGACCCTTAGCAAAGAGCTCAATTTCATTTCACGGGCGACCGGTAATATACACCTCTCCCCTCCATTCAGGAGAGCGCAGCGGTATTCCGTCGATTTGATCTAGAATTTGCACTACTCGATCGCCTCGGCTTCTCGCGGACAATCATCGACGGAAGTTCAGCGGCTACCCTGTCTCTTGCATCGGCAAGACCTCGAAGCTGGACAGAATTTTTAGGTAGCACAGCGGACGAATCGGGGCATAATCCAACCGCGCGCACAGATCACTTGCGAGGTTCGCTGCCCAAGGGCCCGGGGGCGCGCTGTTCGGTCCAAGTCCACAAATTCGGGGAGGCTTGCGCATGCGCATCCATGTCCGTTCCGTGATCGTAGTCGCCTTATTCTCGAGTGCCATAGCGTTCGCTGTTTCGGCGTTCAGCCAGGGGATTCAGGGTTACCGCCCCGACCCGAGACTCGTTGCCGAGAGAAATGCCACGGAGAAGGAACTCGAATCGGTCGCCATCATCGACCGCAAGGTAATGATATCGATGCGCGACGGCGAGCAGATGGCCGCCGACATTTATCGGCCCAAGGACCAGTCCAAAAAATACCCCGCGATCTTTGTCCGCACGCCATACAACTTCAATTATTGGGATATCGCGAATGGAGCTCCGGCCGACATGAGCCGCCAACTCGAGGCAGTCAAGCGAGGCTACGCCTACGTCGAGATCCAAGAGCGCGGCCACTTCTTCTCCCAGGGAAACTACGACATCCTCGGTCCGCCGCGCACCGACGGCTCCGACGAGATCCACTGGATGTCCTCGCAGCCGTGGTCCAATGGCAGCATCGGCACAACGGGCTGCTCGTCGACGGCGGAGTGGCAATTGGGCGTCGTTGCCGAAAACGATCCGGCACTCGCGACCTTTAACGTACAGGGCTTTGGCGCTGGTGTGGGGCGCGTGGGACCGTATTACGAGCAGGGAAACTGGTACCGAGGCGGCGCGGTGCAGATGCTGTTCATCGATTGGCTTTACGACGAACAGAACCAAGTGAGGCCCATGTTTCCTCCGGACGCGACGCAGGAGGATCTGATCCGCGCGTCGAAGGCCTTCGATCTTGCGCCGCACTTGCCGCCAGTCGACTGGTCAACAGCCCTCTGGCATCTGCCTGAGATGGACATCATCAAGGCTGTGGACGGGCCGCACGGAATTTTCGCCGATTCCATGCCCGTGGCCACTGGCGGGGCGATGATCCAACGGGCGCCCAACGATCCGGCCTGGTACAAAGGGGGATTGTGGAACGATAACATGCCGATCAACAAGCCCGGCCTTTGGTTCATGAGCTGGTACGACGTCTCGGTATCGCCGAACCTAGCGGCTTACAACTTCGTGCAGCACACCGCCCCGCCGGCCATCGCCGACGAGCAATACGCGATCATCGCGCCCGTGCTGCACTGCGCTTACACCCGCGCCACGGAAGACACCATGATCGGCGACCTCAGCGTGGGCGATGCCCGGCTCGACTATAACGACCTGCTGTATGGTTGGTTCGACCACTTCCTGAAAGGGGAGAACAATGACGTATTACAGCAACTCCCTAAAGTCCTCTACTACGTTGTGGGGGGAAATCGGTGGGAGTCGTCGCCGACCTGGCCGCCAGCGGGAGCGCAACCGCAGACCTTCTATCTACGCAGCGACGGAAGTGCGAATACCCTCTATGGTGATGGTGCCCTGGCCGACAGCCCGCAGCCGAGCGATCATGCCGACCAGTTTGTTTATGATCCGGGGAACCCGGTGACCACTTATGGAGGCGGGGGCTGCTGCGAGGGCGATGCAGTGCACTTCGGCTCGTTCGACCAACGGCCCGTGGAAGCGCGGAATGACGTCTTGGTTTATACGACCGCCCCGTTCACGAACGGTACGGAGATGAGCGGACCGATTACGGTCATGCTTTACGTATCCTCGAGTGCCAAGGACACCGACTTCACATTCCGGGTGGACGATGTCTATCCTGACGGCAGGGCCTTTAACCTCATTGAAAATATTCAGCGGATGCGTTACCGCGATGGCTACGACAAGCCGCTGGTGTGGATGCATCCCGGACAAGTTTATAAAGTGAGCTTCCAACCGATTAACTTTAGTAATTACTTTTTCCCTGGTCATCGGCTCCGCCTGGAGATTTCCAGCAGCAACTTTCCGCGGTTCGACCGGAACCTCAACACGGGGGGCAACAATTACGATGAGACCTCGTACGTTGTAGCGCACAACGCGGTCCATCACTCGGCCGAGTATCCTTCAAAAATCACCATTACTGTCGTGCCGAATCCACATCCGTGGACGTTCACGAAAGAGAGCATCCTGCAGAGGTGAACCTGCACCACCCGTCGCCCGGGAGCTTGAAGGAGAAGGTCTGATTCGGTGAGGACATATACGGTGTTCTGATTGTGACTGGCCCTAGATGGGCTTAATTGAGAATCTCGCTCACCATCCCCATCACGTATTCCGCAATCGCCCCCGCTGACGTCAGCGCCGGCGACTCCATGCCGATCAAATGCACCACGTTGCCGAATTGCGGGTCACGTTCGATCACGTAGTCTGTGGCGTGATGGCTCCCCGGCGGCGCCAGCTTCGCGCGAATTCCTGTGTACGCGGGAACCAGGTCGTCCGCGCGAATCTCCGGCAGCATCGGCTGCGCCATGCGCACAAAATCCTCCACTGGCGGCCGGTTGCTTTCGTAATCGTTCTTGTCCGCGATGTAATGCGCCGTCGGGCCCACCAGCACGCCGTCCCACAGCGTCTTCGTCAAATGCACGCCCAGACTCAATCCTTCCGGATGCGGCAGTGGATAGACCAGCCCGCGCACCAAATCGCTGCGGCTGCGCACGATTTCGCAATATTCTCCGCGCACCGGATAAATTTTGTGTTTCGCCATCGGCGAATCCATCAGCGCGGCTACTTCATCGGCGAAGAGTCCCGCGCTGTTCACCAGGCAGCGCGCCTCGATTTCTCCCGCATCGCTGGTCACGCGCACCAGCCCGTTTCCCGGTTCCAGCCGCCGCACCTTCGCGTGCATCACGATATCGGCGCCGTGCTCCGTCGCGATTCGCGCATATGCTTTGACCAGTTCTTCGCTGGCCACAATTCCCGTCGACGGCACTTCAATCGCCGCCGTCCCGGCGATGTGCGGCTCCCGTTTGCGAATCGCCGCCGCATCGATAATCCGCAGCCCCTCGACGCCATTCGTGCGCCCGCGCTCCATCAATTCCGCGAGCGTCGCTTCCTGCTCCTTCGACGTGGCCACCACCAATTTGCCGGTGTTGCGATGCGGCACCCCGTGCGCCGCGCAAAACTCATGCGTCAACCGGTTGCCGCGCACGCACAGCCGCGCTTTCAGCGATCCCGGCGTGTAGTACAGCCCGGAGTGAATCACCCCGCTGTTTCTCGAGCTCGCGCCCATTCCGAGTTTGGGCATCTGCTCCAGCAGAAACACGTCGCTCCACTTCGCCGACGCGGCGGCCGCAATCGCGCAGCCCACCACTCCGCCTCCGATGATTACAATATTGGCCCGGTCCATGTCTCGCAGCCTGCGATCCTCCCTCTCGTCGTTTCACGTTACGCAAATCGAATCCGCGTCCCGCGCGCTGGGCGCCCTACGCTGCCTGTAACTCCCGCGCCCTAAGCATCATCATCATCCTTGCCCGAAGGATTGCTCGCGCGTTCCCAGAGCAGTTACTATATCTCCGGTAGGCGATCCCTTTGACCACTGCGTCGATTCCCGTCAGCCCTGCGCCCCGCAAGCTGAAGCTGCGCCCCAAATCCGGCTGGCAGCCTATCGACTTCGCCGAGCTCTGGCATTACCGCGAACTCCTCTGGATTCTCGCCAAGCGTGACATCCAGGTCCGCTACAAGCAGACCGTCCTCGGAATCCTTTGGGCCGTCATCCAGCCATTCTCGCAGATGATCGTCTTCACGCTTCTCTTCGCGAAAAACGGCTTTTCCACCGACGGCGTCATTCCTCCGGTATTTTATTTCAGCGGCTCGATCTGTTGGATGCTGTTTGCAAACTCTCTCACCACCGCGGGCACCAGCCTTACCAGCAACCAAAATCTCATCACCAAAGTCTATTTCCCGCGCCTGGTTATGCCCATCGCCGCATGTGTCACCGGACTCGTCGACTTCGCCATCTCCTTCCTGCTTCTCATCGTGCTGATGGCTTGGTATCACATCGTGCCCACGCTCACCGTTCTGCTGTTGCCGGCCTTTGTTGCGCTGGCAATGCTCGCCTCGCTGGCCATCGGCCTGTGGCTTTCCGCGCTCAACGTGCAATATCGCGACGTCCGTTACGTCATCAACTTCGTCGTGCAATTTTGGTTTTTCGTCACGCCGGTCATTTATCCGTCGAGCATCGTCAAAGTCCACTGGAAAAGAATCATTCTCGGCATCAATCCCATGTCCGGCGTCGTCGAAGGCTTTCGCTGGTGCTTGTTCGGGCGTCCCGCGCCGGGGCCCATGACCGCCGTCTCGGTCGTCGCCATTTTCCTTTTGCTCATCGGCGGCCTCTATTACTTCCGCCGCATGGAGAAAACCTTTGCCGATTTCGTGTGACCCCCCCATGCTGCTACAGTCTTATAATCGTTTCTGTGGTCGATGTTTCGCGGGCTCGCACCGCGGCATCTCAATTCTGACTGACGGTGACCCTGACTTGGGCAGGTTCTAGGCGATGAGTGACGTTGCCATTCGCGTGCACGGCGTGAGCAAGCGCTACCAGATCGGCGAGCAGCGCGGCGGCTACAAAACTCTGCGCGAATCTCTCGTCGGCGCCTTCCGCGCTCCTTTCCGTCGCAGCCGCAACAGCAACGGCCACGCCTCCGCGCCCGCCGACCGCACCTTGTGGGCCCTTAAAGACGTCACTTTCGACGTGCAGCACGGCGAAATCGTCGGCGTCATCGGACGCAACGGCGCCGGCAAATCCACCCTCCTCAAAATCCTCTCTCGCATCACCGACCTCACCGAAGGCGAAGTCGAAATCTCCGGCCGCGTCGGCAGTCTCCTCGAAGTCGGCACCGGCTTCCATCCCGAACTCACCGGCCGCGAAAACATCTTCCTCAACGGCGCCATCCTCGGCATGAAGCGCGCCGAAATCGCCGCCCGCTTCGATGAAATCATCGCCTTCGCCGGCACCGAAAAATTCCTCGACACCCCCGTCAAATATTATTCCTCCGGCATGTACATGCGCCTGGCCTTCGCCATCGCCGCCCATCTCGAACCCCAAGTCCTCGTCATCGACGAAGTCCTCGCCGTCGGCGACGCCGAATTCCAGAAAAAATGCCTCGGCAAAATGGGCGACGTCGCTCGCTCCGGCCGCACCGTCCTCTTCGTCTCCCACAACATGGCCGCCGTGAACACTCTTTGCCGTCGCGCCATATGGTTGAATGAGGGCAGAGCGCTGCTTGACGGCCCTGCGCCGCAAGTTGTTCAGTCCTACCTTTCTCAATCCGCGCGCGCGCCGTCGCAAAGCTTCTGGCCCGATCCAAAAGACGCTCCGGGAAACGAAGCCGTCCGCATCCGTAAGGTAAGCATCCGCGCAGACTCCGAAGGCTCTGCCGATAACGGCGACGCCAGCCGCATCACCGTCCGCACACCTCTCGTCATGGGATTCGAGTACTGGAATTTGCGCCCCGGCGCGCATCTGAATCTCAGCATCTGCGTTTACAACGTGGAGAATGTTTTAGCCTTCAATTCCTTTCCCGCGGGCGGCTCCGAATGGATGGGCCGGCCCTTTCCCGTCGGCCTGTTTCGCACTTCCTGCCGCATTCCGGCTGACTTACTCAACGATGGCAGCTACCGCATTCACCTCATGGTAGTCGAAGGCCAAGCAACCGCAATTTTTGACATGGAAGATGCATTGACTTTCGAGGTTCACGACGTCCGCCCGGAAGGTATCCAGTGGTACGGCAAAATCGTTGGTGCCGTCCGCCCCGCTCTCGATTGGCACACCGAGCTCATCCCGGAATCGCACGCTGCTTCAACACCATCGCTGGCGGCGGAAGAGGAGAGAACTGGAACTTGGTCTGAGAGACTTCAGAGGTAGCGCTCACCCTCGGAGCGTGCGCGATGCACTCGCGCCGGGTTTCCATAGGCGACCACAAGATCCGGCACGTCCCGAACGACGACCGCGCCTGCGCCGATAACCGCATGCCTGCCAATCCAGATTCGATCCGAGATACTGGCGCCAACTCCAACGGCCGTGCATTCGCCGATCTGCACTTTTCCTCCCATCGAAACGCCCGGAGCCACGCTTGCGAAATCATGCAGCGTACATTCGTGATCGACCAATCCGCCCGTATTGACGATGCAGAACTCCCCTATCCGCGATGCCGGTCCAACATGAGACTGAGCGAGAATCGCGGCGCCTCTCCTAACCTCCGCGGATGCCGCTATTATGGCAGAGGGGTGTTTGACCACCGGGAACTTCACGCCCGGAACAGCGCCTATCAAGTCGAAATAGATTTTTCGTCGCCACCAATTGTCCCCAACTGCGATGACCAAATGATTGACCGCCTCTCTCGCGCAGACACTTGCGGCCTCTGCGAGATTGCCGAGTATGGGATAGCCCCTCTTCTTCGTCCCAGGTGGCGACGTATCGTCCAGATAGCCGGCTACGCCATATTCTCCAGCAAGCTCGATCGCATCGAGCAGAACGGAAGCATGCCCTGATGAGCCAACGAGCAACAGCTTGGTAGTCTTGGTGCTGGCTAACATGTCAGAGGATTAGTCGCATGAATCCTACTATAATATACCGGTAACAAAGGACGGACGTATGACCACGCTGCCTCAAACTTCCTCTAGCCTCGGGACTCACGATCTGGCCATCTTCGGCACCTCTCCCGCCTTCGCCGAAAAGCTCCACGTCGGCCGGCCCAACATCGGTAACCGCGCTCGTTTCCTCGCGCGCATTAACGACATGCTCGACCGCAACTGGCTCACCAACGACGGTCCCTACGTCCAGGAATTCGAGAAGCGCGTTGCCGAATTCGTCGCCGTTCGCCACTGCGTCGCCATGTGCAACGCCACCGTAGCTCTCGAGATCGCCATCCGCGCTCTGGGCCTCACCGGAGAAGTCATCGTTCCCTCTTTCACTTTCATCGCCACCGCCCACGCCCTTCAATGGCAGGAAATCACCCCGGTATTCTGCGATATCGATCCGCGAACCCACAATCTCGACCCTGCACAAGTCGAAACAATGATCACGCCCCGCACCACCGCCATCATCGGAGTCCACACCTGGGGCCGCGCCTGCGACATCGATGCCTTGCAAGCCATCGCGCGCCGCCGCAATCTGCAGCTCCTGTTCGACGCCGCTCACGCCTTCGCCTGCTCCTATCGCGGCAAACTCATCGGCGGCTTTGGCCGCTGCGAAGTCTTCAGTTTTCACGCCACCAAGTTCTTCAACACCTTCGAAGGCGGCGCTGTCCTCACCAACGACGACGCCCTCGCCGGAAAAATGCGCCTCATGCGCAACTTCGGCTTCCAAGGCAACGACAACGTCATTTACATCGGCACCAACGGCAAAATGACCGAAGCCTCCGCCGCCATGGGCCTCACTTCTCTCGAAAGCCTCGGCGAATTCATGGAGACGAATCGCCGCAATCATCGCGCCTACCGCCGCGAAATCGCCGCCATCCCCGGCGTCTCCCTGATGGCCTACGACGAAAACGAGCGCTCCAATTTCCAATACATTGTCCTCGAAGTCGACGAAGCCGCTGCCGGCCTCTCTCGCGACGAACTGCTCGCCGTGCTCTCTGCCGAAAACGTCCTGGCCCGCCGCTATTTCTTCCCTGGCTGCCATCGCATGGAGCCCTATCGCTCCTACTTCCCCCACGCCGCTCTCGTCCTTCCGGAAACCGAAAAGCTCTGCCGTCGCGTCCTGGTTTTGCCCAACGGCGCCAGCGTCAACGACGAAATCATCGCCAAGCTTTGCCGCATCCTCGCCACCGCCATTGCCCACGCCCCCGCCGTCCGCGCACACCTGGCGGACCGCGAAATGTCTCGAACAGCTGTGCCCGCAACATGACTCCCAAATATTTGAGTCCTCTCCGTCTCTTAGCCGGAGCGGGGCGTCGCGCCCAGCGCTTGAGCGAACGGCGCGCTAAAGCGAAGAGACATGCCAGCGCCAAAGAATGGCTTCGTCACGCCTCCTTGCCTATAAAACTAAACGTCGGCTGCGGACAGGAGCCGTTTCAGGGATGGCTCAACCTGGACTTGGAGCCCGCCGCGCGCGCCGACCTGCTTTGGGATGTCCGGGATGGACTCCCGTGCGCGGACGGCTCTTGCTCATTCATTTACAGCGAGCATTTCTTGGAACATCTTCCCGTCAAGGATGGTCTAGCGTTTCTCAAAGAGTGCTACCGCTCACTTCAGAATGGCGGTGTCGTGCGCATAGGCATGCCGTCGTTGCAGGAAACCGTGCGCCAGTACTACGAGAATGACTGGGCCAATCAGCCGTGGCTCCAGAAGTACGGCTACACCTGGATTAAGACCAAGGCTGAATACATCAACATCAATTTCAGGGAATGGGAGCACCAATGGCTTTACGACACCGAAGAGCTCGAAAGACGTTTACGCGAGGCTGGCTTCGTCCATATCCAAAGCGCCAAATGGGGCGACAGCAAGCACGCCGAACTCAGAAATCGCGAAACAAGAGCGGAAACATTATTGGTTTGCGAAGCCACCAAGTAACCAGCCTCAATTTCACGCCCGCTTCGTTTTGGAAAAAACCTTATACCACGAACCCATCAGCGCATACCCAGCGAACGACGCTAGCGTGCGGCGATTGCCACGCTCTTTTAGCCCTCCGTTCCACACGCAGCTAGCCAAGTGTTTCGCTGTTTCCACCCGCCTGCCCTCTTGTCGCGCAATCATCGCCATTCCGGAATAAAACCCTGCAATCGTCTTCCGTATGATCCTCGTGTATCGGAACTCGAGCTGCCGATCCAGCTCTCTCATCATTTGGACCGTCGCGCGTAGCCGGGTGCGCTCGGAAAGGGAAGACCAAATTCCACCCGCATGCATTCGATAGACCGCCATCACGTCGTCCATCAGCTCAATTTTCCCCGTCCTCGCCACCAATGCGTGCAGCGGCCAGTCACCCAGTTTCATTTTGTGAAACCACGGCGGAAGCGAACCAAGGGAACCCCATCGGTACAACACCGAGCAGGTCGCGATGAAATTCTCAGCAAGCAAATCTTCCAGCCCATACGCACCCGCGGCCCTGCTCGGCCATATCCAGGCCGCATCTGCCCCGCCCTCATCCACCACTTCAGCTCGCGAACAGCACATAGCGAAATCCGGATGTGCATCCAGAAAATCGACTTGGCGCTGCAGCTTATCCGGGAATTTCCAACAGTCATCCCCTTCGAGGATGGCCAAATATTTCCCCTGGCACTTCGCAAGCGTCGCTTCGAAATTCGGCATCGTCCCGAGGTTCCGTTCCCTCAAGAGCGGCACAATCTTGTCCGGATATCGGCGATGGAAATCCATCAGGATTTCGCGTGTCCTATCCGTCGAACAGTCTTCGCCGACAACGATTTCGTAATCGAAGTTTACTTGCTGTGCCAAAACGCTTTCGAGCGCTTGCGCGATGAATCGCTCGTGGTTATACGTGATCATCGCGACGCTTACCTTCATTCTGCTATCCTACCTCAGGCTTCCCGGCTCGTGAGTCGTCGGCCAATGTGCCGCTCCGAAACAAGGACTTAATAGTTTCCGGTTTGGCCAACAAGCTTAGCAAGCAATGCGAAAAATTGTATTCATCGCCGCCAACGAAAATGCCCCCTGGGGCGGAAGCGAATATCTCTGGAGCCGGGCTGCGGAGAAGTTGGCGCAACGTGGCGTGGAAGTTTGCGTCAGCGTCTTGGATTGGGACGCGCCCGTCGCGCAAGTCGAGCATCTTCGTTCGCTGGGCTGTCGCATTTTTCCTCGCCCGAGGCCTTCCCTGCTGTCTCGTGGCCTCCGCAATCTTTTTCCAGGACGTGACTATGCCCGCCATGTGAGCAAACTCGCAGCAGGTGCGGACCTGGCCGTTGTATCGCAGGGCGATTACGTCCAAGGTCTCCCGTGGATGGAGGCTTTGCGCTCGAACGGCTACCGATATGCCCCCATCGTGCAAGGATCGGCAGAGACCAAGTGGCCCGATGATGCTCTGATCGACAGATTGGTCCCGGCCTACGAGGGTGCGTGCGCATCGTATTTCGTTTCCCAAGCTACTCTCGCTCTCGTTCGCCGCATGCTCGTCGCGCCTCTCTCCAACGGCCGCGTGATCCGCAATCCTTTTAATGTCAGTTACAACGCTCGCCCTCCCTGGCCTTCCCACGCCGCCGCGCAATTGTCTCTCGCCTTCGTTGCCCGCCTGGAAATTATGGGTAAGGGCCATGATCTGCTGATTCAGGTTCTCAGCCTTCCTCACTGGCGCGAGCGGGACATTCGCGTTTCACTGTTTGGCGACGGCCCGAACGAGCGCGCTCTGCGTCGCTGGGTCGAAAACGCAAAGCTCACCAGTGTTCAGTTCGGCGGTTTTGTCGGCGATGTCGAGAAGCTTTGGGCCGCGCACCACGCCTTGATTCTTCCTTCGCGTTACGAAGGCATGCCCTTGGTTCTGGTGGAAGCCATGCTCTGTGGCCGTCCTTCCATCATCACCGATGTCGGCGGCGTTCGCGAACTCGTTCGCGACGGCGTCAACGGCTTCCTCGCCAAGGCTCCCACCGTCGAACTTCTCGACGAAGCCATGAATCGCGCCTGGGAAAATCGCCATCGCCTCAAAGAAATGGGCGAACAAGCCGCTATCGATGTTCGCAAATTCGTCGGCCCCGATCCTGTCGAAGATTTCGTGCGCGACCTCCTTTCGCTTGTCGAAGCGCCCGTCCCCGCTTCCAAGCCAGCTCCTGAATCACCGGTGAGCGGTCGCCGTGCCTGATACCATCCTTGTGGATTGACTTTCCGGTTATCTTGGAGTATAAAGAAGTTGCCTGCCTAGAGGCAGCAAGGAGCCGTCGCCGCCGCTTGGCGGCTTTCGGTTTTTATGCGTTTTCTAATTTTCGATCCGCTGCCGGAGAGCGTGGTAAAAAAATGGCCCGGTCTTCTGTAATTCGCACAAACAGCGAGGGTTATTCTGAAAATGGAGGCCAAAATTCTAATCGGTACACAAAACACCAGTCCACTTTCGTCAACTTATTGAAAATCCATCACTTAACTTTTTCTAATCGGGACTGAAAACGCACTTTTCCGCATCAGTAATCTCCTCCCATTCCCTCAAACAGCGGCGTGAACGGCGCTTCGTGCGCCTCCGTCCCATCATGTACCGCGTAGCTGACCCCGTGCCCATCCTGGCGATCCGACCACAGCGATGCCGCGCCGTGCACTCCATCTTTATTCATCGCGTAGAACTGCAAGTCGAACATCTTCAGCCGCGATTTATCGAACTCGTAGTTGTGCACCACGCGATGCAGCGCCTCCAGGCACGCATCCGTCGGCGACATTCCTCTGCGCATCATTTCCACCACCGTGTGCCCGCCCGCAATTTTGATGTCTTCCTCGCCACGCCCCGTCGATCCCGCGCCGCCCACGTCCGGATCCAAAAATAATCCCGCGCCGATGATCGGCGAATCCCCGCAGCGTCCTGAAATTTTCCACGCCAGCCCGGAAGTCGTGGTCACGCCCGACATTTCGCCTTTTTCATTCACCGCCAAACAATTGATCGTTCCCGTCGGCGGATGCGCCACCACTTGCCGAATCCACGGCGCCCACGCTTGCCGTTCCGGCGTGTCCAGCAATTCCGCCAATTGTTTGTCGAACTTCTTGTCAAAGTCCGGCGCATCCAGCCCCGGCCTCCAGTCCTTCGAGCTTTGCGCCTTCCACGCCAGCCACGCGATTCGCGATTTGTCCGTCAGCAAATTCATCGGCTCGAATCCCTCGTCGATCGCAAACTGCGTCGCGCCCTGCCCCACAAGAAACGTGTGATTGGTTCGCTCCATCACCACGCGCGCCACCTTCGCCGCATTCTTCACTTTTTCCAGCGCGCCCACCGCTCCGCACCGCCGTGTCGGCCCGTGCATCACGCACGCGTCGAGCTGCACCACTCCATCTTCGTTCGGCAATCCGCCATAGCCCACGGAATTGTCGTTGGGATCGTCTTCCACCGGCGTCACCACCGCCAGCACCGCGTCCATCGTGTCGCCGGTCGTGCGCAGCACCTGCATTCCCGCGTCCAGGTGATGCAGCCCGTTGTGCGCGGAAATGATGCACGGCCGTTTCCCGCTCACGGGCGCGCTCTGCCGCAATTTCGCCGCCGCGCCATCGCCCACTGCTTTGCTGCCGCTCGGCGCAACCGCGCCAAACACTTTGCTCGCGCTCGCCGCAACACCGCCCGCCAGCGCGCTCAGGAAAAACTTCCGCCGCGTCCAATTTTCCATTTTCCGCCTCGCTAAGCCCGCAAAATAACGTCCCTCGCGCAGCACATTACCGCTAGTTCTAGTTTTCCGGCGGCACCGTCTCAATCGTTTCACCCTTCACCAATGTGCGATCGAAAAAGTCGCCCGTCGCCTCAAACACACGAATCCACGTGCGCCACAGCAGCGAATCGTGCACTTCGTCCGGAAAAACGATCTGCTCGTACGGAATGTGATGCTCGCGAAGCAGATGGACCAGGTTCACCGTCTGCGCAAACTGGACGTTGCGATCGTCGTCCGCCTGTATCAACAACACCGGCGATTTCCATTTGTCGATCGAGGCCACCGGCGAAGATTCGTAAGCAGTCTTCCGCATTTCGTCCGGGGCGCCCGCAGCTGCGCGCCCGCCGAAGAACGCCGTCCAATCGTGCACTCCCGCGTAGTCCACTCCCGCCTTGAAAATATCCGAATTGCGCGCCAGGCCCATCGCCGTCAAATACCCTCCATACGACCCTCCCCATAAGCCGATTTTCTGCGGATCGACGTACGGCAGCGATTGCAGATATTTCGCTCCGGCGACCACGTCCTGATACTCGGAAGCGCCCAGCGGTCCGGCGTGCGCCGGCTCTTGAAAAGCGCGGCCGTACTGAATGCTCAGCCGGTAATTCACCGAAAGGACCACGTATCCGCGGCTTGCCAAATATTCGTTCGCGGCATACATGAAGTTGTAAGCGTCCATGGGATGAAAGCCGAGCATCATCTGCCGGGGTGGTCCTCCGTGCGTGAAAATCAGCGCTGGCTTATGTTCGCTCCCTCCGCGCGGCACGAATAGTTGCCCGTGAATTTCCAGCCCGTCCAGGCTTTTGAATATCACCTGCTTCGGCACGACGAATTGCCCCGACGGATAGTCGCTCGGCAGCTCGCTCGCCGCGATCATTGCGCGTCCATCTCCGGTGATGCGATAGGGCATTGCCGGCTGCGTCGCGGTCGAGCCCAGGCACAGCACGTAACGTCCGTCGCCGGTCACCACCGGCGTCCATTCAATCGTCTCACCTTGTGTCAAAGCCACTGGCCCGGAATGTTCGACGCTCACCCGCGAAATATGCCGCCGGTCAATGTCGTTTTCGTTTGAAGAGTAGATGAGCTCCTTCCGGTCGGGAGTGAGCGTGACGTCCTGAAAGGAATAATCTCCAGGCGTCAGCAGAACCGGCGCACCGCCATCAGCGGAAATTGAGTAAAGGTGCGACCATCCGTCTGCCTCCGACGCGAACGTGATTCGATCCCCCGCGGCGAACCGAAACGCCACGTCCTCGGCCTCGCCGGGAAACGAACCGTTGGCGTCGTTGCTGCTTTGCCAAACCACCGTGGTCTTCCCGCTGGCCGCATTCCACACAAAAATCGCCCACGGCTGCGTGCTGCCGGAAAAGAATCCTCCTCCCGACCCCGTCAAGCCAACAAAAGCCAGCTTCGCGCCGTCCGGCGACCACCGCGGCAGCACGTCGTGAAACACGCTCGGATCGGCGTAGCGCAGCGTGTCGTTTCCAAACTCGTAGATCGCAATCAGCGAATGCGTCCCGCGGTTGCTGACAAATGCGATCTTCTGGCCGTCCGGCGACCATTGCGGCTGCGAATTATTGCCCCGGACGTACGCGAGTTTGCGCGCCGGTTCCTTGCCCGAAACCGGAGCGATCCATAGTTCCTGTCCCCCCGCCCATACGGCGTATTGTCCATCTGGAGAAATCTCGATGTCTTCGCAGCCTTCCGGCCCGCAATTCATTGTGCCCAGCAGGCGCGGCTCGCCATTCGCCGCGTCGGCGGCCCACACTTGTTGTTCCGGCTGATGCACACTGTTGGTCGGATCGGCCACTTCGCCTTGATCATTTACCTCGCTCCCGCGCGCATAAACAATCGTGTTGCCGTCGGGCGTCAGCCGCAGGCTTGCAATCGGCATCCCGTCGTCGCCGGTGTAATGTGTCACTTGACGCGCCGCGAAGTCCGGCCCGTCGGCCACCCAAACGTTTCGCGCTCCGCGCACATTGAACACCCAGGCGATTCGCTCCCCATGCGCCGCTGCCGTCAGCCCGTACGGATACGGATAGCTCAGCGCCTGCTCCATCGTGAATCCCTGCCCTCGCGTCGGCAGCGCCATCAGCACCACGGCAATCCCGCCCGTCAACGCGCACAAACAGAATCTCCGCCACGCCCGCTTCTCCATCCCTCACCTCGCAATAGAATGGCTGCCTGCCCGCGCAGCATATTCCTGCCGCGCTTTTCCTTCAAGCGAAGCCTGTCGAGTCAAGCCACGCGTCTGCGGCGACGAAGATGGACATCCCGATGCAGAAGCGTTAATCAAGAAGACATCTTTCACGAATTGCGTTGACGCACGATAACCCTTGCTCTAAATTCATATCGTTCGACCCCTTCACTGCATTTTTCCTCGAACGGGCCCTCGCAGCCCAACGCGCAGCGACAAAAGCTGAAACACTGGTCCCGTGATTCGTGATGTAGCATTCCGGCCACCGGCAAACGCAAGCCACACGTGATCCCCTGACGGGACACCGCGGCCCTGCATTTCTTCCCTCTCCTTTTGGAAGTTTCAAAGTCGCCCAGAACACAGCGTAAGAGATCAAGAGACTAGACGATGCAGCGGCCATGCCATCGAACAAGAGAACGGATGCGCAAATTCAAGATTCGTAAGATATCGTCGCTGGTTTTCGTATTAGTTGCTTTCGCGACCGGGTGTGGCCGAGAACAAGTACCCCAAGTACCCAATCCGGCATTCCCTACGGTGATCGCCGCATTTCCCGCCAATGGCGCAACCGATGTGGTCACCAATGCCACCGTGAGTGCAGTCTTCAGTTCGGTAATGAACCCCAGCACCATTAATACGACAACCTTCACGTTGACGGGACCTGGAGCGACTCCCGTGGCTGGAGCTGTGAGTTACGCGGGAACAACCGCGACCTTTACGCCGACTGTCGCGCTCTCAGCTAATACTCCTTACGTCGCCACTGTCACCACCGGGGCGCAGGACACGAGCGGCATTGCCTTGACGGCGAATTTCGTATGGAACTTCACAACGGCGCCGCCAGCCACGGTGATTTCCACAGTTCCAGTCAACGGCGCCACCGCCGTGGCCGCTAACACGGCAATCTCCGCTACGTTTAGCGAGGCCATGAACCCGGCGACGATTAACGCGGCGACGTTTACTCTGACCGGGCCGGGGGCAACGCCGGTGGGCGGCACCGTCACCTACGCTGGGAACACCGCGACATTTACGCCGGCAGCCGTTCTTGCGAGCGGCACCTTATACATGGCCACGATCACCACCGGTGCACAAGACCCCAGGGGCGCTGCGCTGCCAGCCAACTTTGTTTGGACTTTCACCACGGCTCTGCCGCCCACCGTGGTTTCCACAGTTCCAGTCAACGGCGCCACCGCTGCCTCCGCAAACGCGACAATCTCCGCTACGTTCAGCCGGGCCATGAACCCGGCGACGATTACTTCGGCCACGTTCACTTTGACCGGGCCGGGAGCAACGCCCGTGGCCGGCACCGTCACCTACGCCGGAACCACTGCCGCGTTTACGCCGTCAGCCGCTCTCGCGAATGGCGCCTCATACACGGCTACGATCACGACGGGCGCAAAAGACCCCACGGGCGCCCCGCTGGCAGCCAATTTTGCATGGACCTTTACGACAGCCGCGCCACCCACGGTCATTTCGACAATTCCGGTCAATGGAGCCACCGCCGCAGCCGTCAATACGGCAATCTCTGCTACGTTCAGCGAGGCCATGAATCCGGCGACGATTACTTCGGCCACGTTCACTTTGACCGGCCCGGGAGCCACGCCGGTTTCCGGCACTGTCACCTACGCGGGGACCACCGCCACGTTTACCCCGACAGCCGTTCTTGCGACCGGCACCTTATACACGGCCATGATCACCACCGGCGCGAAAAATTCTGCGGGTACCGCGTTGGCAGCCAACTTTGTGTGGACCTTCAGCACGGTTGCCGCACCTACTGTGATTTCCACAGTTCCGCTTAACGGTGTCTCGGCGGTGGCCGTCAACACGGCAATCTCCGCTACGTTCAGCGAAGCCATGAACCCGGCGACGATCAACACGGCGACGTTCACTTTGACCGGACCGGGCGCAACGTCCGTCGCGGGAACAGTCAGTTATTCCGGTAGCACCGCTACGTTTACGCCGACGGCCGTTCTCTTAACCAGCACCCTATACAGGGCCACGATTACGACCGGCGCACAGGATCTCGCAGGCCATGCACTGGCCGCCAATTTTGTGTGGACCTTTACGACGGCTCCGCCGCCCACGGTCATCTCCACAGTTCCAGTCAATGGAGCCACCGCAGTGGCCGTCAACACGGCAATTTCCGCCACATTCAGCGAGGTCATGAACCCGGCGACGATTAACGCGGCGACATTCACTTTGACCGGGCCGGGAGCAGCGCCCGTGGCCGGCACCGTAACTTACGCAGGGACTACGGCGACATTTACACCGTCCGCCGTTCTTACGACGAGCACCGCGTATACGGCCACGATCACCACCGGCGCAAAAGACCCCACGGGTGCCGCGCTGCCAGCCAACGTCGTGTGGACGTTCACAACCGCACCGCCAGCGACCGTGGTTTCCACAATTCCGGCCAATGGCGCCACTGCGGTGGCCGTCAACACCGCAATTTCTGCCACATTCAGTGAGGCCATGAACCCGGCCACGATTAATACTTCGACGTTCACTTTGACCGGACCGGGAGCTACGCCGGTTTCCGGCGCCGTGACCTACGCAGGGAACACCGCCACCTTTACCCCGACGGCCGTTCTCTTAACCAGCACCCTATATACGGCCACGATTACGACCGGCGCACAGGATCTCGCAGGCCATGCACTGGCAGCCAACTTTGTGTGGACCTTTACCACAGCTGCGCCAGCCAGCGTGCTCAGTACCGTTCCGGCAAACGGCGCCGTGTCAGTGCCTGCTAACACTGTCGTCTCCGCTACGTTCAGTGAGGCCATGAACCCGGCCACGATTACCGCGGCCACGTTCACTTTGACCGGCCCGGGTGCCACGCCAGTTTCCGGCACTGTCACCTACGCGGGGACAACCGCCACGTTTACCCCGGCAGCCGTTCTCGCAGCGGGCACCTTATATACGGCCACGATCACCACCGGCGCGAGGGATCCCAGTGGAGTTGGATTAGCCGCCAACTACGTATGGACCTTTGCAACGGTTCCGTCGCCCTCGATCGTTTCAACCGTTCCCGCCAGTGGGGCAACGGCCGTGGCCATCAATACGCCAATCTCCGCTACGTTCAGCCAGGCCATGAACCCGGCGACGATTACTTCGGCGACGTTTACTTTGACCGGACCGGGTGCCACGCCGGTTTCCGGCACTGTCACCTACGCGGGGAACACCGCCACGTTTACCCCGACGGCTGTTCTTACAACGAGCACTTCGTATACGGCCACGTTCACCACCGGCGCGAAAAATCCTGCGGGCGTCGCACTGGCAGCTAACTATGTGTGGACTTTCACAACGGCGCCGCCAGCCACGGTGATTTCCACAATTCCAATCAACGGCGCCACCGCCGTGGCCGTCAACACGGCGGTCTCGGCTACGTTCAGCGAGGCCATGAATCCGGCGACGATTAATACTTCGACGTTCACTTTGACCGGCCCAGGCGCTACGTCCGTGGCTGGCACCGTCACTTACGCAGGGACCATCGCCACGTTTACCCCGACAGCCGTTCTCGCCAACAGCACCTTGTATACGGCCACGATTACCACCGGAGCAAAAGACCCCACGGGCGCCGCGCTCGCAGCCAACTTCGTGTGGACTTTCACCACCGCAGCGCCACCCACGGTGATTTCCACAGTTCCACTCAACGGCGCCGCCGCCGTGGCCGTCAACACCGCAATTTCCGCTACATTCAGCGAGGCCATGAACCCGGCGACGATTACTTCGGCCACGTTCACTTTGACCGGGCCGGGAGCCACGCCCGTGGCCGGCACCGTCACTTACGCAGGGACTACCGCTACTTTTACGCCAACTGCCGTTCTCACAACCGGCACCTTATACATGGCTACGATCACCACCGGTGCGAAAGACCCCACGGGTGCTGCGCTGACAGCTAACTATGTGTGGACCTTCACCACGGCTCCTCCGCCCGCGGTCATTTCCACAATTCCAATCAACGGCGCCACTACCGTGGCCGTCAACACCGCAATTTCCGCTACATTCAGCGAGGCCATGAACTCGGCGACGATTAATACTTCGACGTTCACTTTGACCGGCCCGGGCGCAACGCCCGTGGCCGGCGCCGTCACTTACGCCGGAACCACCGCGACATTTACGCCGGCAGCCGTTCTCACAACCGGCGCCTTATATGTGGCCACGATCACCACCGGCGCAAAAGATCCCACGGGCGCCCCGCTCGCAGCCAATTTTGTGTGGACCTTCACAACGGCTCCGCCGCCCACGGTCGTTTCCACAATTCCGGCCAATGGCGCCACCGGGGTAGCCGTCAACGCAGCAATTTCTGCTACGTTCAGCGAGGCGATGGATCCGGCTACGATCAACGCGTCCACGTTCACCTTGACTGGGCCCGGGGGCACGCTAGTGTCCGGGACTGTCACCTACGCCAGCACCACTGCCACGTTTACGCCGGCGGCCGTTCTTACAAACAGCACCTTATATATGGCCACGATCACCACCGGCGCGAAAGACCCCACAGGCGCGGCGCTGGCAGCAAACTTTGTGTGGACCTTCACAACCGCTCCGCCGCCCGCGGTCATTTCCACAATTCCAATCAACGGCGCCACCGCCGTGGCCGTCAACACAGCAATCTCCGCTACCTTCAGCGAGGCTATGAATCCTGCGACGATCACCGCGACAACGTTCACTTTGACGGGGCCAGGAGCAACGCCCGTCGCGGGAGTAGTCACTTACTCCGGTAGCACCGCCACGTTTACGCCGTCGGTCGATCTTGCGACCGGCGTCTTATTTACGGCCACGATTACGACCGCCGCACAGGATCCCGCCGGCATAGCTCTGGCCGCCAATTATGTGTGGACATTTACCACCGCATCTCCTCCACAGGTGACTTTCACGACTCCTGCCCGTGAAGCCGCAAATGTTCCCATCAATCAGAAAATCGCCGCAACTTTCAACGCGCCCATGAACGCCTCCACGCTCACTGCGGCGGGAACATTTACGCTAGAAGTAACAAATGGCGCGATTGCCGTACCAGGCACAGTCACATACGATCCGGCAAGCAATACGGCCATTCTTGCGCCCACAGGCGCTCTCGCGGCCAGTACTCAATATACGGCCACCGTCACAACCGCCGCGCAAAGCGCCCAGGGATCTCCGCTCGCCGCCAACTACGTTTGGAGTTTCACAACTGGCATCGACGCGAACTCCGGCGCGCCCAGAATAACCTCCACAAATCCTGCCAGCGCAGCACTGAATGTCCCCGTCAATCAGAAAATCGCCGCAACTTTCAGCCAGGCGATGGACCCTGCGACGATCTCTGCTTCCGGTACATTCACTGTGGCCCAGACGACGAGCGGAACTGCTCTTGCCGGAACAATCCTCTACGACGCAGCGAGCAACACGGCCATCTTCACGCCAGCCTCGGCTCTTTCGGCGAATACTGAATTCACCGCCACGGTTACAACCGCCGCTGCCAACCTCGCCGGCGTCGCCATGGGTGCTAATTTCGTCTGGAGCTTTACCACAGGTTCGGCGGTCGACGCCGTCGCCCCGGCCATAACTCTAACCAACCCAGCCAGCGCGGCCTCGAATGTGCCTCTGAACATGACCATCAACGCGACATTCAGCAACGCGATGGATCCTACGACGATCACCAACGCGACCTTCACTCTGGCCGTGGCGGGAGTTGGTGGAGCTTCCGTGGACGGAACCGTTACTTACGACCCGATCAGCCAGATCGCAACGTTTACACCCGCAGCGAACCTCACCGCGAGCACGCAATACACGGCCACCGTTTCAAATCTGGTCATGGATCTGTCCGGTAATGCGTTAGCAGCGGGTGCTGCACCGAATCCGTGGACCTTCACCACTGGCTCTGCCCTAGCCCCGACGCTGCCTGATCTCGGAGCAGCCTCCACTTTCGGGGCTTTTGGGGGCGGCGCCGGTATCACCAACACCGGAACCAACACGGTGATCAATGGAGATCTCGGGACCACTGCTGCTTCTACCTTGATAACCGGATTCTACGACGCGGGGACAGGCTGCGATTACACCATCACCGGGGCCAATTCGGGATTTGTGAACGGGAAGATCTACACGAATGCTCCTCCGCCTAGCGGTACGTGTCCCTCCGAAGGCACCGCCGCAACGTTTGCAATTGCAACACAAGCCGCCAGCGATGCGCTGACCGCCTATAACAATCTTGCGGGGCAACCCGCTGGTCCGGATCCGGGTGCAGGCCAGCTCGGCGGGCTCACGCTGACCCCTGGGACGTATACGTCGGCGGGCGGTTCGTTCTTGATCACCGGGTCCGATCTCACTCTCGACGCCCAAGGCGACCCGAACGCCATCTGGGTCTTCCAAATGGCCACGAGCCTAACCGTGGGCGCTCCAGGATTTCCTCGCAGCGTCATTCTGATTAACGGAGCACAGGCCAAGAATGTGTTTTGGCAGGTGGGCAGCGCGGCGACGATCAATGGCGCTGGGGGCGGCACCATGGTAGGCACCATCATCGCTCCCGCGGGAGTCACCTTCTCTACCGCCGGTAATGCGGCGATAACCACGCTCAATGGCAGAGCAATCGGGCTCAATGCGTCGGTGACCATGGTGAACACGGTGATTAACGTGCCTGCTCCATAGCTGCCAAGGCCCGGGCAAGTGCTGCTCTGACCGTGCCCGTGGAATCATCAACAACCAAACAATCGCAGGTCGGATCAAACTCCCGGACGCTTGGCGCGA
Source organism: Candidatus Acidiferrales bacterium (assembly GCA_049281095.1). Taxonomy (GTDB): domain Bacteria; phylum Acidobacteriota; class Terriglobia; order Acidiferrales; family UBA7541; genus DAHUXN01. The sequence continues at coordinate 80,172 of JBAPRL010000012.1, forward strand.
CACACAGATGGGATGATTTGGACCACACTCCGAAAGTCGAGTGGTTCTTGGGTTATTCCTTCTGGCGGGCCATGCCGGCCTCATTCAGCAATCGTATGAGCGACTCGGCATGGCCGGAGTACCTGCGTCACTTACACTCAATAGGTCCACAACAGGCCGTCTTAACTGGGGTCTTGCGTTCGAAGGCGTTTTTGTTTCTCGGTCAGTAAGCGGTTGATTTCTCGAATCAATTCCAACAGCTTCTTGGAGTCTGGCTCCCCTGCCGCTTGCTCGCAGAGTCCCCGCCACAACTCCCGATTCTCGCCTTTATGGCCGCCCGCCGGGGCGCTAGTTCCCGCGCCAGCGAGAGTATCCCCAGCCTCCGCCGCCCATCAACAATACGACGACAATAACAATCAATATGATTTCCATGTCTTTACCTCGCTTTTCAGAGGAAGCCATTTGACTCGCTTTACTTCCCCGTAGCCGCCATTATGGAAGGGTTGAAAATGCATATCTATCCACATTGAGACACATCGCTGTTTGTTTAGTTCTTCCGTGGCGTGACAGGGAAATTGCCGGTCGCGTGAAATGCACTCACCGCGCACTAAAATCAATGCCCGATACGGCTAGCTGTGTTTTTCGGTTGCGAGTGCGACTCGTTGATGTTTGGCGTCGAGGAGGAGACAAAGTTCCCGAATCAATTTTATCAACTTTCGCGGGTCTGGTTCCCGGGCGACCTGCGCGCAGACTTCGAGCCAGCTTTCGTTGTAGTTCTTGCAGAGCATGGGCCCTCCGGATTTGCGTGAATTACCGCGCCATGATGCAAGACGAATCCAGAGGCGTCTGTCCTGTTTTGCACAGTCATCAAATCGCAACGAATACGCCCCCCCTTGATGTTTGAGCCCCCAGAGCCGGCTCAGCAGAATCTGCGGCAGAAAAACGATCTCCTCGCCGCTTCCCGCCACGGAAGCCTGCGCCACAAGAGAGTGCTCGAAGGCCTTGCCTGCTTTGGCGTCATCTCCGGCAATGACGCCCTTCAACCCGCCCGCCTTTCATGCTAGCTTGCCTTGAGGATGTTCTTGGGCCATAAAAATGAACGCAGCGCCTTTCGTCGCCCGGCGCCATTTGCCGCAACATTACTAGGATGCGCAGTTGTTCTTGCGATTGGCGTCGCGCTTTCCAGCGCCGCCGCTCCCCCGCCCCAGCGCGCTCCCGCAAACTCGCCCACGTTTTACAAAGACGTGCTCCCAATCCTCCAGCAGCGTTGCCAGGCCTGTCATCGCACCGGCGAAATTGCTCCCATGCCGCTCGTCACCTACGCGCAGACGCGCCGCTACGCCAAGCTGATCAAAGAAAAAGTCACCCGCCGCATCATGCCTCCGTGGTTCGCCGATCCCTGCTGCGGCCATTTTGCAAATGATCCATCGCTCACGGCGCAACAGATCGCGACCCTCACCGCTTGGGTCGACGCCGGCGCCTCTGCGGGCAATCCGCGCGACGCTCCTCCGCCGCGTCACTGGGCCGCCGGTTGGATAATTCCTCAGCCCGACGACATTGTGAAAATGCCCGTGCCCGTTTCGCTTCCCGCCAGCGGCGACGTGGAATACACCTACGAAATCGTCCCCACCCATTTCAAAAATGACCAGTGGGTCCAGCTCTCTGAAATCCGCCCCTCCAGCCGCGCCAATGTCCATCACGCCGTCGTCTACGTTCGCCCGCCAAATTCCAAATGGCTGCGCCACGCGCCCATCGGCGTCCCCTTCACCGCCTCAACGCTCAAAGACGAGCAGGACCAGCGCGACGCCAAGTGGACCGACAGCGACATCCTCCTCGTCTACGCGCCCGGCAGTTCGCCCGACAACTGGCCGCAGGGAATGGCAAAATTCATTCCCGCCGGCTCCGATCTCGTTTTTCAAATGCATTACATCACCAAAGGTCATCCAGTCTCTGACCAAACCAGCCTCGGCCTCGTTTTCGCCAAGCAGCCGCCGAAGCAGCGCGTCCTTACTCTGCAGCTCACCAACGATCGCTTCATCATTCCGCCTGGCGTTCCCGATTTTCGCGTCGAAGTCCACGGCACTCTGCCCAACGATTGCACTCTCCTCAGTTTTTTCCCGCACATGCACCTGCGCGGCACGAAATTCGAATACAACATCATCCACCCCAACGGCACTCCTTCCGGCAAAGTCGAAACCCTCCTCCGCGTGAACTACAATTTTTACTGGCAATTGAGCTATCGCCTCGCCCAGCCGCGTTTCCTGAAGGCTGGCACGGAACTTCAGGCCGTCGCTTGGTATGACAATTCCAAGAACAATCCGCACAATCCCGATCCCACCGTCGCCGTGCGCTGGGGCGATCAGACCTACGACGAAATGATGGTCGGATTTTTCGACGTCGCCGTTCCCGCCTCCGTCGACAAATGGCGCTTCTTCATCCGCCCCAAACCCACCTATCCGCACCACTAATTGCCTTCTGCTATTCCGCGCCTGCGTGCCGCTTGCCCGCCGTGGCGTGTGGTGGGCAGGCACGCCGATTGCATTCGCTTGCTGCCGGAGAGAGAATGACAGGTGGAGACAAAGACCGATGGTACACGCAATCGTTGACGGAACGTTTCGGCAAACGAATTTGACCAACGAATCGCCCGAGTATTTAGCCAAGCGCGAGGAGCTTCGCCTCGCCGAAATCGAGCTCATGCGCCAGCGCGAACGCGTCGCCGGGCTGCGCCGCCATCTGCCGCAGGGCGCTTCTCTCCAGGACTACCAGTTTGAAGAGGGCCCGCGCGACCTCAATTCCGGTGATGCGCCGGTGCGCACCGTCCGGCTCAGCGAACTCTTCACCAAGCCCGATCGCGCGCTGGTCATCTATCACTTCATGTTCGGAAAAAGGCAGACGAAAGCTTGCCCCATGTGCACCGCCTGGCTCGACGGTGCGAATGGTATCGCCCATCACCTCGCTCAGAATCTTGACTTCGCTGTAGCCGCCGCCGCCGATCTCCCGACTCTGCGCGCCCACGCTCGCGCGCGAGGTTGGGACAAGCTGCGCCTCCTTAGCGCCGCCAATAACACTTTCAAATACGATCTAGGCAGCGAAGACCGCGAAGGCGGTCAGGACTCCACCGTTTCCGTGTTCACGCGCGACGCCAGCGGCGCCGTGCGTCACTTTTACACCGGTCATCCTCGGATGGCCCCCGACATTCAGGAGCGTGGCATCGACTTGCTCGCTCCCATGTGGCATTTCATGGACCTCACTCCGCAAGGCCGCGGCAACTGGTACGCCAGCCTCAACTACGGCACCAAAGTCCACGCCGCCTCCACATAGTTCACCTCGACCCGCTTGAAGCATCACTGTCGATGATCAGTATCGGTGCGTTAGACGCCGATACTTTCGAATTGGCCGGCTTTCGCTCGAAAACATTTTGAAATCGTTTTGCGTATTGACATACGGGTTTGCGCCCTTCACAATCCGCGCAACTCGCATTTACGAATAACGAATATGGTACGCCTCGAAAATCTCACCAAGGAATACGACCTCCCGCCAGTCAAGGGCAGGCCCGCGCAAGTCGTCGCCGCCGATCGCGTCAATCTCCAAATCGCCGACGGCGAAATTTTCGGCTTCGTCGGCCCGAATGGCGCCGGCAAAACCACCACTCTCAAAATGATCTGCGGCCTTCTGGTTCCCACTTCCGGCTCCGTCGAAGTCCAGGGCATCGACGTCGAGCAGCGCCCCGAAGACGCCCAGCAATTCATCGGCTATCTCGCCGATTTTTTCTCTCTCTACGACGATCTCAAAGTCTGGGAGTATCTCGATTATTTCGCCCGCGCTTACAAAATGCCCGCTTCGGAAATTCCCGCGCGCGTCACCGAAGTCATCGCCTGGGTCGGCCTCGAGCCCAAGCGCGACGCCTTCATCCAGGGCCTTTCGCGCGGCATGAAGCAGCGCCTCGGCATCGCTCGCGCCGTTCTGCATGATCCGCCGGTGCTGGTCCTCGACGAGCCCGCCTCCGGCCTCGATCCCAAAGCGCGCGTCGAGCTGAAAGACCTTCTGAAAAACCTGAATCGCCAGGGCAAAACCATTCTCATCAGCTCTCACGTTCTTTCCGATCTCGAAGAAATCTGCACCTCCGTCGCCATCATGGAAAAGGGCCATCTGCTGCGCGCGGGAAAGCTTTCCTCCGTCATGGAGCAATCCGCGGACGAGACCCCTGCGCAGCGCCGCATCCGCATTCGCGTCGCCGCGGCCGGCGATGAACTCTTGGGTTGGCTCTCCGCGCGCGACGGCGTTTCCGAAGCGCATCCCTCCGCAAAAGTGATCCGCGGCTCCTCCGGCGTCGATTTTCTTTTCTCCGGCACCGACACCGATTTGGCCGCTCTGGTGCGCGATTTAGTGATGGCCGGCGCGCCCGTCTGCGCCGTCGAAGGCTCCTCGGAATCCTTCGAGCAGATTTACGCGCGCCTTTCCGGCGGGGAAGTGATGTGAACTCGCGCCCATGAATCTATTCTCCAATCCCGAAATCCTTCGCAACGCGCGCATTCAATTGCGCCCGCGCAAGCTGCTCATCGCCGCCGGCATTTGCATCGTGCTTTCCGTGGCCATCGGCTATGCCATCGCCGGCAGCCGCTTCGGTTTTTACAACACGGAATTTCTTCACTCCATCCTGATTATCCAGTCGGCCGTGCTGGTGATCGGCGGCGGCATCGCCTGCCTTCACGCCATTCAGCGCGAAAAGGACCAAAACACTTTCGACTTCCAGCGCCTCACGCGCCTTTCGCCTCTCGAACTCACCCTCGGGAAACTCTTCGGCCCTCCGCTTATGGTTTTCTTCGTTTTTCTTTGCTTCATCCCGGCGGCGATCGTCGCCGCTGTGGAGGCTCGCGCTTCATGGACGATTCTGCTCGCGGCCTATGTGCTGCTGATTCTCGGCTCGATTGTCTACGACGCTCTCGCCTTGGTCATCTCTCTCTTTCTCCGTCGCGGCGCCGTCACCTGGGCCACTTTGTTCTTCCTTTTGTTCGTCGCTTACACCAGTTCGGAGCCTTTGTACGCGCTCTATCTGGCCTTCGGCTCGATGAGTCCCTTTGTCGCGGTTACGCTCTCCCAGCAAACCTCCTGGTCCCTGGCGTCTGACACGATGATGGTCGGCGGCCACACATACACGCTCCCCAGCGTTTTTCACGATTTGTTCTTCGGCATTTCCGTCCATCATGCTCTGGTGCTTTTCATTTTCTATGTGACCATTCTCGCCTGGCTCATTCCCGCCATCGCCCGCAACATCAAACGCGACCCCACCGACTACGAACTCTACACACCCAGTCAGGCCCTTGGCTTTCTCTGCTATTTGAATTTCATTCTTTTCGCCTTCTTCCGCTGGACTGCGCCGCAGGTGCCACAAGCCAACCGCCTCAGTATCACCACGCAGTCGCTCGCTCCGCTCGACGCACAGTCTGCCTTGCTGGGCATAAACATCCTCTTGTTTTTCATCTTTGGCTTCGTTTTGCTGCGCAATCGCAATCAGGTCCGCCGCTACCTTCACGGCGCCGCCACCGGTTCCCTCGGACGCCTGGAAACCTGGCCCGCGCCTTATATTTTCCTCGGCGCGCTCATCGTCGGCGCGGCCATGGTTCTGATGATCCAATGGCAGCGCGACCCCTCCCTCGAATGGAGCCTCATCGTCGCCATCTTCCGCCTCGTCTTTTTCGCTGCTTGGCTCATTTGCGATTTCCTTTTCCTGCAATGGATGACTCTGCGCCGCGCCGGACATCCCCTGGCCATGGGCGTGCTCTATTTGAGCGTCTACTACGTATGCGCCTTCATACTCGTCGAGTCCCTGCATCTCGAACGGAATCCCTTCACCTCGATTTTCCTGCCCACGCCGCTTTTCGTATTGGACACGGCGTCATGGGCCGCCCATCAAGCTGTCTGGATCGGCGCGCTCATCGCGCAAATTGCCGCTGCCGTCGTTTTCGTCTCTTTTCAGCGCCGCCGCATTGCCGAATTGCAGCCGCATTCGTCTCCCATCCCTGCTGCCGCGCACGCCAGCGAAATCTCGTCGTGATCCGCGCCTCTTCCACATGATGCGCGCCACGGATTTCGAATTCCGCCAGCGCTTCTTCTGCATTGGGATAATTTATGGAATCGGTTTTCTCTGCTATCGTTTCGACCACCAAAACACCGGCATCGCCATAGCGAAATTATTGTGGGGCCGCGGCCTGAATCTCGACTCGCCCGCCGGCATGCGCGCTCTGCATTTGGTTTTCGCTTTTGCCGCGCTGCTGTGTGTGCTGGCCGCGCTGATTCGCACCTGGGGCGCCGCGTATCTGCGCAGCGAAGTCGTTCACGACCACGCGCTTCACTCCGAAAGCCTGGTCGCCGACGGCCCCTATCGCTATGTGCGCAATCCGCTCTACGTTGGCGGCGTGCTCGTCGGCGCGGGCATCGCATTCCTGGCCAGCCGCACCGGCTGGTTCGTGATTACCTTCGGGCTGTTCATTTTCTACCATCGTTTGATTGCCCGCGAAGAAGCCGCGCTCACCGCCTCGCAAGGCGACTCCTTCCGCGCCTACTGCGCCGCGGTCCCGCGCTTTTTTCCCGCTTTGCGGCCACGCGTGAAATCGAGCGGCGCGCCGCCCCGTTGGGGCCAGGCCTTTGCCGGTGAAATGTTCATGTGGGGCTTCGCCGCTTCTGTTGTGGCCTTCGCCATCAGCCTCAGCATCACGATTTTCTACATCGTCATGGGTACCAGCTTTCTCGGTTATCTCCTCTATTGGGTCATCGCCAAGCGCATCACCAAGCAAAAGCCGTCTGCCACCGCCTGACGGCGTCGGCACAGGCCTGCCTGCCGCAGGTGTCAGGCCACCGTCGTTTCGGCCCGCGATTTTCGCGAAGATTTGAAAGCAATTCAGGCCGAAGCGCGGTAAATTGTGAGCCCATTCCAACCGATGCCAGAGGAGAAGCGATGCGGATAAATATGCAGCGTGGCGTGATGGCGGGAGTAATTGCGGGCGCGATAGCGCTGGCTGGTGGGACGTTCGCGCACGCGGCGGTCGACGCGAATGCACCCAAGTCGTCTCCCGCCGTGCAACAGGCCATCCACAATATGTTCGGCGTGCGCGACATTTCCGAAGCCGTGATCTCGCCCGACGGCCAGCGCGTCGCCTGGGTCGAATCGCTCACTGGCAAGAATGGCGCGCCTTCGCCGAATTCTGCGATTTATGTCGCCGACTGGAAATCCAGTGCCGCGCCGCAACGCATCACCGCCGCTTCAGCGGGAGCCCCAGCCGCAGAGGACGAAGTGGCGTGGTCGCCCGATAGCAAGAGCATCGCGTTTTTCTCCGACGCGGGCCATGCCGGCCAATCCCAGCTTTACGTCGCCGCGGCGGGCGCAGCTCCACGCCAACTCACCCACATCAAAGGAGACGTTTCCGCCCCGCTCTGGTCACCCGACGGAAAAACCATCGCCTTTCTCTTTATCGAAAACGCTCCGCGCGCGGCGGGCCCGCTCGCCGCCGAAACGCAGCCCGAAGGCGTCATCCACGAGGTTTCCTACGAGCAGCGTCTCGCCCTCGTCGACGCCGCCACCGGCCGCCTCCGCCAAATCTCCCCCGCCGACATGTATGTCTACGAATACGACTGGTCGCCCGACTCCACCAAAATCGTCGCCACCGCCGCGCATGGCAACGGCGACAACAACTGGTGGATCGCCGAACTCTGCATCTTCGACGCTGTGCATCCCGCGCCACCGCAATCCATATTCAAATCCACATCCGACGTGCAAATCGCCGCGCCCAAATGGTCCCCCGACGGCAAATCCGTCGCCTTCGTCGGCGGCCTCATGAGCGACGAGATCTCCGTCGGCGGGGATGTCTACACGCTGCCCATCACAGGCGGGGAGGCCCGCGACGTCACGCCGGACATCAAGGCCTCGCCCAATTCCGTCCAATGGACCTCCGATTCGCAGTCCGTCCTTTTTAGCGAAATCGCTGATGGACGCACCGGCATCGCCTCGGTCGATGTCGATTCCGGCGCCGTCTCCACGCTCTACGCTGGCGACGAGCATCTTGGCTCAGGCTTCGGCCCAGGCATTTCTCTTTCGCGCGACGGCAAAATCGCCGGCGTAGTGCGCCAATCGTTCAGCAATCCTCCGGAAGTTTGGGCCGGCCCCATCGGCAGTTGGAAGCAAGTCACGCACGTCAACAGCACGCTTCATCCCGCCTGGGGCAAAGCCGAAAGCCTCCACTGGCAGACCGACATCGGCCAAGTCCAAGGTTGGGTGCTCTATCCCATGAATTACGATCCATCGAAAAAATACGGCCTCATCGTCAGCGTCCATGGCGGTCCCGCTGCAGCCAACCTGCAAGTTTGGCCCAGCCGCTGGTCCTACTCCGCCGCGCTCCCGGCCGCGGGATATTTCGTGCTGTACCCCAATCCCCGCGGCAGCTACGGCGCGGGCGAAGCTTTTACGAAGGCCAACGTCAAAGACTTCGGCGGCGGCGATTTTCGCGACATCCTGGCGGGCGTCGATGCCGCTCTCGCTTCACTGCCCATCGACCCTCAGCGTGTCGGCATCACTGGCTGGAGCTACGGCGGCTACATGTCCATGTGGGCCGTTACGCAAACCAATCGCTTCAAGGCCGCGGTCATCGGCGCCGGCCTCGCCGACTGGCTCAGCTACTACGGCGAAAATGACATCGACCAGTGGATGATCCCGTACTTCGGCGCCTCCGTTTACGATGATCCAGCGGTCTACGCGAAAAGCGGCCCGATCCAATTCGTCAAAAACGTGCAGACGCCCTCGCTCATTGTCGTTGGCGACAGCGATGGCGAATGCCCGCCGCCGCAATCGTTTGAATTCTGGCACGGGCTGATGAATTTCCACGTGCCCACCGAACTCGTCGTCTATCCTCACGAAGGCCACATGTTCGCGAACCCCGCGCACAGCCGCGACGTCGTCGACCGCGCCGTCGCCTGGTTCAACAAGTACCTCCAATGATCGGTCTCCTGTAGGGACGCTGCTTGTTTACCCTGCTTGCCCTGGCTAAGGAAGGGCGGAATGAAGCGAGCGCATCGCTCGCGATGCCCCTCCAAATCACCAGCCAAATTTTGCCCTCTGCGTCCTCCCGAAAACCCTCTTAACTCCCCGCAAATCCAACGAAAAACCCCGCCTCCGAGCGCGCTGACACTTTTTCGCCTGTCCCTATGGGTTAACGCGCCTCGGCGAATCGAAGTTGCACCAAAACTGTACGGACGCCCAGTAGTCACCGTTGCCCGCCGGCGCTAGTCTTGTCACCAATCAGTCAGCACCAGGCAACACCGAAGCAGCGTGAAAGTCGCAACCGAACTTTGCAGCACTCGCAGGGTAACGCGGGAAAAGGGAGCAGGTAATGGCGCAAATGTCCTATGCGATGGCAGCGGGCGCAATAGCAGGTCCTTCGGCGGTCGATGCGGGAATGGTCGAGTTCAAAGAGTGCCTGAAACACATGCGCGACGGGCATCCGGAGGACGCCCTCGGACATGCGCGGCGGGCCCTTGGCGCGGCGCCAAAAAATCCGTTCTATCTCTCCTACACGGGTCTCTTGGCGGCCATGGCGGATAAGCGTTACGGCGACGCGGAAACGCTCTGCCGCGAGGCCCTCAACCTGAAATGCAACCACGCCCAGCTCTACCTCAACTTGGCGGAAGTCTACACCCAGGCGGGTAGAACTTCGGACGCGATCGATGTGCTGGAAAAAGGCATGGTGTCCGCAGGCCGTGATTTTCGCATCCGGCGGGCGCTGGAAAGGATCGGAGTGCGGCGGCAACCGGTGCTCGCTTTTCTGCACCGGTGCAATCCGATCAACGTAGTGCTCGGGCGCCTGCGCCATCGCTTCACCGGCGCGGCCCGCTCGGCCTAGAGTTCCCCAAGCAGCCAACCCACAGGGAAGCCCGGGGCGAGCTCCCCCCTCGTCCCGGGCAGTTCTTTTTGCGGCGACGTGTTCCTGCTCCCGGCTATTGTCGAACATGCGCTCGCGAACGACCTTTGTGTCGAATTGTGAGTTTGGTTTTTCCGTCCGTTCCCTCCTTGTCAAACTGCATGCCAAAATTGGCGATTAGAAATTGGTTCGCCGTTTGTTATGTGCCGGTTGGCGGAGATTCTAATTCCGCGGGTTGGCGATTAGAAGGCAGTGGACAGTGAGCAGTGGTCAGTGGTGAGCCAGCGAAAGCCGAAGAATCTGCCCGCGGCGCAGGAGGGGATTGATCTTGCCGGCGGGCGGCGGAGACGGAATCGGCGGAGGGTTCAGGGGCAAATGTAGCGGAAGCAGTTGCTGCGGCGGGAGCGGGGACGTCCGGCACGGCGGGTAAACCCGCCTCCGCGGGCAAGTCGTGGCGGTAGACGCGGTTGACGATGTGGACGCGCTTTTCGGGCTCGACCCATTGGTTCGCTTCGGTGAGGCAGGAATAGGCGCGAACGGCGGCGATGATGCCGTGGGCGGTTGGCGAGACGTTGGTGACACCTTCGAGAAGGAGATCGAGGACAGCGCGAAGATTGTTGCTGCGCTTGGCGTAGAGGCCGACGGCGCGAGCGTGGCGATAGACGGCACACCAGTCGAAGGGGTGGTAGATGGCAAACTCGCTGCGAATGGATTGCGGGGTGTGCCAGTTGATGAAAAGCTCCTCGATGGTTTCGCGGTCCGGGTGGTTGCAGATCTTGCATTTGCGGCAATGGCGCTCGAAATCGGGAGCAGAGGCCGTGCGGGATTTTGGTTTGGCGCTGTTCTTGCGAGCGCGCAGAGAGGCTTTGGCATGAGTTACGGGTGTGGCGGGCATTTGTTGTTTCTCCTTTGGGCTTTCTTTGGACGTGCAGTTTGAATTCGGATGTTGTCTTGGAGTTTCGGGTGAGGGTTGGACTTTGTTTTCGGTGTTGTTTTCAGCGTTTTCAGCGCGACTTGCGGGAGCGGAGTTTGCCGCCTTCTCGTGAAGAGCGCGGTGGCTTTCGAGTTGTTCGAGGATGATAGCCTCCGGTGTTCCTTTGCGAGGGCGAAGGGAGGGAGGCATGCCATAGAGGGCCATGAATGAATCTCCTTAGATAGATTTAGTTTTTCAGGGGAAGCCGTTCACCGGCAGGGTCGCGCGCGGGCCAAAAGCGGGAAGCACCGCACACCTAGCGCAGATTCGCATAAGTACGATGGAAAATCAAGAGATAAATTAATTATAGAGTTACTTCACTGTAGCAGTATGATGCTCAGGCAGTTTGCGAAACGGCCATTTGACACAAGGCGAATAAAAGGCGAACATACGCAGATGGTGCCTCAGCCGCAATTCGATGAAATCGGGGTCTGGTCTGAGGTTAAGCTTGAGATCATAAAAGAATATGCGAAGGCATATTCCACAATTCTGGCGGCGCAGAAAAACCCAAGCCTTGAGCACATTTACATCGACGCGTTCGCAGGAGCGGGGATTCATCTGTCAAGGTCGACTAAAGACTTCGTGCCCGGAAGTCCATTGAACGCGCTCAACGTCCGGCCTCCATTCTGTGAGTACCATTTAATTGACATCAAGCCTGAAAAAGTGAAAAGTCTGGAAAAGCTTATCGGCTCTCGTAGCGACGTTTTTCTATACCAAGGTGATTGTAACGGGATCCTGCTGGAGAAAATCTTTCCGAGAGTAAAATACGAAGACTACCGACGTGGCTTGTGCATTCTCGATCCTTACGGACTCGACCTCGACTGGAAAGTGGTAGCCAAGGCGGGCGAGATGGGAACATTAGATATGTTCCTGAATTTTCCGGTGATGGATATCAATCGCAACGTACTGTGGCGGGATCCGGAAGGCGTGAACGAATCGCAGAGGTTACGGATGACCGCGTTCTGGGGGGACAATTCGTGGCCGAAGGCAGCCTATGGGAGAAACCTCTTCGGCGACCCAGACAAACAATCGAATGATACTGTTGCTGAGGCATTCCGGACTCGATTGAGAAGCGTTGGGGGTTTTTCGCATGTGCCGAAGCCTATGCCAATGAGGAATTCGTCCGGAGCGATTGTGTATTATCTCTTCTTCGCGTCGCAAAAGGACACTGCCGAGGACATTGTCCTATACATTTTCAGGAAATATGAGAATCGAGGAGCGAAATAAATGTCCCTTAACTCGGCGATTGAGTGGACGGATGCGACGTGGAATCCGGTGCGGGGCTGCACGAAAATCAGCCCCGGGTGCAAACATTGCTATGCGGAGACGTTTGCGGAACGGTTTCGCGGGGTGAAGGGTCATCCCTACGAGCGGGGATTCGATTTGCGTTTGGTACCGGAGAAGCTCGCAGAGCCTCTGCGATGGCGGACGCCGAAAATGGTGTTCGTGAACTCGATGAGCGACCTGTTCCATGACGCGGTGCCGGAGGAATACGTCGAAATGGTCGCGGGTGTGATGGTGGCGGCGAATTGGCACACCTATCAGGTGCTAACAAAACGTTCCAGCAGGATCAAGGAGCTGCTCAATTCGAGGTTGAGCTTTGCGGCCAAACAGGCTCACATCTGGTGGGGGGTTAGCGTGGAGGACCGTAAATATGGAGTTCCTCGAATCGTGGATCTGCAAGACTCGAACGCGATGGTGCGCTTTCTTTCGATTGAGCCTTTGCTTGAAGATGTTGGAAGGCTGAACCTTGACGGAATTCACTGGGTGATTGTTGGAGGAGAAAGCGGTCCGGGCGCGAGGCCCATTCAAAAGACATGGGTGGTTTCGATAAGAGACCAGTGCAAGCGTGCGAAAGTTCCTTTCTTTTTCAAGCAATGGGGCGGAGTACAAAAGGCCGTGAATGGTCGAAAGCTCGAAGGCCGGACGTATGACGAATTCCCGGTGCGCGCTCAAAATCCGGTGCGCGCGCTGGAGACGTGCCGCGCCCTTGCGGCGGACGTGCAGGCAAGAGTGAAGAGGGCGGACTTGGTCGAGTGCTTGGCGTGATCCCCTTTTTAAGCTGAACCCTATTGCGATGTTCAGCACCCTCGAAGACATTTCCCGCAACAATTTAGCATTTTGCTTTCGGATCGGGTTTTTCTTCAGTCGGGGCCGAGGGGGAGGAAGTACTGCGTGCCTTTCACGGGCTGCTTGAGGCGGCGGAGAAGCTCCTGCAAATCCTGGTTGCGCTCGACGAAATCGATGTCGGAGGTGTCCACGACCAGGAGATTCGAGGCGGAGTAGTGAAAGAAGAAATGCTCGTAGGCCTGGGCGACGGTTTCCAGATATTCGGGCGAGATGTTGGATTCCTCGCGCGCGCCCTTTTTGGAAATGCGCCGCTTGAGCACTTCGGGCTTGGCCTGGAGGTAGATGACCAGATCGGGAACCGCCAGCGAAGAGGCCAGCATTTCGTAGTACCGCTCGTAGAGCTTCAGCTCTTCGTTGTCCAGGTTTATGTAGGCGAAGATTTTGTCTTTCTCGAAAAGGAAATCGCTGACCACCGGCGAGGGCGCGGCGTCGCGGTCGACTTCGAGCAGGCGCTTGTGGCGTTCCATGAGGAAATACATTTGCGCGCGAAAGGCGGAGCCGGCTTTTTCCTCGTAGAAATCGGCGAGAAAGGGATTGTCCTCGCAATCGAAGACGCGGCGCGCGTGGAAGCGCTCGGCGAGGATGCGCGAGAGAGTGGATTTGCCGACGCGGATGGGGCCTTCCACGGCGAAATATTTTGGCGGCTTGAACTTCGGTTCCGGCATGGGCGCGCATTATAGCAAACAGTGGCTAGTGGCTAGTGATTAGTGGCGAGAAAAAACGGAATACATCGCGCCCTTCGCGAAGGCACTCAGGGTAAACGAAAGGAAGGATTTTTTGACGCAGCCTTTTGCCGACTCATAGTGACTTCGCGGAGCCGCCGATGAGATCGGCTCGGCTGAAACATGAAATGCCGGCCTAAAGGCCGGCGCTACAAAGGCAAGACGGCGCTGGGCGACCCAAGGGTCGCCCCTACGAGGAGCGTGTTGTGCGAGGACGTCGCGACGAAAACAAATGGCACGGCGAGATCCCTACCTGCGGCAGGCAGGCTTCGTCGCGGAAACCGCTCCTCAGGATGACAAATAAAAAACGAGCTACCAACTGCGCGAGAGCGCGGCGACGATGCGCGCGAGGCCGTCGAGGTCGCGCAGATCGATGATTTCGCCCGGCGAATGCGAATAGCGCAGCGGCCAGCCCAGAGCGACGTCGATGGAGCCGTAGCGCAGGAACGCGGAGCCGTCGTTGCCGCCGCCGGTGATTCCGTACTGCACGGGGATGCGATTGGCGCGCGCGATGGAGACAACTTTTTCGACGAGATTTCGCGGGACGACGTTGGAATTGTCGACGGCGCGGACGACGAAGCCGTCGCCGAGCTTGGCGTCGGCGAAGCGCGGCGATTCGAGCGGCGAATCGGAGCTGACAAAAGTATCGATGGCGAAGACGTAGTCCGGGGCTTTGCCCTCGGCGGCGAGGCGCGCAGCGAGTTTGCCGGCGCCGATGAGGCCGAGCTCTTCGCCGGTGGACCAAACGAAAGTGACGTCGCGGCCCTTGAAATTAGGGCCGAGCGCCCACACGGCGGAAATCAGCGAGGCGTCGCCCATGCGGTCGTCGAAACTGCGGCCGTTGGCGCGAGTTCCGGCGAGGCGGCGATATGCTTTGGGAATGGTGACGAAGTCTTTGACGGCGACGCCCATTTGCGCGACTTCTTCGGGCGAGCGCGCGCCGATGTCCACGCGATACATCAACGCGCGGCCGACGGGCCACTTGAAGCTGGGCTCGTCCCAGCCGTCGGGCAATTCCATGACGCCGGGAACGGTTTGGCCGCTCGCGGTGTGAACGAGCGCGGCGTGGCCGAGATAAAAATCGAGGATGCCGCCGCCTTTGGTTTCGACGGCGAGGCGGCCGTTGGGGAGAATTTCTGCGACTTCGTAGCCGATTTCGTCGAGATGGGCGACGAAGAGGATGCTGGGGACGTGCTCGCCTAGACGAGCGGGCTCGCCGAGCGGAGCAGGCTCACCTGGGCGAGCGGGCGCCGAGGGGGATGCGGCGCCGACGTGAAGAATCAAATTGCCGGCGTCGTCAGTTTCGGGCTTGGCCCATTTGGGGAGCAAACTCTTGACCATGTCGCGCACGGCGGTTTCGTGGTCGCTGACACCGTAGGTGTCGACGAGGCGCGAAATGAGCTGCTCACTTGTTGGTGGCGTACTGGGCGGGGGGCCCTCGTCGTGAAGCGTCAGACTGGGGGCGCTCTGTGCAGGCTTGGTGACGGAACCTTGCGCATAGGCTTCGAGCAGATCGGTGAGATTTGCGAGGTCATGCGTGCTGATCATTTCCGCGGGAGTGGAGGGCCACGCGGTGGCGATGCCGAGATGGACGGTTTTCGCCGGCGTTTGCGGAGCAGCGAGATAGCTCTGCGGCATGAGCGGCGCGGAATAATCTTTGACGAAGGGAATTTGATTTTGATCAGCGAGCCGTTTCAATTGGGATGCGAAATCGGAGAGTTCGTCTTTTACATTTGCGTCGCCGACAAGGACGCCGCTGCCGAGTTCGCGGCGCGGGCCGCGATGCAAAGTGGGCTCGGCGGGATTCGGCGGACTGGCGGTGAGGCGGCCGACGAAAATCAATTCGTCGGCGTGGGCGTTGTCACGAACTTCGTCAGGCAATTCGTCGAGCACGCGTTCGAGGCCGCGCGCACCGGCCCATTGCTGTGCGACAAATGCGACGACGAGCGTGCCATTTATTTTCGAGGCGTCGATGCGGCGGAGAAGTTCGACGAGAGCGACGTCGCCGAAGCGGTCGCCGATCGCGGGAGATGTTTCAAAGTTCGAGCCCATGTTGTACAGGGTGCGGTCGATCACAACGGGACTGAGGAGATCGGCGCCGATGCGCTTTACTTCGGCGGCAGAGCTTGCGCCGGTGTCGACCCACATGTTTTCAATGTCGGATGGATCGGGAGGATGCAAACGGCCGGGCTGCAAATGCACGGAAAGGCCGGCGACGACGGCGGGAATCCATTTGCCAGAGGCCGTTTCGATTTCGACGGGCTGCGCGGCATAGAGTTCGTTGAAAAGCGGGAGGACGCCGAATTGGGGAAGACGCTGCAATTGAATGTAGCCGTCGCTGGTGATGTTGCTGACGACATAGCCGGGCTCGTCCATGGGCGCGGCGATAAGGCGCGTGGGGCCGCCGCTGCCGATGGTGACGATGACGTCGCCGAGATTGTCAGGTTTTGGTGAGAAGGCTTTCAGGCGGTCGCGAATTTTCGCGGCGAGGGCGTTTTCGTAGCCGGGGATCGCGGGAGTTTCGACGAAGTCGCGCATGTCCTGCGCGGCGGAGCCCGGGACTTTGGCGGAATCGGATTGCGCGGATGCGGCGGGCGCGATGAATGCGAGGATTGTGGCGAAAAATAAAAATGTGAATCGCTTAATCATGGCAGATGGCTTCCTCTGGGGCGCGATGGCCTTGCGATTTGAGTTCCTGCGTCGCGCAGCCGCCCATTTTATCCAAAGGGGATGCGCGAAGCCGCGAATGTAACGCAGCAGCGGCGCGGCTGCAAGGTGTTAGAGAAAGTGGTCAGTGATCAGTGGACAGTGGTCAGCGAAAACATCGGAAGCAGGTAGAGATGGCGCAGACGTCCGCGAGGCAGGAGAGGAATACATCGTGCGGATAAAGCGCACGAAAGGAATTATTTTTATTGATGCGAGTCTTTTTGTCGCGACTGAAGCCGCGACCCACAAAGATTGCGCGTGCGGCAAAACGCCGGCGCGGCTGCAAGGTTTTCAATCTCGCGCATGGCACTTTGAAACGAGAAAAGCGTTTGTATTTGGTAGTGACTCAGCTTCCGATTACCGCGTTAATCGGGATTTGGCTGTGCGGGAAGCATCAGATGGTCGGCAATTCTGTGACCCCATCGCAGTCGTCATAGACAGGCGCGAAGTTTGACAAAGGTGTGCGATAGTCTGGCGCTTGACCTTTGCCGTTGACTTCTTGAAGCAAAAGCTGAGTAGCAACGCCCCGCTGCAAAAGCCATGCTTGAAGCTGCTCGGTTATCTTTCGCGTGTGCAACGAAATGGAATAATCCTCGTTGAGATAAACCTGCGTCTCAAACTCTTGACGCCCTTCAGGTAGATTCGGATTCCGCAGAACGGCGGTTTCTTTGAATCGAACTTCGCCGCAGGTCTGTGTCCGGATGTTAGTGACGAGACCACGAGAGCTTGTCGTTGCCATGTTCACCCACCAGCCCTTTAGTTCCTCAGGGCTAGTTACACGGAGCGTATAGCCTATAAGCCAAGGATTTTCTGGAGGGGTAACGACAGGTCGGAGGGCGTCGGCTTCTGCCCCTATGGCTTTCGGTTCCGCGACGATCTCTTTTTCTACGTGGGGATGACCCTCCCTAGCGGGAGAGATTATTTCAAGCCCCAATGCAAGAGCGAGAGCGGTGGACATAACTGCTCTTTTGAGTGTCATTTATCTCAACCCCGATGGTCTGAGATAAATCACACTACCAAATTCTACGATTCACTCACATCGGAACCTTGTTCAGCGGACCAGTGGTTGGCTCTGGCATCTTTGCAATCATGCGCGCCAACCCAAAGTAGTAGAATTTTGCGATGATCTGGCGCGGGTATGGAGCAGCGGTTATTGGCATCGTTTTCGGTAGCGCCCTCATCGCAAACCTCCTTGCGAACGCGATTGGAGGCCCGCGTTATTGGGACACACATGGATGGCTCATGGCCATTTCGTTTTGTGCTGACGCATTCATTCTATTAGCAATGGATTTCGGTTTGGCGAGAAGGCGACCGAGAACCCTCATTGACGAAGATACCGGGGAACGCTTTGTCACACAGGAACAGCACGAGTTGTTATTTCTACGCCTCCGTTGGTGGGCATTGATATTTGTTGCTTTGGCGCTGTGGGTGTTCCTCAGCGGATGGTCGCCAGGGTATCATTCTTGAATGTTTCCGGCGAGAACTTGTCGTGGCTCCTGGTAAGTCGGATTATCGGAAACTACGCCACGGAATCAACCTGAGTCACACCCACGTATTTCGTTACGCGGCGTGTGGTGGCTGTAGAATCGGCGGGGAGGCGGGGATGGGAAAAATGGCGAAGGCGTCGACGACGACAGCGCTGCTATGCGCGGCGGGGCTGTTCAGCATGACGGCAGTGGCGCAAAGAGCGGAGACGACGGCTCGCGAGCAGCACCCCTACGAAAGGTGAAAGGCAAAGCGGCGTGGAGCGCCGCTACAACTACCCAAAGGGGGGCGGAGATGGCTGACAGGGCGAAGCGGGAACTTCTCGCGTTGATTGAAGAAGGATTTCAGAAGGCGGCGTGGCACGGGCCGAATTTGCGCAGCGCGCTTCGCGGCGTGCGCGCGGAAGAAGCGGCGTGGCGTCCGGGGAAGAATCGTCACAACATCTGGGAGATCGCAGTGCATGCGGCGTATTGGAAGTATGCGGTGACAAGGAGAATCGCAGGCAGCAAGAAGCGTGAATTTGCGGAAAAGGGCGGGAATTGGTTTGCGCGCGGCGAGAAGAAGATGAGCAAGGCCGAGGCGCAGAAAAGCTGGGCGCGCGATTTGGCGTTGCTGGCGAAAACGCACAAGGAATTGCGCAGCACGATTGCATCGGTGCGGGACGGAGCGCTCGATCGGCCGTGCCGCAGCAGCCATCAGACGGTGAGGCGAAATCTGGTGGGCATTGCGATGCATGACGTTTATCACGCAGGGCAAATCCAGGTGTTGAGAAAGCTGTACAGCGCGCGAAAAAGTTAGCGCTGCGCCCGGGCCGGCGCGCTACTGAGGCTGAGTCAACACGACGGAGCTGATGAAGCACTGCGTAGCGGAGTTCTGCGGCGTAGGCGGCGTGTAAATGTATGCGCTGTTTGCGCCCTGAGAACTGGAACACCAGCCGGCGGTGTCCGGCGATTGGAACGTGATGGTGGTGTTGGTAAGGGTTACGGGCGTGTTTATCGTGGCGCCGTACCAAAATTCCATGGCCCAATAGGCCCAGTTCTGCCCTTGGCCTTGCATGTTGATGCTGAACACGACGCTTTGAATGGTATTCGCGTCGGTCACGGTTTCCGTCCAAATGCCGGAAGCGGCGTCGACCGATAGATTGATCAGCAGCACATCTCCCGGATTGACCAACATCGAAGGCCCCGACAGACAGCCCGAATATCCCGGATCGCTCCCGAATGTATTTACGTATTGCGCGGAAATCCACCAGGACGAAAACGGCGTTGGCTGCGGAGTGGGCGCGCAAGAAGGCCCCCAGGACAGCACCGGTTGCAAAACGCCATTATTTATCGGCAGAAAATTCGTACTGTTGGTTGCCGGGTCCATGCCGGGCCACAAAAAGAGCGCCGCGCCAGGAGCGGGCGGCACAGGTGGAAGCGGCGGGACGGTGAAGTTCGTTTGCAAGCCGACGAATTGATTGGGAGGCGCGACGTAGAAGGCCGCCTGGTAACCCAATTCGCCGGCGGGTTCGCTGATGGGCGGCGTTGGTCCATAGGCGGTCAGAACGGCGGAATTTGCGCTCATGCCGGCGGCGCCGTTGCAGGTCAAAGTGTAGGTGTAGTAGCCCGCGGAAGTTTGCGTGACGCTTTGCGTGCCGCTGGCCGGCTCGGCGCCACTCCAACTGCCGGAAGCGGCGCAAGACGTGGCGTTCGGCGCCGACCACGTGAGTGTTGCGGGGTCTCCGGCTGGAACGATAGCGGGGTTGAAAGCGATGTCCACGGCTACCCCGGCGCCGAAAAGTTGAACTGTGCGGCTGCCTGCGCTGGTTGCAATGTTGAGGCTCGCGGAGAGGGTGCCGGTGGCGAGAGGCGTGAAGGTCACGCTGATGGTGCATGTTCCGTTTGCGGGAACGTTGCTGCAGGTGGTGGTGTCTGCGAAGGAAGAGGCAGCGGAGCCAGAAATCGTAACGCCGCTGACGGTGAGCGCGGAGGCACCGATATTTATGACCGCAACGGTCTGCGCGGCACTGGCGGCCGACATCAACTGATTCGCGAAGGTGAGACTTATCGCGCTGATGGCCAGCGTGCCAGGAGGGTTGACGGTGAGCGACAGATCAAATGTGGCGCTGCCACCTGTGTTGGAAGCAGTGATCGAGTAGGTAGCCCCGACGCCACTTGCCGTGGGAGTGCCGGCGATGACGCCGGTCGTGGTGTTGAGCGACAGGCCAGGCGGGAGCGCTGGAGTGATCGAGTAGCTGCTGACCGTGCCGGTGACGGCCGGCGAGAGCGGAGTGATGGCAGTGCCAACCGTGGCGGCCGCCGGATTGGGATAAGAAAGACCGCTCGGTGCGACAGGGGCAGACGAGCCGCTTCCGCCGCCGCAGCTCACTGCTAATGCTGCTGCTACAAAGAGAAGGCCGATGCACGTGACTAGGGCACGGGGACACGTGGGCATTGCAAGGCTCATCAGGACTCTCATCTTCGACTGCGACTGCAGGAAAGCGTCACGGCTCATTCCTGGCGGCAGAGCTCGGTGGTCAGGGCTTCGCGATGGCTCATGGCGAGGGCGTCGATACGGCTGAGGCTGATGCGGTAGCCGATGGCAGTGAGGATGGCGAAGGCGAGGAAAATCGGCACAGCGAGCACAGGACGGTGGAGGAGTTGCGCGAGCATGAAGACAATCGCGCCGAGACCGATCAGGGCGATTTGGGAGAGGAGGGCAACGGCCATGGTCACGCCGGCAACTTTCTTTTGGCGGAAGACGCCGAATTCGAGGCGGCGAGGATAGCAGACCGAAAGAATATTGCCGATGGCGAAATTCGCGAGCGAAGCGTAGATCAACGCCGCGAAAGTTGCGGCGACAATGACCAGCGGGGGCGGCGCAAAGATCCAACTGACGGCGGCCCACACGAAGAGCGCTTCGAGCACGGAAACCAGCCCGAGAAACAGATTTTTCCCCAGCATGATGTCGCGAAAACGCACCGGCGCGATGAGCAGGAATTGAATGCCGGCGCCCTCGAAGGCGAAGGAGTTAAAGACCCAGTTCATCTGAATCATGAAAGTGTAGGCAACGGCAATGGGGAAAATCATGTTCGGAATGTGGTGGAAAGCGTTCTGCTGGCGAAAGGTGATGCCCAAGAAGACCACCAAGATCACCGGAATAAACAAGTTCAGGAGCATGGGGCCGCTGCGAAAGGCGTAGCGGCGTTCTTTGTCGAAAATGGCGGCGACGGGGCGCGAAAGGCCGGGGATTTCCCAGGATGATGCGGTGGTTTTTGAGGCCGGGAGCGAAGGGGCTCGGCGGACAGGAGCGGTCACGGCGGTTGCGGCGGAAGTCTCGCTGAGATTTTCGCCGCGATACTGCGCGGCCAGACGGACGCGGAAGAGCCACAAGAATGCCGCAGCGTAGAGCAACAAAAATAGAAGCAAATACGAGGCGCGCAGCCAATTGTTGCCGAGGCCGAATTGCAAGGAGCGGCCGGCGAGGCCCGGCGGCAGGGCGTTGGCGACAGGCAGGAGGGCGAACAGCCAGCCGGTTTTCAGCTGCGCATGATGATTTCGAAAGTGCTGGATCGTTGGCTGGATAAGCTGGAAAGAAATGATGATCAAAATGAAAATGAAGCCGAGGATTTCACGGGTGCGGCGGCGCGCCAGCCATTTTTCGATCCAGGCGAATAGCATGCGAGCGAAAAAAAGATTCATGGCGGCGAACGCGAGCAGGACAAGCAATCCCCAGCCGAGCATGGCGGGACGGGCGATGCCGAGACCAATCCACATGCAGAAAAGCCAGAAGAGCGAAGCGACCGCGCCGGGATCAAAGAGCCCGTACATGAGGCTCAAGGCAAAGAAACTGGCGAAACGAATCGGGAATCGGAGCAGGTTGGAAAAATCGAATTGCGTGGCGACGGAAGCGGCAAAGATCGGATAAAGCTGCCAGAAAAGAAAAACAATCCACATCAGAGCGGCGAGCCGGGACCAGTGGCCCTCGGCGACCAGGAAATACGTGGCGATGCCGAAAAAAATGCTGCCGCCGATTACGATGCCGCTCATCATCAGCCAGAGAATGCCGGTGGAGACGGCTTCGAGGCGGCCCTTGATGTTACGCAGCGAATTTTTGAAAAGCATCCAGCGCAGACGGGCGATGAGGCGGATCTGTTGAGGCACGCCAGGAATGGCGTTCATCCCAGCCACGTGAGCTCCCGGTCGGTTTCGCGGGTGCCGCCGACGATGTCGAGGAAAATCTGTTCGAGGGTGAGCTTGCCGTCAGAAGACGCCGTGGCGCCCTGGCGCGCTTCGATGCCGGCGCGTAATTCCTCGAGCGAGCCTTGGGCGACGAGTTTACCTTTGGAAATGATGGCGACGTGGCTGCAGAGGCGCTCGACGATTTCGAGGACGTGCGAGGTGAGGAAAATTGTGGCGCCGCGGGAGATCATGCGCTGGAGCATGGCTTTCAAAGTGGTGGCGGCGATGGCGTCGACGCCTTCAAAGGGCTCGTCGAGAAAGAGGATTTTCGGGCCATGAATGACGGCGGCGGCCATGGCGAGTTTTTTCTGCATGCCGTGGGAAAAGTCGGTGATCAGAGCTTTGGGACGGTCGTCGAGTTGCATGAATTCGAGCAGTTCCTGAGTGCGCTGCGCGGCGGTAGCGCGGTCGAGCCCGTACATGCGGCCAACAAAGTTCAAATATTCGGAGGCGGTGAGGCGGCCGAAGAGCGCGAGGCCTTCGGGAACGACGCCGATGCTGGCTTTGACTTCGACGCCGTGTTGGGCGAGGTCGAGATTCAGAACGCGGATATTGCCGGAGGAGGGCGCGAGCAAACCGGTGAGCATTTTGATCATGGTGGATTTGCCGGCGCCGTTTGGTCCGAGGAAGCCGAAGAACTGTCCGCCTTCGACGGTGAGGTTGACTTGATCGACGGCGACGAGGTCGCCAAAGCGGCGCGTGAGGCCTTCGGTGGCAATGGCCGTTTCATTGGGCATGCGGGTGAATGTAGCACATAAGGCAGTGATAAGTGACGAGTGACCCTTCGTTCCTCAGGGCATGCAAGTGACGAGCCGACAAAAGCGAAACGCCCGCCACGGCGGGCAAGCGGCAGGCGGGTTGTGCCACAAAGGGCAGTGATAAGTGACGAGTGACAAGTGACGGCGGGCGGGGCCAGCCCGACGAATTATGAGTTACGCCGGTTAGGACTGGCGGGAACCGACCGGCGGAGAAGAGGCGAGTTGCGGATACAGAGCAAGCACGGCGGGAAGAATCACGCGAAAAGTGCAGCCGCCTTCGGCGCGATTGAAACCGAAAATCTGGCCTCCGTGCTCCTGAACAATCCCATAACAGATGCTGAGTCCGAGGCCGGTGCCCTTGCCAACGGGCTTGGTGGTGTAGAAGGGATCAAAGACGCGGTCGGGTTCGCGCAGGCCGGGGCCGGAATCGGAAAAGTCCAGAATGACGCTTCCGCGCTCGGTGCGCATGCGTACAACCAGAGAGCCGCCGCCGACCGTCTCCATGGCGTCGACGGAGTTGTTAATCAAGTTAAAAAAAACCTGGAGGAGCTGGTTGGGGTCGCCGCGCACGGCGGGGAGTACGCCGGGATTTTCCACTTCGATGCGGATTTTTTTGTCGCGCAAATCGAGCTGGCGCAGTTCGATGGCGCTGGTGACGACGGAGCGGAGGTCGAGGAGCTGCTTCTCGGCGGGGACCTGGCGCGCGAAGCTGAGCAGGTTGGTGACGAGGACCTTGGTGCGGCGGGCCTGCTCGCGGATTTTTTCTCCCAGGCCGCGGGAACGTTCGGTGGCGCTGGGATCCGCTTGAATCAAATCGGCGTAGCCGAGGATTGCGGTCAGCGGATTATTGATTTCGTGTGCGGCGCCCGCGGCGAGCTGGCCGAGCGAAGCGAGTTTTTCCGCCTGGACGAATTGCATTTGCAGGCGTTTGAGATTTTCGACGGAATCCTGCAGACCCCTGAGCAGGCCGAGGCGCTCACGATCGACCAACTGCTGGCGCAAGAAAACGAGGGCCGTGCCGACGATTATGGTGAGCAGGGTGAGCAAGAGCCGGAACTGCCGCACCGGCGCAGGAGCGTTGCTGACAAAGCCACTCCAAGCAGCCATGAGCGGCATGGAGAGAACGCACAAGATGGAGAGGCGGGCGAACCATTGGGAGTCACGCATTTTGACGCTGTGCGTCAAATCGGGAGCGGGAGAAATGCGGCGCGCGACAATGCCAGCCGTACCAAACCAAACAAAAGCGGCCATGAGAGGCAGATTGCACAGGCTCGCGGGAGTGTAGTTTCCCTTGGACACGGAGGCGGCAGCAAGCCAGAGGCTGGCGATGTACATCACCGAGGCGCCAAAAAGGTTGACGTAGACGGCGCGCCAGCCTTTGTTTGAGCGGAGAGCAAAAAAACCGGTGCCGGCGAGGAAGACCAAATTGGCGAGAGCGTAGACCTGCATGTCGCGAACGTGCTCGAGGGCGACGCTGGCGGGGTCCTGGGACCAGGCGACGACCATGAACAAATAGACGAAGAGCCACCATACGGCGAGCAGCAGCATGTCGAGATTGCCGTAGCGCAAGGCTTCTCGCATTTTGCGAGCATGCGGGACCATGGCCAGGGCGGCCATGAGCGGGACAGCGTGCAGGAAAAAGATGACGTCGAGGAAAGTGATGGAATGGCTGACGTGGTGCAAGACCAGCGCGTCGTAGGTCCAGATCAACTGGCCAGCCAGCCAGAGAGTGCAACCAAAGGCCAGCAGCATCCAAAAGTTATTCTGGCGGCGATAAGGCGAAGACGCATTCCAGAGTAAACAGGCGTTGGCAAAAAGAGGCACGACGCAAAGCGCGATGTTGGCAACAGCGGCGCGCGTGGAGCTGTGCGGGAAGACGAGCGAAAGAAGGGCAAATCCACCGACGAAAACGATCCAGGCGACAATAATCACGCACGTTGATTTTGACAGTCTCATTTGTTGCCTGAAGGCGCCTGTCCATTAGACTAGCACGAGGCCAGTTACTACAGGCGAGGTAGGAGCCAATCGATAAATAGGTTCGGGAGCTTGCACGGCGCTCATCGTGTTTGATGGCTCCTAGGCGAGAACCGCGAGGGCGCGGCGGCCGGGGAATTTGGCTTCGCGGCCTAATTCCTCTTCGATGCGCAGGAGCTGGTTGTATTTGGCGATGCGATCGGTGCGCGAGGCGGAGCCGGTCTTGATTTGGCCGGCGCCCATGGCGACGGTGAAATCGGCGATGAAGGTGTCTTCGGTTTCGCCGGAGCGATGAGAAACGATGCAGGCGTAGCCGGCCTTGCGGGCCATTTCGATGGTTTCAATGGTTTCGGTGACGCTGCCGATTTGATTGAGCTTGATGAGAATGGCGTTGGCAATTTTTTTCTGAATGCCACGCGAGAAGATTTTAGGATTGGTGACGAAAATATCGTCGCCGACTAATTGCAATTTGCTTCCCAGCGTCTTCGTCAGCAGTTGCCAGCCTTCCCAGTCCTGTTCGGCCATGGCGTCTTCGAGAGAAACGATGGGATATTGACGCGTCCAAGAGGTCCAGAATTCGACCATTTGCTCGGAGGTGCGCTGGGACTTGTCGGATTTTTTGAAGACGTATTTTTTTGTGGCGGGATCGTAGAACTCGCTGGCGGCGGGATCGAGAGCGATGGCGACTTGCTGGCCGGGCTTGTAACCGGCGGCGGTGATGGCTTCGAGGATGCGCTCAATGGCTTCTTCGTTGGATTTCAGGTTGGGCGCGAAGCCGCCTTCGTCGCCGACGGCGGTGGAATAGCCGTTTTTCTTCAGGACCGCTTTCAAATTGTGGAAGACTTCGACGCCCCAGCGGAGGGCTTCGCGAAAATCGGGCGCGCCGACGGGCATGACCATGAATTCCTGCGCGTCGACGGAATTGTCGGCGTGCGCGCCGCCGTTGAGAATGTTCATCATGGGGACGGGAAGAATGTTGGCGGATTTGCTGGAGGAAAAGCGCGCGAGATATTTATAGAGCGGCAAGCCGCAATCGTTTGCCGCGGCGCGGGCGGCGGCCATGGAGACGGCAAGAATGGCGTTGGCGCCGAATTTGGATTTGTTCTCGGAGCCGTCGGCGTCAAGCATTTTGCGGTCGAGGACTTGCTGATCGGCGGGATTCATGCCGATGACAGCTTTGGCGATGGGGCCGCTGATGTTTTCGACTGCATTACGCACGCCTTTGCCGAGGTAGCGGGATTTGTCACCGTCGCGGAGTTCGAGGGCTTCGTGTTCGCCGGTGGATGCGCCGGAGGGAACTGCGGCGCGGCCGCGCAGGCCGTTCGAGAGGATGACGTCGGCCTCGACGGTGGGATTGCCGCGCGAGTCGAGAATTTCGCGGCCGATGACGTGCGCGATTTTAGCCGGGGCCCTTTTTCCTGTGACATCGAGAGCCTGGTGGCCGGAAAGGCCGGCAGCGACGGATTCCACAAGGGATTTTTTGCTGCGAGGCATTCGCATTCTCCTAAATGAAAGAGCGCTTTCGCTAGAACTTCGCGCGCAGAAATTCAAAGACAACATAGCCGATCACCGCGGCTATCAAGGCAATCCCGAGATTGGAAGCAGTGAAAATATCCGAGATGGCCCAAACCAGGCCTCTCTTCTGCCCCATGCCTGAACGTTCAAATTCTCCCATCAAGAGATTTGAGTAGAACAGGAAGACAATGAAGCCGATCTCGATCAACCCTCTCCAGCCAGTCTTTTTCATCGCCAGCAGGATTATAGCGCCCTCGCTACACTATTTGCGTTCCGGAATCCTGAGATAGCTCACAATCTCAGGCTGTGCGGGCGAGGATGAGAGAAGGACTGAGATCGACGGGAATGGCGGCGCCAGCGGCCGCTTCGGCAAAGCGGGACTGGAGAGCGCGCCAGTAGGATTCCGGATTGGAAAGTGTGAGCGCGTAGGCGCTGCCGTAGGAAGTGGAGCGCCAGAAGCCGACGAAATCGGCGAGGGACATAGGAATCACGTAGGAAAATTTTGTTTCGTCGACAATCTCGAAGCCGCTGGCGGTGCGGACTTGATCCTCCCAGACGTACTTTTCTGCGAGGCGAGAATCACGATGAGGTTTCCACGGGCCGCGCATTTCGGCGCGCGTGATGGCGTCGATGGAGGGAATAGTTTTCGGCAGCGGGCGGTCAAAGGCGGCAAAGATCGCGGCCGGGCGCAGCCAGGAATGAACATTGGCGAAAACGCGCGGAGCGTCCATCCAATGCAAGGCGTTGGCGACAGTGACAAGATCGACGGTTGCGGGCGGTTGGGAGAAGTCTTCGGCGGTGATGTTGCGGACGATGGCGGCCGGAAGATCTTCTTTGAGTTTGGCGGCCATGCCCGGGTCGGGCTCGACGGCGACGACTTCGCGGAAATGCGGGAGAAGGGCGCGAGTGGCTTTGCCTGTGCCGGCGCCAAGGTCGATGGCGCGTTCGCGGCGATCAGCGGGAACAGCGGCAAGGATGTGCGCGAAAAGCTCCGGCGGATAATCGGGACGGTAGCGCTGGAATTCTTCGGCGGCGTGACCGAAACGGGGTTGAAATCCCGACGACATTGCTACTCGGGTTCTTCGAGCATGGATTCCTCGCGGACGACGACGACAACGCCGTTTTCGCTGATGTGATAGCGCTTGCGGTCTTCCTCAAGGTTGTAGCCAATTTCGGTGTGCTCGGGCAGCTTGACGTGGCGATCGATGATGGCACGGCGGATGCGCGAGTGGCGGCCAATATTCACGTGATTGTAGATGATGGAATCGTCGACGTGGCAAAAGCTGTTGACGCGAACGTCGTAGCCCACGACAGAGTGGCTGACGCGGCTTCCGGAGATGATGGAGCCGGCGGCAACGATGGAATCGACGGCCGTGCCGGTGCGCTCGAGATCGGCGAAGACGAATTTCGCCGGCGGATATTGCTGCTCCCAGGTCTTGAGCGGCCAGCTCTTGTCGTAGAGGTTGAAGACGGGAGAGACAGAGACCAAATCTATGTTGGCGTCGTAGTAGGCGTCGATGGTGCCGACGTCGCGCCAGTACAAATTCTCTTTCTTGTTTTCATCATAGAAGCTATAGGCGAAGACGCGAAATTTGCCGATGATTTTGGGAAGGACGTCGTGGCCAAAGTCATGCGACGAGTTGGGGTCTTCCGAGTCGGAGATGAGCGCGGGCAAGAGGAACTGGGTGTTGAAAATGTAGATGCCCATGGAGGCGTCGACTTTGCCGGGATGACGCGGAGAAAGCTTCGGATCGGCAGGCTTTTCGTAGAAGGCCAGGATGCGGCCTTCGGTATCGGTTTCGATGACGCCGAATTTGCCGGCGGCGTCTTCCGGAGTCATTTCCACGGTGGCGACGGTGACGTCCGCGCCGGTTTCCACGTGCTGCTCGAGCATCTTCTGGTAATTCATTTTGTAGATGTGGTCGCCGGACAGGACGATGACGTAGCTGGACGGCTCGCTGCCGATGGAATAAATGTTCTGATAAACGGCGTCGGCGGTACCGAGATACCAATGAGCGGAAACGCGCATTTGCGGCGGGAGAATTTCGATGAAGTCGCCGACGCCCATCATCGAAGACCAGCCCTGGCGGACATGGCGATTGAGGCTCAGGGCTTTGTACTGGGTGAGAACGAACACGCGACGCAGGTCGCTATTGAGGCAGTTCGAAAGCGTGACGTCGATGATGCGGTAAATGGCGCCAAAGGGCACGGCGGGCTTGGCGCGGTCGCGCGTGAGAGGCCACAGACGCTCCCCTTGGCCACCAGCCAGGAGCACGCCAATCGCGTTTTTCATCAAGGACATAATCAGCCGTCGCTGGGCGCAACCCATCCATTCTAACAACATCCGGGCACGAGCGGGATATTCCGCGGCCGAAATCGGACGGCTGGGCCCCGCGGAAAAGACTTCGACCTGGAGGATATGTATACTAAAATAGAAAATAGACGAGGATTGAAAACGGCGGTGGTGGCGTGCCCCTACGAATATAGTGCTTGACTTACAGGGTAGGGTTCGCTAGAAACGCCGGATAGATGTGTCCTGTGGCGGGAATCTGGTGGTGCCCACTCAGCAACATATCGAATCACTGCGTCCCGAACGGGGGGTGAATTTGCGTGGCTGAAGTTGTAATCCAAGAGGGCGAGTCTTTGGAGAATGCTCTCCGGCGATTCAAGAGGAAAGTCCAGGGCGAAGACATCATCAAGGAAATCAAGCGGCACAGCTACTACATGAAACCTGGAGAGAAGCGCCGGGCCAAAGAAGCGCTATCACGCAAGCGTCTCCGTAAGAAGCAGCGCAGAGAGCAGGACTAACTAGGCGGAAATCCTTGGGTACTTCGTTCCAGCTTCGTTCCGATCTTCCGTCGGGAAAAGCAGGGAGTTCCCATCATTCTCGGCATCATCCGATTCAGGGCGGGGTATCTCTAGACGCCGCCCAGGCTATGGCCCGGAGCGATCCATGGAATTCCACGATAAGGTACTGAAGTGCGCCGAATGCGGCTCGGAGTTTGTGTTCACCTCCGGCGAGCAGATGTTTTTCGCCGACAAGGGTTTTAAGAACGAGCCGAAACGGTGCAAGCCATGCAAGACGGCGCGCGCGCAAGGGGGAGCAAGCGCGGGTGCGAGCGCGGGCGCCGCGACGAACATGCAGCGCGTCGAAACGAAAACGGTTTGCTCCCAGTGCGGAAAAGAAACGACGGTGCCGTTTAGGCCCACCCAGGGGCGCCCTGTCTATTGCCGGGAATGCTTCCAGCAACGGCGAACGATAGGGGGAGGAGCGGCGGCGTCGGAGGCCGCAGGATAGAGGGCCACGCGGACGCGGTATGGCGCGTCCGAGGCTGCTGGTTCGAGGCTAGGAAATTTTCGCCTCCGTTGCGGTGTGGTGAGGCCGCGCGGAGGCGATTTTCGTTTTGGCCCCCCATGCCACGATGTCCGAAATGTCCTGACTTCTTCCAGCCCAAAACAAGGCGAACACCAGGAATGCGGCGTGCAGTGCTGCGAACAAGCGTTCGCGCCAGGTGCGCCTACGCGGCGGCGGATTTTTGGGCGGCGGGGACGATCTGACGAAACGCCGCCAAGAACGCGCGCATTTCTTCCGGTTTGCCGACGGAGACGCGAAGCCACGTGCCCATCGACGGGAATTTGCGTCCGACGATGATTTTTCGCTGGTGGAAGGCTTCGATGACCGGCGCAACGTCATTGCCGGTGTCGACCATGAAGAAATTGGCTTGCGAAGGAATGACGCGATAACCGGATTTCGTGAGCTCAGAAGTGACCCAGTTGCGCGTGTCGTTGATGCGCTTCTTGTTCGTGGGAACGATGTCCGGGTCGGCGAGGCTGGCGACGGCAGCGGAAAGGACGGCGGCGTTTCCGTTGTCGAAGAGCAGCTCGCGCTGCATGGCTTCGATGGTTTCTTTTTGGGCGACGGCGTAGCCGAGGCGCATTCCGGCCATGCCGTAGACTTTGGAGAAGGTGCGCGTGACGATGAGATTTGCGTGCTGGGGAATCATGTCGACGACGCTGGCGTAATGCGGGTCTTCGACGAAATGGAAATAGGCTTCATCGACGAGGACGTATGTGGATGCGGGGACTTTGGCGATGAAATCGGCGAATTCGTCGCGCGTGTTGATGGTCGCCGTGGGATTATTCGGATTGCAGACGTACACGAGTCCCACGCCGCTGGCGCAAGCGCTGGCCATGGCGGGGAGATCGTGGCGAAAATCGGAAGTGAGCGGAACTTTTACGGCGCTGGCGCGGGAAACTTCCGCGTAATAGGTGACCGCTTCGAAGGTGGGCTCGGCGACGACGAGCTGCTTGTCGGCTCCGACGAAACAGGCGTCGCAGACGCGGAGAATTTCCGTGGAGCCGCAGCCCAGGGCGACATTTTCGGGATCGATACGATGCAGGTCGGCGATGGATTTGACGGCGCGGGCGTAGAGGTCGTCGGGATAGCGGCAGGCAACCGCTTCGGAGCCAGTGATGGCGGCGATGGCGTACGATGAAGGGCCGTAGGGATTTTCATTAGAATTGATGAGGATGGCGTCGGCGCGTGAAAAACCTTTGAGGCGTCCGCCGGTAACGCCCTGAATGAATTTGGGCGAGATGTAGGCGGCGGCAAGCATCGCGCCGAGGGATTGTCCAAATTGACGGCGAGTGGTTTTCGGCTCTGAAGGCGTTGCCGGCATGTAAACCTCCGTTTGAGGGCTGCGATTGGGGCGCCCGCTCCGCAAAAACGGACGGTAGCGCGCGCTCGCGAGGGAATTATGCGACCGCAGAGGGCGAAGCGCAAGCGCGGCGGCGGCGGACGGCGCGTTCGAGCATGCGTTGACCCGCAGTGCGGCGCATCCTAGAATATTGAAATGAAGCATTCGCGAAAAAAGAAAAGCGGCAAGCGTGCGGCAAGCTCCAAGGCCACGCGCGGCGGTTCACCGTCAGGCAAGCCGGTGAATGATAAGGCGCTGCGCGAGCAGCTTGCGAAATTGCTCGACGGCGGCCAAGCGCACGCCGGCTGGCGGGATGTTCTCGCCGACATGCCAGAGAGCCTGCGAGGAGTGAAGCCGGAAGGAGCGCCGCATACGGTCTGGCAATTGCTGGAGCACATGCGCATCGCGCAGTGGGACATTTTGGAGTTTTCGCGGGATGCGAAGCATGTGTCGCCGCAATTTCCCGAGGGCTACTGGCCTGCAACAGAGGCTCCGCCGAGCGCAGAGGCGTGGGAGAAGAGCGCGAAGGCGTTCGGGCGCGATCTTGAGGAAATGAAGAAATTGGTGAGCGGTGCGAAGACGAATCTTTTCGAGCGCATTACGCACGGCAAGGGGCAGACAATCCTGCGCGAGGCACTGCTGGCCGCCGACCACAACGCTTACCATCTGGGGCAACTGGTGCTGATGCGGAAAATGCTGGGAGCGTGGCGGGAATCGTAGGAACGCGCGTATTGAGCGAACGGATTTATCGCATTCGTACAAGGATCGGAATTGAAAAACAAATCAGCGGTGATTGAAGAGAGCGCCTCAGCCGAAAAGCGAAACGGACAGCGCGAAGCGATTTTCGACGCGTTTCGCCGCTGGGGCTATTACGAAGCGGATCTGGATCCGCTGGGAGACTTGAAGCCGCAGCCGGTGCCGGAACTGGAGCAACTCTCGGGCGAAGCGGCCGATGAAGCGCGCCGGATTTATTGCGGGACGATTGGCGCGGACTTCATGCATATCCTCGACGGCGAGCGCCGACGGTGGATTCAGGAACGGATGGAATCTCCGGCGCCGGAGCCGGATCGCGCGCGCATTTTGGAGCGGCTGGTGCGGGCGGAACTGTTTGAGCAGGTGGTGCAGAGCCGCTATCTGGGAAACAAGAGATTTTCGCTGGAGGGATTGACGTCGCTGATCCCGCTGCTGGACCAGGCTTTGGAGAGCGCGGCGGAGCATGGCGCCGAGGAAATTGTCCTGGGGATGAGCCATCGCGGACGCCTGAACGTGATGATTCACATCGTGGGACGGCCGGCATCGGACATTTTCGCGCGATTCGAAGACGCCGACGCGCGCAGCGAGTTGGGCGGCGGCGACGTGAAATACCACATTGGCGCGACCGGTGAATACACGACGCTGAGCGGGCGGCCGATTGGGATTCATCTGGTGTCGAATCCGAGCCATTTGGAGGCGGTAGACCCCGTGGCGCTGGGACGCGCGCGCGCCAAACAGACGCGCCGCGGAGAAAAAGGAACCGCGCAAGTGCTGCCGGTGGTGATGCACGGCGATGCGGCGTTCGCGGGGCAAGGAATCTGGGCGGAGACGCTGAACTTCCTGATGATCGATGGATTTTCAGCCGGCGGCAGCTTGCACATCATCGTGAACAATTTAATCGGATTCACGGCGGTGCCGGCGGAGTGCCAATCGTCGCGATTTGCTGCGGACGTGGTGAAGCGGCTGCAGGTGCCGATCTTC
Organism: Candidatus Acidiferrales bacterium; assembly: GCA_049281095.1. Lineage (GTDB taxonomy): Bacteria > Acidobacteriota > Terriglobia > Acidiferrales > UBA7541 > DAHUXN01. Next base: position 112,976 of record JBAPRL010000012.1, read on the forward strand.
CATGTGAACGCGGAAGACCCCGACGCGGTTGTGCGCGTCGCCAAGATGGCGGTGGAATATCGCTACGCATTCGCAAGCCCGGTGGTGATTGATTTGGTGGGATACCGGCGATTCGGCCACAGCGAAGTGGACGATCCGACGATCACGCAGCCACTGCGGTATCGCAAGATTCAGGCGCATCCACCGCTTTGGAAATTGTATGCGGAGAGAACGGGCGCCGATCCAACGAGCACGGTGGAGGAAGTGCGCGCGGAGTTCGAGGGGGCGCAGAAAAACGCGGTGAGCCTGGGAAAAACTCCGCGGATGCGGCGCCTGCCTGGCTATTGGGACAATTACCGGGGCGGGAGATACAAGCCGGAGTACGAGACGGACACGGGCGTAACGCAGGAAACACTGCGCGCTTTGACGGAGAAGCTGACGAGCTATCCGAGCGACTTCGCGATTCATCCGAAAGTGAAAAAACTGCTGGAACAGCGCGCGGCCATGGGGGCGGGGAAAAGCCCGGTGGACTACGGAATGGCGGAGGCGCTGGCGTTTGGCTCGCTGCTGACGGAAGGAACGCCGGTGCGGCTGAGCGGGCAGGACAGCAAGCGCGGAACGTTCAACCAGCGGCACGCGGCGCTGATCGATATTCAAACGGAAAAGGAGTTCGTGCCGCTCGGGAATCTTTCGCCGGAGCAGGCGCGGTTTGAGGTTTACAACTCGTCACTTTCGGAAGCGTCGGTGATGGGATTCGAATACGGCTTCAGCCGCGACTTTCCGGAGGCGTTGGTGCTGTGGGAGGCGCAGTTTGGCGATTTTGCGAACGGCGCGCAGGTGATCATCGACCAATTCATCGCCGCGGGCGAGGACAAATGGAATTTGCTCTCCGGGCTGGTGCTGCTGCTGCCGCACGGGTACGAAGGGCAAGGGCCGGAACATTCCAGCGCGCGAATCGAGCGCTATTTGCAGTTGGCGGCGCACGACAATATACAAGTGGCCCAGCCTTCCCACGCAGCGCAGTATTTTCATTTGCTCCGCAGGCAGGCGCTAAGGCGGTGGCGCAAGCCGCTGGTGGTGTTCACGCCAAAGAGCATGCTGCGGAATCCGGCGGCGGCTTCGGCGATTGCGGATTTCTCTTTGCCACGGTTCCAAACCGTTTTGCCCGATTACGAAGGGGAACAGGCGGAACGCGTGCTGCTATGCACGGGGAAAATTGGACACGAACTGGCGGCGGAGCGGAAACGGCGGCAGGACAATTCCACGGCGATCGTGTTTCTCGAACAGATTTATCCATTTCCCGAGAAAGATTTGGAAGCGGTGCTGGGCAAGTATCCGTCGGCGCACGATTTCGTGTGGGTGCAAGAAGAGCCGGCGAACATGGGCGCGCTGAATTTCGTAATGCCGAGACTCGGACGCGTATTGCGCGGGCGCGCAGTGCGCTCGGTGAAACGTTCCGCCGGCGCGAGCCCAGCGACTGGCTCGGCGAAGGCGCACGAAATGGAGCAGAAAACGTTGCTGGCGCTGGCTTTCGGCACGGGAAAAGCGCCGACGACCACGTAGAACCCTCACTCTAGAATTTCCCTAACTTTTACTCGACAGGACGCGGCGCTTGCCGTCTGTCGGGCCTGCCCGCTACCACGATGAGCTGGAGTGGTCGTAGCCGCCGAAATACCAGCGCACGCCGATGGTGTTGTAGATTCCGAGCGGCTCCTTGTTGGGGCCCGAGTCATAGGGACCGAGGCTCACGTTGAATGGCGGGAACGAAGTGACGCCGTGATTGGTGACGCGCAGTTCGAAGTGTTTCGGCAAAGCGATGGCCAGGCCCAAGGTCTTCTCGTACGCCAGCGGCGCCATGGAGTACGTGTATTTCACTTGGGGAATGTTGTCGCCAAAAAAGAAGCGAGGTTCGTAGAAAAAATAGACGTGGCGAAGCGGCGTGCGCGCGAAAGGCTGAAACTCGAGGTAGCCGGCGGCGATGTAGCGCGCGAATGCGGAACACGTGGGCTGGGGTTGGTTGCAGCGGCCGAGGTCAGGCTCGTTGTGCGGCGGGGCGAGCTCGAAGTCGCCATAGCCGCGAAGGAAGCCTTTTCCGAAAAGCAAACGGCCCTGATAGTTATCCTTTGACGAAGAGACGCTCTGGGAGTCCTGCGAGGACACTGTGCTGGTTTGCGCGGGAGTTTGTGTGGATTGAGTGGAGGTCTGCGCGCGCGACGGCGCGGCGAACAGCGCCAGAATGAACAGGAAAATAGCGACGCGAAATGCGCACACGACATTGCGACATTCAAATGCGTTTTGCATGGAAGTCCCCTTTTTTCGGTGAACTGAAAATCAGATGGCCGAAGAGGCCGCAATCAGTGAAGGCCGACGGTTCCGCGAACCGATGCGATGAGCTTGGCGGAATCGTAGCCAACGCCGTCCTTGAATACGAGTTCCGTTTTTTCGATGTCATTGATGTTGGCGGAGGGATCGCCGCCGATGACAACGATGTCGGCCTGCTTGCCCGTGGCAAGGGTTCCGATGTGGTCATCTTCGCCGAGGAAGCGCGCGCCATTTTCGGTGTAAATGTGAATGGCCTCGGCGGGCGTGAATCCGGCCTGCACCAGAAGCTCCATCTCGCGCTGATCGCCGAAGCCGGCCAGAACGCCGCCGTAACCGGTCGGGTCTTCACCAGCGAGGAGAAGGCCGCCGGCCTTGACGAAGTCATGTTCAAACTGCATCTCCTTTTTGAGCAAGACCGGCCACGGCGAACTTGCGCTGCTGCCGATGAGCGCGCGCGTGCTTAGATAGGCGATGGCGGCTTCGGGGAGCATGGCGTCGATGACGCGGCCTTCGAGCGGCGGCTCGTTGGGAGCTGAAGTTTCGAAAATAACGATGGTGGAAGTGACGGCGACGTGGTGTGCAACGAGGTCGCGAATCGTTTCTTGCACGGGCGCGCTTTCGATGTCGATTCCTGCGAGGGTTTGCGCGGTGAGCTGTTGCGGAGGGCAAACGTCTGGGGTTTTTCCGGGATCAAATTCGGTGTCGACCATAAGGCCGTGTTCGAGGTCGTCGATGCCGATGGCGGCGGCTTCCTTGAAGCCGATGGAGCACAGGTGGCCGGTGATTTTCAGATTGCGCTTGTGGGCGGCGTCAACGGCGGCAGCGAGCTCGGCGCGGGTGATGTTCATGTAGGCTTTGAAGGAGGTGACACCTTCATCGGCCCAGTAATTGACGGTCTCGCGCGCGTCATCGGGGCCGGTGAGCGCGTGCATCACGGGAGTGAACGAGCCGACTCCTTCGAGATACGGGCCAGTAACGTGGATTTTTGGACCGGCGAGCTTTCCGGCGTCGATCAACTTTTTCAATTCGAGATCGGTGTACGGCTGGATGCTGCCGGTGGTGCGCATGGACGTGACGCCGCAAGCGAGGTAGAGGCGCGGGAAGCTGAATCCCATTTCATTGTAGAGCGCGACAGCGGTGCGGCCTCCGGCGGGATAAAACATGTGTTCGTGCATGCCGACAAGGCCGGGAATGACGGTCTTGCCGGTGAGATCGAGAACTTGAGCGCCGGCGGGCGCGGCAGTGCTGGCGGAGTCGCCGATGGATTGGATCTTGCCTCCGGAAATGATGATGGTTTGATCGGCGCGCGCGGGCGAGCCGGTACCATCAATGACGCGCACGTGGGTGAGAGCGACGACCGGCGCGCTGACTTTGACGAATTCGCGAACGCCCGGAGCGAGAGACGAGGCGGATTGCGCGCGAAGCTGCGGAGCGGCGCAGAGAAATAATGCGGCGAGAAGCGCGATAAAATCCCTCTTGTTCATCGATTGTCCTTTCATCGTGTGATTACGGCGAAGCGGTCTGCGAGTTTTGTGCAAAGCACCAGTCAACGAAAGTGGAAGTGAAGCGCTGGGTCACGGCAGCCGGAATATCGGAGGTGGCCAGCTTTTCAAAAGTGAATTGAATTTGTCCGTCGGGCTGAACTGTCGCGAGCAGATAGCCGTAGACATTGGTTTCCGCGGCGTCGGCGTCTTTGTAATTCGGTGGCAGAGGATAACGGACCGCGCCGGCTGTGCCGATGATCCATCCCGGCAACACGCCGCCGTGCGAGCGCCAGTAATCCGTATTGAAAATATTCGCCATGTAATAATGCGAATGGCTGGCCAGCACGTAGACGCGCTTGTGCGCGTCGTTGTGCACCTTGAGCAAGTCGAGATAGGCGCGGAGGCCGCTTTCGGTTCCTTGCGCGGATTCGTTCATGCTGTGGCCAGACGAAATGCTGTTTGGAAGGGCTTCATGCATGCCGACGACGAGCGTATGGATTCCGTCGTCGGCTGTGTCGCGGCGAAGCACGCCCTCGAACCACTTCATTTGGGCGCTGTCGAATTGATCGGCGGAGGCGTTGTCGAGATTGATGAAATCGACGCCGCGGTCAATCCAGTGATAGTAAGTTTCCAGCATGTGATTGGAAGGATTGTCGCGCAGGCGCTGCTCGCGAAGAACGGGCTCGTTCAGCCAGTCCGCGAACTGCTGGATGAAAAGCTCGCGGGTCTTCGGGGGAATTGTTTCATGATTGCCAATGCCGAGGAAAAATGGCAGCGAGCCGAAGGAATTAATTTGGTTGACGATGAAGTCAGGCCAAGCGATTTGCTCGTAGTCGCTGATGGCCATGGGTTTGGCGAGGTGCTCGGGTTCGTGCTGCATGTCTTCGTCGAAGTCGTAAATTTTACGCAGGTCGCCAAGATGCCAATAGAATGCGGCGTGATGCGCGATGGCGCCGGCGGCAATGGCGGGCATCACGACGTCGCCGCAGTTGCGTGAATCGCCCGAGACGGTGAAGTTCCAGGATGCGGGGGATTGCTCTTGCGCGCGGGCGGCTGAGATGTGCGAGAAGAAAAGCAGGCCAGGCGCGAAAATCGCGGCGACAAGAAGCGTAGCAACAAAGAAAAAACTGCGGCGAGACATGAAACCTCCATGAAGAACCAACTTGAAAATCAAGCGCCGCGCCTGTTTGGAGCAGGCTTGCGGCGGCGTCATTTTGCTCCAAGGCGCGAATCGAGGCAACCGGAATGCGCAAGGTGGAGCGCGAGCGGGCTGGTTGACGTGCGGTGGCGCGCGGAATAGTTTACTGTGCGCTGCGAACGAGGTGAGGAATGCAGATCGAGGCGTTTGAGCTGGAGAGATGGCAGTCCGTTTGGGAGAACCGCGTGGAGCTGAACATCGCGGAGAGCGGCGTGGACCCGCTGAGCGTGCGAGAACTCGTGGAAGATGCTTCGGATCTGGAGCGCGTTCTCGATGTGCGGCTTGGCTATCCGCAGACCAACGGCAGCGAAGAATTGCGCGGGCGAATCGCCGCGCTCTACCCGAAGGCGGGCGCGGAAAATGTGCTGCTGACGTGCGGCGGCGCAGAGGCGAATTATCTGGTGACATGGGCACTGATTGAGCGCGGCGACGAAGTGGTGTTCATGCAGCCGAATTACATGCAGGTGGCTGGCTTGGCGAAAGGGTTCGGCGCAAACGTGAAACCCTGGTGGCTGCGCGAAGAATTGAATTGGGCGCCCGATACGGATGAGCTGGCTAAGCTGGTTACGCCGCGCACGAAGATTATTGCGGTGTGCAATCCGAGCAATCCGACGGGCGCTGTGCTGAGCGAGGACGTCATGAATGCGATTTGCGCGGCGGCGAGCAAAGTTGGCGCATGGATTCTGGCGGACGAGGTGTATCGCGGCGCGGAGTTCGACGGGAAGACCACGCCGAGTTTCTGGGGCGAATACGAACGCGCGCTGTGCACCGCGGGGCTTTCGAAGGCCTATGGCTTGCCGGGATTGCGGACGGGATGGGTGGTGGCGCCGGAGGAAATGGCGGAAAAATTGTGGGGCTACCACGATTACACGAGCATCGGCCCGACGATGCTCACGGACCGGATTGCTTCTCTGGCGCTTGAGCCGCAGCGGCACGCGCGGCTGCTCGAACGGACGCGGTGGGTCTTGCGCGAGAATTATCCGCTGGTCAGCAACTGGCTGAGCGGACACAAGGACGTGTTTTCTCATGTGCCACCGCGCGCAGGGGCGATTGCGTGGCTCGGATTGCGCAAGAAGTGGAATGCGTCGCAAGTGGCGGAGGAATTGCGCGCGAAGAAAGGCGTTTTGCTGGTTCCGGGCGAGCAGTTTGCGATGCCGGGATATTTGCGCATCGGATTCGGAGAGGGCCGGGAGAAGATTTGCAAGGCGCTCGGAAGATTCGACGAATGGATCGTGGAGCAATGATGATGCCAGAGGCTCATCGGAAAACGCAAGAACTGTAGCCGACGCGCCGCGAAGCCAAATCAGCGCCGGAGGTTTTGACGGCGAAGCTGGCGGAGCATTTCGCGAAGATCGGGGCCGCCTTTGACGATAACGACGAGAGTGATAAAGGCAAAGGTCGCGCCCGCGACGACCAGGCAGAGCGTCCAGAAAATTTCCCAATATTTCATCGTGATTCTCCGCAAAGTTTCATGATGCCGCATCCTTGACGAATGTGCCGGCCGTCCGGATTGCCTCGGATGGAGGCGTGGGGCGTCCCATCAGCGAGCCCAGCAAGAAACCGCAAGCGGCGAGGCCGAAAGCCATGAAGCCGGTGACGTTTTCATTCCAGTGAAGAAAGAAGAACGGAATGATCGCGCCCGCCGCGCCGAGGATCATCGCCAGATAGCCTGCGAGGGTATTGGCGCGCGCCCAATAAAGTCCGCCGATCACGGAAACAAACGCGCCGGCGAGAAAAATCGTGCCGGTGATGTTCAAGTAGAGATATACGGCGCCGGGAGGCGTGTAATACAAACCCCAGAACATCAAAAACAAGCTGACGAAAAGATTGGCGACGCGATTCACGAAGAGCTGGGCGCGCGAGCCGAGCGGCGATTTCCCGAGCATGCCGCGCAGCGGGAGCACGACGTCCTGCGAAATGACCGCACTCCAGCCGAGGAGGTACGAGCTATTCACGGACATGGTTGCGGCGAGCATGCCGGCCACAACGATTCCGCGCACGCCAGGGCCTAAAATCTGCGCCAACATCGCAGGCATGGCGTCGATGGGCGCCATGGCGTGGCCGTGAATCATCGGCAGCGGGATGCCTTTGTCGAGCAAGCCGGTGCCAAATAGGGTAAGCGCGGCGATGCCCCACAGCATGGGCAGCATGCCGCGGCCGAGAAAAATAAAGCCCGTCCAGGTCATCACGCGTTTGGATGTGCGGGCGTCGCGCGTCGAGAAAATGCGCATGGCGGTGGTTTGCCAGCAAGTGACGATGGAAAGCCACAACAGAATTTGCCATACGAGAAAAGTCCAGCCGAATTTCGGGCTGATGATGGGGTCGAAGCCGTCGGCACCCATGGTGACGGTGACTTTGTGGACGATATTGCTCCATCCCGCAAAATGCACGGCGTAGATGGTGACCAATATTGTGGCGATGGAGAGCAGCGAATACTGCAAAAAATCGGTGATGACCACGGAAACCATGCCGCCGATCACGGTGTAGAGAAGCTCAAGGAGCAGGATAGCGGTCATCACGGCGACCAGATAGCGCTGAGGAATGCCGCTGACGATGGTCAGGAACTCGCCTTCGATTTTCAAGAACACGCCCATGTTCAGGATTCCGCCGAGGGCAACCAGGATCCCAGTGACCAGACGGAGTCCGCGGCTGTAGCGAACCTCGAAAAATTCCGGTACGGTCATCAACTTGAGTTGCCGAAAGCGGCTGATGATGAAGCCGGTGCGCCCGACGACGATCATGACCAGTCCGGAAATCAGCGCGGCGGCGAACGACGCGAAGCCGAAGCGATAGCCAAGCTCGCCGTTGTACATGTAGGTGATGGTGCCGATTTCGGTGGCTGCCAGAGTGGCGATGCCGACGTACAGGCCGAGTTCGCGACCGGCAACGAGGTATTGCGAGACGCCGCCGAGGTAGCGCTTGCCGAGCAGGCCGATGGTGACTGAGCCAATCAGATAGCCGATGACGATCACCCAATCAACGGGCGCAAAGATCATCGCGGAACCGCTTCCAGAGTGAGGACTTCGAACGGCTGCAGCTTTACCGTGCGCGGTTGGCCGGCGCGAAGATCGATTGCGACCGGAGCAGCGCCGCGCCAAGGGCCGCGCGCGGCGTACGTTTGCGGAGCACCGGGCGGCAACTCGAACGCGGACAGCGGATCGAGTTCAAACGTGTGCGGGGCTTTGTCCGGATTGCGCAGGGTGACAATGGCGCCGCGCGGCGACCACGACGCCCAGCCATAAACTTCCGAATGAGCCGGATCGCCGCCGAGCCAGTGCGTGTCGACCAGAATGTCTGCGTTGCGGCGCGACCATCGCGCGGCTTCCGCGAGCGTGTTCCAATCCGAGTCGGAAAGCAGCGAGTGCGTTACATACATTTCCTGAAGCTGCGTTCCGGTGCCGAAATACGAATGGATTTCATCCGGAAAATCGTGGCCCGGATCGTCGCCGAGTTTTTCGGCGTAACGCGCGTAGATCAGACCATGCAGCATGAGCGAATTCAGCGGGTAAAGCGGGCCACGGCGCACAACGTACTGGTAAGTTGCAGAGTCGCGGTAGGTGATCCACTGCTGGCGATTGGACCCGACCCCCGCGAAGGAATGGTCGTCGCCATCGCGCCAAATCGAATCCGCATAGCGCAGCCAGAAGGGCGAAGGATAGGTTCCCGTGGTGAGATTGACATAGAGATCGGGTTCGGCCGCGCGCAAATCGCCGATCAGGCTGATCATCGCGGCAAAGTCGCTGTCGAATTCGCTGCCGGGAAAGACGGTGGAGGCGTTGCCGGTGCCGTCAAATTTGAACTGGTTGATTCCATACGTGCGAACCATCTTCAGGCAGACTTCGCGAAAACGGCGGAAATAGCGCGGGCCAGAAAGAACGAAGCCCCCGGAATTTTCTTCGTAGCCTTGCTGCTTGCCGTATTCCAGACGCTCCTTGCGCGGGCCATCGTAGCCGCCCCAAGGCGAAAGCCAGATACCGGGCGCGGCGCCAAATTTCGCGGCGGCAGCTTTCACCGGCGTAAAGCCATTCGGGAATCCGGAATTGAAATCCCACAGCGATTTGTGATTGTCCCAGCCGTCGTCGAAAAGAAAAGAATCGAGGTGGACGCCGCGTTTCACGTGAAGCTCTTCGCCAAAGGCACGAATCACATCGAGCGTTCCAGCCTGATCGTACGGAGTGAAATAGCCGAGATCGTACCAGGAGTTGTAGTGCAGAAATGTGCGGTACGGATGAGCGCGCTCGCGTTCGACGTAGCGCAAAAAATCGCGGCGCAGCTGACCAGGAGCCGTTGCGCCAATCACGGAAGAATACGATGCCGAGCGGCCATGCTCGAGCGGCAACTGCCGCGCTAACGTGCAGCGCAAACGACCGGCTTCGACGGAGCTTTGCGAGAGCGGGTGCTCGAATCCGAGAAACCACGTGCCGGATGTCACCGGCGAGCCGTTGACGCTTCCGGTGACTTTCGCGCCAGCGACGCGGAGGTCCAGCATGGTGACTTCGGTGATCGGGAGATTTTCTTTCATCGACGAGAATTCGATTTCCTGGCGAATGTAGTGTGAGCCCTTGCGGAGAATCGCGCGCCACGCGGCACGCAGGCCATGCTGCGCGTCTTCGAAAGAGGCACTCACGGCGCGGCCAGGCAAACGTTCGGAAAAACGAGCGGCGTGAGGCTGCGCGACGAGAATTTCGATCTTTGGCGCTCCGAGCAGGCGCATCTTGGGAGAAATGATTTGCGAGCCGCCGGCGAGCGCCAGCGAAAAAGCGGCTGCCGGGCCGGCGATTGTTTGGGCGTTCCGGCGGTCCTGGATTTGCAGAAACTGCAAACCGGTGGGCGAGATTTGCCAGTACGCAGCTACGGAGGCATTTGCGAGGGAGATTTTGCCGCCTTCTATTTGTGCGCGTGGCGAATCTTGCGAATCGTGCGCATCCTGCGAGCCTCGCAGCAGCGCCTCCAACCGAGCGTGGCCAAGGAGCGGAACTGCGGGCAAGGTTCCCAGGAGCAGCGCGCCGTCGCGAACAAATTGGCGGCGCGTGATGGGAGCTGTGGGAATTCGCAACGGTGAGTGTGGCCGTTCTTTTTTGCGGCGCACGGGCCTCCTCGAAAGATGAACGAATTAAGTGAACTGAACCAACGCTGGGCCGGGGCAGCTCACGAAAAACCGGCTGGCCTCGGCGCGCGCAGGGAAGCGCTGATGATACTGCGCCGCCCAAGCCTGGCAAAATTCTTCCGCGCGGCTTGCCTCGATCAGCGCCCAGACGCTGCCGCCAAAACCGGCACCGAACGCCGATGCAGCTGCGGCGCCGAGTTCGCGCGCGGAGCGGGCGAGGGCCAACGTCTCCGGCACCTGGTTTGCGAGGCAGGTTTTCGCAAGAAATTGCGAGCGGTCCACAAGCGCGCCCAGTCGCTCGAAGTCACCGCGGGCCAGCGCATCGGCAGCCGCAGGAACGATTTCGTTGCTTTCTTCGCAGAACTGCTGGAGCCGATTGAGAAGCACATCGGATGGGTATTCGGCGTCGCTGGAATCGCGCAAGATTTGGCGGAGATGTTCCACGGCGCCGGGCTGAGCGGCCAACACGGCGGCGAGCGAAGGATCGTCACCGTCACTCGGGCGGCCGCTTGCGTTGCGCCACAACTCTAAGATCCTCCGCGCGGCGCCGGAGGCACGGTTATAGGCTTCACGTGCGTCACCGGTTTTGTCCGCCTTCACGCCGCTGACGCCGATGACGAGCGCGTGATCTTCCGGCAAGCGGATTTCCTTTTCGAGGCGGATGGGGCAAAAAGAATACTGCCGCAAGAATCCGGCGCGAGAACAGAGGATAGCGACGTGATCTTCGCTGCCACCGTGCGTGCCCACGCCGGGAGCGCCGGAAAAAGCGGCGAAGCTGCCGCCACTTTCGATGGCGGCGATGTAACCGGCAAGGTCTTCGCGAGTTGGAAAAGCACGACGATAGGCGTCGGTCTGCCACAGCGAGTTGACCTGTGCAAGCGCGAAAAATATGGCGATGATCAGGGCGCTGGAACTGCTCATGCCGGAGGCGCGCGGCAGGTCGCTGGCAAAGACGATGTCGGCGCCGGTCTGCATTCCGGGAAAATCGCGGGCGAGCCGTCCAGCAACAGTCATCGGAAAATTCGACCAATGACCGGCGAGCGGTTCAAGTTCCGCGCTGAGGGCGAAATTTACGGAGGAGGCGCGGCCGACATCGAAGAGACGGACTTGTGCGTCAGCGCGTGGGGCCGCCGCCAGGCAAATGCCGCGCTCGATGGCGCAGGTAAGGCTCCGGCCGCCGGCGTAGTCGGTGTGCTTGCCCAGGAATTCGAGCCGACCGGGAACGAAGAAGGCGGAATGCGCAGGGGGCGCCCCTTCGTTCAAGAGGTGCAGTTCACGGTCGAGCTTTTCAAGGAGCGCGGCCTTGGCCGCAGATTCCGCTGCGCTCATGCCAGAGGCGCGAAGCTGGGACTCAAATGGGGTCATAGCTCGACGCGGACCGGAGCGAGACGCTTTGCGACTTCCGCGATGTCGGCGCGATAGGAAAGATCAAGGATGCCGGCGTGAAATGGAATAGCTTTGAAGCGAAGGCTGAGCGAGGCCAGGCCAAATTGCACGGCCTCCGGCAGCTCGAATTCACCGCGAGCTGAGCGGGGAACTTCGCGGCAGGCGCGAAAAATTTCCGGCGCGAACCGCCAGCAATTCATGCTGATGAAAAGCTCTTCGCCAAGGGCGGGAGCCGGCATTTCATCCGGCTTTTCGACGATGCGCTCGAGGTAGCCTGACGCGCTGATTTTCAGCAGAGCGTAACCGCGAATTCGTTCCGGCGGAACATTGCCGTCGCGCACCAGGGCTTCCCGCTCGAACGCAGGGAGTCCCGGCTCGCCGAGAGTGCGCAGGGCCGAGAAAACTTCAACGGGATAATAATTGTCGGAGTTCAATGCGAGGAACGATTCACCAGCGGTGAAAGATTGCGCGGCGAGCAAAGCATTCGCCGTGCCCATGGGTTGCTCCTGAATCGCGAAACTAATTTTGATCCGCTTTGCCGAAACGGACGCGTAATATTCGCGAATCGCGGTGTGCTCCGGCCCAACAACAAGGCACGCTTCGGTGAAGCCGGCCTCGGCCAGCGCGCTGAGAACGAAATCGAGAAAAGGGCGGCCGATGGGAATCATGGCTTTCATTCCGACGTCGGCGGCGCGCGACTGGCCGGCGTCGAGATGCACCGACGAGTCGGAAGAGCGCATCCTCTTGCCCAAGCCGCGCGCAAGAATGACGGCCTTGGTGATTTCCTTCGGTGCGATCGTCATAGGAATAGGTTCAGGAACGCGCGGAATTTCATCAATTCCGTCGCTGCCTCCTTGCGGAAGTCCATCGTTGCTGCAAAATGCGAGCGCCATTATGCTACAGCTGGTGTGTGCCGCCGACGTTTGTTCTTCTTTGAAGGGGCGCACTTGTATGGCCGAGAGGCGATGGATCACACGATGGAAGAGAATCGAAATGGCAGTTCAATGACGCGGCGCAAGCGCATTCGGCTGGTCTTCCACAGTGCAGCTCTGGCGTTTCTTTTTCTGAGCGGTGCTGCTATAGAGTCCGGTTCGCCGCGACAGGCACATTCAATTCGCGCCGAAGGCGGCCAGTTCATGCTCGACGGCAAGCCTTTGCAAATCATCTCCGGCGAGATGCATTACCCGCGGATCCCGCGCGCCTACTGGCGAGATCGACTGCGGAAAGCGCGCGCCATGGGGCTCAACAGCATCACGACATACGTTTTCTGGAACCTGCACGAGCCGAAAGCGGGCGTGTATGATTTCAGCGGGCAGCTCGACGTGGCCGAATTTATCCATGAGGCCCAGCAGGAGGGGCTGTACGTAATTCTGCGGCCGGGCCCATACGTCTGTTCCGAGTGGGACCTGGGCGGCTTGCCAGCGTGGCTCCTGGCGGACCCGAAGATGGAGTTGCGAAGCAACCAGGAAAATTTCCTGCGGCCCGCGGCGGCATGGCTGAAACGGCTGGGGCAGGAGCTGGCGCCGCTGCAAATCACGCGAGGCGGCCCCATCATCGCGGTGCAAGTGGAAAACGAATACGGCTCGTTCGGCGATGACGCGGCGTATATGTCGCGGGTCCGCGATTTGATCGCCGAGGCCGGATTCGATGGGACGATTTTGTACACCGCGGACGGACCGTCCGAGCTGCCGCGCGGAACGCTGACCGGAGTGCCTGCGGTCGTCAACTTTGGGCCGGGCGAGGCCGAGTCGGCGTTCGCCACGCTGCACGCGTTTCGTCCCGGCGGCCCGCTGATGAGCGGCGAATACTGGGATGGATGGTTCGACCACTGGGGCGAGCCGCACAACGTCACCGATGCAAAGCAGCAGGCGCAGGAGTTGGAGTGGATGCTGTCGCGCGGCTACTCGGTGAGCCTATATATGTTCGAGGGAGGAACCTCGTTCGGCTTCATGGCGGGCGCGAACTACGACAAGGCCTACCAACCGGACACCACGAGCTACGATTACGACGCGCCTTTGGATGAGGCCGGGCGGCCCACGCCAAAGTATTTTGCGTTTCGTGATGCGATTCTGCGGCATTTGCACGGAGCGAATCTGCCGTCGGTGCCGCGCGCGATTCCCGTGATTGAAATTCCTGCGTTCAAGCTAACGGAGTCGGCTTCGCTGTGGAAAAGCCTTGGTCAGCCGATTCGAAGTGAACGGCCTGTGACCATGGAAGCCGTGGGGCAAGCGTACGGGTACATTCTGTATCGCGGGCACGTCGGCGGGCCCGCGAAAGGCAGCTTGGCCATCAACGAAGTACACGACTACGCGGTGGTTTACGTAAATGGAAAACGTGTGGGAACGCTCGATCGGCGGCTGCATCAAAGCAGTATTCCGATCGAAATCCCGCCGGGAACGAGCACTGTGGATATTTTGGTGGAAAGTCTCGGCCGGATCAATTTTGGACCAAGATTGCGCGACGATCACAAAGGGATAGCCGAGTCCGTGACGCTCGATGGACGCGAACTGACCGGCTGGGAAATCTATCCGCTTCCAATGAACGATCCGGCGTCTCTGCCATTTTCAAAAATCACCGCTGAAGCGCCGGCATTTTATCGAGGTGCATTCAATCTGCCGAAGCCGGGAGACACGTTTCTTGACGTGAGCAAGTTGCGCATGGGCGTGGCCTGGGTAAACGGCCACAATCTCGGACGGTTTTGGAATATCGGGCCGCAGCAAACGTTGTACGTTCCGGGCGTGTGGCTCAAGAAAGGAAGAAATGAGGTGATTGTATTTGATCTTCAAGACGACCTGGGCGCGGCACTGGCGGGGCGACGGCAGCCAATCTTGAATCAACTGACCCCGGTCCGAAAAGAATGAGGATTAGCGAGTCAGCAGACCCTAACCATTTGCCGCAGGTTGTCGCCTCTCTGCTTCTTCGGCATGATAAAAGCCGCCCTTCGTGCTCAGTAGATGTCGTACTGCTCCCAATGCAGCGTCGGGTCAGCCTGAATGATGAGGCTCTTGTGAGTGACTTGCTCGAGTTCATCCATAAGCGCTGATTCGCGCGTCTTGAGGGCCTTGGCAATTTCCGGATGCACGCGGAGCGTCAGGCTGGCGGCTTCAATTTCCGGAGCCATCTTGCGCGCCTCGGACTGGATTTCGTAGCACAGTGTGGGAACGGATTTCACCATGCCCGAGCCGGTGCAATACGGGCACGGCTGGCAGAGGGTGCGCTCGAGAGCCTGCTTGGTGCGCTTGCGGGTGATAGCCACCAAGCCGAATTCGTTGAAGCGCAGAACTTTCGACGGCGCGCGGTCGGCTTTGAGCGCGTCTTCGAGCGCGGCCATCACTTTTTCGCGGTTGCGCCGCTCTTCCATGTCGATGAAGTCGATGATGATGATGCCGCCCAGGTCGCGCAGGCGGATCTGGCGCACGATTTCCCTCACCGCTTCGATGTTGGTGCGCACGATGGTATCTTCCAGACGGTTGGAGCCGCGGCCGACGAACTTGCCGGTATTCACGTCGATGGCGACCAGCGCTTCCGTATGGTTGATGACGATATATCCGCCGGACTTCAGCCAGACCTTGGGACGCAAGCCTTTGTCGATCTCCTGCTGAATGCCGAACTCCTCAAAAATCGGCGCGGACTTCGTGAACAACTTCACACGGTTGGCGAGCTGCGGCTGGAAACGGCTGACGAAGTCGACGACCTTGGTGTATTCCTCCTCAGAATCCACCCAGATCGACGTGTAGTCGGAGCTCAGGTAGTCACGGAGAATTCGCTCGACCAGGTTCAAGTCGCGATGCATGAGCGATGGCGCCTTGCGCTGCTCGGAGTTGCTCTTAATTTCGGCCCAGGTCTTGGTCAGGAATTCGACGTCGGCGCGAACCTCTTCCGGCGAAGCGGCGGCGGCCGCAGTGCGGACGATAAATCCGCCGCCGGCGGAACCTTTCGCGTCGGTGACCAGATGGCGAAGGCGCGAGCGATCTTCGGCGGACGCGATTTTGCGCGAAACGCCGGTGTGATCGAGCGTTGGCATATAAACAAGAAAGCGCCCCGGCAGAGCGATGTGGCTGGTGATGCGAGCGCCCTTTTTGCCAAGCGGTTCTTTGGCAATTTGAACGATGATTTCCTGTCCGGCTTTCAGTAGCTCAGAGATGAGCTGATTTCTGCGTGGCTGCCCACGATGGCGTGCGTGTCCATGAAATGGCCGGCGGCCGCTCTTTCCGCGGTCACGCCCTCCGCGGCGCATAGGCCGTTGCATACGCGGGCGAAAATCGGAGCGCACACGCGCTTCGGTGGGCGAGGACGGAACTTCGTTTCCGGCAGCGCTGGCCGCTAATTCTTCGTGCGGATGCGCTTCACCTTCTTCAATCTCTTGGGCAGCCGCTTCGGCTTCCTCGATGGTGACTTCAGCGGCGTCATTCGCCTCGTCGTCCATCAACGAGTTTCCGCTCTCAGGGGCATCGTGTTCGGCGGATTCTTCCTCATCAGCGGAATCGTCCCGTTCCGAAGCTCCGGGGACTTCTTCCGCTTCTTCCTGTGTTTCGGCATCGGCGGAATAATTTCCCGTTCCCGCGGAATATTCGAGGGATTCGTTCGCGGCCTCGGCGCGCTCGGCCGCATCACGCTCGGCCTCTTCTTGCTGCGCTTCGGCGACCTGTTCAGCTAACGCGGTTGCCTCTTCCTCGGTTAGCTCTGTGGGGCGGTGCGCTCCTGCGGAAACTTCACCGGGAGCCTGTTCTTCTCCCGCGGAGATGGCATTTGTTTCTTCGGGAAGCCGTTCGCTCTCGCTGGCGTCATCGCGGTCGTGAACGCCTGGCTCGGCCACATCCTGATGCACAGGAGAAAAGGCGGCGTGCGATTCAGGCTCCGCCGACTCCTGAGCTTTGGCTTTGGAAAGCGATTCACCTGGCAAGGGCTCGAGGCTGGTGATCCAGCCGGCCGGCGTCTGTTGATCGTCCGGTTCGCGACGGAAGTTGCCGTGGCGCGCAGGCCCGCGATCCCGGCCGTAACCGCGGCCTCCGCGGCCCCGATCGCGATCATGTCCGCGCGCGCCGCGCGAAAATCGCGGCTGATACGATGGCGGCGGCTGGTCGTTGGCGGAACTGCGATTCTCTTCGCGCGACGGTTCCGACGAGGCTTCGGGTTCCACGCGGCTTGCCGGCTCGGTGAAGCTATTCGCTATTTCCGAGGCACGCTCGTCGAGCGAGCTTCCGCTTCCTTCGGTGGTATGTTCCGTGGTTGTGAGACTCGACTGTTCAGCGCCTAGCTCCACGTTTGGTTCTGCACCGGCGGATTCCGTTGAAGGCGGATGCTTCACAGAGGAAAGCGATTCGCCAGGCAGGAGCACAGGCTCAAAAGGTCCGGATGCGCCTTCTTCGGGCGGCTCGTACGGCCGATGCGACGCATACTTGGATTGCGGGAGTTCACGGCCATGACGACCGAAGCTGCCGGGTCCGCGATCACGTCCACTACGCGCAGGGCGCCCGCGTCCACCGCGCCCTCGATCCCTTCCTCCCCCGCGGCCATGTGGCCCGCGATCTCCGTGCGGGCGCGCTTCCCGCGGCGGGAAAGGCCTCTCATAATTCGCCCGGCCGCCGGGCTCATTCCCCTGCTGCTGTTCACCACCGCCTGCCCCGATCGTTTCGCCGGGCAAAGCGGCCACTGGAGGCGGGGCGATAGACTCATCGCCCGGCATAGTCGAAGGCCTCGGCGGCACTTTAGCGCCGTGGTCTTCACCCTCGTGGTCCAGGTCCTCGATTTCTTGCAGGAAGTCGCTGACGTACAGGAACGCGTCGCTATCGAGGCCGATATCGACAAAGGACGACTGCATGCCGGGAAGCACGCGCGTGACTCGCCCCTTGTATATGCTCCCGACTAACGCAAATTCTTTTTCGCGCTCAACGTAAATTTCACAAAGCTGTCCATCTTCCAGTATCGCAACTCGCGTTTCGTGCGGGTTGGCCGACACCACCATTTCCTTTGCCATGAAAACTCCTCAGGGAGCGACGGCATTCGGCCGCGCGGTGCATGACTGCACTCGAGTGTCCCGGCGACGCCGGGGTGGCCCGGAGGGATTGGTGACCTTGGGTCATACTGTCCCTCATCCGATACGCTCCTCATTCGCTAGATATGATTTCCGGCGCGCGTGGCGCGACCGGGTAATTGCTTCCTCCGAGCTCAATTGACGAAGCGCTTGGTTCGCACGTTCATCACGAGGCCCAGAGCCAAGAATCCAAAAATTGTTGACGAACCACCGTAGCTCATGAATGGCAGAGGTATGCCTGTCACCGGCATGTACCCTATCACCATTCCCGCGTTGACCAGTACTTGAAACGCGAAAATTGCAGCCACGCCCATTACCAGATACATTCCTGCCCGATCCTTCGCTTTCTGCGCGTTATCTACCAAACGGAGCAGCAGAGCCAAGTACAGAAGCAGCGTGATCAGCACGCCGAAGAAGCCCTGCTCCTCCGCCAACGCGGCCAGAATAAAGTCCGAATACCGCACGGGCACGAAACCCAATTGGTTCTGGCTGCCCTTTCTAAAACCCTTCCCCCAGAACCCGCCAGAACCTACAGCGATCTCCGATTGCAGAATTTGGTAGCCAGCTCCGCGGGGGCTTTCTTCCGGATTGAGGAAGGTTGCCAAACGTTGCTTTTGATAGGATTTTAGAAAGTGCCCGTTCCATCCTACCACCGCTACCACGGCGCCCAACGCGAGCACGCCGACGGCGTGCTTCCAATCGATTCCAGCCAGAAACGCTCCCGCGATGGCCACGGGAACGAGCACCATCGCCGTTCCCAAGTCCGGCTGGAGCAAAATCAAGCCTGCCGGGACGCCTACCAATAAACCAATCTTGACCAAATCTGCAAGCGCCAATCGTTCTGTCCGCACTTCGCTAAAGTAGCGGGCCAGAACAATGATTATAATCAACTTCACCAACTCTGACACCTGTAAATCTACGCCCCAAATCTCAATCCACCTCCGCGCGCCAAAGTGCTTACTCCCGATTACCAACGCTACAGCCAAGGCCCCAAGGGACAACAAATAAAGCAAGAGAGTCTGGTCCAGCAGTGCACCATAGTCGATTCGCGAAAGGGCCAGCATTCCTGCGAAGCCGATGCCGATCCACACCAGTTGTTTCCACTGCATGCCATGCAGAGGCCCGTTGTGCGTAGAGGAGTAGATTTCCAGCAGGCCGACCGAGCAGATCACCATCACGATGAACAGCAACCACCAATCGAGCTCGAAGCTGCGCTCTTGCTCTCTCATTGATTCCGCGCCGCGGGAGCGGTTGTGGACCCCTGCGCCCGGATGCCGGTTTTCTGAGGAGCCGCCTGCGCCACCTGCAGCTCCTGAATGGGCTGTCCGAGCTTCTTTTCGTAATAAGCCTTAATAAACCGCGCTGCCAGCGGCGCCGCCGCGCCACCGGCCTCGAGATGTGTATCCTCGACCAGCACGGCAATGGCAATTTCGGGATTCCGCTTCGGCGCGAATCCAATGAACCAGGTGTCGTAGCCGAAGTGCTGCCGCTCCGCCGCTGCCATTCGCAAAAGGCCTTGCGCGCTGATGGTCTGGGCCGTGCCGGTCTTGCCGCAGAATTGAATATCCTGCAGCTTGGCCTGCTTCAGAACGTCATAAGCAAAGACGCCAGTCCCTCCCTCGTTTACGACGCCGTACATGCCGTCGGTGACCTGCTCCACGGTATCGGCAGAGATGGGGAAGCGCGTAACCTTCACCGGGCTGAAATCCTTGAGCAAATGCGGCTGGTAGAAGACCCCGCCCATGGCGATGCCACTTACCGAGCGCAGCAGTTGGATAGGCGTTACCTCTATTGGGCCCTGGCCGATGGCTAAGGAAATCGTCGAGCCCGGGTACCATTTGTGGTGATACACGCGTTCCACCCATTCGGACGACGGGACCAGGCCGGGCTCCTCGCTTGGAAGGTCGATTCCCGTCCGCTTTCCCAGTCCGAGGGCGCTGGCGTAATACGAGATTTTGTCAATGCCCAGGCGCTCGCCCACGTTGTAGAAAAAAATGTCGCAGGAGTGCACGATGGCCTTGTGCAGACTGACTTCACCGTGACCTTTTGGATCCCAGTCGTGACGCACCTGACCGTAAAACACCCCGTAACCGGGGCAGAAGACGTGAAAATCGGGCGGAGGGACGCCCGATTCCAGCATCGCTACGGACTCCAGAATCTTGAACACCGAACCCGGAGCGAGTTGCGCCTGAATCGCGCGATTCAGCAGCGGCTTGTCGGGGTTGTCGTTTAGGTCCGTCCACTCCTTGCGCGAAACGCGAATGGCGAAATCATTGGCATCAAAGGCCGGACGGCTGGCCATTGCCAGAATCTCGCCGGTTTGCGGGTTGAGAGCCACCATCGCGCCAATCTTACCCGTGAGCTCCTGCTCGGCGACGCGCTGCAGGTCGGCGTCAATGGTCAACTGAATCGGTTTGCCGGGAATTGGCTCGGTATCGTCCAGCGTGCGAACTGGTTTGCCGGTGCTGTTGACGATCACACGGCGCATGCCGTCGGTGCCGGTCAATATATCGTTGTACTGTCGCTCCAGCCCCCCTTTTCCAACAATGTCGCCCGGTTTGTAACGATCCCCGCCGAACTGTGCCAGTTGCTCCGGAGACACTTCGCCTACATAGCCGATGACGTGCGCCAGAAAATCATCGGGCGGATACTTTCGGCGCTGCACCATCATCAATTCGAGTTCCGGCAAATCCGCGCGGTGGGATTCGACAAACGCCAGGTCGGCGTCCGTAGCTTCCGGCTTTACGATAATCGGCTGAAACTTCGGCTCGTCGAGCGCCTCGGCTAGCTGCTGTTTCAAGTCTTCCGCAGTGATGCCTAGCTCACTGGTGATTTGCGGCAGGTCCTTTTGGATCTGCACCGGATCATCGCGCAAGAGAAGAATGCTGAACGAGGGATAGTTGTCGACGATTACGCGTCCATAACGGTCCAGAATCTTCCCGCGAGGGGCGATGATGGGAATCGAGCGGATGCGATTTCTCTCGGCCAGATCGGCAAAATGACCCGACTGAACGATCTGCAGTTTCCAGAATCCGATCAATAACAGAATGGTTTCAAGGACGACTACGTAAGAAACGAGGATGAGGCGCCCCTGGGGCAGTTTTTGATCGCCACCGATCCAATTCGCCACGCAAACTCCTGCCGCGCGACGGGTTCTGAAACCCGCTCGTACCTCTTTTTTTGCTTCCGCCCAAGAAAAGCTGCGCTCTCTTCCAAGTTTGGCGGATAGAAAGGTAAACTTCACCGTAACACTTGCGTCTTTGCGGTGCAAGCCGCCGTGCCTTGTCGATTAGCTTCCCGCGTGCAAATTTACACTGTCCGATAGGACAGCGCCCCAGTGCCACCAGGCGAGAACGAATATCGGATCGATCTTCCGTGGAGCAGCAAAATTTCGAGTTAGTCAAACTCGCGGACGGGAGCCAATTCTGGCGAGGCGTATAGATGGTCGAACTGTACTTTCGGGCAAGTGTTTGCGATTTAGCAACTTGTACCAGGTCGTGTTGAAAGGCCACAACCCGTATGCTAGATTCGCAAATTAGCTGAAATTTCGCATGACAACCGACAAATCCACGTCCGCGGCTCACCCCAAGGTCAATAAGGTTGAGGTGTACTGGCACACGGTCACGTATCGCAGCGTGTTGCTTTACATTATGTTGGTTCTGGTGGTTCTCGCCGCGGGCAGCTATCTCGTTTTTCCAGATTCATTCGCGGGGCTTATCCGGCATGTTTCCACGGCGCTGCAGCCCAAGGATACCAGCGCGGCTTCGGCGGATGTTCGCGGAGCGCGGTTCGTCAACCTCGACGGAAAAGTGCAGGTAAAGAGGGCTAACTCCGTGCAATGGATTACCGCCGATTATCAAATGACCCTCGACAAAGGCGATTTGATTCAAACGGGCGGTGACGGCGTCGCGCGCCTGGCCTTCGCCGACGGCACTACGTATACCGTGCAGGCTCAGACGCTTGTCACCGTAGAAGAGATTTTTGTGCCACAGAACAGCGCGTCGAGCGTTGGCATGCACATCAGTGCCGGCGCCGTGGACCTTACTACCGGCAGTTGGCAAGTGCCTGGATCGAAGGCCGAAGTTTCCTTCCAAGACGCCGTGGCCTCGCTTCATGAAAACAGCCATGCCGACGTAAAGACCGATCCGGCCACCAAGCAGAACGAAATCACCGTCGCCGCCGGCGCGGCGGACGTGCAACGCGAAGGGCAGCAGGTGCAAGTGTCGCAATGGCAGCGTGCATCATTCACGCAAGGCGGCCCAATAACCAAGACCAATGTTCTCGCTCCTCCGGGCCTGGTACAGCCTGTGAATCTGCAGCCGATAATCGTTCCGGATCCGAAGCACACGTCGATTCGCTTCGAATGGCAGCCGGTCGATACCGCGACTGAATACGAGCTCAAGATCAGCGACACGATGATGTTCACGCGGGTGCTCGCCGACAGGAAAACTACGGACACTGCCGTTGAAGTGACCGGCCTTAACCCGGGAGAGTACTTCTGGACAGTAGCGGCGATCGACGCCAAAAACGCATCGAGCGAGGCTGCTGATCCTTTCAAGTTCACCTTGGTGGAACAGGATAAAGAGCAGAGCATGCAGCTCGACGTGGATCCGCCGGAATTTCACGGTAAGGTTGTCGAAATTAGCGGCCATACCGAACCGGGGTCGGCGCTGCTGATCGATGGCGAGGCCGTGGCGGACATCGGTGCGGACGGCCGCTTTCGTTATTTCACGGAGCCGATGACAACGGGCGCGCATGTGATCGTCATCACAGGACAGGATCGCCGGGGTGGTACGGCAACGAAGCGTGTACCCATAGTTGTTCCGTAAGATTTTTCGTTCGTTGGCATTTTCCTAGCATTGTAGGTCGTGGGTGGGGGGATTGTAGGCCGCGAGGGGGTTCATGAAAAACGGATATTCCATGAGGTCGGTCTTTAGTCTTTTCTCATCCGACCTTGCCATAGACTTGGGAACTGCGAACACGCTGGTATTCGCCAAGGGCAAAGGCATCGTGGTGAATGAGCCTTCCATCGTGGCGATTAACAAGAACAACGGTGAAGTGGTGGCCGTTGGCAAAGAAGCCAAGGAGATGCTGGGACGCACGCCCGGGAACGTGGTGGCCATCAAGCCCATGAAGGACGGCGTTATCGCCGACTTCAAGGTCACGGAAAAGATGCTGACGTACTTCATCCAAAAGGCCCATAACCGCCGCGTCCTGGTGCATCCCCGCATCGTGATTGGCGTGCCGAGTGAAATCACGCCGGTGGAGAAGCGCGCTGTGCAGGACTCCGCTTATCGCGCGCGCGCCAGCGAGGTCTACCTGGTGGAACAGGCCATGGCCGCGGCCATTGGCGCCGGTCTGCCCATCGAGGAGCCTTCCGGCAATATGGTGGTCGACATCGGCGGAGGCACGACGGACATCGCGGTCATCTCGATGAGCGGCATCGTCTACTCGCGTTCTGTGCGCGTCGCGGGAAATGAAATGGACGAAGCCGTGATGCACTACCTCAAGCGTAAGTACAATTTGCTCGTCGGCGAACGCACCGCAGAACAAATCAAAATCGAGATCGGCTCCGCGTACCCGCTCGAAAAACCGCTGACACTTGAAGTGAAGGGTAGGAATTTGATCGAAGGCGTGCCGCGCACGGTGACCATCGACGACAGCGAAATCCGCGAAGCGCTTTCCGAATGTGTCGCGACCATATTGAACGCCATTCGCGTTGCGCTCGAACGCACGCCACCCGAGCTCTCCGCGGATATCAGCGATCGCGGCATCGTGCTCACCGGCGGCGGCGCGTTGATTAAGAATCTCGATAAGCGCATACGCGAAGAAACCGGTCTGCCGGTGTCCATCGCGGATGATCCACTCGCGTCAGTGGTCCTGGGCACAGGGAAGATGCTCAGCGATTTCAGACTGCTTCGCCTGGTCTCGATTGACTGAGGCACATTGCCAATCATCATTTCATCGCCGGTTGATCCAAACCGCGCCGCGTGCGCAAGGAGTGTATCGAGGCGCTTGCGTTGCATGTTTTCGAGCCTCCGGCTTCAGGCTTCCAGGCTCTAAAAAATTATGGATGTACCCTCCCGCCATCGGCCGTTGGTTTTACTGGTCGCTGTGATCCTCGCGCAAGTTATGCTGCTTGCGTTTCAAATCAGACGCGACCGCGACGTGCGCCTGATCCGCGTCTGGTCGGCGGATTTGCTCACGCCACTCCAACGCGCAGGCACCTTCATTATTTCGAAGGTCGATGGCGTATGGTTTGGCTACATCGATTTGCGTGGTGTTAGTGTCGAAAATCGCCAGCTCACCGCCGAAGTCGGCAAGCTTCGCCTCAAAAATCAGGAGTTGGAGGGTCAAGCAGCGCAAGCAGTACGGCTGACTCGGCTGCTCGGCTTCCGCCAGGAGAACGCCGATATTCCCATGGTCGCGGCGGAAGTGATCGGCGCCAACGCCGATTCCACTAGTTTTACAGTCTTCATCAATCGTGGAGATCAGGACGGCATTCGACGCAACATGGCGGTAATCACTCCCGACGGCGTCGTGGGAAAGATTTCCGAAGCCCTCTCGCATACCTCGCAAGTTCTGCTGATCAACGATCGCGAAAGCGGGGTCGGCGCGCTGCTGGCCGGCACGCGCACTCACGGTGTGGTGAAAGGTACCGGAGATCCGCTGCTGTGGATGGATTACGTGAATACCGAGGAAAAAGTCCAGACCGGCGAGCAAGTGCTCACTTCCGGGGAAGATCGAATCTTCCCGAAAAATCTGCCGGTCGGCTGGGTCGCCTCGACCAAGCCGGGCTTCCCCTTCCAAACGGTTGAAGTGACTCCGGCCGCGCATCTTGACCGGCTCGAAGAAGTGCTCGTGCTGCTGACCGAGAAGCCCCTCAATTCGCGTCAAGGCGCCGAAGCGGACTCCACGTCCCAGCCGAAATCCCCCGAAGTTCAGAACCAGAAGAGCGTGACGACGCTTGCGAGCGCCGCCCTCAAGAAAGCCCCTGAATCGCCGGCGAAGAAAGTCTCCCCGACAGCCCGACCCGGAATCCCTCAGTGAGGCCAGCCATATCATGACCGTTCGCATGGACTCAGAGTCGCAGCATATCGAAGTTCACAAATTTTATACCGGAGCTGTGCTCGGCGTCTGTTTTCTTTCTCTCGTTGTTCAGGCCTTTCTCAACCGGTTTAGCCCGCGATTTCAGATTCTGGAACTGCCTCTCCTCGCGGTAGTCTATTTTGGACTCAGCCGCCGCAATTCCATCACCGGCCTGCTGCTGGGCACGGTTGTGGGCCTCCTGCAAGACGGCATCAGCCACACGCCCATCGGGCTTTATGGCATTGCGAAGGGCTTCATCGGCTACATCGCTTCGTCCATCGGCGCACGGCTGGATACTGAACACCCCATCAGCCGCTTCATTTTGGTGTTTCTCTTTTTTCACATTCACCAGGTTCTGCTGGCGCTGATGATCCGCTTGCTTCTTGCGCAACACGCACCTTTCTTTACACTCCATCTGTTGATTGCGTCGCTCATCAATGCCGGCATCGCTGTCTTTCTCTTCGCCGGGCTCGACCGTATGCGGAAGCAATAGCCCGCATTGCGTTCCCGGTTTCATTGACCTAACATTCGCGGGCCAGCGATGCCCTCCACGAATCTCTCCGCCGAACGCTCGAATCAACGCAACGCCGTAGCCGCCTGTTTTCTTGGCTGGACGCTGGATGCCTTCGATTTTTTTGTCCTGACCTTTGTTCTCGCTCCGATAGCGAAGGATTTTCACAAAAGTATCCTGGAAATCTCTTTTGCCATTACGGCAAGCCTGTTTACGCGCCCCGTGGGAGCGCTGATCTTCGGACTTTTCGCGGACCGCTATGGACGCCGCCTGCCGTTGATGCTCGACGTGCTTTTTTACTCCGCTATCGAAGTGCTCTCCGGGTTTGCGCCGAGTTATACCGTTTTCATCGTCCTCCGGCTGCTTTACGGAATCGGCATGGGAGGCGAATGGGGAGTGGGAGCTTCGCTGGCGCTGGAATCCGTTCCGGCAAAATGGCGCGGCATCCTTTCCGGCCTGCTGCAAGAAGGCTATGCCTTCGGATATTTACTGGCCGCGGTCGCCTACTGGCTCGTCTTTCCGCACTTTGGCTGGCGCGCCATGTTTTTCATCGGCGGCTTGCCTGCGCTGCTGACTCTGTTCATCCGTTTCAAGGTCAAGGAAAGCGCAGCCTGGGCGGCAACGTCTTCACGTCTGGACTGGCGGGCTTACTGGCGCTCCATTTATCGGAATTGGCGCCGGTTCCTTTACCTGGTCTTGCTGATGGCGTTGATGAATTTCATCTCCCACGGCACACAGGATCTTTACCCGGCGTTTCTCCAGTTGCAGCGCGGATACGGGCCAAGCACCACGGCGCTCATCACCGTTATTTCCATGCTCGGCGCGATTGCCGGAGGTCTTCTCGTCGGACTTTACTCGGACCGGCATGGCCGGCGCCGGGCGATGATTGGCGCGATTGTTTTTGCGTTCGTCCTGATTCCCGCATGGATTGCCGCGCCGAATTTCGCCGTGATTCTGATGGGCGCATTTCTGATGCAATTCATGGTGCAAGGCGCATGGGGAGTCATTCCGGCGCACATCAATGAGCTTTCTCCCGACACACTGCGGGGATTTTTCCCAGGGTTCGCTTACCAGGTTGGCGTGTTGATTGCGGCGTTCAGCGCTCCAATCGAAACCGTGCTGGGTAAGCGCATGACGTACGGGCACGCCATGGGAATTTTCGCGGCAATCGTGCTTGTGGTGGGAGCCGCGGTGATCGCTTTTGGGCCGGAGGCCCACGGCGTGAAGTTCGGCCGCGAAAACGGTTGAACCGCCCGTTTTCTTGCCCGTCTCAATTTTCCCGATTCGCGTGGCCGAACGGAGTTAAAATTGTCTTTGAGATTTGAAATGGGGGGCAGTCATGAGCGCCACACCGCAAGCCACACACTCATCATCCGTCGTCGACACCATTCGCGAAAAGGCGCGCCGGCTGGGAATTCTGTCTATGATGTCCACCACGGCGGCCGGCTCGGGCCATCCGACGTCGTGCCTTTCCGCGGCGGAACTCGTGTCGGCCATTTTCTTTCACGCCATGAAATTTGATCCGCGCAATCCCAACGGGCCGGAAAGCGACCGTTTCGTGCTGTCCAAGGGCCACGCGGCTCCTCTGCTGTACGCGGCACTCGCCGAGGCGGGCGTTTTTCCCGCTTCACGATTGATGACCTTGCGCGAATTCTCAAGCGAACTCGAAGGCCATCCTACGCCACGCATCCCCGGCGTTGACGCGGCCACCGGCTCGCTGGGACAGGGATTGTCCGTCGGCGTGGGCTTGGCCATCGGCGCCAAAATGGACAAGCTGGGCACGCGCGTGTACGTCCTACTCGGCGACGGCGAACTGGCGGAAGGCAGCGTCTGGGAGGGCGCGGAGTTTGCAGGCCATTACGCCATCGACAATCTGATCGCTGTTGCCGACATCAACGCGCTCGGCCAGAGCGAACGCACCATGTACAAGCACGACATGGAGATCTACCGCAAAAAGTTTGAGGCGCAAGGATGGGACGTGCAAGTGATCGACGGCCATGACGCAGAAGCCATCCTCATGGCGCTTGATCGCGCCAAGTCGGTGACGGGCCGCCCACAAGCCATCGTCGCAAGAACGATCAAGGGCCACGGCGTCAGCTTTCTCGCCGATAAAGACGGCTGGCACGGCAAGGCGCTTTCGAAGGAACAACTCGCGAAGGCCGTCGCCGAAATGGGAGGCGCGATTGACTTGCCCGCCGATCCTGGCCGTTCCTACGCCCGCACGAATTTGCCGGAGCCTCCCGATTTTCCGGAGCCAGCTGCTCCAAGCTACAAAGCAGATGCTTCTGTCGCTACGCGCGAGGCCTACGGCAACGCGCTCAAGAGAATCGGCGCCGTGAATCCACGGCTTGTCGCTCTCGATGGCGACGTAAAGAACTCGACCTTTGCGGAAATCTTCGGTGATGCCTATCCGGATCGTTTCTATCAGGCCTACATCGCGGAACAAAACATGATCAGTGTCGGCGTGGGACTGGCGGCACGCGGCAAAGTGC
The DNA here is from genome assembly GCA_049281095.1 of Candidatus Acidiferrales bacterium. Taxonomy (GTDB): domain Bacteria; phylum Acidobacteriota; class Terriglobia; order Acidiferrales; family UBA7541; genus DAHUXN01. The sequence goes on from JBAPRL010000012.1 coordinate 140,578, forward strand.
CGTTTCTTTCCTCTTTCGCGTGCTTTCTTTCCCGCACCTTCGACCAAGTGCGCATGGCCGCGATCAGCCGCAGCTCCATCAAGCTCTGCGGATCGCACTGCGGCGTTTCCATCGGGGAAGATGGGCCCTCGCAAATGGCGCTCGAGGACATCGCTGCGTTTCGCGCGGTCCACGGCTCGGTCATTCTGTATCCTTCGGATGCGTACTCCGCCGAACGTCTCACTGAACAAGCCGCGCGCATCCCGGGCATCACCTACATTCGAACTTCGCGACCCAAGACTACGCTCCTCTATTCCGCGAACGAGAAATTTCCAGTTCCTGGCTTTCACATTCTTCGTCAAAGCGCCAACGATGCCGCGCTCGTTGTCGCCGCTGGCATCACCGTGCACGAGGCCCTCAAGGCCTACGAACAACTGAAATCCGAGAACATCGCGGTGCGTATCGTTGATCTATATTGCGTGAAGCCCATCGAAGGATTGCAACTTGCCGCGCATCTGAAAGCCTGCAACAATTTCCTGATTACCGTCGAAGACCACTATCCCGAAGGAGGATTGGGCGAAGCCGTCGTTTCCGCTCTCGCGGAAGTTGGCGCGTCGCCCGCGCGGTTTCAAAAGCTGGCCGTAAACGGCTTGCCGCATTCGGGAAAGTCGGACGAATTGATCGACGCCTTCGGCATTTCTGCGCGCCACATAATCGAAGCGGTCCGCGCTGTTGGCTAGGCCGATCTTCTCCATCTGAGCGTTACCCGCTGTTCCGAACCGGAACAGATGTTCCTTCCGCGCCTGTTATTTCTGCGGTCGCGGAAGCCCCTTGCCTGCAAGTCAATGACCTGGTGCGCCCCGATAACTGCTCTTTTGGCCTTGCGGTTGCGAGTCTATTGCTCTATGGAAGTGTTTCCGCCCGCATCGGAACCAAGTTCGCGCGAAATCGCAACGTTCTCAGTTGCGAAACCGCGCTCGATGCAAAGCCGCTTCATTCTGATGGAGGGTGCGACGGTCTTGCTCGCATTGTTGTTGATGGTTGGGGCGCTGATCCTGAGCGCTCTGATCCGCTCGCAATTTTCCTCAGGCGTCGAAGGGCTCCGTCAACAAATCGCTCTTCATTCCCGAATCCACACGGCTTTCGATGGAACGGTGCTCGCTTTCTGGAGGTATCACGGATCGAGCGATCCGCACTTGCTCGCGGACTATAGAGATTCTTCGGTCGAGCTTCGCGCTTTGACGAAACAGGACCTTGACACCTCTCTAGCCGAGGCGGGGCAGCAACAAGCGGAAAATCTGACCGAACTCGAAAATGCTTTTCTGGATCTCACCGACCACGTAATCGTGGAGCCTCGAGACCAAAAGGAAGACGAAGTAGAAGTGGATGAAATTCTCAAGCACGAGCTCGCCGTGCGAAGCGTTTTTCGCGCGACGGCGGAAACACAATTCGAGAACCTGCATCAGGCTACCGATCGCGCTGCGTTGTATACGCAGGTGCTTCGGATAGTCTTGTTGGCGCTCGGTCTTTTTCCCGTAGTCGTAATGATCTGGTTCCGCCGTGCGCATGTGCTTCACATTTGGACGCCTCTGGAACGCCTCCACGGAATGGTACTTGAAGTGAAGCGCGGCAACCTGGACGTACGCGGCAGCGTCCCCACCACTGTTGAACTGGGTTCCGTCATCACCGCTTTCCTGGCTATGGCGTCAGAGCTTCGCGAAATACGCGACTCGCTCGAGGAGAAAGTCCGCCAGCGCGCCGCGCAACTTGAGGCCGCCCACAAGGATTTGCTGCGCGCGGCAAAACTTGCCTCGCTCGGCCAGCTCATTTCGGGTGTAGCTCATGAAATCAATAATCCGCTCACTTCGATTCTCGGCTTTAGCGAAATCGTGCTCGCCAACGAGGGGCTGGAAACTCCGGTCCGTACCCAAGTGCGAACCATACGCGACGAAGCCCTACGCCTGAAGCATTTGGTTGCGAACCTCAGTCAACTCTCGCGCCGCGCTCCGCAACAGGCCCATCGTCTCGATTTGCGCACGGTTCCGGACCGCCTGCTGGAATTGCGAACTTATCAGCTCGCCGCGAACAATATCCGCGTCGACTACCGGCGCGCCGAGAAGCCAGTCTGGATAAAGGGCGATCACGACGCATTGTTACAGCTCATCCTCCAATTGGTTCTAAACGCCGAGCACGCCATTCGCGACGAGCGAGAAGCGGGCGAGATTCGCCTGACTTGTGAAGCCTTGGATGGCCATGCGCTCATTTCCGTTCAGGATAACGGTTGCGGCATGGCTCCGGAGATGCACGAACACGTCTTCGACCCCTTCTTCACCACTCGGCCATCGCGGCGGGGAACCGGCCTTGGGCTGAGCATCTGCCACGGCATCGTCGAGCAGCACGGAGGCGAGGTTGCCGTGGAAAGTGAAGTGGGGCGAGGAACTACCTTTAGGATTCGATTACCCCTGCTGCCATCGAAGGAACTGGGCGCCCACCCAAAGGCGGATAACGGTCGCGCCGATCTTCCTGAAGCGGATTCTGTTGCAGACTCAGGAATCGATTTGTCTTCGACGCCTTCACGGCGCTTCCTGGTTATCGACGACGAATTGGGGATACTCAGTCTGGTCGCCGAGGTATTAGGCAATACCGGCGCGAAAGTTGTGACCCTTCAGGATTCCACCCGTCTTGACTCCGTCCTGAGCGAAGGGACATTCGACGCCGTGCTATGCGACCTGAAAATGCCCGGCCGGGACGGTCTCTCGGTGCTTCGCACCCTGCGCGAAAAGTATCCGAACCTCGCACGGCGCTTTCTCCTGATGACCGGAAACCTCGCCGACTCGGACAAGGCCGCCGTCGAACTCGAAGGCATCCCCGTTCTTCCAAAACCGTTCGCCCTGGCGCAGTTGCTCGAGATGCTGGAGCAAATCACCGCAAGCTCTGCCTAGCGAACACCCTGCGGGTCGCCTTCGACCGATGCAAAGTGCCCAGAGGGTATGCTATGGTTCCGTACTCGCGCCCGCAGGGGGCCGCAAATATGGCAGAGAAACTCGTACTCGTTGGAGTCTTGCCGGAAGTTGTCCTGATTGAGGATACTGATCAGGTGGTGTGGGTGGCAGAGAGCGGAAACCTGCGCGTGGAATTCGACCCTCAGCGCTGCCCTTTTTCCTCAAATGTCTTTCAAGCACCCCCAGGGGTTCGCTTGATGAGCGGCACGCCCCGCGCTGGCATCAAGGGGTCATTCAAATACCGTTTGGCGATAAATGATCATGTGATCGCGCACGGCGAGGTTATCATTCGCGCGAAATGGCTCCGAGTGGCTGGGGATGCGTCCTCGTGCTAGTCACTAGCCAGCGCTGTTCGCCCGGCGCTAATTGAGTCTGCCAGCGCCCGTCGAGCCTGCGCCAGCCGGAAAGCCGATACGGCACGGCCTGCGGGCACTACGAACTCTGCCACGCGCCGAGGGAACTCCCGCCGCTGATCATAGCGCAGCCCCAGGTGGCCCAGCAATTCGGCCGCGAGCTTCGGATCGTCGCTTCGCTCGACTCCCCAAAACCACAGCCGCTCCTCTTCCCGCTGCAGAAGTTGAACAGCTTCTTCCAGCCTTTTTATGGCTGCGTCGAAAGAGGACACGAGGAAAAAGACTGGCAGCGACCACTCTTTTCCCCCGAAGCGCACCTGAATGCGAACCGAATACTTCCCATTTTGATTGATCTCGATGCAGCAACGGTATTCGTTGCGCTCCGCAGTTGTTTTCTGATTCATAAGTCCTCGATTCCGGAGAAAGCTAATCTTGGGAAGCCCATGTCACTTTTTGTGGCTTTAGGTCTGCCGCCATCATCCATGTACTGGTTTTGAGTCACTCCGCTGGGGCGTTCAACCGGGAAAGTCCTGAGGCTTCGCCCCGCTGGCGACGGGAGCTCAAATCTGCGGAAGGAATATGCTAGATGACTGCGGCGTGCCTTGCAACAGGGAAAATAAGGGGATTTGAACACATACTAAGCCATGTATTTACAATGACTTATCATGATGATTGGCTCATCAACAACTTCAGATTCGCCTGATTGAAGACCAGTTTGCCGTCGTGTTCGTATCGCTTCTGAAGCGCGTCATGGAACGCCTCAAAAGCCGTGCTTTGCTTCTCGTCGAGGATTTGCTTCTGCAGCCCATCCTTCGCCTTCGCGAAATCGTCAGGACTGACCCCCTGTTTCGATTTCACCTGGTACACCACCCAATTCCCGCTGATCAGGGCCGGTCCGCCAGTCTGTCCCACGTTCATGTTGAAGGCAGCCTGCAGCTCCTTCGCTGGGCCGACATCGGCCACTTGGCTCGTCCGCGAGATAGGATCCGTCGTCTTGGAGTTCAGACCGAGAGATTTTGCCGCCTTATCAAACGCCATGCCACCTTTTGCGTTCTTTTCCAGCTCCTCGGCCCTCTGTTCGGCAAGGTCCTGCGCCTTCTCCTTGCGATAATCTGCCACGACGCGGTCGCGAACCTCGGCCAGAGTCCCCTGGTGCCCGGCAACAACCTTGTCGACCGAGATGATCACATAACCCCGGTTGATCGAGATCGGCGGGCTCAATTCACCCTGATGCAACGAAAAAAGCGCTTCCTGTAGCGCTGGTTCTGCGCCCAGATCGCCCACCGGATCCATCACGCTCACCAGAGGCGTCTCTCCGGTCTGCAGATCGAACTCCTTCGCAATGGCATCGATGCTTTGCCGGCTCGACTGGCGCACCGCCGCGGCAAGTTTGTCGGAAATGTCACTCTGCTCGGAGTTGAGCTTTTCCTGCGTCATAGTGGTGACGATCGAGTCCTTGACTTCGTCCAGGCTCTTGGTGTGCGCCGTCTCTTTGTCCAGAACTTTAATGATATCAAAGCTATACGGTGTCTGGACCACGTCGGAGATAGCGTCCTTGGGAAGGCTAAACGCCGCCTTTTCAAATGCCGGCGCCGTCTGGCCCGCCACAATCCAGCCAATATCGCCGCCCTTCGTCTTGGTGTTGGTATCCTCGGAATACTTTTTCGCTAAGTCGGCGAAGTTCGCGCCATGCTTGGCCTGATCGTCCACTTTTTGCGCTTGTTGCTTGATCAGCGCTACCTCCGCGTCCGTTTTACCCAGCGTGTTGAACACAATATGCGCAACGTGCGCGCGGTTCTCGACCTTGTAGTCGTCCAGGTGCTGCTGGTAATAAGCCTGAACGTCTGCGTCGCTTATTTTTATGCTCTGCTTGAGCTGGTTCAGGTCTAACAGAGCATATTTCGCGGACCGCTTCTCCGGTACCTGATACTTCGGCTCATTCTTCGCAAAGAACGCAGAAAGCTCCGCGTCTGTGGGGGTAATGGACGATTCCAGGTCCGCAGGTTTGATCTGCGCGTACTCCAGCTGAACCTTTTCGTTCTGGTAGCGATACTGCGCTTCGACTTCTTGCGGCGTGACGCTGATGCCGTCCGTCACCAGGTACTTGAACTTATCCTCCAGCACAGCCATGCGCACGTAGTCTTCGAACTGCGGTACGGACATGCCCGCCCGCATTTGTACTTCCTGCGCGTAGCGCTCCGCGCCGATCCAAACGCCTCCCGGGAATGCCGTGGGGAGTAACTGCTTGATGCGTTGCGTGATTTCGTCGGGCGTCACCTGTATGCCCAGGCGGTCCGCTTCCAGGTCGAGCAGCCGTTGGAACACCATCTGATCGAGCACCTGGCGCATGTACAAGCCCTGCATAACTTGCGGCACGTTTTGCCCGCGGGTCTGTTCGGCAAACTGCTGGCGCACGTCGATCACGCTGATATTTTGTCCGCCGACGGTCACCACGGCGTCAGGGCTTCCCGTGGTCGTTCCACCGATACCCCCGACCGGAGTCATCATCAGCACCATTGAGACACAGATGACAACCAGGACGCCTCCCAAAAAGATCTTGACCGCCGTCTTGCTCTGGCTCAGATTTTTTAGCAAGTGTGTTTGCGCCTCGCTGGTAAACTAGTGATTATAGAAGACCGTCGCGCATGACTCAACTTGAATCGATGCGCGAGAGCCTGACGGTGCCGCCTATTCCAAATTCCATAAGTCAACCAGATTGACAGCAAATAACACTAAGGCTATTGTAAACGTCGCCGCTTCGCCCCCACGAGGTTCTCTACGGGACTATTGGTAAGCGACTTGCGGGCAAAGGTGCGATGAAAACCGAACTTCTTGTGGCTAGGACCTTCGCCGGTGCGCTCCTTTTGTTGGGTGCCGCGCGCTCTGTAAGCGCGCAACAACTTACGGACCTCGCAGCTAGGAATGTCGCGGCTGACATCAGCCATAGCGGCAATATTGCTGTCTATGTCCGAACGGAAGACGGGGAACCTCTCTCTTCCACTCCGAACCTAACTCTTATGGCGATCTCGAGATTTGCCGCGACACCCAAGGCGCAGAAGGGCCCCGGGGATGTTTGGATCTTTCCGAATGTTTTGATCGGAGACGTGTACGAGGTTCAGGTGCAGGCTCCCGGATACCACACCGAGCTCAGGGCCGTGACCGTGCCCGACTCCGTCACAGCCTCTGCAAGCATTATTGTCTTCATGCGAAGTCCTAACGATGAACTGGCTTTTCATCCTCCGTCTGGCCAGTTTGTGCTTGCGCCCGAAGCCGAAAAGGAAGCACAAAAAGGATCGGCGGATTTGGACTCCGGCAAAATCGAATCTGCGCAAAAACATTTGAGCAAGGCGCTCGAGATGGCCCCGGAAAATCCCTACGTGAACTATCTGATGGGCATGCGCTTTCTGCTGAACGGGGAGTTGCCGGCGGCCAAGCCGTATTTGGAAAAATCCGTTTCGACCGACGCTAGGCAGGTTCCGGCCTTGGTGGCGCTCGGCGCGCTGCGATTCCGGTTAGGAGACTATGCCGGAGCTATTCAGGTGCTCGCTCCGGCAGCGCGATTGGATGGCTCGCGGTGGAAAGTGCACTCGATGCTCGCGGGTTCATATTTGAAGCAAAAGGATTTCGAGCATGCCCGCGAGCAGGCAGAGCAGGCGCTGGCTTTGGGGAAGGACCAGGCCGGCCACGATCAACTCGTGCTCGGAGAAGCCCTGGCGGACTTGGGCCAGCGCGAAAAAGCGGTCACTGCGCTGGAAGTTTTCTTGAAACAGTACCCACAGGATAGCAACGATCCGGCTATCCGCGCTTTGCTTCCAGAACTGAAAAGACCGCAGCCGCCAACGTTACCGCCCGTCGCTATTGAAATTCCTACCGCCCCAACCCTGATTGATTTGCCTCCTAAGGAGAACTGGGCTCCGCCGGACATCGACGCCCAAAAGCCACTCATCGTCTCCGGTGCCTCGTGCTCTTTGCCGAAAGTTCTCAAGGCCGGGGCGAAGAATGCTACGCAGTTGGTGACTGACCTGGAAAAGTTCTCGTCGACCGAAGAATATCAGACCGTCGAGATCAAACAGAACGAGAGTCTTGAGACGCCTGCGTCGCGCAGGTTCAATTACATGGTTTTCATCGAGCACCCCAGCGCCCAAATCATTCAAGTGAACGAGTTCCGCGATCAAGGTGTGACGGCCAAAGAAATGCCCGGAGAGCTCGCCGACATGGGCGCTCCGGGTCTGGTGCTCGCGTTTCATCCGCTTCTTCAGGATGATTTTACGTGGAGTTGCGAAGGCCTGGGCGAGTGGCGGGACGAACCCGCCTGGGTGGTGCGGTTCGAGCAGCGTCCTGATCGACCCAACCGGCTCCTGGTGTTCCAGTCCTCCATGGGCGCATATCCGCTGCCACTGAAAGGCCTTGCCTGGGTATCTGAAAACAGCGGCCAAGTCATCCACATGGAAACCGACTTGGTGAAGCCGGTCCCGGAGATCAAGCTATCGCGCGAGCATTTCGTTATCGACTACATTGCAGTTGCTTTCCCGAAGCACAAAGTAACCTTGTGGCTGCCGGAAAGCGTGGACGTCTACTTTCAATATCGCGGGCACTACCTGCATCACTACCATCACTTCAGCAATTTCCGGCTTTTCTCGACCGACGCCACGCAGAAAATCGGCCAACCCAAAGGCGTGACCAAGAACAACAGCGATTAATTTGGGCTGAGCTTCTCTGTTTTCTGAACACTTCCATCGATGATTCGATTTCTTGCTTCGCTCTTCGATTCTGTCATCTCGCGATTGACACGGCAGCGCCTTTGCACGTAAGGTTAACCAGCGCTGCAGCATTTTGAGAGTGATTCCGATGGTCCGAATTTCCCCACGTGGCACAGTGTCACTCGGCTTCCTTAAGTTTATTGCTGCTGCGTCGCTCCTCCTTTGCTTCGCGACCTGTTCCCGCGCCCAAGTTCCAAGCCACATCCCAAGTTCAAGTACACAGGGCCAGCGATTGGCCCCACTAGAGGAACAATCACCGTCTACATCCGCGATAACCAAGGCGAGCCCCTCCGTGTGATACCCACTAGGCTCTCTCTCTCTTCAATGAGCCGCGGTTCCATGCCTGGTTTCGCCCAGCAAGACGGTAGCACGGGTTGGGTATTCTCGAACGTCGAAGTAGGAGACTCCTACGAAGTCGAAGTAAAAGCCGACGGTTATCAGCCGGCCAGCGAGACGGTGGAGCTTCTCACCGCGAGTGCAAATGTCATTGCCGTGCGACTTGTGACCGACCTGCAGGAGTTCACCGCGACGGAGGAGTATCAGTCCGTCGAGGTCAAGCGCAACGAACGCTTGGAGACACCCATCACGCGAATTTTCAATTACCTGGTCTATATCGAAACGCCGCGTCCGCGGCTCCTCGAGGTCAAGGAGATTCGCAATAATAATCTAGGTCCTGCCGATATGCCTGGCCCCGTTGTAGATGTCGGAGCGCCCGGATTAGTGCTGGCGTTTCATCCCGTCTATCGGGACGACTTCACCTGGCAATGCGAGGGACTGGGTGAATGGAAAGACCAGCCAGCCTGGCTCGTGCATTTCGAGCAACGCAGCGACCGCTCCACAAGTCTCCTCGCCAGCTTCGATACGCCGTCTCAGGAATTCGCCCTGCCGCTGAAGGGCCGCGCTTGGATTTCCACGAAGACCGGCCAGGTGGTGCGTCTCGAGACTGATTTGATGCGCCCGGTCGAGCCTGTCAGTTTGAAGCGGCAGCATTTCGTTATCGAATACGGGCCGGTCAACTTCAGCACACACAAGGTGACTCTGTGGCTGCCGGAGAGCGTGGACGTTTACATTCAGTATCAAGGGCACTATTTGCACCATCAGCATCGTTTCAGCAACTTCAAGCTTTTCTGGGTTGGCACGTCGCAAAAGATCGAGCCGCCCAAGCAACCTGCAACCGAGAAACAGAAAGAGTGACCCGAATCCAATGACCTGCTCTTCGCGGCGGCCTCCGCTCTTTTTTCCATTCTTAACGCCATTCTTTCTGCTGCTCGTATTCCTCGCTCCGCGCGTTCGCGCACAAAAGCCTGACCCGGAGCTTCTCGCCTATATTCGGACCATCCGCGCGATCGATAACCACTCTCATCCGCCGGCCCTGCCGGTAAACGGCCAGCCCGACGATGAATACGACGCTTTGCCCTGTGCTCCCTTAGAGCCGACCGATCCGCCGATGACCAGCCGCCCTGAGAATCCGCAGTTCCTCGCCGCGTGGAAGGCTCTCTATGGTTACAAGTATTCCGACATGAGCCCCGCGCATGTGCGCGAGCTTCTTGCCGCCAAGGAGCAAATCAAAAAAGAACAGGGCGACAGCTACCCGGATTGGGTTCTCGATCATCTCGGTATCGATGTTGAGCTCGCCAATCGCGAAGCCATGGGCCCAGGCCTCCACCCTCCGCGATTCCGTTGGGTGCCTTTCGACGACGCGCTACTTTTCCCCCTCGACAATTCCGCTCTGGCCTCCGAGACGCCCGATCGCAAGTTTTTCTTCAGTCGCGAGGAACAGCTATTGCAGCGCTACCTAAGGAATATTGGAAAAACCAAGCCGCCTGCCAGTCTCGATGAATATTTGTCGCAAGTCGTTACGCCCACACTCGAAGACCAGAAACAGAATGGCGCTGTGGCCGTCAAATTTGAGGCTGCGTATCTTCGCTCCCTCGATTTCGAGCCCGCCGATGCCTCGGCAGCCGCGGAGGAGTATGCGCAGTACATCAATGGCGGCGTTCCCGACGAAGCCGCGTACATGGCATTGCAGAATTACATTTTTCACCACATCGCCGCGGAAGCCGGCCGCCTCGGCATGCCGGTCCACTTCCACACGGGATTCGGTTGCGGCGGCTATTTCAAGATGGCCGACGCGGACCCCTTGCTGCTTGAATCCGTCTTGGACGACACATCGCTGCGCGGAACAAAATTCGTCCTGCTCCATGGGGGCGCGGGCCCGTTCTCGAAGTCCGTCGCGGCGCTTCTGGTGAAGCCGAATGTTTACACCGATTTTTCCGAGCAGACCTGGCTGCTGCCTACGCGTGAGTTGAGCAAAAGTATCCGCTACTGGCTCGAATGGTTTCCCGAAAAAGTCATGTTCGGCACTGACCTTTCGCCCGGAACGCCTCAGATTGATTGGGAAGAGATTGGCTGGCAAACCGCTGATTCGGGCCGCGAAGCCCTCGCTATCGCGCTTACGAGAATGATGGACGACAACGAAATCACGCGCGCCCGCGCCCGGGAAATCGCGCGCATGGTGCTTCGCGGCAATGCCCTGAAGCTCTACGGCTGGCCGGACCGCTGAAGCGCAGCGGCCGAAAGCTCCCGCGGCGACGTGAATCCGCTCAGCGCCATCGATAAATCAAAATCCGCCAGCAAGTTCAACATCGCGTCGCGTACGCCGGCCTCGCCCGCCACTGCCAGTCCCCAAATGTAAAGCCGCGCCACCAACACAGCGCGCGCGCCCAGCGCCAACGCCTTCATGATGTCCGCGCCGCGGCGAATGCCGCTGTCGAAGAGCACCGGAATCTCACCGTTGACCGCTTTCACCACGCCCGGAAGCGCGTCGAGCGCCGCGATCGCCCCGTCCACTTGCCTCCCGCCGTGGTTCGAAACAATCACGCCTTCGACGCCGCAATCCACGGCGCGCAACGCATCGTCGCCGTGCAGTATCCCCTTGAGAAGGATGGGCAGCTTGGTGTGCTGCCGCAAAAACGCCAGGTCGTTCCAGGTGAGCGTGGTATTCGTGAAAATACTGGCCCACAACCGCACTGCCTCGCCAGGATCCTTTTCCGGAGGCTCTCGCAGCGCACCGCGAAAAACCGCGTCCGTAAGATAATTGGAGAGCCCCTCAACCAATAAAAACGGCAGATATCCGTGCTGCAGGTCCCGCTCGCGCCATCCCAGCATCGAAGTGTCCAGCGTAACCACCAGCGCTGTGTAACCCGCCTTCTCGGCGCGCTGCAACATGCTCGCGGTCAATTCCGGATTCTTCCCCCAGTACAGTTGAAACCAGCGCGTCCCCGCGCCCATAGCTTGCGCAACCTTTTCGATCGGTTGCGATGACACAGTACTCAAAACGAAGGGCAGTCCCAGCGCCGCCGCCGCGCGCCCCGTGGCGAGTTCCGCTTCCGGGTGAACAATGGCTTGGACTCCCACCGGCCCCAGCAAAACGGGCGCCGGCAATCGCGCACCCAGCAGTTCGATGCTCATGTCCGTAACGGAAACATCCCGCAGCATGCGCGGGACGATGCGCCAGCGATAGAACGCCTCCAGATTGGCGCGCATCGTGTTTTCGCCGCCGGCACCGCCAGCCACGTAGTCGTACGCGCGTGGGTCCAGCGCTTCTCTCGCTTTTTGTTCCAGCAGCGCTAGCGAAGCGGGGATCGACAGCTTCTTCGCCGCCACGTCAAGCTGGTAAATTTCCAGCTCTCGGGCCAAACCCGGATTCGACGTCGGATTCATTTTTGCTGGCTCCATCACAGCGGACATTCTCGCAGAACTCACTGCGACGCGCCGCCTATTTTGCATAGGGATGCCCAGTCAAAATCGTAAAGGCGCGGTAAACCTGTTCGGCGAGCAGGACACGGGCAAGTTCATGCGACATCGTCAAAGATGACAGGGAAATCGACTGGTTTTCCCGCCGCCGCAGCTCTTCCGGAAAACCATCCGCGGCGCCGCACAGGAAAATCACTTCGCGAGTGCCACGGTCGCGCAGGGCGCCGAGCCACTTGGCAAACTGCGCGGACGTAAACTGCTTCCCTTGCGCATCGAGCAGCACGACGGTCGCACCCGGCGCCAGCTTCAGTTTCCGCAGCGCGGCGCCGCTCGTCTCGCGCAGCTCCGTTGTTTCCACCTCGGCGTACTGCCGGATGCGCGCCAGGTAGTCTTCCACGAGGGCGCGAACTTCCGGGCGCCGCGTTCGCGCGAACATAAGCAGACGTATTTTCATCATGCGCGAGGGATGCAAACCGCTCGGTTTTCAGACTAGACCGTATTTCTTCCTTTTTTCGAGCAGCGTCTTGCGGCTAATGCCGAGAATTTGCGCCGCCTGCGCGATTTTGTAGTGGGTTGCATCGAGCGTCGCCCGTACCGCTTCCTTCTCGATCTCCTCGAGTGACTGCAACGGGGTGTGCGACCGTACGCCGGAGATCGTCTGAACAGCGGAGGGAAAGTCCTCGCGTTTCAAAGTTCCACCCGTCGCAAAAACGAGCGCGCGCTCGATCACGTTCTTCAGTTCGCGCACATTTCCTGGCCAATCGTAGACTTCCAGCGCTTGCATCGCGCCGCTATCGATGGTTGCGCCCGCATGCCCATGAACGGGCGCAAGCCGGTTCACGAAATGCTCGGCCAGAGGGCGAATATCTTGCGGCCGTTCCCGCAGAGGCGGAACCTTGATCACCAGCACGTTCAGACGGAAGTACAAATCCTCGCGAAAATAGCCCCCGCGCACGGCGCGTTCCAGGTCCGCATTGGTCAGCGCGATTAAGCGCGCGTCCATCTCCAATGTTTCGGTCCCACCCAGCCGCTCAAATTTCCGCTCTTCCAAAACACGCAGCAGTTTCGATTGAACGGCAGGAGCAAGCGCGACCACCTCGTCGAGCACAATCGTGCCGCCCTCGGCCAACTCCATGCGTCCCGGCTTGCGTGCCTCCGCTCCTGTGAACGCACCACGTTCGTGCCCAAACAGCTCCGATTCGACTAGCTCTGCGGGAAGGCTGGCACAGTCAATCTTCAGGTATGGTGCATCGCGTCGCGGCCCGGCTTCATGAATCCATCTCGCCAGTTGGTCTTTGCCTGTGCCGCTTTCGCCGGTAATCAAAACGGTGGTCGACGTGCCCGCGACTTTGCCGGCAATTTCCAGGATGTGCTGAGACGCCGGATCCTCCGTCACCCATTCCAGACGCGCCGAATTCATGATCCGGCACCGGGCGCGACCGATCGGCTTGGTTCAGGGATGTCGAAACGCTTGGCGGCGCGCCACAGGCGCTCGATGTCGTAAAAGGCGCGCGCCTTCTCGCTGAAGACGTGAACCACTAAGCTTCCATAATCCAGCAACAACCATTCTGTTCCGGCTCGCCCTTCGCGATGCGGCAGGCGCAGCCCTTGCTCGCGGAGTTTTTGTTCGACTTCGTCCCCGATGGCCTCGATCTGCCTCACGCTTTCCGCCGAACAGATAACAAAATACTCAGCGAACGCCCCTAAACCTGTCAGCGACAAGACAGTCACCGCCGTCGCCTTCTTGCTCTGAGCTGCTTCGACCGCCCAGCATAAGTTCTTGGGTAAGGAATCCAGGTTCACCGGTAAAGGGCCTGCCTATGAATGTAGTCTTCCACAGCCGGGGGCACAAGGGCATGAATGGAGGCCCCACGCCGGCAGCGGCGTCTGATGTCTGTCGAGGACACATCGGATGCCACGCTGGTCAACAAGTGCACTGTCGATTTTCTGAGCGCAATGGCGTTCCGGCTACGCGCATTCTGATGACCGAGCAGGTGCGCGGGAATCACTCGCTTCAGCGCTTCCAAGCGAATGCCAGGACGGCTGGCAATTACAAAATCGCAGGAATCAAGCAAAGCTTCATAGGTCCGCCAAATAGGAATCTCCAAAAACGAGTCCGCTCCGAGGATGAAATAAATCTCGTCAGTCGCATGCTGCTCGCGGAAACGCCGCACCGTATCGATGGAATAAAAAACCTGTGGTGCACCAGCATCATCCGGAGCCTCCGCAAGCGACGGCACAAAGCGCGCCTTGCCTGCACAAGCCAGCGCTACCATGGCATAGCGGTGCGAAAAAGCCGCCAACTCTTGACGCTTCTTATGGGGAGGCCGGGAAGACGGCACGAAATAAATCTCGTCCAGATGGAACCGCCGAGCGGCTGCTCCCGCCACGACCAGGTGGCCGCAATGAATCGGATCGAATGTGCCGCCAAAAATTGCAACGGCGCGCCCTCGTTTGGCGGCACCTTTGCTCAACGCTCCTCCGGGCGCACATCAGTGCTTTCAGCACTCGGCTGCTTCGGCAATTCGCGCGTCTCAACGGCATTTTCCGTTGCTCCCCCCTCTTGCCGCGGAAGCTGAGCCAGCGCGTCGGCCATTGCTCTCACTAGCGTTTGCACCCCCTCGCCGGTCGCCGAGGAAATCGCAAAGAACGGGAGCCTGCGTTCCGCCGCAAAATCGCGAAGCCGTTCGACGCGTTCGCGATTCGTCGTCGCGTCGAGCTTTGTCGCTACTACGAACAGCGGCTTCTTCATGAGCTCTTCGCTGAACGCGCGCAATTCGCCCTGAATAACCTCGAAATCGTGGATCGGGTCGCGCTCGTTCCCATCGCTCGTGTCAACCAACTGCGCGATCAGCCGCGTGCGATCGATATGGCGCAAGAAGCGAATGCCCAGCCCAGCGCCTTCGTGCGCGCCTTCGATCAGCCCCGGCAGGTCGGCAACCACAAACGTGCGCCCGGCGCCGGGCGCCGCGTCGGGGTCTGCGGAAACCACGCCAAGATGCGGCTCCAGTGTCGTAAAGGGATAATCCGCGATTTTTGGCTTCGCTGCTGAAATGCGCGAAATGAAAGTCGACTTTCCTGCATTCGGGAATCCCACCAGCCCCACATCAGCCAACAATCGCAGCTCCAAACGCAGCCGCCGCTCCTCTCCCGGCTGGCCATCCTCATGTTCCCTCGGTGCCTGATGCCACGGTTTCGTGAAGTGTGAGTTGCCCCGGCCACCGCGACCGCCGCGCGCCACTCGAAACTGCTGCCCTGCCTCGCTGAAGTCGAAAAGCTTCTCGCCGCTTTCTTCCTCGAAAACCAGCGTTCCTACCGGAACAGCCAACACCGTGTCCACGCCGGAGCGCCCGTGACAGTTGGAGCCTTCGCCGTGGCGCCCGCGGTCAGCGCGAAACTCGCGGTTATATCGATAGCGCAGAAGCGTATTTTCTTGCTCCGTCGACTCAAGAACGATGTCGCCACCGTTGCCCCCGTCGCCACCGGACGGACCGCCTCGCGGCACGTACTTCTCGCGGCGGAACGCCACGCAGCCATTCCCGCCGTCGCCGCCTTTCACCCAAATTTTCGCCTCGTCAACAAACACGTCTGCACCTTCGATTGTTAGGGAGAGAATACGATACCGCTCGCCGGAAATACAAAGGGTGCACGGAGAAACAGCGTGCCGGGAAGATTCCTTATTGCTTCGCAGGCGCTTCGGCGGATTTGTCCGCTTTCTCTTCGGCGGGCAGAACGCTGATATAACGGCCCTTCTGACCCTTGTTCTCAAACAGCACCACGCCGGTAATGCACGCAAAAAGCGTATCGTCCTTGGCGCGGCTTACGTTCTTGCCGGGCTTGTAGCGCGTGCCTCGTTGGCGCACCAAAATGCTTCCGCCAGTCACCAGCTGGCCTCCGAAGCGCTTGATTCCCAGCCGCTGCCCGTGCGAGTCCCGTCCGTTAACCGATGAGCCGCCACCCTTTTTATGCGCCATAGAAGAAAAGCCTCTATTCCATCTTGATGTCGCCGACTTCCACTGCCGTATAAGCCTGCCGATGTCCGCGCGTAATCTTGTACTGCCCGCCGCGCTTATATTTCAGCACCAGGTGCTTGGCTGCCCGTCCGTGCGAAACAATCTTGCCCGTCACTTTCGCCTTGGAAGAGTTCGCTCCGGCAACCAACTCCTTCTTGTCATTGTGCACCGCAAGCACTTCGTCGAAGGTCACCTTCCCGCCGACCTTGCCCTCAAGCTTTTCGACGCGTATCGTCTCTCCCGGCGCGACGCGATACTGCTTTCCACCACTGCGAATCACGGCGTACATACGGCCTCCCGAAGTACTGGCGAATCCCCGATTATAGGAGTCTCTGAGGCCATTCGTCAAATGTTAGGTGTGTGGCAACAACTTACCGAGAATGCTGATTTGGCCCTACGCGCGGTATCTACTGCCCACTTCCATGTCTTGAAGGATTGCGTCCGCCGCCTTTACGGGGTCCGGCGCAGCCGTAATCGGGCGCCCAACCACCAAGTAATCGGCGCCCCACCGAACCGCGTTGCACGGTGTGGCAATCTGCGCTTGGTCGTCCAGCTGCGCGCGCTTGAGTTGCTTGTCCGGATTCACGGGACGAACTCCCGGGACGACAATCGCCATTTTCCTGCCAAGAGCCTTTCGCAATGCCTGAACGTGCTCTCCTGCCGCGACTATGCCGTCCATGCCGGCGGTCTTGGCCATGTTGGCCAGGGCTGTCACCCTTCCACCCACGGGTCCTGTAAGTCCTATCCTGATTAGCTCTGCCTCGTCCAAACTCGTCAACACCGTCACCCCCAGGAGCTTTGGTGGCCTTTTGGCGCCCTTCAATGCCGCCCTGGCAGCCCGCAACATCGCCAGCCCGCCCGTAGTGTGAAGAGTCATCATCCGGACGCTCGGTAATCCCGCGGCTGCCTCTACCGCGCCCGCCACCGTATTGGGAATGTCGCAGAATTTCAGGTCGAGGAATATGCCGGAAACCAGCTTGGCAATTCGCCGCACTGCTTCGGGGCCCTCGGCGGTGAACAGTTGGCTGCCTATTTTGACCAAAGCAACCCTGTCGCGAAGCCGGCGAATGAGTTTAATGGATTGATCTACATCTGGAAAGTCTAGTGCTACGATCAGTTTGCGGGATGCGTGGCTTTCGATGAAGGCACCTTGAGCAGTTCCACCCTAACTCGGGCAGTCCCGCGCTGTACGAAGCCCAATTCTCTAGCAACCTGGTAAGAAACGTCAAGGTCTCTTCCGGCGACATACGGCCCTCGGTCGTTGATTCGCACGATCGCGCTCTGGCGGGTCCTCAAGTTCATGACCCGGACCACCGACCCCAACGGCAACGTGGGGTGCGCCGCCGTCTGGCCGTACATGTCATAGATCTCGCCGTTCGCGGTCAGCTGTCCGTCGAAGTCCCCCCCGTACCAACTGGACAGGCATACGAAGCTGCGAATCGGCTTCCGCCCTATCTTGGGGTTCGGAGTCGCCAGCGCGGGCCGCAGCAGCGCCTGCCCGCCCGAAGACACCGGCCCTGTGCCCTCGACGTGCGCCGTTGACCTGCCTGCAGCGAACAAAACCAGTACCGTGACCGTCGCCAGTATCACCGCTCGCGTTCGATTCCATCGTGCACCGAACTTTGTTAAGTCTTTCATAATCAACAAATATTCTACTATACCCAGCCAGCAGCCTCAATACATATCTTCCCCGATTCGCGGCACTACTTCACTCGAGAGTAGCATGTAACTCACTGATACTATGACAGGTTAACTCGCTACAGTGGTGCCGCAGCTCTTCCACCACGCGCTGGCTCGCCCCTGGGTCGGAAAAATGAGCCGTGCCCACCTGAATTGCGGTCGCCCCGACTCTCAAGTATTCAACCGCGTCGTCCCCCGTCTGAATCCCCCCTAATCCGATTATGGGTATCCTGACGGCACGTGAAATCTCGTAAACTAGCCTTAGGGTCAGGGGCTTAATCGCCGGCCCCGACAACCCTCCGGTCAATCTCCCTAGCCGGGATCGCCCCGTCCGAGCGTCCAGGCTCATTGCTGGGTAGGTGTTCGCCACGGTCAGCGCATCCGCCCCTGCCACCTCCACCGCGCGCGCCACCGCCCGTACATCCGCATTCGGAGCCAGCTTCACCCATAGCGGCCTACGCGACGCCTTCCGCGCAACTGCCACAACCTCCGCCGCCAGAGCCGGGTCGGCGCCAAATTCCGACCCTCCGCAATCCACGTTTGGGCACGAAATGTTCAATTCGTACGCCGCAATCCCGTCGGCGCTTTCGAGGACCTCAACGACCTCACAATACTCTGGGACAGTGTGCCCAAACACGTTTGCGACGATGGCCGTCCGGTACTTCCGCAGTTCGGGAAGCCTTTCCGCAACGAACGCGCGTACGCCGATGTTTTGCAGTCCCACGGCGTTCAGCATTCCGCCGGAAGTCTCGCAGAGGCGCGGCGCGGGAGCCCCCTCCATTGGTCTTGCAGAGAGGCCCTTGACCACGATTCCGCCCAGAGAATTTAGGTCAACAAGGTGGGCAAACTCGATGCCGTAACCGAACGTGCCGCTGGCAGCAATTACAGGATTGGAAAGAAGCAGAGTACCTATACGGACGCTGAGGTCCACGTCCGTGGGCCGCCGGGCGCTTGCGGGCGAGCTCACACCACGCAGTCTACCACGTGAGTTCCAAATTACAACACCATCGTTTGTCTCGTCAGAGCACGCTCCGTGGAAAATCGCGGCGTCTGCCTACGCTGCTCGTTATGTTACGATAGTCGGCCCTATGCGCATCATCGAGAAGCGCCAGCTCATGTCAGCGGACGAAATTCGCAGGACGCTCGAGCGCCTGGCGCACGAAATCGTTGAAAGAACAGGCGGCGCCAAGGATTTGGCGCTCATCGGCGTGCGCCGTCGCGGCATTCCCCTTGCCGAGCGCCTTGCGAAGTCCATTCGCGCATCTTCCAAGGCCGAAGTCCCCGTCGGCACGCTCGACATCACCCTTTACCGTGACGACCTATCGACGGTCGCTCCGCAACCCGTTGTTCAATCGAGCGAAATCCCGTTTCCCGTCGATGACCGCGACCTGCTGCTCGTCGACGACGTCCTTTACACCGGCCGCACCGTCCGTGCGGCCATGAACGGCCTGTTCGATCTAGGACGTCCCCAGCGGATTCGGCTTTGCGTGTTAATCGATCGCGGGCATCGCGAATTGCCCGTCGAAGCGACCTTCATCGGCCGTACGATCGAAACCTCCGATGCGGAAATTATCGAAGTGCGCCTTCAAGAGATCGACCGTGAGGAGCGCGTCGTGGTTATGGACCGCGTGGACTGAACGAATGGCATCTGAATTAGGAATTTGCAACCGAGGGAGATTGTGTCGCACCGTTTCCATCATTTGCTGGCCATCGAGCCGCTGAACCGCGAGCAGATTACTTTTCTTCTTGATCAGGCGAAGCCTTTCCAGGAATTCCAGCGCTATCCGCTAAAAAAGCTCGCCACCCTGCGCGGCAAAACCATCGCTTTGGCGTTTTTCGAAAACTCCACGCGCACGCGCATCAGCTTCGCCACGGCGGCCTCGCGCCTGGGCGCCGACACCATGAGCCTCCAGGCCGAATCGTCCAGCCTGAAAAAGGGCGAATCCTTGATCGACACGGTTCGCACGCTCGAAGCGATGAAGCCCGACTCCATCGTCATTCGCCACAGTTCCTCGGGCGCCGCGGAATTCATCTCTCGCCGCGTCGACGTGCCGGTCATCAACGCCGGCGACGGCACGCATGAACATCCCACGCAGGGGCTGCTCGACGCACTCACCATACGCGACCGTCGCGGCCAGCTAGACGGCTGCAAGATCACCATCATCGGCGACATTCTGCACAGTCGCGTAGCGCGCTCGAACATCCATCTGCTCGCGAAATTCGGCGCACACATCACGCTCTGCGGTCCGGCCATGTGGCTTCCCCGCGAACTTGAATGCCTCGCACCCAATATTCGCCGTGTCCCGCGCCTCGAAGAAGCCCTCGACGGCGCCGAGGTCCTCATGGCCCTGCGCATCCAGCAGGAACGCCTCCACGAGCCATCGCTTTCGGCAGATGAGTACATTCTTCGCTATCAACTGACGCCGGCGCGCCTTCGCCTCGCTCGCCCGGACTCGATTGTCCTGCATCCCGGGCCCATGATACGAGGCCTCGAAATCGATCCCGCGGTCGCCGACAGCCTTCAATCGTGCGTACTCGAACAGGTCACCAACGGTCTCGCCATTCGTATGGCCCTTCTCTTCGAGCTCGTCGCCGGTTCCACCGACCCGCAAGATCACGCAAAGGATTCCACGCATGCTTCTCATTAAGAACGGCCGCATCCTTGACCCGTCTTCCAAAACGGACGCGCGCCTCGATGTCCTCATCGACAAAGGCAAAATCGCCAAGCTCGCTCCCTCAATTTCCGCCGCGGACGCGCTTTCGCTCGACGCCGCCGGCTGCATCGTGGCTCCCGGATTCATCGATTTGCATTGCCATCTCCGCGAACCCGGCGGTGAAATCTCCGAAACCATCGAATCGGGCACGCAATCGGCCGCGCGCGGCGGCTTCACCGCCGTTTGTCCCATGCCCAACACGCAGCCGGTGAACGACAACGCCTCCGTCACGCGCTCTATCATGGAACGCGCTGCCGCAGTCTCTTCGGTTCACGTCTGGCCCATCGGAGCAGCCTCGAAGGAAAGCAAAGGCGAACAGCTCGCCGAAATCGCCGCCATGCAGCAAGCCGGCGCTGTGGCCGTCAGCGACGACGGCAAGCCCATCGCTTCCGCCCGGCTTCTCCGCCAAGTGATGGACTACTGCGCGCCGCTTGGTCTGCCGGTGATTGACCACTGCGAAGATTCTTCTCTCGCCGCGGGGGGCGTGATGCGCGAAGGCTCGCGCTCAGTCCGCCTGGGACTGAAAGGCATGCCCGCCGCCGCGGAATCGATTTGCACGGGCCGCGACGTGGAAATCGCTCTGCTCAGCGGCGCGCGCCTGCACATTGCGCACATGTCGACGCGCGGCTCGCTCGAACATGTCCGCTCCGCCAAGCGCCGCGGTCTTGCGGTCACTTGTGAAGTGACGCCGCATCATTTCACGCTCATCGACGAAGACGTGCAATACGATTCGCATTTCAAAATGAATCCGCCGCTCGCCTCGCGCGAGGACCGTGACGCGCTCCTCGAAGGCCTCGCCGACGGAACCGTCGACGCCATCGCCACCGACCACGCGCCGCATCATCCCGCCAGCAAAGACGTGGAATTCGACCGCGCGCCTTTTGGCATCCTTGGTTTTGAAACCGCCATCGCTCTCGCGCTCAGCGAATTGGTGCACACCAAACGCATTTCGCTGATGCGTATGGTGGAGTTGTTCACCGCCGGACCCGCTCATGTCCTCGGCAAGAATGGCAGGAGTCGCGCGCTCATCGAAGGCTCCGACGCGGACATCACCATTTTTTCAACCGATCGCGTGTGGACCTACCGCGCCGCTGAATCGCCCAGCAAATCGCGCAACACGCCGTTCGACGGCCGCAAATTCCGCGGCGGTCCCGTCGCCACCATCGTTGCCGGCAAAATCGTCTACCGCGCCTGACGCATTTTCACCCGAGGCGCACGAACAGGCGAGGCTCTCATGCCAAATTGCTTTTGAGAAACGCCAGCGACAGCGCCCAAGCTTGTTCCGCTGCCGCCTTGTTGTAACTCGGCCGCGCATCGCAGAAAAACGCGTGGTCCGCATCCGCGAATTCCATGCTCGCGAACGTCTTGCGCGCATTGCGCAGTGCGTCTCCCACCGCCTGCCGTTGCTCGGGGCCGATATGCTTATCGAGCCCGCCCCAGAAAAGGAAAATCGGCCCATGAGTTTCTCCCGCGCGTTCCAGCAATCCGGGACCTCGCTCGCTCTTCGCAATCCCGCCGCCATAAAACGAAATCGCGGCGCGCAGCGGCAAAATCAAATTCGCCAGAAAAGACACGCGTCCGCCCATGCAAAACCCGACGCACGCGATTCGTTGCGAATCAATCGCGCTCTGCCGCAGCAGCGCGTCATGCGTGACACGAATATCCGCTTCCAGATTTTTATCATTCAGCGCCATTACGTGCGGCATCACCGATTGAAAATCCGCGTAGTTGCCCTCGTATCCCGGCGGCGCGGTGCGGTGGAATAGTTCCGGCGCGATAGCGATATAGCCTTCCTTCGCGAATCGCTGCGTCACGTCCCGAATGTGCTCGTTCACTCCGAATGCTTCCTGAAATACGAGCAGCCCGGGCAATTTCTCGCGGCCCTCGGCCCGCGCCACAAACGCGCGCATGGTTGTTCCATCGTTCACTTTCAACGTCACAAATTCGGTTTTGACTTCCGGCATGGTTTGCTCCTTGTGCGGTTATGCTTGATTTGTCGCGAGCGCGTTGACAGAGAGGCGCCGCTTCAAAACACGCGAAAATTGTGGGCTTTTGGACTCTCTGTAAGCCGGAGGTTTTTCTGAGTCCCTGACGGTCTCACCTCAAAAATTCGGTCTAGCACGCCGCGAGTCCAACCGCGGGATGCCATTCTGTACTGAGGAGCTTCAGGAGCGCCGCACTACGGAAACAATCCTCGCACCACGGTTGCGTCCGCCACGCGCCCCACCGCCAACATGTACGCGGCGGTGCGCATGTGCACATGATTCTTCCGCGACGTTTCGTACACTTGCTGGAACGAACGCTTCATCACCGCTTCCAGCTTGGTATTCACTTCCGCCTCGCTCCAGAAGAAGCTCTGCAAATCCTGCACCCACTCGAAATAGCTGGTCGTTACGCCGCCCGAGTTTGCCAGAATGTCCGGCAGCACCATGATTCCACGCTTTGCCAGCGCCTCGTCCGCATGCGGAGTCGTCGGCCCATTGGCCGCTTCCGCAATAATCTTGGCCTTGATCTGGTCTGCGTTATTCAGCGTAATCACCGTTTCCAGCGCCGCCGGAATTAGAATGTCGCATTTCATCGTCAGCAAATCGTCATTCGAAATGCGCGAGGTCCCTGGCATGCCCACTACCGTTCCGGAGCGTTCCTTGTACCGCGCCGCTTTGTAGGGATCGATTCCCCGCGAATTGTGCACGCCGCCGCGAGAATCGCTGATGGCCACCACTTTCGCTTTTTTCTCTGTGAACAACCGCGCCGCGATGGCGCCCGCATTTCCAAATCCCTGAATGGCTACGGTCGCGCCGCGCAAATTCATCTTCTTCACTTTGCACGCTTCTTCCGTCACGAACAGACATCCGCGCGCCGTCGCTTCGTTGCGCCCTTCCGACCCGCCCAATGGCACCGGTTTGCCGGTCACCGACGCCAGCGCCGTATGCCCCACGGTCATCGAATACGTGTCCATGAACCACGCCATCGTTTGCGAGTCCGTATACACGTCCGGCGCCGGAATATCCCGGTCCGGCCCGACAATCGGCAGAATCTCCGAGCAATACCGCCGCGTCATGCGCTCCAGTTCCGCCTTGCTCATGCGCTTCGCGTCGCAGATGACTCCGCCCTTCCCGCCCCCGAACGGAATATTTACCGCCGCGCACTTCCACGTCATCCACATCGCCAGCGCTTTCACTTCATCCAGCGTCACGTTGGGGTGGTAGCGAATCCCGCCCTTCGCCGGCCCTCTTGCCACATTGTGCTGCACGCGATAACCCTGAAAAACCTTCACCTGCCCGTTGTCCATCTTCGTCGGGACGGACACTTCCAAGATCCGCTTCGGCGTCCGCAACACTTGCCGTAACCCCTGGTCCAGCTTCAAGTGCTCCGCTGCAATATCGAATTGAATCTGCGAAATCCGGAAAACATTCAGGTCTTCACGTGGCGCTATCCTCGGTATCGCCTGCGGAACCGCTTTGGCGCTTATGGCCATTCGGTCGTTCCTCCTCGCCTATGCTCCAGCCGCTAATCGGTTGGCCGCGCGATCATCGCCGGTGCGAAGGCCGCGTTGATAATGCTCCATGCAATCGCGCGAACAGAAATGCAACGTCTCTTTGCCATGCTCCAACAAATAAGAAATATCTTCCGCCACGTAGGTCCCGCATACCGGATCGCGAAACAGCGCCTTCGTTTTCGCCGCTGGCGCCGTCGGCTCAACCGGGCCGTCTCCGGCCGCATTCGGCATCCCTGCCGCCCGCTGAAATGCTTTCTTGACGAACCACGCGATGCTCGCCGTGACCACCACCCAAAAAATGTATCGAAGAAACCGCTCCAGATATTTCATGCTTGAGCCCTTTTGCGCACTTCCCCTTGTGCAGGAACTTGAACAGGAACGCCTTTACTTCTCCGTAAGTCCCACCAGGCCGGAAGTTTATTCAACCCGGCTATAGCAGTCAATTGAAAGCGCCTGAATTCGTGCAATTCTGTGTCCTGGTCACAACCGCATCATTTCAAATAACTTAGCAACCTACGGTCTTAGTGCCATGTAAATAAAAGACTTACAGGAATCTCCCGTTCTATCCCCGCAAGTTCCTTTGGAGGAAACTTTGATCCTTGCGTCCTCCCCACATTCCCTCTACCTTGTCTTCGGCCGGCGCAGCTCTTACATGTCTCTACAGACCACGTTCCGTCTGCCGCAGCGCCCCCGGCTAGTGCCCTTGTAGGGGCGGCTTTACGCTGCCCGTTTCTGGGACGCGGCAACATCCGCTGGCCCCGCTGCCGGCGTATTCTCTTATGAGCGCCTGAGGAATTGTGAATCGCGCGCAAGGCCCTGAAAATAGCGCTTCGGATTGGTCGCTGCTCGAGCGCGTCGTCCGCAAGGACGAATCTGCCCTCGCAGCTCTCTACGACCGATACTGCGGACTGGTGTACGCCGAATCCATTCGCATTCTTCGCGACGCCGGCGCTGCCGAGGAAATTCTTCAGGACCTTTTTTTTCAGATTTGGCGCACTGCCGCAAAATTTGACCCACAACGCGGCTCGTTGCCCGGATGGCTTCTTGTCGCCGCACGCAATCGTTCCATTTCCCGTTTGCGCCGCCGCGACAGCCGTGAAAATGACGAACTAACGGAGAACAGCGTCGTGCTGCCTTGCACCCTCGAATCCGCCGCCGCGCAAAACCAGTTGCTCGGCCGCGTCAAAACCGTTTTAGGCAGTTTGCCCAACGGCCAGCGCGAAGCCATCGAGCTCGCTTACTTCGAAGGCATGTCGCACAGTGAGATCGCCGGCCGCACCGGCGCGCCTTTGGGAACGGTCAAGACTTGGATTCGCACTGCTGTGGATACTTTGAAACGGGAGTTGACTTGAGCGCCCCGCATCCCATTCGCGAAGAAGATCTCGAGCTACTCGCTCTCGGCGTTATCGCGCCCGAGGAAACCGAGCCGCTTCGCGCGCACATTGCTTCCTGCGCGGAGTGCTCGCGCGAATTCGCCGAAGCGCAAGGCCGCGTAGCCCTCTTCGCCCTCGCCGCCCCGCCGCAAGACCCGCCGACTTCCGCGAAGCAGCGCCTGTTTGACAAAATACGTTCCGAGAGAATCGACGCCGCAACATTCGAACGCCCATCCACTCCCACGCGTGTCGCCCGTCCCGCTGCGCACTGGTGGAATACTGTTTGGGTGCCCGCAGCCGCGGTTCTGGCTGTCGCCACAATCATTCTTTGGATCAACGACCGTCACCTCGGCAATCAGTTGCAGCAAATGCGTGGAGCCGAGCAAAACTTTCAGGCGCAAATGCAGCACGAGCAGGCGCTCGTTTCTTTTCTCTCCGCGCAAGACACAAAAACGGTTTCTCTCGGGCCCACTCCTCGAGTCCCCAAAGCCTGGGCCAGCCTGAAATACAATTCCCGCATGGGCATGATCTGTTACACCGGCGATCTCCCCGCCCCGCCGCCCAACAAGGAATACCAGATGTGGATCGTCCCGATGGTCGGGAGTCCCATCAGCGCTGGAGCGTTCATGCCCGCCTCTTTTACCGGAGGTCACATGTGCATGGCCAAAATGCCCGAAGGAATCAGCTGCAAAGCCTTCGGCGTCACCATCGAACCGATGGGGGGAATGCCCCATCCCACGGGCCCGGTAGTTCTGGCCAGTGGTCTGTGAATTTCCAATAAACGATGAAGCGAGATCCTCTACAAGTCATCCAAAGTTCGGCCTTCGGCGTACCCCCAACAGACAGGGGAAGTACCCTTGCTGCATGCATGCTGGCGGAACCCCAGCAACAATCCCAAAGTGAGGAGTCATGAAAAAGCTGTCGAACCAAGTTAAAAGAATGACCATTTGCACCATCGCCCTGCTATCCTTCGTAGTTGGAGGGCTGGCCACCGCCGGCTTGATGCACGTGAATCAAGTGAGCGCCGATAGCAATCGCGTCTTCGAGCTTCGCATTTATCATGCTGTGCCGGGCAAATTGCCAGCGCTGGAGTCACGGTTTCGCGATACGACTTCAAAGCTACTCGCCAAACACGATCTGAAGGTTGTGGGTTACTGGGTGTCGGAGGACGCCGCTCCCGCGGTCTTGGGCAACACATTCGTCTTTATGGTGGCTCACTCCAGCCGGGACGAAGCGAAAAGAAACTGGGACGCGTTCGAGACCGACCCGGCGTTTCAACAGGTGTTGAAAGCCGAGCAGACCGAGAAGACCGTGGAGAAAATAGATGTCACGTACATGCGCCCGACCGATTTTTCGGCGATGAAGTAATGCCGGACTTGAAGAGATTCCATCGTCGAGACGTATATTTAATGACGACGGGAACCCAGCAACAATATTAAAGGGAGGAACCAAATGAAAAAGCTGTCGAATCTGCTCGGCCTTGTCGCCGCGCTGCTGTTCACCATAGGCCTGGCCTCCAACGCCAGCGCCAAGTCTCACACCTACACTGGCTGGATCAGTGATAGCTCCTGTGGCGCGAAGGGCATGAGCGCGGACCACAAGGACTGTGCCATCAAGTGCGTTAAGGAAAAGGGCGCCTCGTACGTTTTCGTTAGCTCCAAGACCAAGAAAGTCTACGCCATCCAGAACCAAGACGCCGTCACCGATGCCGACCTCGGCCAGGAAGTCACTCTGACCGGCGCCGTCAACACCGACGGCTCCATCAAGGCCGATTCCATCACTCCCAAGTCCGGGATGTGATTTCCATTCACCGCTTCTCTTCCGGGCGCGGCCCTTCGCGATGCGAAGACGCCGCGCCTTTTTTTCTTGGTCTCGCCTGCCTACCCTCTACGGAAACGGCTTCGGTTTGAGCATGCGAAATCAAGGGCCGGGCACGTGGGGGTTCCCCTGGGCATTTGCGATTCCAGTGGAGCTTGAAGGAAAAACGGGCGCTCAGCGCGCCGCGATACGCTCCGCGCCCATGAACTCCCGCAGCGCCTCGGGAATCACGATCGACCCATCCCCCTGCTGATAATTCTCCACAATTGCGATCCACGTGCGCCCCGTCGGCAAACCCGAACCGTTCAGCGTGTGCACAAATTCGCTCTTTCCCACTTTTCCTTTGTAGCGAATCCCCGCGCGCCGCGCCTGAAACGTTTCGCAATTCGAGCAGCTGGAAATCTCCATGAATTCCTTCGCCGACGGCGTCCATACCTCGATGTCATAAGTCTTCGACGACGCGAACCCCATGTCACCGGTGCAGAGCTGCATCACGCGGTAGTGCAGCCCCAGCCGCTGCAGCAAGTCCTCCGCGTCGCGCACCATTTTTTCCAATTCGTCGTAGCTCGTTTCCGGCCGCGTGAACTTGAACATCTCCACTTTCTGAAACTGATGCTGCCGCTTGATGCCCCGCGTATCTTTTCCCGCCGCGCCTGCCTCCGACCGGAAGCACGCCGTCCACGCGCACACGCTGATCGGCAGCGCGCTCTCGTCCAGCGTTTCGTCGCGATACAGATTCGTCAATTCCGTTTCCGCGGTCGTCGTCAGCCACAGGTCCGTGTTTTCCAGGTGAAACATGTCACCCGCGAATTTCGGCAGCTTGCCATCCGCGATAAGCGACGCCGTATTCACGATGAAAGGCGGCAAAATCTCCGTGTACCCCTGCTCGCGCGTGTGCACGTCCAGAAAAAAATTCGCCAGCGCCCGCTCCAGCCTTGCTCCCGCCCCGCGGTAGAGCGCGAACCGCGTCCCCGCGATTTTCACCGCGCGCTCCAAATCCAAAATCCCCGCCGCTTCCCCCAATTCCCAATGCGGCTTCGGCGCAAAATCGAACTTCGGCGGCGCGCCCCAGCGCCGTACTTCCACGTTGCCTTCCGCGCCGCTTCCCACAGGCACCGAGCTGTGCGGAATATTGGGAACCGTCAGCATGAATGCGCGCAGCTTTTCCTCCAGCTCCGCCGCCGTCGCGTCGTCTGCTTTGATTTCCTCGGCGATCTGCTTCATGCGCGCCATCAGCGCGCTCGCGTCCTGGCCGGACTTCTTCAGCCGCGCAACTTCCTCGCTGCCCTTGTTGCGCTCCGCCTTAAGCCGCTCCACGGAAGTGATGCGCTGCCGGCGCTCCGCATCAATCTTGCGAAACTCGTCCAAATCGAGCTTCGCGTTGCGATTCCGCAGCATCTGCTCGATTTCAGCCAAATGTTCCCGAAAATATCCCAAATCAATCACAGCGTAGCAGCATACCTCACCAAAAACGTTTCACCAACGGCGCGCATGAAATTCAGCGAGACGTACGGAGCATCTCCCATCACCCAACTATCGTGGCCCGCTCAGTAGCTGCATCTCAGACGGCCTTTGCATTCCGACTTTTCTTCTGAGCGGTTAGAAGTCCGTCTGTCTTTCGCTGGCTTGCGAGCATCCGCATCAGGGCGCTCTTCCCTGCTTCGCGATTGCCCGTAACCAGGTAGGCAAGCACGGCTCCCTGAAAGAGCTGTAGCACGTCTTCGACTGCCTCCTGATCCGGCAGAAACTCCAGAAGCAGTTCAACCCACAGTCTCCGTTGCTCCTTATAAAACGCTTGGGCTCGCTCGGAGCCGTTCCACGCCCGCCTGGAGAGATCCATCACCAGCAACACAACGCCCTTCGATTCGGAAGACGTCGCACGCTCCCAAAGGGCCGTCACCACCGCTTCCGGCGTCACTCCACGAGGAAATGAGTCCGTCGCAAACTGCCCCCGCAGTCTCTCCTCCAGTCTCGCCATAGCTTTCTCTTCGAGGTTTTCGCGTCCCCCGAAATAGTGAACCAGCATGCGCTTGCTGCTCCCGACCTTGCGCGCCAGTTGGTCCAGGCTCAAATCAAGAGTTCCGGCGGCAACAAACGCCGCCAGGCATCGCTCCACCAACTGATCCAAATTCGGTCTTCTCGATCGCCGCAACTTGCCTCCGCGTGTTCCATGTGGTACATTTCTCATGAACCGCTTGGTACATCATACGGGTTCAAGGAGATTTTATGAAGGCACAAGACAGCGCGCTTCTGCTTTTCCTCGGCCTCGCCATCTGGGTTCTGGGCACCATCTACTACGCGCATTTTGGTCCTCGCGCGTTGGAGACCACACCGTTCCACTACTGGATGAGCTTCGTTACCTCTCCGATCGTGTCCGCCGCGATATGCATCGCGATCCTGCGCTGGCGCCACGTCCCCGCTGCGCATTGGGCTACAGCTATGCTTCTTCTGGCCATTCCCGGAATGATTGGAGAAGCCGTCGTGCTGTCCCATCTGGGCACGTTCATGCCGAAGCTCCACGCGGCCTCGGGAGGCAGGTACGGAGCGTATCTGTTCTTTACCTACGCAGTGGTGCTCGGCCTAGCCGAGATTGTAACGCTGCGCGCAACGCCGTAATCGGCGGGCTGCGGGTTGCGTTGACAGTCTACTTCTTCGCGTAGTGCTGCGCGCCCATGAAATGCAGCGAGACGTACGGAACATCACCCACCACCCAACTATCGTGACCCGGAGGCCCGGGCGGAATGTAAAACATCATCCCCGCGCGCAGCTCGTGGATCGTGCCGTCCTCCATCGCTGCCGTGGCGCATCCGGAGAGCACCATTCCCACGTGCTCTACGTTGCATCGTGACGCACCCATCCCCGGCCCGACGTGCACCGACCACTTCCAACCGGGCTGATACGTGGCCCGGCCGATGCTCATGCCGCCAATGTGCACCACTTCGAATTTTCCCTTTTCAAACGTTCGTATCTCGTCGGGCTCCTCAAAACGCTTCAGCACTGTCTCCAGCATCGCCATAGCTCCTTCGTGAGTGGATATCCGTCACGCGTAGCATCCAGTTTGCGAGTTGGCGGACATGAGTAATTCGTTTGCCGTCAAAGTATGAACGTCAAACACCAAGCTCGCGCCGCGTTGTGAAGCGCCATGCTTGCCCCTTCGCAAAGGCCATCCCCGGAGGGACAAGAAAGCCTGTGCGATAGAGGATAGGATATGATGAAAAAGGGATTTGGCGGCGGCTAGAATAGGAGGGAAGGAAAAGCGGACGATGAAGAAGGGCGCAGTTTATATCGTGAGTGCGGTGAGGACGCCGATCGGAAAATTCGGAGGAGGCTTGGCGGAATTCACCGGGCCGGATTTGGGCGTAATCGCCGTGCGCCCGGCGCTCGAACGCGCCTTTGGGGTGCCGTTGCCGGCGGAACGTGAGCCGGGGATAGGCGGCGCGATTGAAGAGAGCATTAAACACGCCCAGAACGGAGGCGGCAGTTCGAAACAAACAGAAATTCGCTGGCACATCGACGAACTTATTTTTGGCAACGCCCGCCCCGCCGGCGTGGGGCCGAATCCGGCGCGGCAAATCGCGTGGCGCTCGGGACTAGGCGACGACGTTCCTGCGTACACGGTGAACATGGCCTGCGCTTCCGGGCTGCGCGCGATCCTGCTGGGTTGGCAGCAGATTCTGCTGGGCGAAGCGGGAATCATTGTTGCGGGCGGCGCGGAGTCGATGTCAAAGGTGCCGTACCTGGTGGAAGCGCGGTGGGGCGTAAAGATGGGTAATCAGCCGCTGGTGGACGCGATGTATCGCGACGGATTTTTGTGCCCCATTTCGAAAATGATCATGGGCGAGACGGCGGAGGTGCTCGCCGGGCAATACAAAATTTCGCGCGAGGAGCAGGACGAATTCTCCTTGGAGAGCCATCGCCGCGCGGTGCGCGCGCAGCAGGAATGCCGCTTCAGCCGCGAGATCGTGCCGGTGGAGGTCAAAGACACAAAAGGCAACGTGACGCGCGTGGATAAAGATGAGCACGTGCGCGCTGACGTCACGCTGGAAAAACTTGCGAAGCTCCCTCCGGTTTTCAGCAAAACCGGAACGGTCACGGCGGGAAACGCCAGCGGAATCACGGACGGGGCTTCCGCTGTGGTGCTCGCGAGCGAAGAAAAAGTTCGCGAGCTGAATTTGAAGCCCATCGCGCGAATCGTGGACGCAACGATTGCCGCTGTCGATCCGCGCGTGATGGGCATTGGGCCCGTGCCGGCGGTGCGCAAGTTGCTCGCACGCACCGGAACGAAACTCGAAGATTATGCGGCGATTGAGCTGAATGAAGCCTTTGCCGCGCAAGTGCTCGCGTGCGACCGCGATCTGCACTTTCCGCGCGAGCGGCTGAATCCCAATGGCGGCGCCATCGCGTTGGGACACCCGATCGCGTGCACCGGCGCGCGCATCACCACCACGCTGATCCACGAATTGCGCCGCGAAGAAAATCCGGCCAGCAAGCGCGGCCTCGCCACGCTGTGCGTCTCCGGAGGGTTGGGCGTGGCTCTGGAAATGGAAACGGTCTAAAGCACGCCAGACGAAGGGCAAAAAAAAAACGGGTGGCCCACGGAAAATGGCCGCCCGCTGCGTTTGTGAGAAATGAAAGTTAGGATTCGCGGTCGACAGTGAGCGTCACCGTGGCGGTGACGTCGCGATAGAGCTTGATAGCGATGGGATATTCGCCGACAAGCTTGATGGGATCGGTGAGCTGGATTTTGCGCTTGTCGATTTCGTAGCCTTGCGCGGCGAGCGCTTCGGCGATGTCCCCGGTTGTCACTGAGCCGAAAAGCTGGTCGCTTTCGCCGGCCTTGCGCGACAGCTTGAGCGATACGGAGGCGAGCTGCGCGGCTTGCTGCTGCGCGCTCTCGCGCTCCGTGGCTTCTTTTTTCGCGAACGCGGCGCGCATTTTTTCCAGCCGCTTCATGTTGGAAGCGTTGGCGGGAATGGCCAGCTTCTGCGGCAGCAAATAATTGCGCGCGTAGCCTTCCTTGACGGTTACCACCTGGCCGCGAGTGCCAAGCTTTTCGATGTCTTCCTGCAAAATGATTTCCATGGCTTCATCCTCACAAAATGTTTTCGAGTTCTCACGCCGCAGCTACATCTCCGTTGCGAACGGCAGCAGAGCAATGTTCTGCGCGCGCTTGATGGCTACGGTGAGCCAGCGCTGGTGCCGCGCGCACGTGCCGGTGATGCGCCGCGGCAGAATCTTTCCGCGCTCCTGCACGAAGGACTGTAGTATTTCCGGCTTCTTGTAGTCGATCAGGTCGACTTTGTCGACGCAGAAGCGGCAAACTTTCTTTTTGCGCACGTAGTTGCGCTTGCCGCGGCGATGCGGGCCAGGGGGCCTGCCACCCGGTCCGGACGGCCCCCCCGAGGGCCTTCCGCCGGACGAAGATGACGAATGCTGCGACGGGGGACGCGGCGACGGCGAATGCGATGGCGGTGGTGCTGGTGTTTCTTCAGGCATCGATTTTCTCCCTATCCGTTTGCCGCGGCCTGCTCAGGAGCAGGCGACGCGGGAGCCGCTGGAGCGGCAGGCGCGGTTTTGCGCGGTCGGCGAGCGGCGCGGCGCTCGCGGCGCTTCGTGAATTTCTGCTGACGCTTGATTTCTTCGTCGAGACGAACAGCCAGATATTTCACTACGGCGTCGGAAACTCGCAAGCGGCGTTCGAGTTCCTTGAGCAATTCGCCGTGGCTGGAGCGCAGCGCCATGTAAACGAAAAAGCCTTCGCGCAATCTTTTCACACGATAGGCCAAGCGGCGCGTGCCCCACTTTTCCACCTTTTCCAGCTTGGCCTGTTTTTCCTCGACGGCGTGCTGGAGCGTGGCAATCAATTTGTCGATCTCCGGTTCCGGCGTGTCCGGCCGGCAGATGAAGATCAAATCATAAAGTCTTTCTTCCATGTTTCCTCTTTTCCTTCGCTGCCTCAGGAACTTGCTTCGTCTTCGCTACCGCTCTCGGGCGCCGTGTCGCGGCGATTGAAGCGTGACATCGCGCGGCTGACGCCTTCCGCAAGAATCACTTCAATCGCGTCGGCTGCCGTTGCGATCATCTTCGCGGCTATTTCGCGAACGTCCTTGCCCATCGGAGCAAGATCGTAGGCCGCCAAATCTTTGGGCGGAAACTCCGGCCGGATACCCAGCCGAACCCGCAAAAACTCATCGGTCCCGAGCGCGCCGATTACGGACTTCAGGCCGTTATGCCCGCCGGCGCTGCCGCGCTCGCGAATGCGAATCACGCCCCACGGAAAGGCCACTTCATCGCTGACGACGATGACTTCGGCCGGAACCGCTTCATAGCGCTCGATCAAATCGCTCACCGCATGGCCGCTGGCGTTCATGAACGTCTGCGGCTTTGCAAGCGCGACGTCGTGGCCGGCGATTTTGCCGAGCCCGACGTAGGACTGCGCTTCCGGCCGCGTGACGTGAATACCAAACCGTTCCGCCAGCAAATCAATCACATGAAAGCCGAGGTTATGCGGCGTCCACGTATATTCGCGACCGGGATTGCCAAGACCCACGATGATTCGCATCCAAGCATCCCCGCGGCGCGAGCGTTCCAGGCGCGTCCGTTACTTTTCCTTGCCCTTCTTTTCCTTTTCGGGCTTCTCGGCTTCGGCGCCTTCTTCGCCTTCCTCGACTTCTTTCTTGCCCTTCTTGATGACTTCGGGCTCGGCCGGCGCCGCTTCCGTGGCCACCGCGGCGGCTTCCGGCGCAACGACTTCCTCTTCCTTCTTGAGAATCACGACGTGAGCCAAAACGCGCTGCGGATCGGTGACCAGTTTCACCTTGTTCGGATCAATCGGCAGGTCCGCGGCGCGCAACTGCTTGCCAATGGTCAAGCCGCTGACATCAACTTTGAATTCCTCCGGAATGTCCGCCGGAAGGCATTCGAGCTCCACTTCGCGCGTGACCATTTCAAAAATTCCACCCTGCAGCTTGACGCCCTCCGGCTCGCCAAAGGTGTGCACCGGCACTTTGACACGCATGCGCACG
This sequence comes from Candidatus Acidiferrales bacterium, assembly GCA_049281095.1. Classification (GTDB taxonomy): domain Bacteria; phylum Acidobacteriota; class Terriglobia; order Acidiferrales; family UBA7541; genus DAHUXN01. The sequence continues at coordinate 174,550 of JBAPRL010000012.1, forward strand.
TCCATGGCGATGCGCAGAAGATCCACGTGCAGAAGCGCGCCGCTGACCGGATCGACCTGCCAATCCTTGAGCATGGCCCTTTCGTCTTTGTGACCGGAAACTTGCACCGTGAAAATGGTGTTGTGGCCGGTTTCCGAACGAAGAATGCGCGCGATCTGGCGCGCGTTCACGGCCATGGCGATGGGCTCGTGCTTGCCGCCATAGAGCACGGCAGGGACTTGGCCTGTGCGGCGCGTGCGCCGGGCGGCATGCTTGCCGCGTTCCTCGCGTGGCGCGGCTTCCACGACAAAAGCTTCCATACGTCCGTCCTTTTGCTGACCGAAATAAACAGCTACCCAAAAAACAGCTAGATGAACAGCTCGCTAATCGAAGTCTCTTCGTGAATCGAACGGATGCCGCGCGCGAGAAGCTGGGCGACGCTGAGCACCTTGATCTTGGGAACGCGTTTAGCCGCGTCGGAGAGCGGCACAGAATCGGTGACGACGACTTCCTTGATCGGCGATTTGCAAATGCGCTCGACCGCCGGCCCGGAAAGAATCGCGTGCGTGCATCCCGCGTAGACTTCTGTGGCGCCTTCTTTCAGGAGGGCCTCGGCGGTTTTCACAAGCGTGCCAGCGGTGTCGATGATGTCGTCGATAACCAGCGCCGGCCGGCCTTTCACATCGCCGATGAGGTGCATGACTTCGCTCACATTAACGTCGATGCGGCGCTTATCGACGATGGCCAGCGGGGCGTCCATTCTCTTCGCGAAGAAGCGTGCGCGTTCGACGCCTCCGGCATCGGGCGAAACCACCGTGGCGTTGCGAATGCCGTTGTTTTGAAAATATTCGACCAACACGGGAGCGGCGAACAGGTGGTCGACGGGCACATTGAAGTAGCCCTGAATTTGCGGCGCGTGGAGGTCCAGGGTGAGCGCGCGACTGGCGCCGGCGGTCTCCAGCAAATCGGCGACAAGCTTCGCGGAAATGGGGACGCGCGGGCGGTCCTTACGGTCCTGACGGGCGTAAGCGTAATAAGGAATCACCGCGGTGACGCGCCAGGCGGAAGCGCGCTTGAAGGCGTCGACCATGAGCAGCAGTTCCATGAGGTGGAAATCGACGGGCTGGCTGCAGGCCTGGACGACAAAAACGTCGGCGCCGCGAACGTTTTCCAGAATCTGAAAACGCGATTCACCGTCGCTGAACTGCCCGCGTTCGGCATGGCCGCGCGGCACGCCCAGGTACTGGCAAATAGCCTCGCAGAGAGCGGGGTTCGCACTTCCGCTGAAGATTTTCAGCTTATCGTCCGGCAAATTATCCTCGTTTGTGATTACCGCGCGAGCATGGCCCGGCGGTAAGAATCCCGTGAGAGAGTCCGCGCGACAAAAACCTGATCGTCCGGAAACGCCCGAGCGGCTCGGCGCGCCTGCGCTGGGTCTCGGAAAAATCCGAACACCGCCGACCCGCTACCCGCCAGCGCGGCTTCCGCGGCTCCTTCCTGAAGCAATCGCCGCTTGATTTGACGCAAGCGAGGATGGCGGCGAAAGACGGCAGCCTCGAAATCATTGGAAAGGCTGCCGCTCTGCCGGCTCCAGCACAGAGCGCAGAAACTCCAGATTCTAGGGGTTGCAGACGACATTGTCAATCGGCGATCGAGCCAGGAATAGGCATCGCGGGTGCTGACGCCGATGCTGCGCGGAGAAACAACGAGGAGGGTTCTTGCGGGAACATCAGGAAGCGGATACATCTCGTCGCCGCGATGGACGCCCACGGCGCGGCCGCCAAAAAGAAAAAAGGGAACGTCGGCGCCGAGCGAGGAGGCAATTTCGAGCAAGCGAGGCAACGGAAGCTCGCGGCGCGCGAGACGTAGAACGCCCAGGAGCGCCGCGGCCGCGTCACTGGAGCCGCCACCGAGGCCGCGCGCCACGGGTATGCGCTTGGTGAGGCGCGCGCGAAATCCCTCACGCAGGCGAAGCTCGTGTTTGAGCGCGTCGATTGCGCGCCAGACAAGATTGCTGGAGTCGGCGGGCAGAGCAGGGTCGTCAATTTCGAGAGCGATTTCGCGCGAAGAGGAAAGCGCGACCTCCAGCGAATCGTGGAGCGAAATGGATTGAAAGACAGTACGCAGTTCGTGGTAGCCGCCGGGCAGTTTACCGACGACGTGCAGGCACAAATTGATTTTGGCAAACGCCGAGAGGCGAACGGTTTTGCTCATGCGGCGGCAGCTAGAACTGGCTGTCGCTGCCGGAGGAGCGCTGGGCGACGCGACGCTTCAGATTCTTCAATTTGTTCTGCAGGTCAGCAACTTTGCCGGGCTCGTAATCAGCAGGCAAGGCTCTTTGCCAACAGGCGAGGGCCTTCTCCCAGATTTGCTCGGCGCGATCGGCCTGGCCCATTTTGGCGTAGACGTCGCCGAGGTGGCCGAGGATGGTCGGGTCGCTCGAATCGCGAGAAATGGCTTGCTGCAAATACTGTTGAGCTGCGGGAAGATTGCCCTGCTTGAAATAGGCCCAGCCGAGACTATCGAGATAGGAACCGTTGGTGGGTTCCTGGTTCACGGCGGTGTGAATCATGGAAATGGCTTCGTCGAGGCGAACGCCGCGGTCGGCAAGCATGTAGCCGTAATCGTTCAAGACCCCGGCGTCGTTCGGATTGACGGCCAATGATTTGCGAAACATGTCTTCGGCCTGATCGTAGCGTTTCTGGTCGTTGTAAATCGCGCCGAGAAGGAACCAGGCGCTCTCTTTATCCGCAGGATCATGAGAGAGGCCGAGAGCGGCGTTGGCGTCGCGTTCAGCATCGCTGTAGCGTTTGTCGCGATCTTCGACTTGCGCGAGGTCCAGATAAGTATCCCGGTCGAGCTGGCCATTGTTACCGGCGAGGCTGCGAAGGACTTTGGTGGCGTCGTCGATTTGGCTGTTGTCGCCGAGGAGCATGGCGTAGGTGACGGCGAGTGTGGGATCGGCGTCGGTGGCGCGGGCCTTCTGGGCCTCCGCAAGGGCGCGCTTGATGTCGCCGCTGGCGCGATAGGTGTCAATGAGTAAAAGCTCGCCGCGCTTCTGGCTGGCGGGGCCGAGCTGCTGCATCTCCTGGAAGGTGCGCTCCGCAGAATCGTAGTCTCCCGCGTCGCGATGGGCCATCCCGAGTTGCTCGTAAAGAATCGCGAGCGCGCTCGGAGCAGGCTGGCCATTCTGCTGCTGCGCTTTCACCCCGGCGATGGCGTCGGAGAGAACTTGTATCGCGTCCTTGTAGCGCGCCTGGGCCTCATAGAGCAGGGCTTCGTTGTATAGAACTTCCAGATCGCCCGGGGCGTATTTCTTGGCCTGCATCAGCGCAGCTTCGGCCTTATCGAGTTCGTTCATGTGGCGATAGATCTGCGAGATACGTAAATAGTTTTGGGGACTTTCAGGCTCCATCTGAGCGAGGCGCTGGAACTGCTGAAGAGCTCCCTGATAGTCATTGTTGGAAAGCATTGCCTGGGCGAGGCCGTGGCGATGGCTAGGCTCGTCGGGATCCAGAGCGACGGCGCGGGCGTAGGCTGCCTGCGCTTTGGCGTTGTCGTTGGTCTTGGTGTAAGCGTTGCCGAGAAGATCGTAAAGCGTGGGATCGTCGGAGGAGCCCGCGGCGTCGCGAAGCAGCGTGACGGCGTCTTGCGGACGGCCTTCCTCCAGATAAAGCTGGCTCAACTGTTCGAGCGCACCTTCGTTGTCCGGAGCGCGATTGAGCACGCTGCGCAATTGCTCTTCGGCGCGCTGCGGCTGATTTTGGAAACCGTAGAGGCGGGCGAGCCAAAGCTGCGATTCAACGTCCGTGGGGTCGAGGCGCTGAACGGCTTGCAATTGTTCGACGGCCGAGGCGATGGTTTGCTTTTGCGCGTCGTTGTCGGAAGTGTCGGCAAGATTGTGAATGTAAATGCGCCCAAGCAGGCGATGAGCGGCCAGATTGTCGGGATCCTGCTGCAAAGCGGAAGTCGCGAGGCGAATCGCTTCGGTGGTGCGCTGCGACTCGGCGTAGACTTCGGCGAGGCGCTCGGTGATGGCGGGATCCGGATCCAGGACGAGAGCCTTCTGATAGTAGGCGATGGCCTGGTCGGCGTCTTCGGATTTGCCGGAGGCTGCGAATTGGCGCTCGGCCAAAGCGCCCAGCATGAAATCGGAATAGGCTTCGCCGCGCTTGGTTTGGTCATCCTGCGAGTAGAGCGAAGAGCCAGTGGAAGCGCTGCCCGAAGCGGACGGCCGCGGGACGGATTGCGCCGCAGCTCCGCCGGCGCACAATGCGATGGCCAAAATAGTTTCGGTGAAATGCGTCTTCATGCCCGCTCCCCGGTACAGTTCATTATTGTATAGGCGGCGAGGCGCGTCAAAGCGTTCCTGGCCGGCGATTGCCTTTCGCTCAATCCTGTTTCGCCCAGTCTATTTAGATGCGCCGAGCCGCACGATGGGTCAGTGGCGAAAGTGGCGGACCCCGGTGAAAACCATGGCCAAGCCGAGGCGATTCGCGGCGGCAATGACTTCGTTGTCGCGAACCGAGCCGCCGGGCTGAATGACGGCGACGGCTCCGGCTTTCGCGGCTTCCTCGACGCCGTCAGGAAATGGAAAGAATGCGTCGGAAGCAACCACACTTCCCGCGAGAGGCATTTGCGCTTTCATCACGGCGAGTTTCACTGAGTCGACGCGGGACATTTGCCCGGCGCCGATGCCGAGGGTTTGGCCGTCGCGCGCAAACACGATGGCGTTGGACTTGACGTGCTTGCACACGACCCAGGCGAAGCGCATCGCGTGGCGCTCAGCGGGCGTGGGCTGGCGCTCGGTGACGATTTTCCATTCTGATTCGGCGACGGAGCAATGGTCCGGTTCCTGCACGAGCATCGCGCCGCTGATGCGCTTGAGTTCGAGCTCCGAAGAAGGCGCGGCCGCGGGCATTTCGAGCAGGCGCAAATTCTTTTTCGCAGAAAGTTTTTCGAGGGCGGCTTTTTCGTAGCCCGGCGCGGCGATGCATTCGACGAAGAGTTTTTCGAGTTCGGTGGCAGTGGCGGCATCGACGGGGCGATTGAGCGCGATCACGCCGCCAAAGGCGGAAACCGGATCGCAGGCAAGGGCTTGGCGGTAGGCTTCCGCGAGTGACAGATTCTCGGCGGCACCGCTGGGATTATTGTGTTTGATGATGGCCACAGCGGGCCCGGAGAATTCGCAAGCGAGAGTCCACGCGGCGTCGAGGTCGACAAGGTTATTGTAGGAGAGCTCCTTGCCTTGCAGCTGGCGGGCTGCGGCGAATCCCGCGCGGGGTTTGCCCGCAGGTACGTAGAGTGCCGCCTGCTGATGCGGATTTTCGCCGTAGCGCATGGCTTGCTGGCGCTCGAAATCGAAATGCAAGCGAAGCGGGAGGGTCTCGATCGCGGGCGCGAGCTGCAGATGATCATCAGCGGAGAGGCGTTCGAGCTGCGTGGCGATCAGGCCGTCATAACGCGCGGTGAGCGCAAATGCTTTGCGCGCGAGGTCGAGGCGCGTAGAGAGGCGGAATTCGCGCGCGGAGGCTAGCTCTTCGAGCAGCGCGGAATAATCGGCGGGATCGGTGACCACAGCGACGCTTTCGAAATTTTTGGCGGCGGAGCGAAGCATGGTAGGTCCGCCGATGTCGATGTTCTCGATCAGCTCTTCGGCGGTGACGCCGGATTTGCCGGCGGTTGCGGAAAAAGGATAGAGATTGACGACGACCATGTCGATCGGCGCGATGCCGTGCGCGGCGCTTTGCTTGCGGTCCTCGGCGTTTCCGCGGCGAAAAAGGATTCCGCCATGCACCTTGGGGTGGAGGGTTTTGACGCGTCCGCCGAGCATTTCGGGAGACCCAGTAAGTTCGGCTACATCTCGAACGGAAACGCCGGCGTCGCGCAAAAAGCGCGCCGTGCCGCCGGTGGAGACGATTTCGATGCCCAGCTTCGAGAGCTGCCTCGCAAAATCGGCGAGCCCCGTTTTGTCATAGACGCTGATGAGAGCGCGTTCGACCGCCACAGTCACCTCCGCGATAAAAAAGGCATACCAGTGTATGCGCTTGCGGCGGAATGGGAAAGGGAAGATAAGGACAAAAATCCGGTGCAGGGTCAGCGTGCGGGAAAGGCAGACAGGCTTTCCAGTCGAGTGGAAGAGAGATTCACTTTCCGGGCTGTAACAGCGTCAAGGAATTCACCATCCGAATCCACCTGGCCGGGCGCTTGTCGTGAGGCGCAACCAGCTTGAGCGGGCCCTCGCCGGAACCGAGCGGCGCTCCATGGAGGGTATCCGCAACGATCACGTCGGAATCCAAGAAGCCGGAATCCAGCTCCGCCAGCGAGAATACGACGCGGTAACCATCGGAAGCCTCCGCCAACACATAGGTGGTCATAAGAGGTCCACGCAACTTCTCGCCCTGGGGAACACCGGCGCGGCGAAACAATTCCTCCAGCGGAACGCCCTGGTAGACTTCCGTTTTCTTGCTGTGCGGATTGACCACCGTCAACGTTGTCCGAGGCATGTTTTTCAGGTCTGCCAAGGAGAGTTCGAGCGGAGTTGCCACGTTGCCGCCGATTCTCAATGCAGGAGAAGCCCCGGCATTTTGCGCCGAAACATTCCGCTGAACGGCAAGGATCGAAACCAACGACAGGAAAACCATGGCCAACGCGGCGGCTGGATTTGTCCGATTTGTCATGGGAATTTACGCAGAAGAAGGGGCGAACCGCCGCCAATCTTAGTCTTTTTCCAGCATTACTTCGGTGGATTTAATCACTGCCTTCACGGTGTCGCCGACCTTGAGCTTCATCTCATCCGCGCTGCGCTTCGTAATTACGCTCTCGATGAGGTCTTTGCCCACGCGGACGACTACGTGCGCCATCACGCCCCCGAACTGAATTTCTTCCACCTTTCCAACCAGTTTATTACGCGCCGAAAGTGTCATGCTCGGAGCATACAACCGGCAGATTGCCGCTGTCTAGCGCAATGAAGGCCGAGTTCACGCGCGGCTTTGCTCACCTGCGATCAATCTTTGTTTCGAGACGGCAAAGCGTTCGGGCGAGGAAAATGATTGGCGCGAACGAAAGATTCCAATTCTAGGTTGGGGAGCCCGGCGCGGTGGAGGGCTCAGTGGTCGGAATAGTAGCCGTCGCGCACTTGCACAACCAGATCCTTGCTTTTCGTGGTGAGATTGATTTTGTGGTAGCCCGCACCGGAACTGGCCTGGCCAGGCGTGTAGCCCAAGGCGTATTGGCTCCTCAGGCCTTCTTCGACCTGTTCAAATATCGCGTCAAGGGGCAGTTTCTTCGAAACTTGGAATAGCTGCCCGCCTGTCTCCGTCGAAATTTGCTGGAGCACTTTCTTGCCATCCGTACGCTCTTGCGGATAGCGGCGCCCACCTCCGCCGCTGCCAGGCCAACCACCGCCTCCGCCGGGCCAGCCGCCGGGGCGGCCTCCTCCCCAAACGCCGTGATGACCGCCGCCGTTCGAATCGTTGTCGGTGAAGAGGATCGAGTAGACGGATGTGTCGGCGCGCTGCGCGGCCTCAATGGCTGCCATGAGGGTTTCCTTGCTGCCGCGATCCACGCCGTCGGACAAAACGAAAATGGCTTTGCGGCCCGGCTGCTTTTTCATCTCTTCATTGGCCGCAAGGTAGATGGCATCGTAGAGCAAAGTGCCACCGCCGCTGCGCCCACGGTCGCGGCCGCTGTTGCCGCCGGTGGTGGTCGGAACGTTCTCGTCGGGGTCGGTGGTGTTGCCGCCGTCGCTGCCATCGCTGCCGTTGTTCCCATTATTGCCGTTGCTGAACTGAGGCTGGGGCTCCTGCAGGAGCTGAAGCGCGGCATTGAGCTTGGGACGGGAAGAGGTCAAATCCTGCAGCAGCTCGACCTGGTGGTCGAAATGAATTACGAAGGCCTCGTCCTTGCCTTCTCGCAACATCTGATCGAGGAATCGATAGCTGGCGTCGCGCTCGTCGTCGAGAACGTTGCGCTGGCTCAGGCTGGTGTCGACGAGGAGGCCCAGGGTCAGCGGGAGATCGCTCTCACGGATGAAATGGGTGATGGTTTGCGGATGGCTGTCCTGAGCCAGCGCAAAATCTTCCTGGTTCAGTGACGGCACGATTTTGCCGTGCTTGTCGCGCACGGTGACGTAGAGATACACCAGTTTCACTTCGACGGATATTCTGGGCGTGGGCGAAGTTTGCGCGGGTTGCTGGGTTTGCGGAGCTTTCTGTGGCGGCGGGATTATTGGACCTTGCGATTGAGCTTGGGCAGTACGGCCCGCAAAGAGGAGCATGCCGCCCAAAGCGAACGCGAGTAATGGGCCGCATCGGGCTGCCTGCGGCCTTCGGCCACTCTTGCAAAGCGCAGTGTTGTGCCGCGGCATGGGTGTTATCAAAGGATTCGCGAGATACTGTGGGGGTTGCCCAGAGGGGTGGTCAGGCGCTGATGCGGGCTTTGAGCTTGACGCGGCCGTCTTCCACGCTGACGGTGTATTCGACTTGCGAGGCGGACTTCTTCGATTTGAGCTGCTGCGTTTTTTCGCGGACGAATTTACTAAATTCATCAAAGCTGGGCGTGCCGCCCTTTTCGCCGGTGGCGGTCCGAACTTCAACGAGCTTGCGGTAGAGTTGCTCGATTTTATCGGTTTCCCGCTCGGGATCTGAAAAGGTCATGGCAAAGGCAGAAGCGCGGGATATGGCATGCGCAGCGGCTTCCTTCTTGGCGCGCTCGGCCTCAATGGCTTTGGCCGCAGCGCCGAAGTGGCGCTGCGTAAGTCCTTCTTCGCGCTCTTTGATCTTTTTGCGCCAGATTTCGCAATACTTGGCGAAGGTCTGCGCCAGATTGGTATAGCGGAAACGCTGCGCATAACTCATGTCCGCGCCGCGGTCGCCATAGCGCTTCATCAGCGATTCGACGCGCCACTGCGTGTCGGCGGGTGGGCGTTGGCGGCCGCCACTGAAGTACTGCTCGTATTCGATTTTCAGGGTGCGAATGTCTTTTTCGATCTGTAAGAGATCTTCTTCGATTGTCGCCATAGTCTCCGCAACGGCTGGAAAGGGAATCTTGTTTATCGTAGGGGGCCGGTGCGGTGAGCGTCAACGGCGGCGTGGAAAGTGGGTGTCTGAATGGTATTCGCCGGCGCGAAGTTGCGCGCGCTCCGGGCGTGTGCTGAAATAGCAGCCATTGTGGCCTCTCCTACGCACAAGAGACTGAAACCGCGAAGCGAGCGAGCCTCGCTCCTGCGGCAGATTCCTTCCGTGGACGAGATTCTGCACGAAATTCTGAATGGGCCGGAAACGGCCAAGCTGATGCAAACCGCCGGACGAGCGATGGCCGCGGGAGCCGTTCGCGAAGTGCTGGCCGACGTGCGGAAAAGGACGCGCAACGGAGCCGCGGCCCCCGCGCCGAGCACAGCGGAAATCCATGCGGCGATTGCGCGAAGGATCGAAGAGAAACTGGCGCCGTCGCTGCGCGCGGTAGTCAACGCGACGGGCGTGGTACTGCATACGAACCTGGGACGCGCCCCACTGGCCAAGCAGGCCGCGGAGCGCATCGCCGCGACGGCGACGCGATATTCCAATCTGGAATATGACATCGAAGCTGGCGGACGCGGCAAGCGCGACGCGCACACGAACCGCGCGCTGGCGGAATTGACGCGAGCGGAAGCCGCCATCGTGGTGAACAACAACGCTGCGGCAGTTTTTTTGGTGCTGAACACGCTGGCCAAGGGCGCGGAAGTAATTGTGTCACGCGGCGAACTGATCGAAATTGGCGACGGGTTCCGCATTCCGGAGATCATGGCGGAGAGCGGCGCGCACCTCCGCGAAGTCGGGACCACCAACCGCACCAGAATCGCGGATTACCAGCGCGCGATTGGCAAAGAGACGCGGCTGCTTTTGCGCGTACATCCGTCGAATTTCAAAATCGTAGGATTCACGAAGCGGCCGGAGCTGGAAGAATTGACGGCGCTGGGGCGGAAGAAGCGCATTCCGGTGTTCGAGGATTTGGGCTCGGGATGCTTGACGGACCTGGGAGACGCGGGAGCCGGTGAGCCGGTGGTGCGCGCGAGTTTTGCGGCAGGAGTGGACGTGGCCACGTTCAGCGGAGACAAATTGCTCGGCGGCCCGCAGGCGGGAATCATCGCAGGAACGAAAAAGCTGGTCGAGCGCATCCGCCGCAACCCGCTGTTTCGCGCCTTGCGCGTCGATAAGCTGACCATCGCGGCGCTCGAAGCCACGCTCGACGCCTACCGCCGCGGCGCGCTGGACGAAATTCCGGCGCTGCGGATGATTCGCATGAGCGCGGAAGAAATTGAGCGGCGGGCTCGCGCGTTCGTGGAGAAATGGCGCGGCAAATTGCCGCAGGGCGCGAGCATTGAACTTTGTCGCGGATTTTCCGTGATTGGCGGCGGCTCGACGCCGGAGCAAAAATTGCCGACGGCGCTCGTCGCCGTGCGCAGCGGGCGGCGTTCCGCGGCGGAACTGGAAGAGCGCCTGCGCAAGCCGCCGGCCCGATCGCCGGACATTACTTCCGTCACTCCCGTCGTCGCACGCATCGAAAAAAATACGCTGATGATCGATTTGCGCACTGTTTTCGAAGAAGAAGAGCCTGCCCTGGGCGCAGCCCTCGCCGCTGCGCTGGCGTAATTCCCGCGAAAATTCAGAGATGGTTGATGCAGCTTGCCACACAGGCCGCGCCGAAACCGTTATCAATATTGACCACGCTGATGTTCGAGGCGCAACTGTTGAGCATGGCGAGTAGCGCGGCCAGGCCGGAGAAGCTCGCGCCATAGCCCGTGCTGGTGGGAACGGCGATGACCGGAACGCTGACCAGGCCGGCGACCACGCTGGGCAGCGCGCCTTCCATTCCGGCGGCGCAGATGACGACGCGCGCGGCGGTGATTTTGTCCCGATGCGCGAGTAAGCGATGCAGCCCGGCGACACCCACGTCGTAGAGTGCTTCCGCGCGATTGCCCAGCATTTCCGCAGTGACCAGCGCTTCTTCGGCGACGGGAATGTCGCTGGTGCCCGCGGTGACGATGAGGATTAATCCCTTGCCTGTGGTTTTTTGGCCGCGGCGAATGCTGATGGCGCCGGAAAGCTCGTGGAATTTTGCCTCGCGTGTGAGTCGGCGAACGAGGGCGTAGATTTTGGCGTCGGCGCGCGTGATCAAAATGTTGTGAGACGACTTCGTGCGCAGCATTCCGCGAACGATTTCCGCCACCTGCCTGGGCGTCTTGCCGCGCGCGAAAATGACTTCCGGGTAGCCCTGGCGCAAACCGCGATGATGGTCAATCTTCGCGAAGCCCAAATCCTCGAACGGCAAATTTTTCAGCCGTTCGATGGCCTGCTCCGCGGACAATTGTCCCTTTTGCAAGGCCTCAACCAATTCGCGTATGTCGCTGGCGTTCATGGATGCGCGTGACCCTCAAAATCTGAACGAGCATTCTAGCATTTCGGCGGCTTGACTTTGCGCAAAGCCGCTGCCTAGACTCGAAGATTCGACCCATTCCAATGGCCCCTGCCGAAGGCAAGATCATCACCGTGGGAGTGACCGGCGCGAGCGGCGCGATTTACGCGCAAACGATGCTGCGTGCGCTCGATGCCGACGCGCGGGTGGCGCGCGTGTACGTGGTCGCGAGCGACGCCGGCCTCCGTCTTATTGCCACGGAATTAGGAATCGTCGCGCAGGACGCGAAGAAGCTGGCCCCGCTGCTCATCGGAACGGCCGCAAAAAAATTCGAGTGCGTGCCGAACAAAGATATCGGCGCGGCGATCGCGTCAGGCAGCGCCGCGGTGGACGGAATGGTGGTGATTCCGTGCTCGGCGGGCGCGCTGGGCGCGATTGCCTCGGGCACGAGCGACGATTTGCTCGCGCGCGCCGCGGATGTTTGCCTGAAAGAGCGGCGCACGCTCGTTCTGTGCCTGCGCGAGACGCCGCTCAACCGCATCCATTTGGAAAATATGCTGCGCGTTCACGATGCCGGCGCGGTGGTGATGCCGGCGATGCCGGCATTTTATTACGCGCCGAATTCCATTGAGGACATGGCGGAACAGTTTGTCTATCGCGTGCTGGCGCAGCTGGGATTGCCGCAGGATGATCAGTATCGTTGGGCGGGCGGAAAACAACAAGGTGCCAAACGAGGTACCCAACAATGACGCGCGGGCGCATTCGCACCGTGCTCGAAATGATCAAGTTCGAGCACTCCGTGTTTGCGCTGCCGTTTGCGCTGGTTGGCGCGCTTCTCGCGGAACGCGCCGGGCGCGCGGGCTGGCCCGCCGGACGAACCATCGCGTGGCAGTTCTGCTGGATCATCGTGGCCATGGTGAGCGCGCGGTCGGCAGCGATGACCATGAATCGCATCGCCGACGTGCGTTATGACGCGGCGAATCCGCGCACCCAGAATCGCGCGTTGCCCAAGGGCGAGCTTTCGCTGCGATTCGCGTGGACCTTTACGCTCATCTCCGCCGCGGTACTTGTAATCGCTGCGTGGCAACTCAACCGCCTCGCGCTCGAGCTTTCGCCCGTCGCGCTGGCGATTCTGTTCCTCTACTCCTACACCAAACGCTTCACGGTTTGGTCGCATGTGGTCCTGGGATTTTGCCTCGGCATTTCTCCAGCGGCGGCGTGGATTGCGGTGCGCGGCTCGCTGGACGCGCGCATGCTCATCCTCTGCGCCGCAGTCACGCTCTGGGTCGGCGGATTTGACGTGCTCTACGCTTGCCAGGACGTCGAGTTCGACAAGCAAGCGGGGCTCTACTCGATCCCGAAAAGGTTTGGCGTGTCGGGCGCGCTGGGAATCGCGCGAATCATGCACGTAGTGATGGTGCTGCTGCTCGCGTCGCTGGCGTGGAGCTTCGGCCTGGCCTGGCCGGCGTGGGCCGGAATCGTCGTCGTGGCCGCGTTGCTCGCCTACGAGCATTCGCTTGTGAAAGCGAACGACCTCAGCAAAATCAATGCTGCGTTTTTCACCATCAACGGCTATATTAGTCTCTTGTTCCTGATTTTCTGGGGCGCGGCCACTTTCGTCACGTTTTAGTTCTCCGCGCCATTTGCGCGCTTTTCGCCCGATTTTAAATGGACACACAACCGCACATCTCGGACAGCCGCCTCGAGCCCATCGCCAAGAAAGTGCTCGCGGGCGACCGCCTTTCCGCCCAGGACGGCCTCGCGCTTTACGCCTCGACCGATTTGCTCACTATTGGCTGGCTCGCCAATCACGTCCGCGAAAAGCGCCACGGCAACATCTGCTACTTCAACGTCAACCGGCACATCAATCCCACCAACATCTGCGGCGCGCATTGCAAGCTGTGCGCGTTTGGACGCGACAAAGACGCGGACGGCGCGTACACCTATTCACTCGACGAAATCTGGCAGCGTGCCGGGCAAGGCGTCTCCGAAGGCGCCACCGAATTCCACATCGTCGGCGGATTGCATCCCGATCTTCCTTTTTCTTTTTACCTGGACATGATTCGCGGCCTCAAACAGCGCTTCCCGCAAGTCCATCTCAAAGCCTTCACCATGGTCGAAGTAGGATTCTATTCGCGCATCTCCAAACTCTCCATTCGCGACACCCTTCTCGCCATGAAAGACGCCGGCGTCGATTCTCTCCCCGGCGGCGGCGCGGAGATTTTCAATCCGCGCGTGCGCAAAATTATTTGCGACCACAAAACCAGCGGCCGCATGTGGCTGGACATCGCTCGCACCGCGCATCAAATCGGCCTGCGCTCGAACGCCACCATGCTGTACGGCCACATCGAAACCGCCGAAGAGCGCGTCGAGCATCTGCTCCTTCTGCGCGAACTGCAGGACGAAACCAAAGGTTTTCAAACGTTCATTCCGCTTGCCTTTCATCCCGACAATACGGGACTGGATTTCTGTCCGAAGCCCACCGGCTTCGATGATTTGAAGACCATCGCCATTTCGCGCATGCTGCTCGACAATTTCGAGCACATCAAAGCCTACTGGATCATGCTCACGCCGCGCATCGCGCAGATCGCCCTGCGATTCGGCGCCGATGACATCGACGGCACGGTCATCGAAGAAAAAATCTACCACGACGCCGGCGCCACCACTCCGCAGCATATGACTCGCGCCGATTTGGAGCGCCTGATTCGCGCTGCCGGTTGCGTTCCCGTCGAACGCGACACCATGTACAACGCCGTCGACCGCTCCAAAATGCCTCCCGCGCCCGCCGCCGGCCGCACCAGCGATTTCATCCCGCAAACGTTGCTCTCGCTGAACATTTAGGGCTTTATGAATCAAACGCCTTCGATCTTTGCCCTCTGTGTTGTGTTTGCGTTTGGCGGCGCGAGCGCACAGACCACCAATGTCTGGCAGCCATCCCCGGGACATACGCAAGTGGCAATATGGCCGGGGACGCCGCCGGATGCGCAGCCTGTTCCGGGGCCGGAGACGATAAGAACCGATGCAAATTCTCTCGTTGCTGGCGGGCACGTCATAGGCCTGTACAACGTCACGCGGCCAACCATGACGGTCTATTCGCCCAAAGGAAAGAATACAGGAGTCACAGTCGTCGTGTTTCCCGGCGGAGGCTTTGAGGAACTAGCCATCGATCTGGAAGGCACGGAGGTCTGCGACTGGCTGACGTCTAAGGGGATCACGTGCGTGCTGCTGAAATATCGCGTGCCGAGCTTGCCTTATGACTGGCACTGCGATTGCCGGCCCAACGGCCTTGTGAAATCGACACTGGCGCTGGAAGACGCGCAGAGGACCATGAGCCTGGTGCGATTTCGCGCCGCGGAGTGGCATATCGATCCGCACAAGATCGGAGTGCTGGGTTTTTCAGCGGGCGGATATCTGGTGGCGGAAATTAGCACGAACTTCGAGCGCCGTTTGTATAAGCCTCTCGATGCGGCCGACAAAGAAAGCTGCCGGCCGGATTTTGCGGTGGGTGTTTATCCGGGGCATCTGTGGGTTGGCGGCGACGCTTACAAATTGAACCCGAACGTTCCGGTCACGCGGCGGACGCCGCCTACGTTCTTGGTACAGGCCGAAGATGACGACGTGGACGGCATAAACCAATCGGTGGCGTACTACATCGCGCTGAAGAACGCCGGCGTTCCTGTGGAGATGCATTTATACGCGCAAGGCGGACATGCGTTTGGCCTGCGGCGCACGAAGCTTCCGATTACGGAATGGCCCCAGTTGGTGGAAGAGTGGCTGGGGACGATTGGGATGACTTCAACATCGGATCGATAGATTTCCCGAAACCTATGTGCTAGTCAATCTGCGGGCCGGCCTTGCCGCGGTGAATGTTTGCCATCCCAGCCACCCATAAAACGGCGCATACTCCAGCCAAATCATCAGCGGGCTCCAATGCCATTGCCCCGCGATTCCGTAGCCAATCAGCACGTGATACGACACGAATTGCAAAATCGTCAGCAGCAGCCACGCTGGATTGGGGAAAAAGCACAGAAACGGAATGATCCACGTGAAATACCACGGATACGCGTTGGGAGAGAGCAGCAGAATCGCCCCGAAAATGAGATACGCCGCCCTTTCCGGCTCCAGCCGCCGTGCCGCCGCCCACAACGCCAGCCCCGCCACGATTCCCTCGCCGATCCCCGCCGCCCAATCGGCATGCCCGCTGAATGCGCGCAGCAAAGAGAACAAACTGGCGTTGTTGTCCTGCCAGTGCGCCGTGAAATACGCGAGCGTCGCAGGGATGTGCGACAGCGCCGCGCGAAACGGCCAAAAGCACGCCATCGCCAGCGCCGCCGAAGCAAATCCCCACGCCCACGACCGCACCGTCCGCGGCCAGCCCGCCCTCCGCAGCCACAGCGGGAACAGCATTACCGGAAACACTTTCAGCAGCGCCGACGCCGCCAGCAGAATCGTTGACACACCGATACGTGACCGTATAATTAGGACGGCCGCCAGGAGCGCGGCAATGGCCAGTGCGTCGCTGTGACCGGTGCCCGCGAACTCCACGACCACCAGCGGATTCCACGCGTAGATGGCCAGCCGGAAGTCCCGCTGAGGGGAGCGCCGCAGGCAAGCAGCGAGTAGCAGGACCGCCAGCAGGTCCGCAAGAAAAAATGGCAACTTGAAAGCTATGGCACCCGGTAAATAACGGGCCACGGCGCGGAAGAACAACTCGGCGAGCGGCGGATAAATGTTTGGCATGTCGTGCGCCGGGAGCGGGTGCCCCGTGGGCGTCACGCGCGAGCCGAGCGCCAAAGTATCCGGGCTCGCGATGTACGGATTGTAACCGGCGAGCTGAATTTGCCCGTCCCAGTGATAGCGGTAAGGGTCGTCGGAAAGCGTCGGCATCAGCGGCAGCAGTGTTAAGCGAAATAGGAGCGCCCCGGCCAGGATGATCCACAGCGTGACGCGGTTTGCGTGCGAGTGGCCCGGCGCGTGCTCCAAGCCGTAGAGAACAACGAAGTACACGATGCCCGCGCCCAGCCCGATGACGATTGTGCCGATGACGTGCAGTTCCAGGTTCCCGAAATGGTAGAGCGCAGCGAAAAGCACTTCGAGAACCATCAGGCCGATGAGCGCAATAGCAATTTGACTCCGGCTGGCGCGGGACGAATGAATCTTCATAAGAGGACAAGCACGAAGTGAATTGTCAATTGATCCTGGCGATGCTGTTCGCGGCCGCGGCGAATCCGCTGACGTCGTATCTGCGCAAGCTGCGCGATCATACTTTTAGCGGGATTTATCAAGCCAACGCTTTTGATATGGCCATGATGATTCCCTATTTCGTGGTGCTGGTGATCCTCGCAGGTTACGGAATTTATCGCTACGTTCTGGTTTACAACTTCTATCGCTACCGGGAAAACATTCCAGGGCCCCCGCCAGAGCTCACGGAATGGCCCAAGGTTACCATACAGCTTCCCATCTTTAACGAGCGCTACGTCGTCGAGCGCCTCGTCGACTGCGTGGCGCAGTTCGATTATCCGCGCGACAAATTCGAAATCCAGCTCCTCGACGATTCCACCGACGAAACGCAAGCCGTTGCGCGCGCGTGCGTGGAGCGGCAGCAGACGCTGGGCGTGCCGATTCACTACATTCATCGCGACAATCGACATGGATACAAGGCCGGCGCGCTCCAAGAGGGGCTGAAAAGCGCCACCGGCGACCTCATCGCCATCTTCGACGCGGACTTTTTGCCGCCGGCGGATTTTCTCCGCCGCACCGTGCCTTATTTCGTCGACCCAAAGCTGGCCATGGCGCAGACGCGCTGGAGTTACATCAATCGGAATTATTCTGCGCTGACCGAAGCGGAAGCGATTCTGCTGGACGGGCACTTTGTGATTGAGCATGGAGCGCGTTTCCGGCGCGGCTCGTTTTTCAACTTCAACGGCACGGGCGGCGTTTGGCGACGCACGGCCATCGAAGATGCGGGCGGCTGGCAACACGACACGCTCACCGAGGACACGGATCTCTCCTACCGCGCGCAGTTGCGTGGCTGGCATTTCACTTATTTGCCGGACGTCGATTGCCCTTCGGAATTGCCGGTGGAAATGAACGCCTTCAAATCGCAGCAGGCGCGCTGGGCCAAGGGCCTGATGCAAACCGCCATCAAAATTCTCCCGCGTGTGCTGCGCTCCGACGAGCCCGGATACGTCAAGGCAGAGGCCTTTTTCCATCTCACCGCGAATATCAGCTATCCGCTCATGGTGATTCTCTCCGTGATTCTGCTGCCGGCGATGATCGTCCGCTTCTATCAGGGCTGGCTTCAGATGATGCTGATCGATTTGCCGCTGTTCCTGGCTTCGACCTGCTCCATTTCGAGTTTTTATCTGGCGGCGGAGCGCGTGTTGTATCCGAAGACGTGGTGGCGTTCGATTGCCTATCTGCCGTTCGTGATGGCGCTCGGTATTGGCATTTCCGTGCGCAACGCCGTGGCCGTCATCGAAGCGCTGGCGGGAAAACAATCGGAGTTCGTGCGCACGCCGAAGTATCGCATCGAAGCGCAAGGGCAAGAGCACGGCGCGTGGCTGAAGCGGAAATATCGCAAGCGCGCCGGCTGGATTCCCTACGCCGAAGTGCTGCTGGGATTGTACTTCGCGGCCACCGTCGTCTACGCGATTCAGAACGAGAATTACATCACCATTCCGTTCCTGCTCCTGTTTGTGTGGGGCTATCTGTACACCGGTCTGATGTCGCTGGGACAAGGATTGATCGAGCGGCTGCGCTTTGGCCGCGCCACCGAAACCCCCGAGATTCGCCCCGCCGCCACGGGCGTCCCCGGCTTCTGATGGGCGGCATCGCATTGACCATCCACGCCGCCGCCCGCTATAATTAAGCCTCAAATCGACGATTCGCGGGACAAGCTGCCGCTTCGACTGCAGGAAGATCCCAAAAAGAATCAGGAGCCTTCGATGGTAAAAGCGACACAACTGCGCCCCGGCATGATCATCCAGCATGAGGGAGACCTGTACACCGTTTTCAGCGTCGAGCACCGCACGCCGGGAAACAAGCGCGGATCCATGCAGACCAAGATGCGCAGCCTGCGCACGGGCTCCATCGTGGATTACCGCTTCCGCGCCGAGGACTCTGTCGAGCGCGCCATCATGGACGAAGTGGAATTCGAGTTTCTCTATAACGACGCGGGCAGTTTCCATTTCATGAATTCGCAGACCTACGAGCAGCTTGCTCTCGACAAGGACTCGCTCGGCGACACCACCGATTATTTGATTCCCAACTTGCCGGTGAAGATCGAGTTCTATGAAGGCAAGCCCATGGGCGTGCTGCTTCCCGACACCGTCGACCTCACCGTCACTGGCACCGAACCCACTCTCCAAAAAGCCACCGCCAGCGCCGTCATGAAGCCCGCCACTCTCGAAACGGGCTTGGTCATCAACGTCCCGCCCTTTGTCAACAACGGGGACAAAGTCAAAGTCGACACGTCCGAAGGCCGCTATATCCAGCGCGTCTAACGCTTGCGGCGCGTCAACATCGTTCGCGCGCATGCCCGCGCAGTCGCTCCTTTGGTGTCCCGAGAGGGACAAAGTACCTTGGACAAGGTGCTAAAGTCTGGCGATTAGAAATGGGTCACTTGGCCGATTCCAAATCCCTCGCGCTAAAGTTTTCGGTGACTATTGCAGAGCGGCTGAGGACTTGCGGGCCGAGGTGCCGGCGAAGATACGCGCGAAGATTGCATCCACGGATTTGAGTTGCCGACGCAAATCGAAAGTGTGCTCCAACTTTTTTGCGTCGAAAATGCTGGTGATGTTCGGATCGGCGCTGACGCGATCGCGGAAACTGGACTCCGATTCCCATGCGGCCATAGCATGCGCCTGCACCCACTTGTAGGCATCTTCGCGCGCCGCGCCGTGCTCGACCAAATCCTGCAAAAGCTGTCCGGAAAACACCAAACCCTGCGTGGAATCCAAATTCCTGCGCATCCTCTCCGGAAAAACTTTCATTTTGTCGACGATCGCGGCCATGCGGTCGAGCATGTAGTCGACCAGTGTGGTGGAGTCGGGCAAAATCACGCGCTCGACGGAGCTATGAGAAATATCGCGCTCGTGCCACAGAGCGACGTTTTCGAGCGCGGCAAGCGAGTTGGAACGAACCACGCGCGCGAGTCCGGAAATCTGCTCGCAGCCAACCGGGTTGCGTTTGTGCGGCATGGCGGAACTGCCGCGCTGGCCGCCGCCAAAGGGTTCTTCCGCTTCGCGAACTTCGGTGCGCTGGAGATGGCGGATTTCGAGCGCAATGCGTTCGAGCGACGCGGCGATGATGGCGACAGCAGTCAGATAGTGCGCGTGCCGGTCGCGTTCAATGACTTGCGAAGAAACCGGAGCGACTGTCAGGCCCAGCCGCTGGCAGATTTTCTGCTCGATTTCGGGACCGAGATGGGCGCACGTGCCCACAGCGCCAGCAATTTTGCCAACGGCCATTTCCGCGGCAGCGCTGCGAAACCGCGCGATGTCGCGGCGATTCTGATCAAACCAATTGGCGATTTTGAGTCCGAAGGTGATGGGCTCCGCGTGCACGCCGTGAGTGCGACCGATTTGCGGCGTGTCTTTGAACTCCCAGGCGCGGCGCTCGAGAATTTCAGCGAAGCGATCGAGGCCCGCGGCAATGTGCTCGGAGGCTTCGCGCACGAGAAGCGCTTGCGCGGTGTCGACGACGTCATTGGAAGTGAGGCCGTAGTGCAGCCAGCGCGCAGCTTCGGAGTCGTTCACGCTTTCGCCGACGGCGATGGTGAAGGCGATGACATCGTGGCGCACGCGCGATTCGATTTCGAGAATGTGAGAAACGTCGATGCGCGACCGCTCGCGAAGGCGAGCCGCAGCTTCGCGAGGAACGACGCCGGCCTCGGCGAGAACGTCCGCGGCGGCCAGCTCGACATCGAGCCACTTCTGGAATCTGTTTTCGTCGCTCCAGATGCGGCGCATCTCCGGACGTGTGTACCGTGGTATCAAAGACGCTCTCCCGTTGTCGCCCCACTTCAAATCTGCCGGGCGCAAACCGATGCATTTAAAATGAAAAGAGGGGAAACTCCCTACGCCATGATAACCGAAGTTGTGCCCCCGCCGAAAATAGAAAGCGACGGCGCGATAGATTGCGGGAAGTTTACGGTCAGGCTTGGCGCAGCTGTCCGCGAAATGGAACGACACGAGAATGCGGGCGCTGTTGCTTGCGGTCTTTGGGCAGGGGCCGCGCGGGAGTCCGGTGCGGCGTACCGGTTTGAGCGGGGGTGCTTGGCGCTTGCAGAGTCGCGAAGCCGTCGCCAAGCTGCGAGCTGCTCAGCATGGGCTGAGCCTTTTGGATCAAGTCCCATCGGCTGGCCACGCTGAACTTGGCGAGCAGAGAAGAAACATGGAACTTGACGGTGCGAACAGAAATGCACAGGCGATCGGCAATTTCCTTGTTCAGCTTGTGGTGCAACAATTCTTTTAGAACTTCGCCTTCGCGTGGACTGAGATTAACGGAGCAGGAAAGGCTTCGCCCCAAATGGAGAAGTTCATCGGCATGCTTCTTGATGCGCTCGATCATGGCGCTCTCTGCGGGAATCCACACAGCATAGTCGGCAGGTGAGTCTCCACGAGCCATACAGCCCAAGGCCAGCAAGCTTGCCGCGCGACCGAAGGCTGCTTCCCTGTCGCCGCTCATTTCCACTTTAAACCGTGGAGCTCCGGTGCTTTTCTCGCAGAAAACGAGCGCTTCCGCATGCGATGGCGCTTTTTCTGGCTTAACCTCCGCATGCCCAAAAAGCTGCTGGAACTTCTTGGTTTTTCTGAGAATGGCGCACCCCTTTGTTGATCAAGTATGACGCGGGCGCCCCAACAAGATTCCAGGACGGAATAGCGACGCTCTCCCGAATCAGCAGGTTATGGCGTCCTTGGTCGAAGGCCAATCCAGCCAATCCACGACAGATGAGTGCTGCTCCGGGCCCCCACCCTCTCAGGGTGCACATCCTTGGCCGTTCTATTACTAAAGTTTAAGGGTACTAGTATCAGGCTTTTACCTTGCGGGCATACAGGAAATACGAATGCAGAATCGGGAGGAATTTTCACGGTACGGGTAATTTTTTCGATGCGAAAGCGAGTTCTGATAATACTAAGTCTAATAAAACTACAGAGTTAGTGGCCCCATGGGGATTCGCTGGGAGGCGACGAGGAGCTGGCCCTGGAATGGGACATTGGGAGGACGACGGTCAAGAGCTTCCACGGCAGAAAGGTGCACCAAGTCGGGATTGTTATTGGTCTCCGATACGTGAGCAAGGATCAGAAACCGGGCGCGACCGTCGAAAGCGTCGCCATCGGCCAAATATTCGCTGACTATGTGATTGGAGAGATGGCCGGTCCGGCTCATGACTCGCTGCTTGACGTACCAGGGATAGGGGCCGACTTTGAGCATTTCGAGGTCATGATTGGACTCGAGAATGAGGCAGTCGGCGTCGCGAAGGTGAAATTTCACCAGTTCGGTCAGATAACCAAGATCGGTAACGATGGCGACTTTTGTGCCGTTGGCGCGAAAGGTGTAGCCGACGGGATCGGCAGCATCATGCGGAACAGCAAAGGGAGAAACTTCGATGTCGCCAATGGTGAAACGCTCACCGGCACAAATGTGCTCGACGCGATCGAGTTTTTTGCTGGAAGCCTCGGGCAAAATGCGCAGGATTTCCGCGTAAGTTCCTTCTGTTAAATAGGCAGTGGCGCGCCAGTGAGTCAGGAGCTGCGGAAGGCCGCTCGCGTGGTCGGTGTGTTCGTGGGAAATGAGAATGCCGTCGACGCGCTCGGGCGCTTTGTCGAGGGCAGCGAGGCGACGAAAAGTTTCTTTGCGACCAAGGCCGGCATCAACCAAAAGGCAGGTACGCTCGGTTTCAAGCAATGTGGCATTGCCCGAACTGCCAGAGGCCAAAATGGAGACTCGAAAACTGATAGGCCCTCGCCAGCCGCGATGATGTTCAGCGACTTGGACTGCATGATGACAAACGGGAGAACCTTCGTCAACGGATTAGGTCAGGAAAATGCGAGAAAATGACAATGAGGCGTGAAATTGGCGGCTTCAGCAGGCGAGCTGGGCGGGTTGAAGCTGGAAACCGTTCAAGTTGCCAAGGATTGCGGCGGCGGCGTGAGAGGGCTGGAACATTTCCTGAGCAAGCTGCTGAATTTCTTGCGCCGTGACGGCCTCCATGGCGGCGATGCGGTCCTCCGGTGAAGTGTAGCGGCCGAAATAGAGATATTGACGCGCGAGATCAGACATGCGCGAACCGCTGGATTCGAGAGAGAGAAGCGTGCCGCCCTTCAAATTGGCTTTACAGCGGTGAAGCTCTTCTGCGGTGACTCCATTTTCCTTCAAGTCGTGCAGTTCCTTGGTGACGGAATTGATCAGGCGCTCGGTTGTCTCCAGGCTTGTGCCGGCGTAAATGGAGAGCATGCCGGCGTCGCGATAATGACTCGTTTCGCTGAAAATGGCGTAAGCGAGGCCCTGCTTTTCGCGGATGTTTTGAAACAGGCGCGAAGACATCCCGCTGCCAAGCAGATTGTTCAGAACCGAAACGGCATAGCGGCGCGGATCGGTCATAGAGCAGGCGGGCACGCCAATGCAGATGTGGACCTGCTCGAGCTCGCCCTTCGAGCGTGAGGCGAGTTCGGCGAGCGGCGCGGGCGGCGCCTCGGCGTGAGCGTTCGCAGCGGGCGCGGCGGGCTTGCGATTGCCGAATCGCGGGACGATGAGAGCGAGAATTTGCTGATGCGAGATGTTTCCGGCGGCGGTGATGACGATGTTGTTTGGCGCATACCAGCGGCTGAAGGCGGAGTTGATGGCGTTGCGGTCGAAGCTTCCGACGGTTTCGGAGGTTCCGAGAATGGGGCGACCGAGGGGATGATGGCCCCAAAGATTCTTGGAAAACATCTCGTGGACGAGATCCTCGGGATTGTCTTCGACCATGCGAATTTCCTCGAGGATCACGGAGCGCTCGCGATTGATTTCCTCCTCGGGGAATAACGGGTCGAGGACCATATCGGCCAAGACGTCAAAGACAGCTTCGAGATGCTCGTCGAGCACGCGGGTATTGAAGCAAACCATTTCTTTGGCGGTGAAAGCGTCGACCATGCCGCCGACGGAATCGACTTCGCGCGCGATGGCTTCCGCCGTGCGGCGCGAGGTGCCCTTGAAGACCATGTGCTCGATAAAATGGGAGATGCCGCCGAGCTCGGGCGTCTCGCTGCGCGAGCCGGTTCTTATCCAGATGCCCGCGGAAACAGAACGGACGTGGTCCATCGGCTCGGTGACGACGACGAGGCCGTTGGGCAGCGTGGTTTGCTCGACGCGGCGATTGTCAAAAGCCATGGGCCTTCCTTCGTGAGCGCCTTATTGGGCGGAGCTTAAGCTCGCGGTTCAAAATGAATCAGTGAAATGACAAGAGAAAACGACCGGGCATGAAAATTGGATCACGACTGTCAGTGCCGTTCCAACTTTCCGCGATCGAACCGTCGCAAGCAAAGGTCGACCACAACGCATACCCGGAATGAGTTGGAACCGCACTAAAAAAGTTTCTCGTCAGGATTGAGTTTGCCGTATTCGCTGGAGTAATACAAGGGCACGTCGGAGTATGTTCCTTTGTCGATGGAGTAAATTTCGCAACTGGAATAGGGATGCGAATAGACGTGAATGCTGGTGGCGCGCTGGTTGAACTCGGCAAGATTCAGAACCTGGTGCACAGGCTCTTCGCGCTGCACGGTTCCCGGATGGTCGTAATCCATGTCGTACGAAATGCTGGGCGAAAGGCGGCAGGTGCCGCGAGAGTGGTCCTGATTTTCGACGCGAAAATTTTGCACGCGCAATTTGCCGATGGGAACGGCCATCCAGCAGTTCTGCCCGCGATGGTTATGAATGCGGCTGGCCTGGCCCGTTTCCCAGCAAATGGCCATCACTTCAAAGAGGCCGCACTTGAAAATCAGATTCCGGGTGTAGTGGCTCTTGGCGTAAAAGAGATAAGGCTCGAGCGAGTCGACGCGGATCTGATGCTGCTGAAGATATTTCTCAATCTTCGGGAGCGTGAAATCCTCGCGATGAACCGCGGAAAGGCCGCTTACCCAGTCGTCGATGGCCATTTGCGCCATGGGAGCCTCCTTCGAGCGCTCGAGATGCTGCGAAACGAAAGTATAGCGCCAGCGCGGACGGTTGGCGCTGAAAAAAATGTTTCGTTCGCGTGCTATGATGAATGAAATGAAAGCGGCGGTTCCGAAATTGCAAATCGCGAATGATGGCGCACCTTTAATCGGCAAATCCCTTGATGAATTGCGAGAGTTGGCGGTGTCACTGGGCGAGCCGAGCTATCGTGGCGCGCAAATCTATCGAGAATTGTACGCGCGGCGGCAGACGCGAATTGAAAACATGACGTCGCTGCCGGCGGAGATGCGGCGACGGCTAGAGGCTTCGCGCCTTGGCCTGCCGGAAATTGTGCGACGGTATCGATCGGCGGATGGAACGGTGCGATACGTGTTGCGATGCACGGGGACGCTGACAGGAATGCGCGAGGAGAAGGCGGCGACGATTGAAACGGTGTTCATGCCGGAGGAGAAGCGGCAAACAATTTGCGTGTCGACACAAGAAGGCTGCGCAGTGAATTGCCAATTCTGCTTGACGGCGACGCTGGGATCAGTGCGGAATTTGACGGCGGGCGACATTGTTGGGCAGATTCTGGTGGCGCTCGAGGATAATCGCGACGCGCTCAAGCCGCAAACAAACGTGGTGCTGATGGGGCAGGGTGAGCCGCTGCTGAATTATGACGCGGTGATGAAGGCGCTGACGGTCATTCTGGATCCCAAGGGATTGGGAATTTCGCCCAAGCACACGACGCTTTCGACGAGCGGCATCGTTCCAGGAATCGAAAAACTGGCGAAAGAAAGGATGCGGCCGAAGCTGGCGATTTCGCTGAATGCTTCGACGGACGAACAGCGCGACGCGATCATGCCGATCAACCGAAAATATCCGATTACCAAACTGCTGGAGGCTTGCCGAAATTATCCGCTGCGTCCGTGGGAGCATCTGACGTTCGAATACGTGCTACTGGGTGGATTCAACGATGGCGTGGGGGATGCACGGCGAGTGGCAAAGCTGATCGCGAATCTGCGCGCCAAGGTGAACTTGATTCCGTGGAATCCGGGGGAATTGCCGTACCGGCCGCCTGAGCCGGCGCGCGTGGAAGCGTTCCGGAAATGCCTGGTGGACAAAGGGCAGCGGGCTTTCGTGCGCTATTCGCGAGGACAGGACGTGATGGCGGCCTGCGGCCAATTGGCGCTTATAGAAACCGACGGCAAGAGCTTGAACCTGGCTGGACCAGCAATTGCCTAAACATTTCCAATCGCGGCCATCATGCGGCCGGTGCGCTTCTCGCGACGATAACTGAAAAACAGATCCGGGCGGCACGCGGTGCAGAGATCCGTCGTGAAAATATTCTTCGGTGAAACACCTGTTTCGACGAGGAGAGCTGCGTTTGCCGCTTTCAGATCCAGGCGGCAGCGAAGCGGAGGCGGTTCGTGTCCCGGCGGCATCATGGTGAGCCACGGAAGCGGATTGGGATCTTCACCAGAAGCAAGCACGTCGAAGGGGCCATCGAACCAGGATTTCGCGCTGGGGAATTGCGCGGCAAATTCCTTCACCACATCCGGCCCAACTTCATAACAGCACCGGCTGATGCCCGGGCCGATCGCGGCGACAACTTCCGAAGGGCGCGTCGCAAATTCCATTTGCATGCGTCCGAGCATTTTTGCAGCAACGCGGGCGAGAGTGCCGCGCCATCCGGCGTGAACGGCGGCGGCGGCGCGATGACGAGGATCCACGAGCAAGATGGGAATGCAGTCGGCGGTTTGGATGGAGAGCAGCAGACCGGGCGCGGATGTGGCAATGGCATCACCTTTGGGAGGGGCGGTCGGTGGGTTGGAAATGACGTGAGTGATGTCGGAGTGAATTTGCTGCACGGTGATGAGTGGCGCTTTGCCGTGGCCTAACGCGGCTGCGAAACGGCGGCGATTTTCCTCGACGCGCTCGCGGAGATCCCAATCGGTAAAGCCGAGGTTAAGAACTTTTTCCGTGCGCGGGCGCCCCGGTTGCTGAGATTCGAGAATGCTAGCGCCGCCGGCACGTGTGCTGAAGCCGTGAACGAGCCAGTCAAATTTAGTGAACGGAAGGAGTTCGAGAATTTGCAGGCCTCCGGACTGGCGCAGGCGCCAGGGAGGCGCGACTGATTTCACGGCCTTGCGGCGGCTCAGGATTTTCGATTTAGCGTTGGCCGTTGGCATAGCGGCTCCGAATCAAGAGCGTTTCCCATTATAATGCACGCGTAGAACGAGCGCTGGCGCGACGCGGAGAAAAGAATGATCGTAGGGCTCGGCGCGGATATTGCGGAGATTGACCGACTGGAAGCGGCGATTGGCCGCTTTGGGCAGGCATTCCTCGAACGTGTGTTCACGGCGGAGGAAATTCGCTACTGCGAGCGGCACAAGTCAAAGTTCGAGCGCTACGCGGCGCGATTCGCCGCGAAAGAAGCGGCGATGAAGGCGCTGGGCACGGGATGGCGGCGCGGCGTTCGATGGCGCGACATCGAAGTGCGAAACGAGGCGAGCGGCAAGCCGGGAATTCATTTCACCGGCAAAGCGGGAGAACACGCGGCGCGGCTGGGCGCACAGCGCGCGCATCTTTCGATTACGCACAGTGGAAATTTGGCTTTCGCGCAGGTGATTCTGGAAAATTAAGATGCGATGGCCGCGAGGGATGCGGCGTCCGCAGGAATTGTTACGTCCAGCCAGCGATTGCGCGGCCACGAACCGGCGACGCGCACGTTCAAATAATTGCCGGTGATTGCGCCGGTCCAGCCTTCACCCTTGCGATCCAGCGTGAGAACGCGATTTTTCCTACCCTGCTGGGAAATCCGGAACTGCTGAGCTTTTTTCTGCGCGAGTGCGCGAAGCTGGCGCGCGCGATCATGAATGATGTCCTCGCGGAGTGTGTGAGGAAGATTTGCGGCTTCGGTGCCGGGGCGCGGCGAGAAGGAAAAGACGTGCAGGTAGCTGAGCGACAATTCGGAGATGAAATTCACCGTGGCGGCGTGGTCTTGTTCGGTCTCGCCGGGGAATCCGACGATGACATCGGCGCCGATGGCGGCGTGCGGCAGGCTTTCGCGAATGACTTCGACGCGGCGGGCGTAGTGCGCAGCGCGATACCAGCGATGCATGGCGCGAAGGATGCGGTCGGAGCCGGATTGCATCGGCATATGAAAATGAGGCGCGACGCGGGGCTCGAACGCGACAAGCTCGACAAAATCCTGAGTGATGTCGATCGGCTCGATCGAGCTGAGGCGCAGGCTGGCGATTTTTGTTTCGTCGATGATTCTGCGCACGAGCGCATGGAGGGAGATGCGGGGCGCGAGATCGCGGCCGTAGCTGCCGAGGTCGATGCCACTCAGGACGATTTCCTGCGCGCCGGTTTCGACCAGGCGGCGGATTTCGGCGAGCACGGAGGCCGGTTCGAGGCTGCGGCTGCGGCCACGCACGAGAGGAATCACGCAGTAGGCGCAACGATGATTGCATCCGTCCTGGATTTTTAGGGTGGGGCGGGTGCGAACATCAGCAAGGTCATTGACAAGAACATCTGCGAGATCATTGACAGAAACATCGATGAAATCGTGCTGCACTGCGATGGATGCGGGATGTGCGGCCATTTCTTTGTGCAGGATGCGGGAGGAAGGAAGAGCGCCGCCAGCGACCGCGGACAGCGGGACAAAATCGGCGGTGGCGTCAGCGAGCGAGGCAATGGCGTTTTGATGCGAATTGCCGACCACCCAGGAGACGCCGGGAAGCGCGGCGAGTTCTTCGGGGGCGCGCTGCGCGTAGCATCCCGTGGCGATGATGCGAGCGCCCGGATTTTGACGATGGATGCGGCGAATGGATTCGCGGGCTTCGGCATCGGCGGCAGCGGTGACGGTGCAGGTGTTGAGGACAACGATGTCGGCGGCAGCGTCGGATTCGGCGGCGGAATAGCCATGGGAGCGAAGGCTATGGCGGATCGCGGAGGCGTCGGCTTGGGTGGCGCGACAGCCGAAATTGCGGATGAAGAAAGTGGTCATGGAAAGACGGGAGTCATTTTAGCGCGGGCAAGCCAAACTTTATCTTACCGATTTTCAGCTTCAAAGACTAAAGCACGTTAGGCGAGGCCGGCAAAGGAAGACAACAGCAGATTCCTCGTCGGATGCTCGGAATGACAGGTTTGCGCCGTAGCCAAAAGTTATAGGTGGCTCTCGAAGACAGGGCGTCAACGGAGTCGGTCGGCCGCTAGACGTCGGGGTCGTAATTGAGGTTGGGGGCGAGCCAGCGCTCGGCTTCGCGGAGGTCCATGCCCTTGCGTCGATGGTAGCTTTCGACCTGGTCGCGATCGATTTTGCCGACAGCGAAATACTTCGACTGCGGATGCGAGAAATAAAGGCCGCAGACGGACGCGGCGGGGTACATGGCGAAGTTTTCCGTAAGGCGAATGCCGGCGTTCTTTTCGGCTTGCAGCAGATCGAAAAGCTGGCGCTTTTCGGTGTGATCCGGCGAGGCGGGATAGCCGGGCGCGGGACGAATGCCCCGATAGCGTTCCCGAAGGACGTCGTCGTGACTCAACTTTTCGTCGTGGCCGAAGCCCCAGGCGTCGCGGGCGCGTTTGTGGGTGAGCTCGGCGAGGGCCTCGGCGAGGCGGTCGGCGAGGGCCTTGGACATGAGGGCGTTGTAGTCATCGTTGGCCTTCTCGAAACGGGCGACGAGCGGCTCGATGTTGATTCCGGTGGTGACGGCAAACGCGCCGAGATAATCGCGCACGCCGGTTTCCTTGGGAGCAATGAAATCGGCCAAGGCTAAATCGGATTCGCCTTCAGGTTTCGAGATTTGCTGGCGCAGAGTGTGAAACGTGGCGAGGAGGCGCGAGCGAGATTCGTCGGAGTAAATCTCGATGTCTTCGAGGACGCTGTTCGCGGCGAAAAAACCAAATACGGCGCGAGCGGTGAGCAGATTTTCGCGGACGATGCGTGCGAGGAGCTGCTGCGCGTCGTCGAATAATTCTTTGGCTTTGGGGCCGACTTCGGGCTGTTCGAAGATGCGGGGATAAATGCCGCGCAGCTCCCAGGCGTGAAAAAAAGGCGTCCAGTCGATGTAAGGGACAACGTCAGCGAGCGGCACGGAAGCGCAGACGCGAACGCCCAGAAAAGAAGGATGCGGCGGCGCGTAAGCTGACCAATCGAAAACAGGCTCGCGCGCACGGGCCGCCGCGAAAGAAAGCAGCGACTGCGTTTGCGGCCCGCGATGCTTTTCGCGGGCTTTTTCTTGTTCGGTGCGGTTTTCTTTGACGAAATTGTTTTTCAAGTCGTTGCTGAGCAAACTTCCTACGACGCCGACGGCGCGAGAAGCGTCCTGCACATGGATCACCGGCTGGCGATACATCGGCGCGATTTTCACCGCGGTGTGAATGCGGCTGGTGGTGGCACCGCCGATGAGTAGCGGAACGTCGAAGCCTTCGCGCTGCATTTCCTTGGCGACGTGGGACATTTCCTCGAGAGAAGGCGTGATCAGGCCGCTCAAGCCGACCATGTCAGCCTTCTTTTCGCGCGCGGCGGCGAGAATTTTGTCGCTGGAGACCATGACGCCGAGGTCGATCACTTCATAATTGTTGCAGCCGAGGACCACGCCGACGATGTTTTTGCCGATGTCGTGAACATCGCCTTTCACGGTGGCGAGAAGAATGCGGCCCTTGACCTGGCTGCCGCCTTCGGCGCGCTTCTCTTCTTCCATGAAGGGCTGCAGGTAGGCGACGGATTTTTTCATAACACGCGCGCTCTTCACGACTTGTGGAAGGAACATTCTTCCGGAACCGAAGAGATCGCCGACAACATTCATCGCGTCCATCAGCGGACCTTCGATAACGGCGATCGGTTTGCCGTATTTGCGGCGGGCTTCCTCGGTATCGACTTCGATGAAATCGACGATGCCCTTCAAGAGAGCGTGCTTCAGGCGCTCTTCGACAGAACCCTGACGCCATGCACTTTCTTCGACCGGGACCTCGCCTTTTTGCTTGACCGAATCAGCGAAGGCCAGAAGGCGCTCGGTGGCATCCCGACGGCGATTCAGCAGCACGTCTTCGACGAGCTCGAGCAAGTCCTTGGGAATTTCCTCGTAGATGGCGAGCTGGCCGGCGTTGACGATGCCCATGTCCATGCCGGCGCGAATCGCGTGATAAAGAAACGCGGAGTGCATAGCTTCGCGAACGACATTGTTGCCGCGAAATGAAAAGGAAATGTTGCTGACGCCGCCGCTGACTTTGACACGCGGAAATTTCGCCTTGATCTGACGCGTGGCCTCGATGAAATTCACAGCGTAGTTGTTGTGCTCCTCCATGCCGGTGGCGACGGTCAAGATGTTGGGGTCGAAAATAATGTCTTCGGGAGGAACGCCGACTTCCTCGGTGAGGATTTTGTAAGAGCGCGCACAGATTTCGAGCTTGCGCTCGACGGTATCAGCCTGACCTTTTTCGTCAAAGGCCATCACGACCATGCCGGCGCCGTAGCGGCGAATGAGGCGAGCGCGCTCTCGGAAGGCTTCGGCGCCTTCCTTGAGGCTGATGGAGTTGACGATGCCCTTGCCCTGAATGCATTTGAGGCCAGCTTCGATGACGCTCCATTTGGAGCTGTCGATCATGAACGGCACGCGCGCGATATCGGGCTCCGACGCGACGTGATGCAGGAAAGTGGTCATGGCCTGCTCGGAATCGAGCATGGCTTCGTCCATGTTGACGTCGATGATTTGCGCGCCGCCTTCGACTTGCTGGCGGGCGATGGCGAGGGCCGGCTCGTACTTTCCGTCGAGGATAAGTTTGGAAAACTTTGGCGAGCCGGTGACGTTGGTGCGTTCCCCGATGTTTACGAAATTCGTGTCGGGGCGAATCACCAGCGGCTCGAGGCCGCTGAAGCGCGTGTATGGCTCGCGCTTGGAGAGCACGTGGGGCTTGAGGCCTTTCACGGCGGCGGCGATGGCGCGGATGTGCGCGGGAGTGGATCCGCAACAGCCACCGGCGATATTCAGCCAGCCGTTGGAGGCAAAGTCGCGCAGATCGGCGGACATTTTTTCTGGCGTCTCGTCGAAGCCGCCGAAGGCGTTGGGCAAACCGGCATTCGGATAGCAACTGATGTAAATCGGCGCGATGCGCGAAAGCTCTTCGACGTAAGGGCGCATCTGTTTCGCGCCGAGAGCGCAGTTGATGCCGACGCTCAATAGATTCATGTGCGAAACAGAGATCCAAAACGCGGCGATGGTCTGGCCGGAGAGCGTGCGGCCGCTTTGGTCGACGATGGTGACGGAGGCCATGACCGGCAGGCGCACGCCGGATTTTTCGAAGCATTCTTCGATGGCGAAGAGCGCCGCTTTGGCATTGAGGGTGTCGAAAATGGTTTCGACCAGCAGTACATCGACGCCGCCGTCGATGAGGCTGCGGACCTGCTCAGAATACGCCGCGCGGAATTGGTCAAAGGTGGCCGCGCGGGATGCGGGGCTGTTCACGTCCTGGGACATGGAGGCGGTACGGCTGGTAGGGCCGAGCGCGCCAGCGATAAAACGAGGGCCGGCATTAGGATTTTCAGCGAGGAAGCGCTCGACGGCGCGGCGCGCGATTTGCGCGGCGGCCTTGTTCAGATCGTAGACGCGATCCTGCAGGCCATATTCCGCCATGGAAATGGCGCTGGAGTTGAAGGTGTTGGTCTCGATGATGTCCGCGCCGGCTTCGAGGTATTGCCGGTGGATGGACTCGACGATTTCGGGCTGCGTGATGTTCAGGACGTCGTTGTTCAGCCGCAAATCGCGGGGATGGCGGGCGAATTCCTTGCCGCGATAATCGGCTTCGGCGAGATTGCGCGCCTGTATCATCGTGCCCATCGCTCCGTCAAGGATGACGATGCGCTGGTTCAGGAGAGCCTTTAACTCCGCAGCGCGGCTGGATGGGGTGGTCAAGATGTTGTCTTTCTCCGGGTCTTTTTCCCGCTCCTGGCAAGAGGGATGCATGCAAATCGCGTGCTGTTATAAGGATAGCATGGCGTTTCGACGCGCGCGGAAAGCCGTGCATTGAGCGGCACGGAAGGCGCTCCGAAGGGCGCTGCGGCAGAGTTTAACGGCAGACCGGGGTGGAGCCGTCGGCGTTGGCGCGGGCCACATTGAAGCTCATGGCTGCGCCGAGAAAGCCGCCGGAGGGGTCGAACAGACGCACGCGGACGATGTGGTAGCACTGCTCGCGGCCTTCGCCGGCGAGGTAAATGGTGGCGGTCAAATCGCCATCCGGCACGCCCGGACGCAATTTGCCGGTCTGACGATACCAGTGGTCGGTGAACACATCGGCAATGACGTAGTCACCGGGCGCGATGTTTTTCACGCGAGCTTGCAGGGTGGTTGCGGTGCGGTTGGTTTTGACGATGGCGTTCGATGCTGGAGCGACGAGTTCAATGTAAGCAACTGGGACAGGAGGCGGAGCCGCGGGCGGGTTCTGCCGTTCGTAGATTTGGATGCGCTGGCCGAGGGTCGAGTCAGGCATGCTGACGCTGAGAGCGTAGCGCGCGGAAAGCTGCGGCGCGATGGCGTTGGCCATCTGTTTCGCGTCGCCGCCAATCCCGCCATCGAGGATGACGTAATCGAACAGGCCGTCGCTGACCGCGGCGGAATACGCGGGCGCGCCAGCGGCCGAGCCGTAACGAAAATAAAAGGGGTCGGTTATTTGCCATTGGTGCAGCGGAGGAGAAAAGGAATAGCGCAAGACGGTGTCGTCCACGAGAACGCGAGCCGACGGCGCCAAGCGGCCCTGGAAATATGCGGCGATGGGCTCGGTGTCCGGCCAGAAGACGAATTGGTCGATGTGCCAGGCGTTCCCTACCCAGCCGAAACCGACGGCAAGGCAAGTGACGACGACCGTTCCGGCCAGCTTGTACGACAAGGAACCGGCGCGGCGCAGCAGAGACAGCAGACCCTGCATCGCGAGCGGAACGAGAAACAAAAAGGAATAGTTGACGTGCTTCCAATAGTCGTAATCGGCGCGAGAGACAAGTTGGAACAGCGGCATGAGGGCCACGCCGCACCACATCAGAGCGAGCTTCCAACGGCCGACTTCGGCGTGTGAAAACCAGGCGGCGAGCGCGAGCAACACGAGAATCCAAAAATCCCACCGGTGAGTGAAATAGATCTGCCACGCTTCTGCGCCGGGAGCCTTCAGCGAGCCATAGGTCCGGCCGTAATGCCAGAGAGCGACGAGCGATTCGCGGTAATCGACTGCATATGCGGCGCATAGAACAACGAGAGGCAGGAAAAAACCGAGAATGGCGCGGCGGCCCTTGAGAAGACTTAAGATCGCCAGAAATGGAAAATAGATGGCGATCAAGTATTTGCACAGAAATGCGGCGAACAGGAAAAGCGCCGCAGCGAGCCAGGCGGTCCATCTTTCTTTTCCCTGTTGCCAGGCGCGGATGAACAGCCAGAGGCCCACGGCGAAAAAGAAGAGCGTGCCGATATCGCGAGTGGCGACGCGGGAAACGAAAACGGCGGGACCCAGGAGAGCGAATACGAAAGCCGAAGCCAGGCCCACAGCGGGGGAAAAAAGGCGCTTCGCGAAACCGTAGACGGCCCAGACGATGCCTGCGCCCATGGCAGCCGCAAGCTCGCGGACTCCGACTATACCGCCAATGCGGTCGGCGCACGCCGCCAGAATCGGCCACAGGTACCAACCGAAACTGAAATTCAGGGGATGGTCGATGGGCGGCTCGAAGAAATGCCCCGCCAGAAACATCCGGCCATAGAGGACATAAATCGATTCGTCCATGTACGGGCTGGAATAGTGCGGGGCGCGCGCGCGCAGATACCAAGCGACGGCGACAATAGCGAAGAGCGGCCATTGAGACTTGCGCAGCGAGCTCCACATAAATGAGGGATCGAGGTAGGACGGAAAGCGGGGCGTCGCAGGCGCGACGAACGAATGCCTGCCGCGCGGCTGGCGCGGCGAGAAAAGGCTCGACGTGGGCACGCTAGAAGTAATGCCGCCAAGATACCAGGAAAAGATGACGATGGAACGCGTTGAATGTATTCAGATAATCGTAACCGAGACGAAGCTCGTTGTTGGCGGTGATGCTCCAGGTCAAATGCGTGGAAAACGTGGATGCAAATTGCGGAGTTGAAAACGAAGTGTAAAACGTTTGCGCGTTTTGCATGCCGGCGAATCCGCCCAAATCCCACTTGGCGTGGGGACCTAAATTGCCGGAAAAGAGCAACTGGCCGTAGTTCAGCAGGTATTCGGTGGGGCTGTAATATCCTCCGGTGATGCGAGGCGGCTGGCCGTCTCCGGGCACAAATTCCGCGTCGTGATCGAAGCTAACGTAGCTGAAGCCGTAGCCTATTCGAATGTAGGGATGATCGCCACGGATGGATTTTCCCACGTTGCCGTCAAAGCCCCAGCGGCGGTTCGACGCGAGATTTTGCCCGGTGTAAACGCCATCGGTGTAGTCCAATGAGACATCGTAATGATGCTGCGAA
The DNA here is from genome assembly GCA_049281095.1 of Candidatus Acidiferrales bacterium. Lineage (GTDB taxonomy): Bacteria > Acidobacteriota > Terriglobia > Acidiferrales > UBA7541 > DAHUXN01. The sequence goes on from JBAPRL010000012.1 coordinate 209,535, forward strand.
TTGGAATAGCTGCCGCCAATGGTGGCGAGATTGGTCTCGACTTGCCCGACGAAGACGCCATCCTCGTCGGCGCCGAGAGTGGAAACGAGAGTTTCCTGATCAGACTCGCGATCGAATCCCATCTGGAGCTTGAACGAGGGGCGCACGGTGAATGCTGCGTCGAACGCGCCTTCGATTTGCGAAGGAACGCCGGGATAGGTGCGGCCAGCGATTTGCGCATCCGTCGTGACGGTGTCGGACGGTTGGGAATCGAGCATCAACGCATAATAGTTCGAACTGAAGTCTCCCTGGTTGGTGCGATAGCGGAAAGGTTGATACAGCGCGCTGAGGCGATTTTGCGAACCAAGGGGGGTGGAGACAAGCGCATCCGCGGAATCGTAGTCAAGCAACCCGCCGTCGCGGCGCAAAGCGTATCCCAGTTCGATGTAAGTGCCGAGAGCGTGATCGACTTCGCGCTTAAGGTTGACGTAGTCAGGCGTATCCATACCCTGGACCTGGGCCAAATCGCTTTTCGCCTCCGCGTAATGTCCCATATCGTATTCGGCTTGGGCAAGCTCAAGGGTTGTTGCGGGATCACTGCCATCGAGCGCGTGGGCTTGCTGCGCGAGAGTGAGTGCGTGGCGATAGTCTCCGCGCCAGCCCAGGATTTGCGCTTCGCCGCGCAGCGCGACAACGTTGTTGGGGTCCTGGGACAAAATTTGGGAGTAAATATCCATGGCCTCCGAGGAATGGCCGCTCCAAGAGAGCAACTGCGCCTCGCCAGAGAGAGCTCGCACGTTGTGCGGATCCTGCGCAAGAGCTTTCTTGTAACAATCCATGGCCTCGGCGCGTGTGGCGCGATTCCAGGAAAGCATTTCGGCATAGGCCATCAGCAAATCCATGTCGTTGGGGGACTCGCGAAGGCCTCGCTGGTAGATTTTGATGGCCTCAGGGCGAGTTGCGGCGTTCCAACTGAGCACCTGCGCATAGTATTTCTGATACTGGAGATTCGAAGGATCAAGCTCGTTGGCGCGCTTTAAGAGAGTCAGAGCCTGATCGCGATGGCCGGACTGCCAGCTTTCCATTTGGCCGAGCTGAAATACACGAGCGGCATCGTTGGGCTGGAGCTGGTCGAGATGCTGAAGCGGTTCGATTGCCGTCTGCCAGTGGCCCTGAGCGACGAGCGCATCGGTCAAGCCTCGCAGAGCGACGATATTATCCCGGTCTTCTTTCAGAACTTGCTGAAAAAGCTGTACAGCACGGTTGAGGTTTCCGGCCGCAGCCTGAGTCCTGGCGTCATCGAGAGTGGAACCTTGCGGCATCGCACTGGTGTGGCCAACAGGCACTAAGGTGAGGCTGAAAGTCAGCGCTGCGAGCACGGCGAAGCGCTTCACGTCTGCGCTCCTCGGGCTTGGCTGCGGCGCGTCATTCGCAGGATATTTCCATGGCGGGGCGCGATCTCCCAGAACAAGTGTTTGGAGATGGCATCCTGGTCGGCAGGGTCGATCTGTTCAAAGACAAGGCCGCTGGAAATGCGCTTGTTCTCTCCCTTGAAGAACTCCGAGGTCCTGACAACCCGGGCATGAGCATGAACGGTTCTGGTGGGGAGGCTCAACTCGACTGCCAGAGTGGTTCCCAGTGGAACGGAATCCTTCTGGGTAACCGAAAATCCGTTGCGGTTGAGATTACGGGCAAAGCTGCGCCCGACAACGCGGCCGCCTCCATCCTCGTTGTAGCCAAAGAGAACCGGAACGTCGAGGTGGCTCGGGAAGCGATAAGTCGCGCGCAATTCTTTGTGACGAAAAGCGCGCCAGATGACCGGCACAAGGAGAAAGATATAGAAAATTGCGCAGATGACGTTCACGACGAGCGCCCAGAAATAATACCCCGCCGGCGCCGTATGAGCGAGTTTCCAGCAGCCAAATCCTAGCGCGACGAGCACGCCGATCAAAAGCAAACTTTGCAGCCATACTTCGGTCCAGCGCGCCGATGTGTCACGGGCCTTCGGCGTGACCTTAAAGGGAACCTCTTTTCGGAACAAACCGGCGCTGGTCGTCATCAAAACAGGCATCTTGATGAGATTAAACTCTTCGCTGAGCCAGAAACCCCCGAAACCCCCTTGCAGAGCAGCGGTAGCGAAGATGTTCAAAAGAAAATAGGGAAGGAAATAGATGGCAAATACTTTCGGAACTGCAATCAGAGGGAAGATGCCGGCCAGCAAGCAAAAAATCGGAGTGGCGATGTAGATGAACTTTTGAAAACTCATCCAGTAAAAATAGAAGGATGCGAAATAATTGAGGCGCTGGGCAAAGGTCAATCCCCGGCCGAAAAGTGGATTTTCTTTGCGCAGAACTTGCATGGCGCCCTGTCCCCAGCGGTTCCATTGGGTGGCGAAGCCTCGATAGGTCTGTGGCGCTAGGCCGCGGGCGACGGTATGATTGTAATATTCAACTTTCCAGCCTTTCCTCTGCAGGCGCAAACCGGTGTGCATGTCCTCCGTGATACTCTCCGTCGCAAAACCTCCGACTTCCTCAAGCGCGCTGCGGCGCAACATGGCGGGACTGCCGCAATAAAATGTGGCGTTGTAGCCGTCCTTTCCCGGTTGAATCACACTGAAGAAAAGCTCCTGCTGTTGCCAGCCCCTTTCTTTTTCCACGTGAGTGCGATGTTGAAAGGAATCGAGATTGTAGAAATCCTGCGTAGTCTGCACGACCCCAACCTTGGGATCTTCGAAAAAGCCAATGAGTTCGCCGATTAAACCAGGCATCGGCACATGGTCGGCGTCCAGGGTGACAATGAATTCACCCTGCGTTTGCCGCAAAGCATTGTTCAGGTTTCCCGCCTTAGCGCCGGTGCGATCTTTTCGGGAAATGTATGTGCAATCCAGCTCGCGGGCCAGCTCAGCGACTTCCGCGCGATCACCATCATCAAGGAGATAGGTATGGTGCGGATACTCGAGGCTTGCGGCGCAGAGAACGGTCTCGCGCACAAGGCCGACTGGTTCGTTGTACGTGGTTATAAAAACGTCGACAGAGCGGCCGAGGATGATGGGGCGCGGGGAACGGTTGGTCGGCTTCCACGTGGTCATATAAAAAAGCGCGGCCTCGATGAAATTGAGCATCTCAGCGACCAGGAACAGGTAAAAGAACCACTTGGCGGCCGGGTTCATCGTCGAGCTCACGCGCCAATAGAAGTATCTTATTGTAAAAACTACGGCGGCAATGATCAGTAGCCTGATGGCCCAAAGACGGACTCCGGGCTTCAGGGCCCGCTTAGGCGAGGGATGGGCCGGCGGAGGCGCTTGGAGGACTGAACTCATCGATTTGCGTCACAAGGCAGCACAAAGTTTTCTAACAAGATTTTGCGAATTGCCGCAACGTACATTCAGACGCCTCCCTTATCCCTCTAAAGTACCGGTACTGTCTGTACCGAAATGGTGCTGTACCAGCATGGCAAGGAGTAATGGTGCACGCCGAGTTCCGTTTCCTCCAATAGAAACGACGGGCAGCGCTTGGGCGCTCGACTCCATGTTGACCGGCAATTCTATTTTCCAGTTTCCGGAGCCACCTGTGGGCAGATTCGCTGGGAGGAGAGTTAATTCTAATCAAAAGAACAGGGAAACGGCAAGCAAAACTCAGTTGGGAAGTTGGCCTTCCTGAAAGCGCATGACAATGAGGTCGGCACGGCGCCGCACGCCGTGCTTCGCCAAGAGATTCGAGACGTGGAATTTCACGGTCCGCTCTGAAATGTTCAGCTGGCTGGCAATTTCCTTATTGGACAGATTTCGCAGAAGTGAATCCAGTACTTCACGCTCGCGGCGACTCAAAGTGCCTGGAGTCTTGTTCCGGGAAAATGCCGACTTGCGTGCGCCGATGATTGATTCCACGAACCTGGAAAGCACTGCCCGCGGGACCCAATAGCCACCGGCGGCGACCAATGGCAAAGCATCTTGCCACTGCTTTGTGGCCTGACCGTACGCCAGCAGGCCTTTGACGCCCAGCCGGAGAAACTCGAACGTGGAGCTATCGTTGTGTTTCGAGGCAAGGACTAGGACGCGGCCTTTCGCGTAGCGCTCCAGTATGCCTTCAATCAGGGCGTGGACGACTTGCGTGGAGGCCTGGCCATCGATGACGTATATCGGCGACTTTGGAATGGCCAGCTGTTTGATGTCGGAAGGGGATGAAGAGGTCAACTGTCGAAAGGATATCTGAAAGGAGCTCTCCGGCAGCACGCGCTCAAATTCGGAGCGGACGAGCGGGTGCGGCGAAAGGAGACACACCTTCAGGCGATGTGGACGGGAGTTACGTGACATCACAGGTCAGGCTAACGAATTTGACTTCAATGGGCAATAAATAGCTGGACGGTGTGTTTGGGAAAGGTCAACTCGCGAATACCCGAATATGAGGGTGGGGAAATCTAGGGCGACGCGTATCCTCGCGGGAATTGTTGTTTCCAATCCCATCCTGTTCGGATAATTGCTTCCAAGCTCGAGAAGGCTGGCGCCCAGCCCAACTCATTGCGAATTCGCTGCGAGCTAGCCACGAGCACGGCCGGATCACCGGGGCGGCGCGGCGCGGTACGACTGTTGACCTTGCGGCCGGTGACGCGCGAGGCTGTGTCTATTACTTCCTGAACAGAAAACCCATGGCTGTTTCCGATGTTGTAGATCCTGCCGGCGAACTCGGAAATACGTTCGACGGCGAGGGCATGAGCTTGCGCGATGTCCAAAACGTGGACGTAATCGCGAACGCAGGTTCCGTCGGGAGTCGGATAATCGGCGCCATAAACCTGAAAGGCTTCGCGCTGGCCTGTGGCGACCTCGAGAAGGATGGGGATGATGTGTGTCTCCGGGCTATGATCTTCGCCGTGCTTTTCCGACGCACCCGCCGCATTGAAGTAGCGCATGGTGATGTACTCGAGACCGGAGCTTGCGCGGAATTCCGCCAGGACGCGCTCGAAGAGGAGTTTGGACGCGCCGTACGGGTTTACCGGCATCGTTCGATGCTCTTCCGGAATTGGCGTTTTTTCGGGTTCACCGTAGGTGGCGGCGGTCGAGGAGAAAATCAGTTTTTTGACTCCGTGGCGAAGCATGGATTCCAGCAAATTGATTCCGGCACAGACGTTGGCACGGTAATACTTGCCTGGCTCACGCACTGACTCCTCGACGAGGCACAGGGCGGCGAAGTGCATTACCGCTTCAACCTGATGCTCCCGAAATACAGCGCTGAGAGCATCCAAGTCGTGGAGATCGACGCGACAGAATACGGCCCGGCTGTCGACAGCCTCCCTGTGGCCTTCGGAGAGGTCGTCCACGGCAATGACACCATGTCCGCGCTCAATCAGCGCTTCGGTGCAAACGCTTCCGATATAACCGGCGGCTCCGGTCACCAGGATTTTCATAGGCACCATGCCAACTCCGAAAAGTATTGTGTGGGACCATCGCGTGCGTCTGAAGCGGCTGGCCAACGATTCATTTCTTCACGAATGCGTCGGAATACCACTTCCACGTGCGGCGTAGGCCTTCCTCGAAATCCACGCGCGGATGATAACCGAGGACTTGCGCTGCAAGCTCGATGTCTGCCTGCGAATGTAAGATGTCGCCGGCGCGCGGCTGGCCGTACTTCACAGGAATTGCTCCTCCGCTTATTTTCCCGAGGAGCTTAAGCACGTCGTTGAGCGAGATGCGCACGCCGGTGCCGCCGTTAAAGACCTTGCCCGAGGCCCCGGAGGCTTCGCAAGCGCGCAAGGAAACATCCACGACATTATCGACATAAGTAAAATCGCGAGACTGCTCGCCATCGCCGAAAACAACGGGCGCAGAACCCTCGATAACCGCCAGCATGAAACGCGAAAGGACGCCGGAGTATTGCGATGTAGGGTCCTGACGAGGACCGAAAACATTAAAATAGCGGATCGACACGTTTTCTAAACCGTACGCGCGCCCAAAGAGCTGTGCGTACATCTCGCCAACAAGTTTGGTGACACCGTAAGGAGAGATGGGGTCCGAGGGCATGGTTTCGACCTTCGGCAATGTGGGTGTTTCGCCGTAGGCTGCCGACGACGCGGCATAGACGACGCGGCGCACCTTGGCGTCGCGCGCCGCGACGAGTACGTTGAGCGTGCCATCGATATTGACTCGATTGGTTTCGATGGGATCTTTCACAGAACGCGGAACAGACGTACGCGCAGCCAGGTGCAAGACGTAGTCGGCGCCTTCGCAGGCCTCGCGCGCCGCTTCGAGATCGCAGATGTCTCCGCGAACGAGGCGGATTTTCTTAACGGCGGTGGCGAGGTTTTCTTCCTTGCCCGACGAAAAATCGTCGAGCACGGTGACGTCATGACCACGCCGCAATAGCTCATCCACGATGTTCGAGCCGATGAAGCCGGCACCACCCGTCACCAGGTAGCGCATTCCCTTCCTCCCTAATCAAGCGCTGTTGCTACTCCGAAGCGATTCAGCAGTGGACGACCTTCTCGCGGTTTTTCTTCACATGGCGCGTGGCGTTGCGAGAATCGACCACCAGTTTCGCCACGTCCACGATCTGCTCGTAGTCGTACGAAGAATGATCTGTAGCAATGAGAACGCAATCGTAAGAAGCGAGCGACCGCGGATTGATGTCGACGGAGCGCATCTGGGAATAATCATAATGTCTCATCTTGTGCAACGACGGGAAATAAGGATCGTTGTAGTCCAGTTTCGCGCCGCGTTCAAACAGCAACTGCATTAACTTCAACGAGGGAGATTCGCGCAAATCATCGATGTCTTTCTTGTAGGCTACGCCGAGGAGCAGGATACGAGCGCCCTTCAAGCTTTTCTCCTGCTCATTTAACGCTTCGGAGACGGCGTCCACGACGTGATAGGGCATCGAAGTGTTGATTTCTCCCGCCAACTCGATAAAGCGTGTGGCGAAATCGTATTCCCGCGCCTTCCAGGAAAGATAATAGGGATCGACAGGTATGCAATGTCCGCCCAGGCCCGGTCCGGGATAAAAAGGCATGAAGCCGAACGGCTTGGTTGCCGCGCTGTCGATCACTTCCCAGATGTCCATGCCCATTCTCTGGCACAGAAGTTTCAATTCGTTGACCAATGCGATGTTTACGCAGCGAAAGATGTTTTCAAGCAGCTTGGCCATCTCGGCAACGCGAGTGGAACTCACCGGAACCACACGCGCCACGATTTGGCCGTAGAGATTTGCGGCCGCTTGGCCGCTGGCCGGATTGATTCCGCCGACGACTTTCGGAATTTGCGACAGACCGAAGTGCTTATTGCCCGGGTCTTCGCGCTCAGGCGAAAACGCCAAGTAAAAATCGGCAGGTGCGGCGTTTGGGTCGTGCTCGCGCTGTATCGGGCAGCGCAACCCGCCTTGCTCGAAAATTGGCAAAACCAGTTCTTCCGTAGTTCCCGGATAAGTGGTGCTCTCCAAGACGATCAGTTGCTCGCGCTGCAAATGCGGCGCAATGGCCCGCGCCGTGTCCTCCACGTAGGAAAGATCGGGATCGTGGCGTTCATCCAGCGGAGTGGGAACGCAAATCAACACCGCATCCATATCCCGCAGACGTGCAAAGTCCGCTGTGGCGGAAAAATGCTTCGCGCGGACATGCTTAGCGATTTCGACTTCGGAAATATGCTTGATGTAGGATTCGCCGCGGTTCAATTTCTCGACTTTCTTCGGGTCGGTGTCAAATCCCACAACCAAATGGCCTTTGCCGGCGAAACTCAAAGCCAGGGGTAGCCCCACATATCCGCATCCGATGATTCCTATATTTAGGTTCTGCCTTGAAAAATGATCCGGCGTTCTATGAGCCATCCGCACAACTCCTGAGCATAGTGAAACCCCTATGATACAGAAACAAAAAGGCAAAAAGAATCTTTCGCGCACGTCCAGGCGGCAGCATAGTAAAACCCTGCTGCTGCTGCATTCCTCGCAGGAAACCCCGAGATCTGTCTCGGCGGCCGCGACCAGCGGTGAGCGTGAGACTCGCGGGGTGCGCAAGTCGCGTAACAGAAGCTTAGAGGAGGGATAAACGTTCCTAGAGACGGCAATTCCCGCCGCACCGAAGTGCGGCGGGAATGCTCAAGCTTCGGAGGAAGCAAATCGTTTGGCGGCCAATCAGCCAACAAACGCGGTCGTTAACTCCGAAAAATACTACCCGATCAAGCGACGACGAACGGCTGCGCCCATACCGAGCAAGCCTGTGCCAAGAAGCAGCAAGCTAGCCGGTTCTGGAGTAACAACGTTGACGTCAACGCTGTCGGCTGCGTTCTTCACACCAGCTGACGAAAACAGGAACCCGACAGAGCCCTGGCCCGTCAAGCCGCTCGGCGAGGTCCAGTCCACGTTAAAACCGACCGTATCGCCGGAGCTGCCCTTGATGACTCCAACGCTGCCAGCCACAATCGTACCCGTTAGGGTGACGGTCGTGTCTGTCATCGATATAGTCCCGGTGCCAGTGTTAAATGCCAAGGTGAAAGCGTCACCAGCCTGGCTAGTACCACCCAAGACCCACGGCGAGGAGGCCATCAGGCCACCAATTCCGCTGCTTGAGTAAACCGTGCCACCGCCGCTAATGGTGACTGCGCCGGTGCAGACTCCGGCTCCGCAGCTGAAGTCTTGAACGGCCGCATTGGCCTGTGGCGCATACATCGCGAGCGCCAAAAGGCACAGTGCCGGCAACACATACTTGCTCAAAATCCTTACCATATAGCTTCCTCCTTGAAAGTTCTACCCCCCGAATCCCATTGGCTAGTTGCACGCTATCTGCCAAACCCCATGGTTTCAACATACGGAAAGGCGCCTTGTAAGCCGCTCATTATAAACAACGTAGCCGATTGGATCCTACACCCGATTTCCTGACGGAGCGAATGTAGCCAAGCGCGGTGCATTTCCTTTGGATTAAGTTGCAACGAATTGCATATCCTTACCCGGCCGCCAGACCGGCGTCTACTAGCCACGTGCGGACCCCTTGGGGTGGAACGCAAAGATAAGGCGAATGTTGTTGGCAGGCCTTAGCAGGCCCGCAACCCGAAAGGCGGAGCCTGCCATAGCGTTCTCGTTCACTGCGAGAGAGCCTTGCGCGCCTGCTCGGCATCCTGGCTATCCAGGTTCTTGTGCAGCGCTGCCTGGAGCTCCGCCTTGCCTTCGGTCTTCTGTCCATCGGCAACCAAGACCATGCCAAGGTGATAGTGGAACTGAGCCGAATCGGGTTGTTCTTTCACACAGTACTGAAGCAAGGGAAGCGCCGCTGCATAGTTACCTTGGCGGAACATGACCCAAGCGAGGGTGTCTGAGAAACTGGGAATGTTAGGCTGCTGGGACTTGGCTTTCTGGGCCAATCCCAAAGCCACGTCGAGATTCTGCCCTTGCTCGGCATAGATAAAGGCGAGGTTGTTTGCCGCGACCGCGAAATTCGGATCAATATTGAGCGCCTTCTGAAATTGCTCGCTTGCCTTGGACAAATTGCCATCGAGCATATAGATAATGCCGATCTGCGTGACAAGTGGTGCGGAAGGCGGACCTAAGGTCGTTGCCTGCTCGTAGGCTTGCGTCGCCGCGCTCTGGTTTCCTTCCTCCCGGTAGATTTGACCCATCTCCATATAGGCGCTCAGGTACTTGGGGCTAAGCTGGATGGCCTTTTGGGTCTCGGAGAGAGCCGCCGGAAAGTTCTTTTCATGCTCGTCCATCTGGCCCATGAATAAATGAGCCTGAGGTTCATTGGGGTTTTGTGCCAAAAATTGGGTAATGACAGCGATTGCTTTCGGCTCCTGCTTTTGCGAGATCAAGAAGTTGGCGTAGCCCATCAGAACATCGACGCTGCTTGGAGCAGCTCCCAGCGCGGCCTTAAATTCGTTTTCCGCCTCCGGGAATTTCCCCTCCGCAGCGTAGAACTTAGCAAGGCTGACATTCACGACGGGATTGTTGGGAGCCAGCTTCTCGGCTGTTGCAAATTCGTCTCCGGCCTGCTTCAGTTGTCCCAACTGCGCGAGCGACTGCGCCAGCATGACGTGAGCCTGGGGATCGGCGGGAGTTTCCTGCGCAAGCTCCTGAGCATAGAGTTGGGCGACAGAATACTTGCGTTGGTCGAAGTTCAGGGCTACAAGCGCTTTCAGGGCGTCAGGCAGGGGGGGCTCTGAAGCACTCTGCGAAACACGGAGAACCTGCTGGAGCTGATTATTCGCCTGCACCGGGTCGCCACTTTGCTGATAAGCCATCGCCAAAAAGTAGTGGGCCCACTGATCCAAACGGTAGTGGGCCTGCTGATCTTGCTCAGACTGCTGCGGATTCCCCCCAGCACCCTCGAGATCCGCGATGACTTTTTGGAGCGTCTGGGTTGCATCCGAAAGCTTCCCTTGCACCATCAGAACGCGGGCATGATTGACACGAGCCTGAGCATCGTTGGGAGATTGCTTAAGCACCTCGGCATCGAGTTTTGCAGCCGGGTCCGTTTGGCCTTCCACGAGATACATATCTTCGAGATTGTCCTCGATTTCGGTATTTTGCGGATTGGCTGATAGTCCGCTCTGATATTCCGCCAGGGCGCGGTCGTTCATTCCGAAGTCACGATACAACGCGGCGATTTTTACTGCGGCCTCAACTGACTTCGGTAGCTGGTTCGAGAGGCTCGTCAGAGTGTTTTCGGCATCTGATTGCTTCCGCTCTGCTTCATACAGGCTGGCCAAATCTAGATACAAGGGGATAGCAGACGGATTGGCCTTGATGCCTCCTTGAAGCACCTGTTCGGCCTGCGCCAGATTCTGGTGTTGCGGTTGCGCGTCGAATTGGGCTAGAGCCTCGTACAGATCAATAACCGACGGGTTCGCTTGGATGGCCGCCTGAAGAATCTGCTCGGCTTGGTCCACATGATTCTGTTGTATATACAAACGTGTTAGTCCCAAATAAGCAGGACCAAAGTGCGAGTCAACCTGAATGGCCTTCTTGAAGTTCAGCTCAGCATCGTCGGTATGACGCAAGGCCAGATTCGCCAGAGCGAGGCCGAGATAGGAATTCGGGTCATTGGGAGCAAGCGTGGCGGCTGTGGAAAACTCCTGAAGCGCTTGGTCATATTGTTTCTGTGCAAGAAGAGTCTTACCGAGGACAAGATGGGCATCCGCGTTCTTTGGGTTTTGCTGGAGGACATATTTGGCATCATCGGCGGCCTGAGCTTGAAGTTTGTCATCATGCACAGACGATAGCAACCTTGCTCGCTCTATTCGAACATCCGCTCGATTCGGATCGAGAGAAATGGCATGATTCAGCGCTTTGTAGGCGCCATTGCCGTCGTGCAGGGCCAAATCGGTCTTGGCCAGCTGATAGTAAGCCTCGACATAATTCGGGTCCACTTTTAGGGCGTTGCGGAATTCAATCGCGGCGCTCGAATATTGCGATTGCTTCACGTAGGCCTCGCCCTTGTCGAGATACTTCAGTTTAGCCTTTTCGGGATTGCCCGCGCACGAAACCAATAGCAACGACAGCGCGACCGTGGCACTGGCTGCCGCAACGAACTGAACCCATTGACGCTTCATCGAAAATCCTCCGTTGTGAGACCGCTAATTCGGAATGAACTTGCTTAGTGATGGATAGAGAGTCTCGGCAAATTTCTCCAAGCGGGCATGCGCTTCAGCTACGCGATCTCCGGCAATCGGCGTGATCAGCCTGACTAAGGCACCATCGGTGCGATTCCGCGTGATGGCATCGTCAATCATCCAGAATTTTCCCCAATATTCACTGGCAACGACGCGACCGCGCCCTTGATACCAGTAAAATACGAGGTCCTTCTCCAGCCCCTGTGCAACGATGTATTCGTTCACTTTGATTTTCTGGCCGTCTGCAAGCGGGACGATCGCATAACCTTGATGGATCGGATCCCATCCGGATCCGGGCAAACAATTCTTGGGAGAATGGATGGTGTCGCCAGTTCTTTGGCTCGCGTAGTATCCGATGTACAGGTCAACCTCTGGTGCATCCTGGCCAGAATAGCGGCGACTCGTGTAATCCGTAACGCCGGCTGCTTCGACCATGCGTGAATCGAGAGGGGTTTCCGTTCCCGTCCAATTGCCGATCTGATAAGAAAGATCCTTAAGTGGTGTGCGCGCCACGAAGGGTTCGCCGTGGCTCATGGCATGAAGAAGCACCGTGCCGCCCAGCAGCACTGCCACGGCGATCACCAGGCGAATCGTCATGCTGCGGCTACGCATTGGCGTTTCCTCTTTTCTGTCCACCGGGGATTTTGCTCAATAGCCAATGACACGCAAACATCAACAAAAGCGCGGCCACGAAAATCACCCACCCTGAAAATTCGTGGAAAAATCCCTCCGCCATGCGAGGCCCGAAATGATAGGTCAAAACGCCTGCGCCGAAAATTCGTATAGAATTACTGACGATGGCGATGGGGACCATCAGCAACACCAAGAACCAGCGGACCCAGCGCCTACCTTCGACCAAATAACCGTAAGCAATGGCCAAAGTGATCAGGGTCATCAGCGAGCGGATGCCGCTACACGCATCAACAACCTCAAGGTTGTAATTCGGCAGTTGGAGGATATTTCCCTCCCGAAAAACGGGAACATTTGCAAGCTGAAGCCAGAACGTCGCGAATCGCGACGCGAAAAGCTGCAACGGGAAAGTAATTTGATTAAGAATGAGCACCGGAATCGGGATCGCTAAGACCAGGAAGCCGAGCGGAAAAAGCACGGCTCGCAACATCTGCCAGCCTGCGAGGAATAGGACGATGCCCCCGACCATCACCAGAAAGGAGAAACGGGTCGAAAATAACTCGGCTCCGAGCGAGCCAATCAGCAAGAGCCCGACCGCTCCAAGCATAACAAGGAATCCAAAATTAGCCGGCTTGATAGGAATCTTTGCCAGACGCTGCCGTTCTCTCCACAGTACGAACCCGGAGAATACGGGAACCAGAAACCCATGACCGTAATTAGGATCGCGCCACCAGTCCAGCGCGAGAGCCTTCAAAATAGGGCCATAGAGAACGAGAAGAAGCGCCGCAAGGACACCAATCCAAATGATCCAGGGAGTGCGCCCTTCCGCTCTTTCCCGAGCTAAGATCGCTTGAGCTGGGGAGTTTTCCACTTGAGCACCCATGGTTTCTCATCTCCAGGGATCGACTTAGCATCGTGAATGCCGACGGTCCGTTAGAGATGCAAAAGCCAAACGTAGCGTCAAACCTCTGCACATACGTGCAAGACGATTGCCTAAGGCTCATCGAATAGCAGCAAACTGGCCAAAGCAAGATAGTTACTTTCAATTACTTACGCGCAAACACTTGGGCTTGGTCTGCGGCGGTATTATAGCGCAGACTATGTGCAAATACTTGCATATTCGCTGGGAGTTTTTCTTCCCTCTTGCCAAACGCTGGGAATCGGTGCGACGGAGCATCGAAAGGGGCTCCTCCGAGCGCCGCTTGAGTTGGACGGCGTGGAGCGATTAGCAAAACTGCATATAAACTCTATGCATTCGTAACGGATTCGACAAGAACCCTCGCCCAGGGGCGGCAGTCCTCGAAGGCAGGATCCCCCAAGACCTGCCCAAGAAAGGGACGTAGCTTCTCGATTCCCACCGCAGAGAACCCAATCAAACCTGCGAAGATAGGATCGCGCTGATTGAATGTGGGGGGCCGACCATCGAGGCGGAGCACAAGGCCTTCGGAAAACAGCACAAGGGCCACGCCGGCGGCAACGTCCCATTCATGCTTTGGTACGAGGGTCCAAGTCGCGTCGGCCTTACCCGCCGCTACCAGGGCCAGCTTGTAAGCCACAGACCCCATAGGCTGCATCCGAAACTTTGCGGCGCGAAATCGTTCCCACTCTCCACGTTTGACTTCGCTCCTGCTGCCCAGGACCAATGGCTCGGAGACGCCGGGGCTTTCACAATCCAGGGCCTTCGCTGAACCGGCTGAAGCCACGACTCCGCTGTCCGCAGATCCATAAACCATTTCGTCCGTGCAGGGATTCAGAACTCCCGCCGCAACAAGTCTGCCTTCTTCCATCAAGGCGATAGAAATGCACCACTCGGGAATACCCGAGACGTACTCTTTTGTTCCGTCGAGAGGATCGACCAGCCAGACTCGCGACCGGGTCAGCCGGTCGGCGTTGTCGGCGCTCTCTTCCGATAGCCATCCCTCTCCGCTCTGGACCAGCATCTCAAACAGCAACTGATTCACTTCCCGTTCCGCATCCGTGACGGGATCGCCACCGTTCTTTCTATCTACACGAATCGATTCCATCGAGCGGGAGCGATATATCTTCCCGCCCGCTTGCAACGCGCGCAGAATTCTGTCCAGGTCTTTTTCGTACTTTGTCACCACAGGACTTGGTCTCCTCCTAACTGACACGACCTAGGGATATATGTTGCGGGCTATGCCAATCTTTTCCGGGTTTCCAAATCTACAGCATCGATATCCCTGCTACCACGAGGACTGAAAACAACACCCAGCGCAGCCAGACTGTTCGGATTGAAGTGGCGTAGTGAGCTGCACACCAAGCAGCGGGAATCGATCCCAGGAGCAGCGCGGCCAGAAGCCGGAAGTTGATATCGCCCAGAACCAAATGACCTATCCCCGCGACCGTAGCGAGGATCACCGCATGAGCGATGTCCGTGCCGACCAAGGTTTGGAGAGTTCTGCTATAAAAAAGTACCAGTAAGATCATGATGATGCTTCCCGAACCCATGGAGGTCATCCCGACCAGGAAGCCGCCAATGAGGCCGACCGCGACAGCCCCATTCTGAGGTGTGATCCCGGGAGGAAGCCTGTCTCGCAGCGTTTTCTTGCCGGTTCTCTCGAGATATTTCTGAAAAAGGGCAAACGCTGGCGTCAGGATCAGGAGCACACCGATGAGAATTTTGAGGAGTTCGTTCACGCCATCGCCAAGATGGGCGCGCAGAATAGCCAACACGCCCACTCCAAGAATCGCGCCGGGAATACTTCCGATGGACATCCGCAAAACAAGCCGAGTGTCTACGTGACCGCGTCGGTAGTACGCCCATGCGGCCCCGATTTTTGTGGCGGCAACAAAGACCGCTCCTGTGCCCACGGCGATGATGGGAGGAACATCTAGAAAAATGACCAAAAGCGGCACCAGCAGCGCACCGCCGCCGACTCCGGTCAGGCCGACCATAA
>JBAPRL010000013.1:0-59145 GCA_049281095.1 Candidatus Acidiferrales bacterium
CTTCTCGTTCTTGTGCGGGAGGCGATGCTGCAAAAACGATACGCCCAATGCGACGAACAGGGTGTAAAAGTCCGCACGATTGCCCCATCGCGTCTCTTCTATCTTAGGGAACAGCCGTTTGATTGTATCCAGCGTCTTGTCGAAACGTCGCTCGATTCTGTTTTGTTCCGGGAACTCATCTTCGTATTGCTCGTATTGTTCGTAATATTGGTCGATAATCTTCGCCGAACCACCTTGCGGTCCATGTATCAGGCCAATGAGAAGATCGCTCATCATTTCGATGTCGGCCATACGGCGGATTGCCGCAGGCCTTACGATCCGATTGACGGCCCAGTATTCGTCGTCTGCTAATGACTCGGAGAGTTTGGCGAAGGCACCGTGATATGTTGCGTTGCGAAGCTCTTGCGGCTTAAGAGGGAGTGTAAATTTGTTCAGCCTTTTGAAGACGTCTTCGACGACTTTGTGGTCGTCCGTATAGAGAAGTCGTACGCATATCTCGTACTGAAAGAACTTCTTTCGGTTCTCACCGGTAACGTCGGCGAAGGTCTTGTTCTTGTAGTTAGACGTCTCCGGTAGTTTTTCCAGGGCGAACTTGTTGTAATCCTCATCTTCTTGGTCCTTTTCTCGTTCGATACCGACAAACTGGAGAATGGTTCGAAGTCGTTGTTGACCGTCTACGACCCCGTACCTCTCAGTACCGTCGTCCGCTTGGGTAACCTGGACGTATACCTCAGGAATGGGGATATCCATCAGGACGGATTCAATAAGGAAGCTGCGCTGTTTATCCGTCCATACTGGTTTCCGCTGGAAAGGCGGCCGAAGTTCAAGGCGACCGGCCTTGTAGTTGTCCTGGAACCAGGTAATCGAATGGGGTTGCGACTTGTGCATCATCGTCTGGTCCTCACTCCGTTAGATTTTTTCGGAGCACAGCAAGATTGTGGAGATGGTAAAGCTCGGCGTGCCGCCACGTTCGATATAGTCGACCCGTAATGTCTTCATGTCTCCGGGGAGGATGTTGCGATGCTTCCTTCAGCGCGTTGAACCATCGAAGTCTGAAGTCTAGCACCGGCTTGGCCCGAATGCCGAGTATTGTCATATCAAGCTTAATGTCGAGAGGCGTCAGCCACCCGGTATAGAGTTCGTTCCTCCGGATTTCAAGCCAGCCGCTAAACCGTTGTGAAACCGGGGGCCTCGGATAGGCGGCTTCCAGAATGTAAATCCAAAGCTCGTCAAATAGGATGGAGTTAACGATGGCGACGTCAATGTCGGAAGTATCTTTAAATGCCCTGAGGTTTGATCCAGGTTTCATGCTGAATCCGAACCTACCGCTTCCCACAATCCTTATGTCGGGACGTTCCACGCCTAAACGTGTGGCCAGTTGATCTCGGAACGCATCCCAAGCCGCAGGGTTTGTCTCAAAGATATACGGCGTCGCTTCGTCGCGAAGGCATGGGTCGAGTAGCTCTTGGTCGGTGCTGCGACCAAGAAGTTCTCGGAATTCACTGGAAGTCATGTTTTAGGAGCTGAACGTGACGCATCTGAGTCGCTCCGCCAGTCGAGTCAGCGAGGTTCGGTCGGATTATACCGAAAAATGGAGTACCAAGCGCGTCATCAGTAGCGGGTTGGACAACATACTACCTTGCGCGGGTAAGGCGCGCAAAAGGAAGTAAACATTTGGAAGAGTCTTTCTGGCACGGTTGAAGCCGTGCCCTGATGAGACGCAGGCGTCGATAACGGGCGGGCTTGCCCGCCCTCGGGCGACCCAAGGGTCGCCCCTACGAAATGCAACGGCAAATGCGTCGAGACGAGATCCTTCGCTGCGCCCGCCTGCGGCAGGCAGGCTCAGGATGACAACCTGAGGAGGCCGCGGCGGGCAGGCCCGCCACGGCGGGCAAGCGCAAGGCGCGCGCGAATAGGAAGGACATTTCAGGAAGTCAGATTTCAGCACGGGTGAAACCATCGCCAACAAACCGCGGTGCGGGCGAAGCGCGAGGCGGGGACTCGCGAGCCTTCCTGCGTCAGGGCATGAAGGCAGTGGCAAGTGGCGAGTGACAAGTGACGAGCGGAAGCGAAGACATCGCGCCCGCCACGGCGGGCAGGCACAAGGCGTGCGCGAAGAGGAAGGATATTTCAGGAAGTCGGATTCAAGACGGTGAAAGCAATCGTCTGGCAGCCGGTAGCGAATCGAGCGAGGGTGGGCTGAAGTCCGACCCTACAAAGACACTCGAAACGCAAGACTCGGAAACCCAGAATACTTCGCGCGGATGAGACGCGCGATAGGAATTGAAGGCAGTGGCAGGTGGCGAGTGACAAGTGACGAGCGGAGGCGAAGACATCGCGCACAAGGCGGGCAGGCCCGCCACGGCGGGCAGGCACAAGGCGTGCGCGAAGAGGAAGGATGTTTCAGGAAGGCAGATTCAAGACGGTTCGAGGCGCAGCGGGCGCAGCCCTTCGTGCCTCAGGGTAAACAAGCAGCGCCCCTACGAGGACGTGGGCACGTTTGTGGGCCGCGCGAAAGCGGCGTCGAGCCGTCCCGCGAAAGCGTCCGGGACGCGGAGATCGCGCCGCGCTCCATAAAGACACAGCACGAAGGCACACAGGCTGAAGCCTGTGCCACCTAAGGCACCTGCAGAGGCTCAGGCAAGATCCTTCGCGTCGCTCAGGATGACAAAATCGAATACAGAGGCGGGCGGGGGTGGGCGAACGGGCATGCAAGCGATGCACTTCGGGGCAAGTAACGGATTGGCATCATGAGGAACGAATGTTTCAGGGTTTCTTGACAACGAGCGGACGGGACATATAATGAGGTTTCACTTCGTTTTCTCACGGGATTTCTATGTTTCTGGACGTACACGAACTCGCCACTCGCAAGATCCGCATCCGGAAGGATTACGCGCCGGGGACGCTGGACTTCCATTCCGGGGACTTCCAGCAGATCGAGCCGCTGGACGTGCGCGCGACGGCGGAGCTGATCGACGGGCAAATCCGCATCTTTGGGACGTTTCACACCCGGCTGGAGCTGACCTGCGCGCGGTGCCTGGAGACGGTGGTGGAAGAAGTCAGCAAGGATTTCGACCTGATTTACCGGCCGATGACGTCGATCCGAAAAGACGAGGAAGTCCGGCTGAATCTGGATGATACGGACGTTGCGTTCTTCGAAGGCGATGGGCTGTTCCTGGCCGACGTGCTGGCCGAACAAGTGAACCTGTCGCTGCCGATGAAGGTGATTTGCCGCAGTGATTGCCGGGGGCTCTGCCCGCACTGCGGGGTGAATTTGAACCAGGAAGAATGCCGCTGTGAAAGCCATGCGTCGGACCCGCGCATGGCGCCGCTGGCCCGATTGAAGCAAGACTGGCCGAAAAAACAGTAAAATACAGTAGAATGATAAGGTTTCCGAATACGCGGAAAGGGTGCAGTGCGCACCGCCGCCAGAAGGAGCAGGAATGCCGAATCCAAAGCGACGTCACTCGAAGAGGCGCACGAGCACGAGGCGGGCGCATGATCATCTGAAAGCGCCGTCGATCACCAGCTGTCCGAATTGCCACGAGCCGAAGCTTCCGCATCGCGCGTGCCCGCATTGCGGTTACTATAAGGGGCGAGCGGTGGTGGACACCTCAGCCTGAACTTTAGTCTGACCTCTGCGGGGAAGGCCCAGCCAGCCTAAGTTAATGCGGTGAATCCAATGACCACGATTGCGCTGGACGCCATGGGAGGCGACCACGCTCCTCGAGCGGAAGTGGAAGGAGCGGTGCTCGCGGTGCGGCAGTATGGTGTGCGCGTTCTGCTCATCGGCATCGAGGCGAAAGTGCGCGCGGAGTTGAATCGCCAGAGCGCGCGCGGGCTGCCGATCGAAATCGTGAATGCGACGGAAGTGATCACCATGGACGATTCGCCGTCGGTGGCGTTTCGCAAGAAGCGCGACAGCTCGGTGCACGTAGGGGCGAAAATGGTGAAGCAGGGGCAGGCGGAGGCGCTGGTCAGCGCGGGGAATACCGGCGCGGTGATGGCGGTGGCGCGGTTTGTGCTGGGAACTTTGCCTTCTGTGGACCGGCCGGCGCTGGCGGCGCCGTTTCCGAACGCGAAAGGCGGAGCGTCGATTTTGCTGGACGTGGGCGCGAACGTGGACTCGAAGCCGGAGCAGATCGAGCAGTTCGCGATTATGGGAGAGATTTACTATCGGACGATTTTCGGAACGAAGCGGCCGCGGGTGGGAGTGTTGTCGATCGGCGAAGAGGAAACAAAGGGAAATGAGCTGACGCGCGAGGCGTCGAATCGGTTGAAGCAAACTTCTCTGAACTTCATCGGGAACGTGGAAGGGAAAGATTTCTTCAAGGGCGATGTGGACGTGATTGTGTGCGATGGCTTTATCGGGAATATCGTGCTGAAAATCAGCGAAGGCCTGGTGGAACACGTGGGCGGAATGTTGAAGAAAGCGCTGAAGAGCAGCTTGAGCGCGCAGATGGGATACGTGCTGTCGCGGCACGCTTTCGCGGAATTTCGCAAGAAGATCGATTATTCGGAATATGGAGGCGTGCCGCTGCTGGGGGTTCGCGGCATCACAGTGATTGGGCACGGGCGTTCCAATTCCAACGCCATCAAGAATGCCATTCGCGTGGCAGCTGAGCTTTGCCGAGCCAAAGCAAACGAGAAAATCGAAAAGGAGCTTTCCGCATCAGTGGCCAGCGCGCGTGCTTGATTGGGGAGGAGCGGCGCTGGACTTTCCGCACGAAGAGAGTTAGAACCTGCCTTCGGCATCGCCGAGCGCATCGCGGAACGGGATAATCACATGAGCAAGGTGGCGTTCTTATTTCCGGGTCAAGCCTCGCAATATCCGGGCATGGGCCGGAGCCTCGCGGAGACGTTTCCGGCTGCGCGTCAAGTATTCGAACTTGCGGATGCGGCGCTGGGATTTTCGCTGTCGCGGCTGTGTTTTGAAGGCAGCGAGGACGAGCTGAAGCTGACGGAAAACACGCAGCCGGCGATTCTGACGGTGTCGGTGGCCGCGGAGCGCGTGCTGGAAGAGAACGGCGTGACGCCGGATTACGTGGCGGGGCACAGCCTGGGCGAATATTCGGCGCTGGTGGCCGCGGGAAGTTTGGATTTCTCCGCGGCGGTGAAGCTGGTTCGGAACCGCGGCCGCTCTATGCAGGAGGCCGTGGCGCACGGCGAGGGCGCGATGGCGGCGATTTTGGGGCTCGCCCCGGCGGAGGTCGCCGAAATCTGTAAGAAAGCGGCTGATGGCGAGGTGGTCTCGGCGGCGAATCTGAATTCGCCAGAGCAAACCGTGATTTCCGGAAATGCGGCGGCAGTGAAACGGGCGGTGGAAATTGCGTCGCAGAGCGGCGCCAAACGCGCGGTGATTTTGCCGGTTTCCGCGCCATTTCATTGCGCGTTGATGAGGCCGGTAGAAACTCGACTGGAGCCGGAGCTGCGCGCGACAAAGTTTGGTCCGTTGCGCTTTCCGCTGATCACCAATGTGGATGCGGAAGCGATTACCAGCGGCGAAGAAGCGCAAGACGCATTGATTCGGCAGATATGCATGCCGGTGCTGTGGGAAGATTCGATTCACGAAATGATTGCGCAGGAGGTGCGCATTTTTGTGGAAGTGGGGCCGGGGCGGGTGCTGAGCGGGTTGCTGCGGCAGATTGACCGTTCCGTGCGCAGCTTCAACGTGGAAGATGCAGCGAGCCTGCAATCGACGGTGGAGAAAGTGGCCAAGGCGCGCACGGAGATCACCGAATCCTGAATTGAGGCGAGAAGGAAGCTACTGAGGAATGTTTTCGCTGGCAGGAAAAGCGGCAATGGTTACCGGCGCGTCGCAGGGGATTGGCCGGGCGACGGCGATCGCTCTGGCAGGTGCCGGCGCGCGCGTCGCAGTGGCGGCGCGGAACGAAGAAAAGCTCGCGGAAGTCGCGAGGCAAATTGAGTCCGCGGGTGGAGAAGCGCTGGCGGTGAAGATGGACGTTGCCGACCCGGAGCAAATCAAAGCCGGCTTTCAGCAAACGCTGGCGAAATTTGGGCGGCTGGACATTCTGGTGAACAACGCGGCGATTACGCGCGACGGGCTGGCGTTGCGCATGAAGCTCGACGACTGGGAGACGGTGCTGCGGACGAACCTGACCGCGGCGCATCTGTGCACGCAGCAGGCGCTGAGCACGATGATGAAGCAGCGGTGGGGGCGAATTATCAACGTGACTTCCGTGGTGGCGGAGACGGGAAACGCGGGGCAGGCGAATTACGTGGCGGCGAAGGCAGGACTGATTGGACTGACGCGCGCGATTGCGACGGAAATGGCTTCGCGGAACATCACCGTAAATGCGGTTGCGCCGGGATTCATCGCCACGCCGATGACCGACCCACTGCCGGAAAAAGTGAAAGAAGAGCTGAAGGCGCGGATTCCTCTAGGACGGCTCGGCGCCGACGCCGACGTAGCCGCGGCGATTGTTTTTCTGGCGAGCGAAGAAGCGGGGTACATTACCGGCCACGTGCTAGACGTGAATGGCGGAATGCGGATGGGATAGGCTGAAGAAATCATGTCGATTAAGAGTTACAAAGAGCTGTTGTCGTTGAAAGAGGTGGGGCGAATCGTGCGGCTGGCGCTGGAAGCGATGTCGGCCGCTGTGCGTGCGGGAATCACCACGGCGGAGCTGGCGAAAATCGGCGGCAAGGTGATGCGAGAAAATGGCGCGCGCTCGGCGCCACGGATGGTTTATGGTTTTCCCGGCGATGTTCTGATCAGTTTGAATGACGAGGCCGTGCACGGCATCCCGTCGGATTCGCGCAAGGTGCGCGTGGGAGATTTGGTGAAACTGGACGTGACCTTCGAAAAGAACGGTTACATGGCCGACGCGGCAATCACTGTGCCGGTCGAGCCGGTTTCCGGGCAGGCCCGGCAACTGGTGGCGTGCGCAGAGAGCGCTTTTCATAAGGGGATGAAGTTTGCGCGGACCAATCATCGAGTGAACGAAATTGGGCGAGCTGTGGAACGCGAAGTTCGGCGAAGCGGGTTTCAGGTGATCCGCGAACTCGGCGGGCATGGCATCGGGCGCACCATCCACGAAGAGCCGAGCGTGCCGAACTTCAACGATCCGCATGCGCGGCAGCGGCTGACGGAAGGGCTGGTGTTGACGGTCGAGCCGATCATAGCAATGGGCTCGGGCAAGCCGAAGGACGGCGGCGACGGCTGGACGGTGAAGACGGCGGATGGAAGCCTTTCGGCGCATTACGAGCACACCATCGTAATCACGGATGGCGCGCCGATGCTGCTGACCGCGGTTTAATCCGTAGGGCCGAATGAACCGCCCCGACAGCGGGCAGAGCACAAGCGTTGAGGATCGATGGTTGACCTGATTTCGGGCCCCGCTTAGAATGAACGGGTTCAGTAACCGGAGAAGCCGCCGGAGAGTCTAGACGAAGAGCGAACGATCGCCGAAAGCGGAGGAAGAAATAGAATGGCCAGCGTTGAAGAACGCGTGAAGCAGATTATCGTCGAACAGCTCGGTGTGGACGAGGGAGAAGTGACGCCGACGGCTTCTTTTGTGGATGATCTGGGCGCCGACTCGCTCGACATCGTCGAACTCGTGATGGCTTTCGAAGAGGCGTTCGGCATCGAAATTCCCGATGAGGACGCCGAAAAGATCGCCACGGTCAAGGACGCCATCGCTTACATCGACAAGCACGCCCAAGCGAAAAAGTAGTTCGCGGCCTCAGGCTTCCGCGAGGAGAAAGTTCCCTATTGAATCGCCGAGTTGTCGTTACAGGAGTTGGGTTGGTCTGCGCCTGCGGGATCGGCACGGAAGAGGTTTGGAAAAACCTCGTTGCCGGGAAAAGCGGCATCGCGCCGATCACGCAGTTTGACGCGACCGGCTTCGACTGCACTTTTGCCGGTGAAGTGAAAGGCTTCGATCCCTTCCATTGGATCGAAAAAAAAGAAGTCAAGAAGATGGCCCGCTTCATCCATCTGGCGATTGCCGCCACGGATTTCGCGATGAAGATGGCGGACCTGGAAATCAACGAAAAAAATGCGGATGAGGTCGGCGTTTACATCGCTTCAGGCATCGGCGGATTCGACGTCATCGAGCGCGAGCACAGCAAGCTGATTCACGGCGGGCCCAGCAAGATCTCTCCTTTCTTCATTCCGTCCGCGATTATCAATCTGGCCGCAGGGCAAGTTTCGATTCGCCTGGGTGCGAAGGGCCCCAATTCGGCGACGGCGACAGCGTGCTCCGCTTCGGCGCATGCGATTGGCGACGCGTTCAAAATTATTCAGCGAGGCGACGCAGAGGTGATGATCGTAGGAGGCTCGGAGGCGGCCATCACGCCAATGGGAGTGGGCGGTTTTGCGGCGATGAAGGCGCTCTCGACGCGCAACGATGAGCCGACGCGGGCGAGCCGGCCGTTTGACGCGCAGCGCGACGGATTCGTTATTGGAGAAGGCTCAGGCATGCTGATTCTGGAGTCGCTGGAATATGCGCAGCGGCGGGGCGCAAACATTCTGGCGGAGATTGTCGGCTATGGTATGTCGGCGGACGCGTATCACATGACGCAGCCTTCGGAGGATGGCGACGGGGCGTATCGCGTGATGCGCGCATCGCTCAAGGACGCGGGAATTGCGCCGGAGCAGATCGGCTACGTGAACGCGCACGGCACTTCGACACCGATTGGCGATGCGCTGGAGACGCTGGCGATCAAGCGGACTTTCGGCGACGCGGCAAAGAAAATTCCGGTCAGCTCGACAAAATCGATGACGGGACACGTGCTCGGCGGGGCCGGCGGACTGGAAGCGGGCATCAGCGTTTTGGCGCTGCGGGAGCAGGTGGCGCCGCCGACGATCAACTACGAGAATCCCGACCCGGCGTGCGACCTGGATTACGTTCCCAACGAAGCGCGCAAGGTGACCATGCAATACGCGCTGTCGAATTCGTTTGGATTTGGCGGCACGAACGCATCGTTAGTGTTCAAGCTGTGGGAGGGCCAGTGAAAATCGCGGTGTGCGTCAAACAGGTTGCGGCAAAGGATGCGCCGCTGGCAATCGATGCGAGCGGCTCGTGGATTCGCGAGACGGACATCAGCTTTGAAACAAGCGAGCCGGACAGCTTCGCGCTGGAAGAGGCGCTGCGCTTGAAAGAAAAGCACGGCGGAGAAGTGGTGGCCATTTCCATGGGGCCGGAGCGCGCGAAGCAGACGATCAAAGAGGCGCTGGCCAAAGGCGCGGATCGCGGAATTCATGTGGTCGATGAGAAGTTTTACGGGCTGGACCCGCTGGCGTCGGCGCGGTCGCTGGCGGCGGCCATCGAGAAAGAAAAGTTCGATTTGATTTTGACGGGCTTGCAGAGCGAAGACCACGGATTTGGGCAGACCGGCGTGCTGCTGGCCGAATTGCTGGGGCTGCCGCACGCGACGATTATCATGTCGATTGAAGCGCAGGGCGATCGTTTGCGCGTGAAACGCGAACTGGAAGCGGGCTGGTTTCAGTGGGTGGAATTGCCGCTGCCGGCGGTGCTGACGATTCAGTCGGGGATCAACAAGCCGCGCTATGCGACGCTGAAAGGCATCATGGCGGCGAAGAAAAAAGAAATTGCCAGCGTGGCGCGCGAATCCCTTGGCGTGCAATCCGCAGTGACGCAACGCGTGGAGCGCATTTACGTACCGCAGAAGACGAAGAAGACGGAGTTCATCACCGGCTCGCCGAAGGAAATCGCGGCGAAGCTGGTGGAAAAATTGCAGCACGAGGCGCGGGTGCTCTAGTTTCAGCGAAACGCCATGAAAATTCTCCTGATCACCGAGCAGCGCGAAGGGAAATGGAACAAGGTCAGCTTCGAGGCGCTGACGGCGGCGCAGCAAATCGCGACGCAGGTGAAAGGCTCGGTCACCGGTTTGGTAATCGGCCAGGGCGTCGCGGCGCTGGCGGATGAACTCGCGGGCTATCAGGTCGACGAAGTGATTCTGGTGGAAAACCCGCTGCTCGAAAAATACACGCCCGATGGATACTCCATCGCGTTAAAACAGGTGGTGGAGCAGACGAAGCCGGATTTGGTGATTTTTCCGCATACGTATCAAGTGCGGGATTTCGCCCCGAAACTGGCGGCGTCGCTGAACAAAGGGATGATTGGGGACTGCGTCGGCTACCGATACGAAAACGGCAAGCTCGTTTTCGTGCGGCAAATGTTTCAGGGGCGCACGGCTGCCGACGTGGTTTTTCAAGGCGATGCGCCGTGGATCGCGTCATTTCAGGCAGGCGCGTTTCGCGCGGACATGGCGGCGAAGAGACAAGGTGGGAAGGCGCCGGTGAAACCGTTCAGGGCGAACCTGAAACCGGAGCAGATTCGCACGAAGCCGCTTGAGCTTTTCCGCGAGGCCAAGCAAGCCGTGGATTTGACGCAAGCGCCGATTCTGGTTTCGATTGGCCGCGGCATCAAGGCTCCCGAGAATATTCCGCTGGCGGAAAAACTTGCCAAGGCGCTGGGCGCAGAATTATCCGCGTCGCGGCCGATTTGCGACGAAGGGTGGCTGCCCATGGAGCGGCAAATCGGCAGCTCCGGCCAGACGGTTTCACCGAAGCTTTATCTGGCGCTGGGCATTAGCGGCGCGATTCAGCACGTGGTAGGAATGAAGGGTTCGCGCTGCATTGTGGCCATCAACAAGGATCAAAACGCGCCGATTTTCGAGATTGCCGATTACGGCGTGGTCGGCGATTTGTTTGAAATTGTGCCAGCGCTCACCGAAGAGATCGAGAAGTCCAAGCCCGCCTAGTTGGTCCTGCGAACAATCTGCTGAGCTGCCTGTACGCGATGCGCGGAAATTTCGCGCGGAGCGTTCTGCTACAATGAACGCTTATGCCCGTGGAGCGCGAAAGGCTGGAAGCTGATGTGCTGATTGTCGGCGCGGGCCCTGCAGGACTGGCGTGCGCGCTGCATCTTTCGCGCCTGATTGAACAAGGCGCTGCTGCCGGGAAGACTTCCACGCTCTCCGCTGAAAATATTTACGTTCTGGAGAAGGCGCGGGAGTTGGGGGCGCATCAGCTTTCCGGCGCAATCATGGATCCGCGCGCGCTGCGGGAGCTAGTGCCGGATTTCGAGAAATCCGCGCCGCTGGACACGCCGGTGACGGGAGACGCGGCGTATTTTCTCACGTCGACTGGTTCGTGGAAGTTGCCGATCACGCCGCCGCCGCTGCAGAATCACGGCAATTATGTAGTTTCGCTGAACCAGCTGACGAAATGGCTGGGCGGATTGGTGGAAAAAGCGGGCGTGAACGTGTTCACGCAGTTCGCGGGCGCGTCGCTGATTTATGAAGGCAACGGCATTGCCGGCGTCATCACGGAAGATAAGGGCGTCGACAAGAATGGCAAGCCGAAAGACAACTTCACGCCGGGATACGAGCTGCGCTCGAAAATCACCGTGCTCGCGGAGGGCCCGCGCGGGTCGCTCACGAAAGATCTGGTCAACCGGTTTCATCTGGATGGCGAGAATCCGCAGGTCTACGGAATCGGCATAAAAGAATTGTGGGATGTGCAGCCGGGGCGCATCGAGACGGGCTACGTGGCGCATACGCTGGGCTGGCCGCTCGATTCCGATAAATACGGCGGCGGCTGGATTTACGGACTGCGCGACAATCGCGTCTCGCTGGGCATGGTCATCGGACTCGAATACAAGGATTCGCTCTTCGATCCTCACGAGGCGTTTCAGAAATTCAAGACGCATCCCTTCGTCCGGCGGATTCTCGAAGGCGGCAAATTGGTTCGCTATGGCGCGAAAACGGTGCCGTACGGCGGCTGGTATTCGATGCCGCGCACTTACGTCGACGGCGGATTAATCATCGGCGATTCCGCGAGCTTGCTGAATTCGCAGCGGCTGAAAGGAATTCATACCGCAATCAAGAGCGGAATGCTGGCCGCAGAGACCATTTACGAAGCGCTTGCGACGGCCGACTCTTCCGCTAAATCACTCTGCGCGTTTCAGACGAAGCTGGAATCAAGCTGGATCAAGCCGGAGCTGTGGGCCGTTCGCAATTTCCATCAGGGTTTTCACAATGGATTGTGGCCAGGGCTGTTTCAGGCGGGAGTGCAATTCGTCACTGGCGGGCGCGGATTCGTGGACCCCATGCGGTGCCAGCCGGGTTATGAAGATTTTCGAAAACTGGATCGCCCGCCGGAAATCATCGATCAATCCACGCGATTCAAAGGCGACGGCGCGCTCACGTTTAACCGGCTGACCGACGTTTATCACTCTGGGACGCGGCACGAAGAGGACCAGCCGTGCCATCTGGTGGTCAGCGATCCGAGCATCTGCGCGGACCGCTGTGTGCGCGAGTATGGCAATCCGTGCCAGTATTATTGCCCTGCCGCGGTGTATGAGATGGCACTCGAGAACGGCCAGCCAAAATTGAAAATCAACGCGTCCAATTGCGTTCACTGCAAGACGTGCGACATCGCCGATCCCTATCAGATCGTGAACTGGGTCCCTCCGGAAGGCGGCGGAGGCCCAAACTACGAAGGGATGTAGCACGCAACCTCAGCCGCGCCGATACCGCTGCGCGGCGTTTTCTCAGTGTGAGCCAGTGAAGAAATCGCGGAGCTTCGCCCAGAAGCCTTTCTTTGGCTGAGGCGCGTTGGTTGGCGTTTGCGCGGAAGCGACGACCGTTCCATGAAATACCCATTCCGGCTCGACGACGGCCTCTTGCGCCAGCATCAAGGTCGCGACGCTCAGAGGTTCGGCCGTCACGGTCGCGCTTTTTGCGTCGTAGCCGATAGGAGGCAGGGTGATTTTCAATATCGGCTGCGTGGCCGTAGTTTGCGCTGCAGGCAATGCAGGCGATTGAGCCGCTCGAGCCGGCAAATTGTTGGCAGCGGGCGGTGGGTTCGGAGTTTGCGGCTGAGAAGCTGCTACTTCCTGTCGCGGGGGAATGGGAGTTGTCGCGGGCGTAACGATGGCCGGCTGTTTCGGCGACGGTGGCGCGGGTGTTGGTGCGTTCCTATTGGGTGCAATCGCAGCGTTGGAGACCGGAGTGGCTGCGGGAGCAAGCGGCGTTGCCTGTTTCGCGCTTGAGTCGTCGAAATCGCAACGGCACTGGCCTATTGCGGCGGGCAATGTTCCAAATGATGCGCTGGGAACGAGCACTTCGCTCGGCTGTGGCACGATCACCGTCTCGCCGCTGAGCTGATTTTGCAGACGAAGGGCGCCGCTCGCCGCCAGAACGCACATCGCGCCCGTATTCGTGAGCCCCATCGTCGCGTCGCGCGGCCGATCTCCAATGGCCAGCGGTGTGGCGACGATTAGCGGCGTATAAACCACGATGGGCCGCGAGGCGTCGAATCGCGCGTGCACGCGGCCGAAACTCAGGGCCACGGTGAGAGCCTCGCCGGAGGAGAGCACGGTGAACTTTGCAGGACCGCAGACGTCCAGCTCGCCCCCGCCGACGAACTCCACGCGCGCTTTGCCTGAGTGCACCACAATCGTGCTGCCGCCGCTGAATTCGATTGCGGGAATTGCACTATTCGGGACGGGATTCGACGGCCCGACTACGGAAATGTCGCCGCCAACCACCTGGCCAAGAGTGGCGGCGGTTGCGGGCGGTTGCGGTTGCGCCTGAGCTCGCGCCCGCGCGGAAAGAAATCCACAACAGAGCAGCAACGCGCCACAAAGGAGCCAGTGTCCGAGGTGTTTTGTCTTCGCGCGCATCCGCAGTGCACCCAGCTCAGTCATCACGATTGCTATACTATACGCCGATGAGCGAACCTGCCGCACAGCCGGCCGACTCCCCAGAAGAATCCGTCAGCGTTCACTACGACACGCGACTCCCAGAGCTTTCGCGCTGGCGCCGGATGCAAATTCCGGTGATCGCGTGGCTGGTTTACGCGGCGATACGGACCATCGGCCCTACGCTGCGTTTCGAAATTCTCGGCTGGCAGCATGCACAGCGCGCCTACGACCGCGGCGAACACCTGATCGGAACTTTTTGGCACCGGTCGATTTTTTGCGCGACGTGGTGGTGGCGCAATCGCGGCGTGGTGGTGATGAACACCACTAACTTTGATGGCCAATGGACGCGGAGGGTTATCGAGCGGCTGGGCTTCGGCACCGCGCAGGGCAGCTCCTCGCGAGGCGGCTTGAAGGGCCTGGTGGTGATGGCGCAACGGCTTAAAGAGGGCCACGATGTGGCATTTACGATCGACGGTCCGCGCGGCCCGCGTTACGTGGCCAAGCCCGGCCCGGTGATGCTGGCGCGCAAGACGGGCCAGCCGATTTTCATGTTTCACATCGGGTTGGAACGCGCGCTAACGTTTGAGAAATCGTGGGATTTGTTTCAAGTGCCGCATCTTTTCTCGCGCGCCATCGCGGTCATCGCGCCGACAATTTACGTTCCGCCGGACGCGTCGCGCGAACTGATGGAGCAAAAGCACGCGGAGATGCAGCGCTCGCTGGAACGGGCGAGGGATATTGCCGAGTCGTGGTTCACGCTGAGCGAATCGGAACGACAGCGCATCCGCGCGGAATGGAACGCCGCTTAGCGCGTTCCGCGGCACAACTTCAGATGAGATCCTTCCATCGCGCGAGCATTTCCGCCACCTGCCGGCGCGTGTCTTCGATTGTGCGCGAGCAGTCGATCACGTCGTCGGCGAGCAGGCGTTTTTCGTCGAGGGGCATCTGCGAAGCAATGCGGCGCTCGGCTTGCTCGCGCGTGAGCCCGCGATTCAGCAATCGCGCGATTTGCTGTTCGCGCGTGCACCATGCGACGGCCAGGCGGTCGAACGTTTTGTAGTAGCCCGTTTCGATATGCAGAGCGGCCACCACCACGGCGATGGATGAATTGTCTTTTTGCGCGATTCCCGCAAGCTGCCTGGCGATTTCTTTCAACACGGGCGGATGGGTCAGCGCGTTCAGACGCGTCAATTTCTGCGGATCCCCAAAGACAATTTCGCCCAGCTTGGCGCGGTCAATCGCGCCGGTTGAGCCAAGAATTTCCGGGCCGAATTCCACAATGATTTCCTGGGCGACGGGATTCGCCGGTTTGAGGAAATCGTGCGCGACCAAGTCGGCTTCAATCACGTGGCAGCCCTGCTCCTGCAGCATGCGCGCCACGATTGATTTCCCGCTGGCAATTCCGCCGGTGAGTCCAACGGTCAGCATCGGACGCTAACGCGGAGAGGCGGCGGTTTCAGCGGCGCGCAAGCCACGGCGAAGCCGCGCGGCCTTTACCGTGTTGCTCATGAGCATGGCGATGGTGAGCGGGCCCACGCCGCCGGGAACCGGCGTGAGCGCGCCGGCCACTTGCGCGACGTCGGGATGGACGTCACCAACGATGGCCGAGCCGTTCTTGCGAAATTTTTCGAGACGCTCGGGCGAATGCGCGAAGATTTTCTCTGCCTGCTGGGGATCGGTGATGCGCGTCACGCCCACGTCGATGACCGTGGCGCCAGGCTTGACGTCGTCCGGCCCGATCAACGCGGGGCGTCCGGTGGCGCCGATGAGAATATCGGCCTCGCGCGTGAATTTCCGTGGGTTACGCGTTTTCGAATGGCACACCGTGACGGTGGCGTTGGCGTGCAGCAGCAAGAGCGCCATCGGCTTGCCGACGATGTTGCTGCGACCGACGACCACGGCGTTTGCGCCCTCGATTGGGATTCCACTGCGCCGCAGAATCTCCATGACGCCAAGCGGAGTGCACGCCACCATGCTGGGCCGGCCCTCTATGAGCTTGCCGATATTCATGGGATGAAAACCGTCGACATCCTTGGCGGGATCGACGGCTTCCAGGATTTTTTTTGCTTCGATCTGCGGAGGAAGAGGAAGCTGCACGAGGATTCCGTCAACGTCGTCGCGGGCGTTGAGCTCGCGCACAATGGCGAGCAGCTCCGCGGTGGTGGTAGTCGCCGGAGGGGTCAGGTGGATATTTCCCAGGCCAAGCTGCTGGCACGCCGCAATTTTGCTGCGCACGTAGATCTTCGACGCGGGATTGTCGCCCACCAACACCGCGGCCAATCCGGGACGAACGCCAGACGATAACAGCTCAGCGATTTCTTGGGCGAGCTCCGCATAGATTTGGTCGCGGATCACCGTTCCATTG
This sequence comes from Candidatus Acidiferrales bacterium, assembly GCA_049281095.1. Classification (GTDB taxonomy): domain Bacteria; phylum Acidobacteriota; class Terriglobia; order Acidiferrales; family UBA7541; genus DAHUXN01. The sequence continues at coordinate 16,066 of JBAPRL010000013.1, forward strand.
AGTATTCGCGCCGGCAAAAGTTGCTCCTTCGGGTCGAATCGCGATTACAAACCATCATAACATAGGGAATTGCGGCGTATGTCCGGGTACAATAAGAGAAATATCCCACGGCGCGGCCGAATCCCGGAACAGCGAGCTGGTTATGTTTTTTGAAGGCAACGAACGAAAAGAACTCGAGCAAAAGATGGCGCGCGAAGGGCGGCTGCCTCCGAACCAGGCGCTGACGCTCAAGTGGCCGGTGTTGCACTACGGTTCGGTGCCGCGATTCGACGCGGCGCGATGGGATTTTCGCATCGAAGGGCTGGTGGAAAAGCCGGTGCGGCTGACGTGGGACGAATTCAACCGCTTGCCGATGAAAAAGGTGACGGCGGACATGCACTGCGTCACGCGCTGGAGCCGCTTCGACGTGCGCTGGGAAGGCGTGCCGTTTACGGAAGCGATGAAGCTGGTGACGGTGAAACCCGAGGCGCGCTACGTGATGGTTCATGCCGAGGAAGAGTTCACGGCGAATGTGCCGCTGGATGATCTGGCGCGGCCGGATGTTCTTTTTGCGTTGCGGCACAACGGCGAACCGCTGCCGCCGGAGCATGGCTATCCGGTGCGGCTGGTGGTGCCGCAGCTGTACGCGTGGAAAAGCGTGAAATGGGTTCGCGGGATTGAATTTCTGGCGCACGACGCGCCGGGATTCTGGGAACAGAACGGCTACCACATGCGCGGAGATCCATTCAAAGAGCAGCGCTTCGACACGGACTAGCGAGCATGGCACTCACGTTCAAAGAGGTTCGCAAGTTAGCGTTGTCGCTGGAGAACGTGGAGGAAGGCACATCCTACGGCACTGCGGCGTTTAAGATTCGCGGCAAGCTCATCGCGCGATTGAAAGAAGATGGGGAATCGCTCGTCGTGGGTACGACCTTCGAGGAGCGCGAAGAGATGATGGCCGCCGATCCGGAGACGTACTACATCACCGATCACTATCTGAAATATCCGTGGGTGCTGGTTCGTCTCTCGAAAGTGCATCCCGACGCGCTGCGGGACCTGCTCAAAGGAGCCACGCGATTGGCGTCGGGGGCGAAGCGCGGCTCTACGCGGCGGCCAGCTTAACTGCAGTGCCTTTTATTCGGAATATCCGGCGCTTCTTCCTGGAATCGGCGCATGCACAAGCGTCGTTCTGGCGGCGAAAATCGTGGGCGCGTGAGCTCTCCGCAAGGGGGTTCGTATCTCTAACTTCGAAAATGCAGGTCTACTGAGCTGCCGGCTCCGCCGCTGGATGCATTCCGTGCTGAGGAACTTCGTGGATGCCGCGTGCAGGCAGTTCCTGATGAAAACGGAAAAGCTGATTGAGCGGCCCTGCGCCTTTGCCGATTCCGTAGCTTTTTTCGATGGCCTTGTACACGTAAGCCTTCGCCAAAATGAGCGCCTCGCGAAGCTGCAGCCCCAACGCCAACTGCGCCGCTACCGCCGACGAAAGCGTGCATCCCGAGCCGTGCGTATTTTCGCTCTTTGCGTGGTCTCCACCGAAGGGATTGCTCTCGCCATTTTCGTACAACACGTCAGCGGGCTTTTCCAGATGGCCGCCCGTGACGATCACGGCTTTCGCGCCCATCTCCGCCAATTTTTGCGCCGCGGCCTTCATTCCCGCCAGGTCTTTCACTTCCACGCCCGATAGCAGAGCCGCTTCGTCCATGTTCGGCGTGATTACCGTCGCTCGTTTCATCAGCTCGTCGCGCAGAAACTTCACTCCGCTCGCCTCGAGCAATTCCGCATTCCCCGCCGATGGCGTGATCACAGGGTCCAGAACCACGTGCGCGAAATGATTCTTGTCCAAAAATTCGGCGACGACCACGGCGTTCGCTTTATTGCCGAGCATTCCGATTTTCACGGCGGAGATGCTGACGTCACTGGCAAGCGCCTCGAGCTGCTCGCGCAACACGGCTGCCTGCGTCGGATGCACGGACTTCACTCCCTGCGTCGATTGCACGGTCAGCGCCGTTATCGCAGCAACGCCATAACAGTTGTGCGCCGCAAAAGTCTTCAGATCCGCAGCGACGCCTGCGCCACACGAAGGATCAAAGCCGGCAATCGTCAGCAAGATCGGTGGATGACTGTGGTTGTGATTCGTGGTCGTCAATTCGCCGCGCCCTCCGCGCAAGGCACAAACGCCGGCGCCATCCTTGCGGGCGCCGGCTTCCTCCGAATGTACGCGCCTTCCTCACCACAGCGCAACAACATTCTCTTGCAGAAAAATTCTTCCTTCCCTCGCACCCTGCCGGCGCCTGGCCGCAACAGGCTCACTTCTCTGCTTCCGTACAACCGCCGTTTCCGATATTCCATCGCGGACAGATTGGCCAAGACATGGTAGCGTAAAGGATCGCACAAGCGAAAATTCCAATTCCATGAGCGAAAATCCGCCCTCCCTCGTCATCGTCGGCCGTCCAAACGTCGGCAAGTCCACGCTATTCAATCGGCTCACCGGAACGCGCCGCTCGATTGTCACCGACGAACCCGGCATCACGCGCGATCGCATCTACGGCGCGGCCGAATGGGAAGGCAAGCATTTCGAAGTCGTCGATACCGGCGGCATCGTCCCCGAAGAAAAAGCTGGCATTCCCGGAGAAATTTTGCGCCAAGCGCGCGTCGCCATCGCCAATGCGGCGTTTGTGCTTCTTGTCACCGACGCCCGAACTGGCCCTGTCCCGCTCGATTTTGAGCTCGCTCAACTTCTCCGCCGCACGGGCAAGCCGCTCATCGTGGTCGCCAACAAAGTGGACACGCCAAAACAAATGGCGCTGGCAGCCTCTTTCTATGAACTCAGCGACAAAGTGTTCCCTATTTCTTCCGAGCACGGACTCGGCGTCGACGATCTGCTCGATTCGCTCACTGCGGATTTTTCAGCGGGCGCTGCTGCGGAGCCAACTCCCGAAATCAATATCGCCATCGTCGGCCGCCCCAATGTTGGCAAGTCCACGCTGCTCAACCGCATGGCTGGCGAAGAACGCTCCATCGTTTCGCCCGAGCCCGGCACCACGCGCGATGCCGTCGATACGGTCATCGAGCGCGAAGGCAAACTGTATCGCTTTCTCGACACTGCGGGAATCCGTCGCAAAGCGAAAACGAAGCTCGTAGCGGAAAAGCTCAGTGTCGTTATGGCCCGTCGCCATCTGGAGCGCGCCGACGTGGCGCTCCTCGTCATTGACGGCTTGCTCGGAGTCACTTCGCATGACGCGACCATCGCTAGCTACACACAGCAGTCCGGCAGCGCGCTCATCGTCGTCGTGAACAAATGGGATTTGGCGCTGAAAGCGGCACAAGAACAATCCGCCCAGGATGACAGGCCGAAATCGGCCGGGCGCGTGAATCCGATGAAGCTGATGGCCGACTACGAAAAACTCATCCGCGAAAAACTGAAATTCCTCGACTACGCTCCGATTATTTTTCTCTCCGCGCTCACCGGCGAGCGTACCGGGGGACTCTTCTCGCTGATCGACAAAGTGATTGCTTCGCGTCAGCGCCGGATTTCCACCGGCGAAATGAATCGCTGGTTGTCGAGCGTCGATCTGGATCGCGGTACCTCGCCCGCCGGGCAAAAAATGAAAATTTATTACGTTACGCAAGCGTCCGCGGCGCCACCCACGTTCGTCCTTTTCACGAATCAGAAGCGGCGTTTGCATTTCAGCTATGAACGTTTTCTGGAAAATCAACTGCGCAAGAAATTCGATTTCACCGGCACGCCGATCCGTTTTCAGCAGCGTGTCAAGCAACGCACTCGCCGCGCGGGATCCGCCCGAAAATCGGCGTGAATTCGCAAAGAGATTTGCTTACAATCGGGCCGTTCACGCTGGAGGACTTTCTGCTGCGCCCAAACGCTCACGAGAAGGAGTTACACCTTGCCGCCAACAAACAACGACGATGATCGCGCGTCGCAACTGAGCCGCCGGAAATTCCTCGGCTCCGCCGCTTTGCTCGGAGCCGCGTCTCTTGCGCCCGCGCGTCTGGCGCACCATGAAGAGACCGCTGCGCCGCCGGAGGTCAGGCCGTTCGAGCTCGATGAAACCACCGTCGCGGCGCTGCAGGATGGAATGAAGTCCGGGCAATTTACCGCGCACTCGATCGCGCAGAAGTACCTCGATCGCATCGCAGAAATTGACAAGCAAGGCCCCGCCATCAATTCCGTGATTGAACTAAATCCGGACGCGCTCTCCATCGCCGATTCGCTCGACGACGAGCGCAAGAGCAAAGGCCCGCGCGGCCCGCTGCACGGCATTCCCGTCCTCATCAAAGACAATATCGGCACTTCCGATCGCATGATGACGACCGCCGGCTCTCTCGCGCTTTCCGGTTTCACGCCGGCAAAGGACTCCGGAGTCGCGCGCCGCCTGCGGGAAGCAGGTGCGGTGATTCTCGGCAAAACGAATCTCAGTGAATGGGCGAATTTTCGGTCGACTCATTCTTCGAGCGGCTGGAGCGGCCGCGGCGGCCAAACTCACAATCCTTATGCAACCGATCGCAATCCTTGTGGTTCGAGCTCCGGCTCGGGCGCCGCGGCTTCGGCGAATCTCGCCGCCATCACCATCGGCACGGAAACAGATGGCTCGATTGTGTGCCCTTCTTCGGCAAACGGCGTGGTGGGAATCAAGCCGACCGTCGGCCTCGTCAGCCGTGCGGGCATTATTCCTATCTCGCATAGCCAGGACACTGCTGGGCCCATCTGCCGCACGGTTGCCGATGCCGCCGCGTTGCTCAGCGCGATTGCGGGAGTCGATCCGGACGATGCAGCGACTCAAGCGCCTGGCAGAAAAGCGTATCCGGATTACACAAAGTTTCTCGACCGCGGCGGCTTGCGCGGCACGCGCATCGGAGTGGTACGAAAACTCTTTTTCTTGCCCGAGAAACTTGATCCGATTATGAAAACGGCCCTCGATGCCATGAAAAGTGAAGGCGCGATTCTTGTGGATCCCGTCGCCATCGAGAGCCTCGAAAAACTCGACGGCTCGGAAAACACCGTCCTGCAGTACGAATTCAAAGCCGATATGCGCGCCTACTTTGCGCAATTCCCCGATGCGCCCATGCATTCATTGAAAGACATCATCGAATTCAACGAGCGCAATCACGACAAAGAGCTTTTGTATTTCGGTCAGGAAATTATGATCGAGTCGGAGAAAAGAGGCCCGCTTACGGATAAGGCGTACTTAGATGCGTTGGCGAAAAATCATCTGCTCGCGCGGCAAGAAGGAATCGACGCAGTGATGGACAAATACAAACTCGACGCCTTGGTTGCACCTACGGGCGGTCCGGCCTGGATGACCGACCTCGTGAATGGTGATCACGATACCGGCGGCAGCTCTTCTCCCGCGGCTGTCGCAGGCTACCCGAATATCAACGTCCCGGCGGGATTCGTTTTCGGCATGCCTGTGGGCATTTCATTTTTCGGCCGCGGGTGGAGCGAGCCAGTCTTAATCAAGATTGCTTACGCGTTCGAGCAAATCACGCGCGTCCGCAGAGCGCCGCAATTCCTCAGCACCGCCGATTTGAAGGTGGATCGGCAATAGTTCAGGTCGCAATTCGAGCGAGAGTCCACAGGGCGCACGGCGGCATTGACATCGCCCAGAATGGGTTTACGATAACGGAAGAAAGCTCTTAAACGATATGGCTTCGGCGGCCCAACACGCAGCAGCAATTCCCGAGAAGAATTTGTTCCGCATCGGCGAGGTCAGCCGATTGACCGGAACAAAGGCGTTCGTCTTGCGTTACTGGGAAACGGAATTCCCCACGCTCGAGCCGGTGAAAAGTTCGAGCGGCCATCGAATGTACCGCCGCGAAGACATCGAAACGGTTTTTGAAATCAAGCGCCTTCTTTATGAGGAAGGCTTCACCATCGCCGGCGCGCGGCGCCATCTTGCGGAACAAAACGGCAGCGCCGAGGCCGGCACGGAAATGGCTTCCGCGCCTCAGCCGCCGGCGCGCGAACGCGAGCATGACCTGTCGCGAACGCAGCGCAAATGCTTGCTCGACCTGCGCGAAGAGTTGCTCGCCATCTTGACCCTCCTCGAAGGCCGGTGATACGCTAAATCTGCTCGCGGTCGGGACGTGGCGCAGCCTGGTAGCGCGCACGCTTGGGGTGCGTGAGGTCGCTGGTTCGAATCCAGTCGTCCCGACCACTTCTTTTTGCGTTGTGGCGCTCCGGCCGGCTAAATTCTGAGGCCGCCGCTCGAATCCATCCCTATGCCGAATATTTTAGTGACCAATGATGACGGCATCGCTGCTCCCGGCCTGCGCGCGCTCGCAAAATCACTTACGAGCATCGGAACCGTGACGATCGTCGCTCCCTCGCACGAACGCAGCGCAGCCGCGCAATCCGTTACGCTTCGCCAGCCGATTTTCTGTGAGCAGATTGCCGAACGCGAGTGGTCCATTGAAGGAACGCCTGCCGACGCTGTGATTCTGGCCTTCCACACTTTATTGACAGAACGCCCTGACCTCGTCGTTTCCGGAATCAATCGCGGCGCTAACCTCGGCGAAAATGTCTATTACTCCGGCACCATCGGCGCGGCCATGGAAGGCGCGATCAATCGTGTTCCTTCCATTGCGATTTCCGTTGCTTCACGCGCGAAAGAAGTGGATTTCACTCCGGCCGCTGATTTCATCCAGCGATTAGCACCCTTAGTGCTTAGGGAGGGCCTGCCCAAAGGAGTTCTGTTGAACGTGAACGTCCCCAATCCTTGGAACGGCGGCGTGCGCTTCACGCGTCAATCGCCGAAAATCACGCGCAACGTTTTGCAAAAAGGAGAAGATCCTCGCGGCCGAACCTATTACTGGCTGAATGAACAGAAAATCACGGAAGACATTGCCGCGAACACCGATCATGCCGCGATTTTGGCAGGTGAAGTGTCCGTCACTCCGCTGGTCATCGATCACACGGATGCGCCATCGTTGAATCATCTTTCTCATTGGAAGCGGCTGCTCGAGGAAAAATAATCGGCTACGCGTGAGCGTTTTTGATCAAGCGGTCGCGCGTCGCCGCATCACCGGCCATTTCGATGGCCGTCCACGCCATCGCCAGCGCGCCGTCCATGACGGCTTTGTCGGCTTCTTCCGTGATGCAGTGCGCGGTGAACTCCGGCTGGTGATTTGCCGCAGGCAGAGAATTAATTCCAATCATCGGATGAATCGACGGAATTGCGTAGGAAACATTGCCCATGTCCGTCGACGCGGCCAGTCGCGCCATCGCCGGGCCGAGATCAGGGAATTTCCGGCCAACCGCTTCCGCATTGCGTTTGTAAATCAAGCTAATTTCATGATCGTAGCGAACGTCGGCATACGGTTTATCGCCGCCGCGAATTTCGAGTTTGCTGCCCGTGGCCAGCGCACCCGCTTCGAAACAGCGATACACCTTGGCGCGCACTTCCTCGAGTTCCGCAAGATTTTCTCCGCGCACAAGATAGCGCGCGGAGGTGTGGGCCGGCACAACGTTCGGAGCATCTCCACCATGCGTGGTAATTCCATGCACGCGGTCGGTTTGGCGCAAATGCTGACGCAACAGGCCAATCGAAGTCTGCGCGACGGTGAGTGCGTCTGCGGCATTGATTCCCATCTCTGGAAAAGCGGAAGCGTGCGCTTCTTTGCCGGTGTAATGCACATCGAACATCGAAGCAGCGATCAGATGCGCTTCCAGCATTTCGACCGGCGCCGGATGCACCATCATGGCCGCGTGCATTCCGGAAAACGCGCCACGCTCAAGCAACACAACTTTGCCGCTGGCGTTCCCAACTTCTTCCGCCGGCGTGCCAATGACGCTGATGGTCAACCCAACATCGTTCGCGACGTGCGCCGCTGCGATTCCCGCGCCCACGGCCATGGCCGCAATCATGTTGTGTCCGCAGGCGTGGCCGATTTCCGGCAGCGAGTCGTACTCGGCGCAAATGGCAATGTGCAGCGGCCCTTTTCCAGCGCGGGCGACGAAGGCCGTCGGCAAATCGTAGATTCCGCGCTTTACGTCGAAGCCTGCATCGCTCAATTCTTCGGAAAGCCATGCGCAGGCCTTTTCTTCTTCGAATCCCAGTTCTGGATTCGCGTGGATACGATGGCTTAGCGACAGCATTTTCTTTTGTGCTGTCCGAAGCTGCTCTTGCGCGCCTGCCTTTGCGTTTAGGTTTTCCATAGCGTTTCCGATCTAGCTAGCATGACCTGCTTCCGCAAAACTCGTTGCGGGCATAGTGTCGTAGCGGGACAACGCCGCACTTAAATCTGCATACAACAGCCGATGAAAAAGATGCTCGCCGGCCTCACGGCGCACCGACAACCTGCCCGCTTGATACGCGCGCGAATGCAAGCCGCGCTGCACCGCCTCGCAGATATCCACGTCTTCTTCTTGCACTCGATGACTCACCGCGATGCTCTTGCGATTGTGCTCGCTTGCTGCTCCATCCACTTCTGCAAAATAAAAATCGAAAATGACGCGGCAGCGATCGATGGAAAGAGGCAAAACCAAGTTTGTGTCCAGATATCCTTCGTACCAATTCAGCATGAAGTTCGGGTATTGCCAAAAATAATAGGCGCGGTCGCCGTGGCGCGTCGCCGCGGCATCGCTATCGGCGCCCGGGTTCGACACTTTCACCGGGCTCGATTGCAACGAAAAGCGATCCTCGTTCTCGATGGTGTAATTCGCATATTCCAGCACGCTGTTCAGGCCCTTGTGAAGATGCGGGACGTGGTAGCCGCCGTCGAGATAGTTGTCGACGTAGACTTTCCAGTTGCAGTTCAGCTCGTAGCTGCGTCGCTCGAAGAAACGCAGCGTGCGCAGCCGCAGCGGCTGCACGCGCTCGACGAGACTGCCGAGAAAATCGCGGAGCGATTCGGCCTGCGCGTACAGATTCACAAAAACGAAATTCTCCCAAATCTCCACGCGCACTGGAACGAGGCCGTTCTTGCCGCGGTCGAAATCACAAACGCCATCAAAATCGGGCGTACCTTTGAGCGCGCCATCCATGCCGTACGTCCAGCCATGATAGGGGCAACGGAAATTTGCGGCGTGGCCCGCAGGCTCGGTGACTACAGCGGCGGCGTGATGCCGGCAGACGTTATAGAAAGCGCGCAGCACGCCATCGGCGCCTCGCGCAACGACAAGCGGTTCGCCGTCAAGGTCTGCGGTGAAAAACTCGCCCGGTTGGGAAACTTGGTCCGCGCGGCCAATCGCTTGCCAGGTGCGATGGAAGATTGCACGTTTTTCCAGCTCAGCGATGCGCGCATCCGTATACCACCCGGACGGGATCGTGTAAGCCTGTGCCAGCGGCGCACGATCGTTATAGGCGTGAACAACGTCTTTGAGCGATTCCATTTTTGCCAGCCTGATTATGGCCTGAATTTGCTAGGTTGGGAAGCCTTCGGCAGCTCGCTGCGCGATGTGAATTGATTCCCGGTCAAAGCTTCAATGAAAATCATGCGAACTGGTTTCCGCGTTGGTGATCTCCAAAGGCGAAACCCGTTCGACCTTCACAGAAACGACGTTATCTTGATTCTGCAATTGCCCCTCGATCATCAGAAACTGATGATGAACGATGGTCAGATGATTTTTAGCAAAGCCCTGAGGAGTAATAATCGCATTGGCAATTCCGGTTTCATCTTCGAGGCTCAGGAACACAAAACCTTTTGCGGTTCCTGGTCGTTGGCGCGCGATTACGGAGCCGGCAACGCGGACGCGCACGCCATTTGGCAACTGGCTTAATTCGATGGCTGATCGAACGCCCTGTTTTTTCATGTTGGCGCGGTAATATTCCATGGGATGAGGGCCGACGGTCATGCCTGTGCCTTTGAAATCAGCGATGAGCCGCTCTTCCACGTTCATACGCGGCAAAGGCGAGGCGGCGGAACTTTCGAACTCTTTCGATCCCTCTGACAATTGGTTTTCTGTTTGCTCTGATAATTCTTCCGCCGCCGCGAGCAAAGGTCCCGCGTTTCGCGCGGCACGCTCGATCTGCCACAGAGCGTCCCGGCGATGGCTATTACGCTTGCCTCCGATATGATTCAAGCTGCCAATGGCCGCCAGCGTGGCCAGTTCGCCTTTCTGTATCGCGGGGACGCGAAGCTTGAGATCATTTATGGAAACAAACGGGCGAATGGCGCGTTCCTGGACAATTTGTGCGGCGACATCGGCGCGCAATCCTTTGACGTAACGCAGGCCAAGCCGCACGCTGAAGCCATTGTTATTTTTTTCGAGCGTGCACAGCCAATCCGAGCAGGTCACATCGATGGACTTAATTTTCAACCCGTGCCGCTGCGCATCCTTCACCAGCGTTGCGGGCTGATAAAAGCCCATAGGCTGATTATTCAGCATGGCGGCGGTGAAAGCAGCCAGGTAATGGCATTTGAAATAAGCGCTGGCGTAAGCGAGCAGCGCGAAACTCGCGGCGTGCGATTCAGGAAATCCATATAACGCAAACGAAGTGATGGCCTGAACGATTTTGTCCTGTATCTGCTGGCCAATTCCGTTTTTGTCCATGCCCAGCCGAAGTTTTCGCTCCACTTCCTTCATGCGCTTTTCGGAGCGCTTGAACCCGAAGGCGCGGCGAAGTTCTTCCGCCTCGCCTCCCGTGAATCCCGCAGCAATCATGGCGATTCGCAGCAGCTGTTCTTGAAACAGAGGAACTCCTAACGTGCGTTCGAGAACCGGCTTGAGCGAAGGATGCGGATAGTCGATTGCTTCGCGGCCCTGACGGCGCTTCAAATAGGGGTTCACCATTTCGCCGACGATCGGACCGGGGCGGATAATCGCTACCTGCACAACAATGTCGTAAAACTTTGTAGGCCGGAGCCGCGGCAAGCACGACATCTGCGCGCGGCTTTCAATCTGAAACATGCCTACGGTATCTGCTTTTTGCAGCGCCGCATAAACAGCGTGATCATCGGCTGGCAGATGGCCTAAATCTATTTCTTCGCCATAATCTTGCTTGATGATATGCAAACAATCTTCGAGCACGGCCATCATGCCCAGCCCGAGCAGATCCACTTTCACGATGCCCATATCGGCGCAATCGTCCTTGTCCCACTGCACCACGACGCGGCCCGGCATCGTTGCCGGCTCCAGCGGCACCACGGAATCCAACTGGCCTTGGCATATCACCAGTCCGCCCGAATGCTGCCCCAGATGACGCGGCAAATCCTGCACCTCCATGCAAAGTTCGAGAAATTTCCGGATTTGCGGATGCCTGAGGTCCAGTCCCGCGTCATGAAATTTTCTGTCGAGCGTGTCGTTGGCGTCGTGGTATTCCCAGTGCCCGACTAAACTCGTCAAGCGATTCAAAATTTCAGGGTCGAATGACATCACTTTGCCGATTTCACGCGCCGCCGAGCGCCCGCGATACGTGATGACATTCGCAGTCATGGCCGCGCCCAATTTTCCGTAGCGCTGATACACATATTGAATGGCGCGTTCGCGTTGGTCTCCGCTGGGCAGATCGAGGTCGATGTCCGGCCATTCTCCACGCTCTTCGGTGAGAAAGCGCTCGAAAAGCAGTTCCATTTCCACGGGGTCCACCGCTGTGATTCCCAACGCATAGCAGACTGCACTGTTCGCCGCCGAGCCGCGGCCCTGCACAAGAATGCGGTGTTCGCGGCAGAAACGAACGATGTCCCAAACGATCAGGAAGTAGCCTTCGAGATGAAGCTTTTCAATAATGCGCAATTCGTTATCGATTTGGCGCTGGGCGCGTTCATCATCGGAGCCGTAGCGGGAAAGCATGCCCTCGCAAGTGCGCTCGCGAAGAAAATGAATCTGCGATCGCCCATCCGGGACAGGATAGTTTGGAAATTGATAGCCCAAGTCCTTCAAGCTGAATTGCAAGCGCGAAGAAAGCTCTTGGGTATTGGCAAGCGCTTCTGGCAGGTCTAAAAACAGTCTCTCCATTTCAGCAGGCGGCTTCAAATGGCGCTCGGAATTGAGCGCCAGCAGCCGGCCCGCGTTTGCCAAAGTGCGGTGATGGCGAATGGAGGTGAAAACGTCCATCACTTCGCGGCGTTGCGGCAGCGCGTAGCACACGCCATTGGTGGCCAGCAGCGGCAAACCAAATTTCCGCGCCATCGCAAGGGCCGCTTGATTGCGCGCTTCTTCTTCGCGGCAAAAGTGCCGCTGCAATTCCACGTAAACATTCTGGGGGCCGAATAATTCACAAAGCTGCTGCACGCATGCGAGCCCCTCATCCATTCCGCCGAGCTCCAAGGCATGCGCCAGCGGCCCTTCCATTCCTCCGGTCAGGCAGATCAACCCCGCGGAATATTCTGCGAGCTCCGAAAACAAAATGCCGCCTTCGCCCTTTGGCGCGCGCAATTTCATCTTCGTGATCAGACGGCAAAGGTTTTGGTAACCCAAGCGGGACGAAACCAGCAATGGGTAACGCCAGCCTTCCACAGAAGTAATTTCCGCGCCGATGTGCGCGCCGACGGAAAGTTTTTGTGCAGCGAGATAAAAACGCGGCGCGCCATAGACTCCGTCGCGATCGAGCAGCGCCATCGCCTCCATTCCCCATTCCGCGCACGCCGTTGCCAGCTCTTCCGGCAGGGAAGCGCCTTCCAAAAAGCTGAACGCAGAACGGGCATGAAGTTCGGTGTACATGAATCGTCACATCAATCGTATCTGGCGCGCACAAACCAGCTCCGGCGCAAACCGTCGTAATAAATACGATAAAGCCCGTCATGCATCTCCCCATGCAAATCCCGGCCCATGAGCGTCGCGCCGGGATCAAAACGGATATAAATGTCCCATTCATCGTGACGCCATGCTTCTTCCTGCCACCAATCTCCCGAAGTGCGCCAAGGTCCAGAAGCCGCTACGATCCTGCCGCGTATGCCGCGAGAAGAGATATGAACGGGACGTTCTTCGCGTACCTCAATTTTCGCCAGCCACTCCGGCCTAAAATTCCGCAGGGTAATGAGTGCCCTTCGCGGCCCGAACTCACGATCTACTTTGCGGTTTGCCGTTGCGATGGCTTGGCCAGTCTTCCGGTGAATTTTTACTTCCCTAGGCGTGGAAACAAATCGGTTCATGCGAAATGCGTCGGGGCGATGCGTATCCATTATTTCCGGTGAGCCAACATTCGCGGCACCCACGAGATTCGACAGCCGCGCAATGGTCAGCTCCAATTTTTCCGGGTCGATGGAATTGCGGCGGAACAAACCGTTTTGCGCCGTGCGCCGCCGCGCTGGTTCAGCCGCAAGCGCAATTTTCAGTATGGACGCCTGAGGAGGATCCGCTTGCAACTGCAAGCGAAGCAAATTCAAAAGCAATTTTGAATCCCGCATGGGCACGGGCAAATGCATCGTTTGCTCATAAATTTTGGGGGCAATTTCCGCGGCGGCCGTTTCTCCACGGACCGGCGGGTCTTTTTCAAAAGCATCGCCCAAGTTAAATCGCAACTGAATCGCGGAGGCGGCCAGAGCATGCGCCTGCAAACGGGCACATAATTGATCGAGCAGGCGCCCGAGCAGAAACGCCAATGGTTCCAGCTCCTCCACGGCATTTTCGAGCTCGATTCCTTCTTCAAAACGCCTTTCTGGTTCGGCCAGCACCAGCGAGCGCACGCTTGCGCCACGCGCCAATTCGTGTAAACGCACGCCTTCTTGCCCCAGCCGCTCGGAAAGCTGCCGGGCGGGCAATGCCACCAATTCCGCGCAGGTGCTCACGCCCCAGCGTTCCAGCGTTTCCAGGATTTCAACGGAAGGAGAAAGCGCGCGGATCGGCAAGCAGCCCAAACGTTTCGATTCTTCGCCCGGAGGAATCAAACTAATTCCCGAGAAGCCGCGCGCCGCATGAAGAGCCACGTCGATGTTTGCCGCTATGGCGACATTCACCGCCAGACCGAGCTCCGACGCACGGTGCGCCAACTCACGCGCAATATTTTCTTGCGAGCCGAAAAAGCGATGTAGGCCTGCCAGATCGAGAATAATCGTATCGAGCGCCGTGTCTTCCACTCGCGGAGAAACAGACCAACCCATTTGCAGCAGCTCTGCATGCAGCGATTCCTCGCACGAGCGCGAGCGATGCCTTTTTTCCACTCCGCCAAACTGCACGGCCTGCGGCTCGGTCATGCCTATTTCGATTCCTGCCTGCCCCGCGGAATCGTTCACGGCCACAACGCTACAGAGTGGGGGAGTTCCGTCCAAAAGAGCGACTGCGCGGCCACGCAAAGCAGGCTCAGCGCATAACTCGGCCTGCAAAATAAAATTGGGGACGTAAATAGAAGCGAATGCCATAACCAATGAATTTCGACAGCTGTATTTGCAAAATTCTCCGATTCAATTTTCAAATGATTCGAGCTTCGGTTCGATGCACGCGCCGGTGAGGCGTCCCCGCATTGCGTTTGCCCTGAAGATTGTTTCGAGCGAGCCGGATGGGCCGTTTGTCGCGCTGGAAATGCGCCCTTCGCGAAACTCCATCTTGCCGACCGGATTCATGCGCGAACGCAACACGCCAGCATGCACATCAAGACCGTCCAGCAACTGCGCAAAGGATGGCCGCGAAAAATCTTCCGAGTGAGCTTGGACTATTCCCCTTTGCGGTGTTGTGGACCAGTGAACGAGCCCGCCTTCGAGTTTCAAAACCAGCGAAGCGCATGTTTTTGCATTGGACTCTTGCTCGACGATAACCAGAATCGTCTGCGTGTTTTCCACCGCGCGCCGGAAACGAAACCATGCATCCAGCGGAAGCTTGCGCACCATCTCGCGCGGAACATCGATCAGATCCAGGCACACAAAACTGAATCCGCCGCCTTGCAGAAGCAGGTCTGTGGCGCGAAGAGCCTGGCCGATATTCCGGCAGCGCACCCATAGTAACTGCTTCAGTTCCACTCCCGCGGCTTCCGCATGGCACGGATCGAAGGCATCGCATGCGTCGATCAACGCGCAGGCCTCCGCGTGAGCTGTTCGCATGCCCAAAGCGGAAACCAACAGGCTTGTCCGGCCGGAACAAGCAGGTCCAAAGATTTCCGTCAGCGCGCCGCGAGGAAACCCTCCAGTCAACAAATCGATTTCATCAATACCCGTGGAGGCGTTTTCCGTGGCGCGGCGATCGCGATACTCGAAGGGAGCGGCAACGCGGCCGGCAAGGGCACGTTCAACTTGGGAGCGCAATTGCGCGAAATCCTTCGGCATGGCTGATATTGGGCGAAATCAAAGCATGTTTAGTTTCGCTTTTTGTTCGCTACATAGAAAATCTCTCACGAAACAGGCCCAGTTGTCAACCCGGCAGTTCTTCCACTGAATAGAAAAAGGCTGAGGAATCTGACGCGGAGTCGCAGCTAAACAGCGGCAACAGAATTTGCAGTTCTCGCGGAACGCCGGCAGCGCTCCGCGAGGTTTCCCTATTCGTTCAACAGACCAGCGAAACGAACAACGCGCCCGCTCAGGGCGTTTTTACGATGATGTTGGGAATGTTTCGTCCCCGCAGCATGGAATTAAAAGCAGCCACGTCCTTGGCCATGAGCTGCTCAGTTTCACTGCGATACTGAGCTACCTGCTGCTTCAATTCATCATTCACCGCGATTTGCTGCGTCGTTGGCGCAAAATCCGAGTCACTCACTCCCTGCCCCAGATAAGCGATTTTCTCAACCAGCATCGATTCCCATCTCACATCATCCTGTCCCCGGCCGCTGGCCTTGAGTTGCAGCATGTGCCCTTCGAGCTCCACCAGTTTGCTGCTGAGGTCATCGGCGGCAGACCGAAGCGATTTGGAACCCTGCCCATCGCCGAGCTGATTCTCGAACCCCGCAAGCTGAGCGCGCACCGATTCGATCTGATTCACGGTGTCAGCCATGGCGTCCATTTCATCTCGGATGGCCATCTCCAACTTGTCCTGCGCCTGAATATCAGCCACGGTGCCAGTCGAATGCGGGTCCTTCAGCACGTTCAGCTTTTGCGCATATTCGTGGCCGCCGACCATCAGCTTGACCGTATATGTTCCCGGCGGCGCGAGCAGAGAGATGGGCTCTACGCCTGGCGGCAGCCGCCATCCTTCCGGCCCGACGGTCACTTCCGGGGCATATAGAGGACTGGTGCGGAGGTGAATCGCCTTGCTCGGCTCGAATTTTAGATCCCACCAGACACGATTGATCCCTGCATCTTTTTTACCGTCAAATGTCCGGACCGTCTTTCCGCTCGCGTCCTGGATGGCGATTTTCACGTCGCCCTCAGCAGGGCTTTTCAAATAATAGTTGATCACCGCTCCGAAGGGCGGGTTGTGGCCCGTGGTGGGGTCGTAGCTCACTGCCGCCGGCTCGGAGACACTGCGGAAACGATACGCATCACGCGGCGCAAAAAGATGCGCATCGGATGAGCGCGCGTCTGGCGTCCATTCCTCGAGCGGAGTCACATCATCAAGAATCCAGAAGCCGCGTCCGTAGGTAGCAAGCACCAGATCATGAAATCGCTGCTGCACCGCAATCCAGTACACCGGCGCGTGCGGCAAGCCCGCCTGCAAAGGCTGCCAGTTATCGCCGTCATCAAACGAAACATAGAGTGCATTTTCCGTGCCAAGGTACAGGAGTCCCTTGCGCACCGGATCTTCCCGGACACAATGCGCATAGCTCAGCGGGCTGTGCGGAATGCCGTTGGTGATCTGCGTCCACGTCTTCCCGTAATCCGTTGTCTTGTAAACGAAGGGATCGCGGTTGTTCATCTGATGAAAATCGACGGTGATGTAAGCCTTGCCCGCTTCGTAACGCGAGGCTTCGATATTGCTCACCGTTCCCCACTCCGGCAGGTTAGGAATATTGGCGGTCACATTGGTCCAATGCTTCCCGCCATCGCGCGTAATCTGAACCAGGCCGTCATTCGTGCCCGCCCAGATGACGCCCTGCTCCTTCGGAGATTCCGCGATGGAAAAAACGACGCCGGCATATTCCACTCCGATGTTGTCCGGCGTAAGGCCTCCGGAGATTCCCATCTTGCTCTTGTCATTCCGCGTCAAATCGGGGCTGATGACCTGCCAGCTATTGCCGCTATCGGTGGTCACGTGAACGTACTGGCTGCCCACGTAAACTTTATTGTGGTCAAACGGCGAAATGGTGATGGGAAATTCCCAGTTGAAACGGTACTTCACGTCGGCCGCGGGCGCTCCGATGGTCGTTTCCGGCCACACCTCGACGACGTGCGCTTGGTGATTTTTCAGATCGTCGACGATCACCGTCCCGCCGACGCTGCCCGAGCCTGTTCCGCTGTTCCACACGATGTTGTTGTTCACCGGGTCCACGGTCGCGAAGCCGCTCTCGCCGCCGGAAATACCCTCCCACACGCTGCGCGAAATCGGTCCCGGCCCGCGTCCGCCGAAGAAACCGAATTGCAGGCTATTGCTGGGCCCGCGATATGAGCCGCCATCCTGCTTGTTGCCGTAGACGTTGTAGGGAATCTGATCATCCACAGTGACGTGATAGATTTGCGCGATGGGGAGTTGAACATGGTTCCACGTCTGGCCGTGATTGATCGAGATGCTCACGCCGCCATCATTCACCACGGCCATGCGATTTCCGTTCTTCGGATCGATCCACATCTCGTGATTGTCGCCGCCGGGACTTGACGGCATCTCGGTGAGGGTCTTGCCGCCATCCAGGGTGTGGGAAAATGAAGCTGAGAAAAAGTAAATCTCATTTTCGTTGTCCGGCGAGATTTCCTCGCGCGTGTAGTAATGCGTGCGGCCGCGAATCTGGCGGTCATAGCTCACGACTTCCCAGCTTTCTCCGCCATCATCGGATTTCCAGAGCTGTCCGCGCTGCGTTGGTTGTCCATCCATGGGCACGCCGTCGCCGGTTTCGATCAACGCGTAAACGCGATTCGAATCGCCCGGTGCGACCCGCACCGCAATGCGTCCGAGCGGCGAATGCGGCAACCCATGTCCTTCCAGCCGCTTCCACGTGACGCCGCCATCAGTCGATTTAAATAGCCCGCTGCCTGGTCCACCGCTCGTCCGGCCCCAGGTGTGAATCACCAACTGCCACATGCCGGCGAACAGCACATGCGAATTATTCGGGTCCATCGTCATATCCGCGCAGCCGGTGTTTTCGTCCACGAAGAGCGTTTTCTCCCAAGTCTTTCCGCCATCCGTCGTGCGAAACACTCCGCGTTCCTGTTGTGGTCCGTAGGCCGTTCCGAGCGAGCATGCGAGAACAATGTCCGGATCACGCGGATCGATGATGACGTTCGCGATGCGCCCGGTATTCTCCAAGCCCATGTGCGTCCACGTCTTGCCCGCGTCCGTCGATTCGTAGATTCCGTCGCCGATTGAAATGTGGCTGCGGATATATGGCTCGCCTGTCCCAGCCCACACGATGTTGGGATCGCTGGGCGCAACGGCTATGGCGCCGACAGAGGAAACGTCCTCTTTGTCAAAGATCGGCTCCCAATGAATTCCGCCATCCGTGGTCTTGAAGATTCCGCCCGAAGCGGCTCCCACATAATAGATGTCGGGATCCCCCGGCACGCCAGCCACCGCGATGGTGCGATTACCCACCGGCCCGATGTAACGAAATTGCAGTTGGCTGAACACCTTGGAGTTACCTTGCGACGATTCCTGCGCGAACGAAAGGCTCGCGCCACAGAGCAGCAAGGCAGTCAGAATCGAGACAAGCAGAGCAATTCGCTTTGACATGGTTTTTTCCTTTGCAACGGATGATGGCGTTGGAACGCGCGGATGATACTGCCGCCGGAAGAGGGCGTCAACTACTGACGGTAGTTTCTCGCAACCGGGTCCCCGGCCCTCTCGGCCGGCGAGTGACTTGCGCCGTAGAACTTCTATGCGGATTTGCAGCGCGCGGCGAGGAGACCGGTTGCCGCAGCAAGGTCGATGTCCGCGATCAGCAACCCTTGTTTGCCGTATGGCTGGTAGCTGAGCAGCGTCCCATCGGGCCGGACAATCGCAGAAGTAGTGGGCGAGCCTGCGCTTGCATAATTTACCGTGGCGAAATAGCAGGTGTTCTCGGCAGCGCGGCATAGAGCGGCTTTCTCATGGAATGTATTTGCGGGATCGGCGAAATTCGACGGCACGTAACCGCCCGGTTCCGCTTCGTGAAAATGAGGATGGAAAACGACTTGTGCGCCGCGCCGGACGGCCCAGCGGACCGTTTCCGGATAGCGCCAACCCTCGTGGCAGATCACGACACCGAATGTCAGCGAACCGGTTTGGAAGATCCGCCTCTCAGCGCCGGGAGAGTAGATAGCTTCCTCGGAGGGATCGAGTTGGACTTTGTCCTGAAAGCCGGCGAGCGTCCCATCTCGATTGATGACCAGCGCGGTGATGAATAGCGCGTCATTGACGGCGCGTTCGGTGCCGAGCACGACCGCGAGGTTCGCCTTCGCGGCGGCGGCGGCAACGGCGGACCAGGCGCGTTCGAGGAACGCAGGGTCGGGTGGCGGCACCGCTTTCCCCATTCCTCGGTAGCCGGGAATGAAGCATTCCGGAAAGCAGATGAGGCCGGCATGCTCGATGGACGCTTGAGCGATGGCTTTTTCGGCCAACGCGACCGACTCCTCAGGAGTCGCCGGGAATCGTATGTTGGCAAGTGCGATTCGAAACGTGTTCACTGGTAATCGCAATTCTCGCTTAATTCTGGAACAGAATTCGCTGACCCTGTTAGCCCGAAGTTGAAATGGGTCTTTGCTTTTATTGAGGAGGAGTGGAGTAAATCGCCGACGCGATTTGGCCCAGCGCTTCACCAACGATTTTTTGTGGCGCGTCCGGATCATCCAAGGGAAGCAGGACGCGATTCGCGTAAACAGCGAACGCCAGATGCCGTCCATCCGGCGTGACCATGTATCCCGCGAGACCTTTCCCTGTGAGCATCAAGTCTTTATTCAACGCGTCATAAGCGCCGAAGGTGCCGGTTTTGGCCATGACGTGGCCGGCAGCCGGGGAATTCACTTCGATATTCCAGAGCGTGCCATCGCGGCCCAGGATTGGCAAAGCTTTTTCGAAGACCGGAAAATCTTTTTGTCCCGCCATAAATGCCAGGTAGTGCGCCACAAAATCCGGTGTGAAGAACGCGGATTGCGCCCCTCCCGCGCCGTCAGCCTGCGAAGCGCCGCTCAGATCGAGGCCCGCTTTGGCCAAGAAATCGTGCTCGAGATTGAAACCGGCTTGATCGATGTCCTGTGTCGCGTGTCCCAGCACGGCGCCCAAAATGTAGGGCGTCATTGTGGCATGCAAATTCTGGCTCACCTTCAGGGTCACCTTCACCTCTTCGGACATCGGCGGAGAGATATGTTCGGCGACAACGTTCTCCTGTGTGTACGCGGTGGACAGAGTTTTGAAATCAACCTGTGCGCTTGGAGCGGGCAAATCTACGGTGATGCCATCTCCTCGCAGCGCTTCGATGAACGTCACCTGCGCGAAGCGGCTTGGCTGCGGGACAGCATACGTGTAAAGAATCGAAGGGCCGCTAAGCGGAAACTTCCCGGTTAGCGTCACGCGGTGCGATCCATCCGGATTTGTCGTATCAGACGAAATATTCTCATCCGGCTTGGAGCCCGCCGGCCCAGTCGTCATCTGATTCACAAACGTTGCATAAGAAGTCGCGGGCGAAATGTTTAGTTTCGTAGGGGCGCCTTCTGCATCGCCCGCGGACACTGTTAGATCGATGACGTTGTCATTCACCGACATCGGTGAAACGACGACTCCCGTCCCAAGTTCTTGGGCGCCTTCCGGAAACAGCGTCGCGTCCACCAAAACGCGGCCATTGATCCGCTTTATCCCGCCGGCGGCAACCTGCGCCGCGAGCTGCCGAATCACCAGCAGCGGATCGCCCGGCACGGCCTTGGTGTCCGGGCTTCCCGCGTACGCATGATCTTCGTTCTCGAACGCAAGCGTGCCGTCCGGCTGTATGCGGCCGGAAAGATTCGGGTCGCCGCTCGCCACCAGGATCAAATCTCCGTTCAACGTGCCATCGGCGGAAATGGGGCCCGTGCGATAAACGCGCGTGTGGAAGCGATAATCCGGGCCGAGCAATTCGAGCGCGGAGCCTTCGGTCAAGAGCTTCGTCGTCGACGCCGGCGTGAAGAATTGCTGGGCGTTCATCTCATAGACGATTTTATTCTCATCGAGCGAATACACTTCGATGCCGAAACTCGAATGTTTGTATTCGGGCCGGCTCGTGATCTGCTTGATCTTGCTGTCCAGTGACGCCCCTTTCGCGCGCGCAAACCCCGGCCACGCAAGAACTGCCGCAACGGCCAACATGCCAACCATGTGTCGCATGGAGCCTCGGTCATTTGTTTCTGCCATCAGTAAACCATCTCTCTCTCGCGCAGACGCGCGACGCTCGCTCCCGAATTTGCGCTCGCATCGGCAGGGGCAAGTTCCGGTGCGTCCAAGCGCGATGATTTCTTCTGCGCCGCCGCTCCGCGCAACTGTTCAAATGTGATGTTCAATATCGGGTAGTGCCGCCAATCCTTGTAGTCGAAATGCCACCACTCAAATTCGTAGACCGTGAAACCTTCTGATTCCATCGCGTGGCGCAAAATGTCGCGATGCCAATGCTCGATGGACGTCCCTCCCGGATAAAACGGGTAGGAACGTTCCGACATCTCGTCGTACACGCCGGTCATTTCCACTGGCTTGCCCGTCTTCAAATCGTACAGAGACATATCGACCGCGCAGCCGCGATTGTGCCGCGAACCTTCTTTTGGATCGGCGACGAATATTCTCTTATCTTCCGGAGTGGCGTCCCAGAAGATTTTCGTGACGTACCACGGCCGGTACGCGTCGTGGATCAGCAAACCATATCCCATGGCCTTGAGTTTGCGATCCGCGCGAAGCAGAGCCTCGGCCGCCGGACGCTGCAAGTAAGCTTTCGCCTCCGAATACACAGGCTCTCCCAGGAAATCGTTGGTGCTCGCATAGCGAATGTCGAGATGGATGGAAGGATCAAGCGTGGAAATATCTACCAAGTCCGGCTTCCAGAAGTCTCCCGACTCGTGTGGCGGCTGCGCAGCCAGAGCTTCTTTCCGCAGCTCGTCCAATGGCTTCGACGGATGCACGTGAAAAACGCCGCCGGCAATCGGCCCGAGCGGCCGGCGCTTGAAGATTACTCCGCTCACCTTTACCTGTGTCGCGTTGCCGCTGGCATCGCGCGTGAATACCGCCTGCTCGCCGTCGTAGAGCCCGGTGCGCGGAAAATCAAATACATTCTCAGAAGATTCTTCCAGAGGCGCATACTCGAACCATTCGATCAGCGCCGTGAGCTTCCCGTCGCGTTCGAAAATGTAGAGCGTGTCGTAGTCCCAGCCGTATTCTGCGATCAGCCCTTTCCAGCGTTCCGGAACTGGCGCGGGCATCTCTTGTTGTACTCGCGTAAGAATTTTGTCGCCGATGCGTATGCTGTTCGCGACCGGCGTGATTCTCAGACCGTAGCCCAAGCGCCCGTCTTCGATCAGGTCGTCGCCCAACTGGCGCAGCCGCACTTGTCCCCCGTCGGCAACCGGACGCAGATAAAGCTCGTCTTCTTCCGCAACCAAGTCTACTGCAGCGTCGCCCTGCCCGTAGCGTCCCTCGAGCTCGCGTACACGCTCGGGTGGGATCGCCGATGTTTCTTCGATCTCGGGAAGCGGTTTCCCCTGTTTCGCCGCAAGCATCCATCGCAGAGCAATCTCGGCCACGTGATTTGCCACCGCGTTCGCGCCGTCCATCGTCGTAACGGCGACGACGCCGAGCTTGTCATCCGGCAGTCCAGCAAGCTGCGTCGCGAACCCATAAATCGCTCCGCCATGCTCGACCTCGCGATGCCCATCCAGCTCCGCCAGGCGAAAACCCAGGCCATACGGCGAGCTCTGCCCGGGCTTGGCAAACTGCGGCGTCCACATTTTTTCGAGCGTTTCGCTTTTCAGCACCTGCCCATTCACTCCGCGGCCACCGTTAAAAAGAACGCTCAAAAACTTCCCAAGATCGAGGACCGTTGAATACATGCAGCCCGCCGGCGCCATTCCCAGCTCGAACGTCGGCGCCTGGAACACGCGGCCGTCATATGACCACATATATGCCTTCGCCAGGTTTCGCATCAGCCGCGGTTGGGGCTGAAACGCACTATTACCAAGCCCCATCGGCTCCAGCACCGCGTGCTGCAGGTAACTGGCGAACGGCTGTCCGCTCTGTTTCTCGAGAACGTAGCCAACCACGGCCACACCCGCATTCGAATATTTCGTGTGCGTCTCAGGTGGATAGACCAGCGCCGTGTCGTTCAGGCTGCGCACCATGGCCGCCAGCGAGAGCTCCGACGGATCGAAATAATTTCCCACCGGTGGCTCGCGCAGCAAGCCCGCGCGGTGCGACATCAGCTGGCGAAGCGTGATGTCCGTGTGAAACGGATTCTGCGGATGGAAATCAGGTAAATATTTCTGGATCGGAGCGTCCAAATCGAGCTCGCCGCGCTCGACGAGCTGCATGACGCCGATGTCTGTGAATAGCTTCGAAACTGAACCGATGCGATAGACTGTTTCGGCTGTCGCGGGGATTTTTTTATCCGGATCAGCATATCCGAATCCTTGCGCCCACACGATTTTCTCGCCGTCGACCAGCGCGATCGAGAATGCCGGCAGCTTTTTGTCCCGCATTTCGTTCTGAATGAACTTCGATAGCGCTTCGGCGACCGGTGCATAACCGCTTTGAGGACCAACGTCCACGCCGGGATGGAACTGCTGTGGCGCGGAGCGAACGAACGTCCCGCACAAAAAAACCAGCAACGCGAGCGGCGCAACTCTTCTCAATCGCATAAGCTCTGCATAGGGCCTGTGTGGAAACATTTTCTGCGGGACCTTCTGAAAGAAGGCACTCTATTGAGGGCCACTGGGGACGTCAAGCTAATCTTCGGACACACTGTGTCGCACCCAACGACTGAAACACCTGATTCAGTGAAGAAAAAAATAACTTCACCTGAAGCGGCTGCCTACTCCGCGGCAGCGCCTGCTGAACTGTTCGCGGGCTTCGACTTAATACGCACCACGAATAGCGCGTACAAAGGAAGCCCGGTCAAAACCAATCCAACGCCGAAGGCCGCATGGATCGGCGAGGACACCACGGCGCTCACCGTAATTCCCAGAGCCGCAAGTGTAAACAGCGCTGGCAGCCACGGATAGCCGGGCGCGCGAAATGGCCGTTCCAGATCGGGCTGCCGAATCCGCAAGACGATCACGCCCGCAACGGCCAGCCCGTAGAAAATCCATCCTGTAAATACCACATACGTGAACAATTCCTGGAACGTGCCCAGCAGTGTCAAGCCCGCCGCCCACAAGCCCTGCACAAGAATCGCGAATACCGGCGCACGAAAGCGCGCGCTCACTTTGCCGAAAATGGGGAAGAACAAGCCTTCTTCCGCCATCGCGTAATACACGCGCGGTCCGGTCAAGATCATCCCGTTGGTTGCGCCGACGATCGACACCAATATCAACACGGAAATAAAAATCGCGCTTCCTCCGCCGGTCGCTGCGCTGACTGCGGTCGCGGCCGCCCGTTGGGTGTGCCGTAGCTGCGCGTTTGACAGCACCGAGTAGTACGCCACGTTCGCCAGCAGGTAAGTCA
Organism: Candidatus Acidiferrales bacterium; assembly: GCA_049281095.1. Classification (GTDB taxonomy): domain Bacteria; phylum Acidobacteriota; class Terriglobia; order Acidiferrales; family UBA7541; genus DAHUXN01. The sequence goes on from JBAPRL010000013.1 coordinate 40,604, forward strand.
CGGTAACGATCAGCGTGCCGTAAAAAAGCCCTCTGGGCAGGTCGCGCTGAGGATTCTTGAATTCACCAGACACGAACGACAACACGTGCCAGCCCTCGTATGCCCACAAAACCGCGATCAGCGCCACTCCAAAAAACGCGGGCCGGAAACTGAAACCGGACTTCGGCCAAACGCTCGCCCGCAGCAAATGGAAATGGCCGCCATAAAAAAGCAGCCCGAGCATGATTGCGATCCCCGTATATTTCGCGACCGTCAGCAGATTGTGTACGCTCTTTCCGGACCTCACGCCCAGGCAATTCACCCCGGTTAGCACCAGCACACACAAAATCCCCGCGAATTTCTGCCGCGTTGCGCTCAGCGGCAAAATTTGCGCCACGTAAATACGGAACGCGACGGCCAGCGTTGCAATGCTGCCCGAATGAATCAACGCCAATAGCGCCCATCCGTAGAGGAATCCGACGGTTCTGCCGTAAGCCTGCCGCAGGTAAACATAGAGCCCGCCCGCTCCTGGAAACGCAGCGCCCATTTCGCCGAGCGCCAATGCCCCGAACAGGCTCAGCAAGCCGCCAGTCAGCCACACGAGTAGAACCGCCGAAAACGAGGACAAGTCGTTAGCAATGTTACCCGGAACGAGAAAAATTCCTGAACCGATAATCGTGCCGGCCACAATGGCGGTCGCGTCGCGCAATCGCAGGTCGCGTAGAAGACCTAGGGAGTTCGAACGATAATCAGCGGAAGCGGACATAGATGTGGCTGGCGATACCCAATCGCTAAACGCCCTGGCTCACTTCAACACTCTCTCGTGCGTCGCCGGCATTTTTGTGTATGATGCATCTTCGCGCAACAAGACAGCCGACACTCGATGCATGCATTGCGCGGCATTGTACCCGTCATGGCCATCGTGCAACAAACATTTCAGTTGCTCTAAGCGAATGGAGACTCGCGTGATTCGACCCATTTCTGCCATCGTAAGCCGTTTGGCACGTCCCCGCGGATTTTCGTGCGCTTTCATGCGCAACCTCTTGGTGCTCTCCGCCGTTTGTCTGCCTTTCCTTTTTTCGCTCGGTGTGACCGCCCAGCAGTCCACGCCGGCCATCGACATCTCCGGCTCGTGGACCGGCACGCTCGGCGGCCAGTTGCATCTCGTGATCACCTTCGCGAAATTGAGCAACGGCGAATATTCCGGCCAGCTGAACAGCGTGGACCAAGGCGCTGTCCTGCCCATGAGCGCCATCACCATCCAAGGTCAGAAAGTTCGATTCGAAATCACTCAGATCGGCGGTGTTTACGAAGGCACCTTAAGCGACGATCACAAGCAGATCAATGGCACGTGGACCCAGACCAACGTTGCGCCGCAGCCGCTCAATTTGACGCGCAGCGAAGCTGCCGCTCCGGCCTCCGCGAGTAGCGCTGCCGCCTACGGCCCCAAAGAGAAGCCGATTTCATTGCCGCTCGACGTCACCGTGCCCATCGCCCCTACGGCGTTCAAAGCCGATGGCAAAATGAATCTCGTTTACGAGCTGCACATCGTGAACATGGGCCCCTGGGATTGCACTTTGACCGGCATTGACGTCATCGCGCCTGGCGCGTCCAACTTCCTCGCGTCTTTTTCCGGCACAGATCTGGAGGGCATGCTTGAACGTCCCGGCGTGACCACTTTGCCAAAATCGAAACTCGCGCCCGGTACAGAAGCCGTCGTCTTCATGTGGGTCACCGTCGATGGCAAAGAAGATGTCCCAGCAGCGATCCAGCACCGAATCACCGTCAAGTTAGGCGACTATCCTGACCAACTGAACCTCGAAACCGATCCGCTTGCGGTTCGCACTGGCCCCATTGTTATCACCCCTCCCCTGCGAGGTGATCATTGGCTCGCAGCGAATGGTCCATCGAACACTTCTGGCCATCGGCGAGCCTTGATTCCCATCAACGGCCGCGCCGTCATTTCGCAGCGCTTCGCAATTGACTGGGTGAAGTTGGGCGATGACGGTCAGACCTACCGCGGCGACAAGCTCGATAACAAAAGTTACTACGCGTTTGGCTCCGACGCCCTCGCCGTCGCCGACGGCATCGTCACCGAAGTAAAAGACGGCATCCCTCTCAACATTCCTGGCGCCACCTCTCGCGCCGTTCCCATCACTCTGGAGACCATCGGAGGCAATCACGTCATCCTCAATATCGGCAATGGATGCTACGCATTTTACGCGCACCTTCAGCCGGGCTCGATTCGCGTGAAGGTCGGAGACAAAGTGCATCGCGGACAAGTCCTCGGCCTCGTCGGAAACACCGGCAATTCCACCGAGCCGCATCTTCACTTCCACATTTCAAACGCCAGCTCGCCGCTCGGTTCCGAGGGACTGCCCTATTTGTTTCCGTCGTTCGAGGTGGAAGGCAAGGGCTGGGGTTGGAAACCGTCGCACGCCAAGGGCGCGCCGGAAAAACACAACATGGAACTTCCCACCGAGAACGAAGTGGTTCGCTTCCCGTCGCAGCGCTGAGCGGGCGGATCGCTCCAGGCACTCCGCGGCTTTTTCTTTCATCTGCGTCCGGGACAGTGAAGTCCCCGCGTGAATCAAGTGTTTCAGAAGGCGGCTTGGATCGCTTCGCCGCTCTGCTTGACACGCCGCCAGCCCGAATGCTAGCTTACGCGGCGCCAGCGTGAAACACTCGTTTCACAATTGCGATGTGGTCTCCGTAGATGGGGGCAGCTCATCGCTCTGCTACATGGCGGAGAGCGGAATGGACGCGGCGCTCAAGCTGAAGCAGATTGTCGAAGTAGTTCCGGATCGCCTCCTCAGCCTAACCGACCAGCGCGCCTCCGTGAAGCCAGCGCCCGGCAAATGGTCGCCCAAGGAAGAATTGGGGCATCTGATCGACTCCGCGGCAAACAACCATCAGCGAATTGTCCGCGCGCAGTTGGAAACCGCGCCGCGCATGCCGGGATATAATGGCGACGCGTGGGTCGTGCTTCACGAGTATCAGCAGCGCGAGTGGCGCGAACTGGTTGCGCTCTGGGCCGCGCTCAACCGTCAATTGTTCCAGGCGGCAAAAAACATTTCAGACACTGCTTCCTTACGGAGCTGTACGATCGCGGATTCCGAACCCTTGACCATTCGCTTTATTCTGGAAGACTATGTGCTTCACATGTTGCATCATCTCCATCATATCGGCATTCACGTGAGCGAGTTCGGCAAGGCGTCGTGAAATGCGGACCGGTGCGTTCGGGAAAGGCTTAAACAAGACAAAATGACTGGTATCGGAAAGTGCACGGCTCGACTGGCATTGATCCTATTGGCCGTTACGGTGGCGGCCCGCCAGCCCGTGGCCCAAGGTCAGGCGCAGCCTGGCGAACGCGTCGTCACAGTTGATCACGGAGCCGCGGATCCAGCCGTATCGCCTGACGGGGCGCGGATCGCTGCGAGCATACTAGGGAAAATCTGGATTCTTCCGTCGGCCGGTGGCGATGCCCGCCAAGTTTCAACCGGGATAAGCTGGGATACGCATCCGGCGTGGTCGCCCGACGGACAATTTCTAGCGTACTCGCATGAACTTGCGAACGGCACTGATCTTGTCATTCAAAATCTGGCCACCGGAACTTCCTCGATCGTCTACCACACAGATCAACAAATCGGCGCCATGCAATTCAGTCCAATGGGCGACCAGATTTTCTTCATCCTGCAGACATCCCAATTAGATGCGCACCTCTGGCGGATTTCCGTCACAGGCGGCGAGCCCACACACATCACCGAAACGCAGGATTGGCACGAATGGACGTTCGCTCTTTCGCCCGACGCCAAAGAGTTGTTGCTCGCATCTGGCCGCTACGGCGGCGCAAATCTTTATCGCTTGGAGCTTCCGGATCGTCAGGCGACGCGTCTCAGCAACACTCCCTGGAATCAGTCGTCCGTGGCGTGGAGCCGCGATGGCAAGACGTTCTATTACATCGAATCGCAAAACGCGACGGACAGCATCATGGCCATGCCGTCCTCCGGCGGATCGCCGCGGCGCATTTTTTCCAGTCCCTACGATGATAAGGAACTTGCGCTCGCTCCCGACGGAACGACGGCCGTCCTTTGTGCCGGCCGAAAACTTTATCGCCTGAACTTGGAATCCGGCAACATCAGTCCCATTCATTTCGAAGCGCGTTTTGTTTTGCCCGCACAATCACAGGCGGACATGGTCGTCACCCATGCGCGGCTTTGGGACGGTACAGGTTCCCAGCCGATAGACGACGCCACCATTGAAATCCGCGACGGCAAATTCCAGTCGATCCAGCGCGGCCAAACCCAATCGATTCCGAGCGGAGTGCCCGTTCTCGACGCGGCTGGCAAGACAGTCCTCCCTGCCCTGATGGACAATCATTACCACTTCTGGGATGCCGCCCAGGGACCTGAACTGCTCAAACACGGAATTACCTACATCCGCGATCCCGGGGCCCCGCTTTCTCTCAGCATGAGTTTCAAGGAAGCCATTTCGATGGGCTTGTTTCCGGGCCCTGACATTTACTCCGCCGGACCGCTGATTGACGGCCTTGGTTATTACCACCCGATGGTGGCGGTGGCGATCGATGATCCTGCGGCTGCGGCGACCCTGGTGCGCTCGTTCAAAGCCCAAGGCGTCAGCCTTTTGAAGGTTTACTTCATGCTGAAGCCGGACGTCTTGTGCGCCGTCGTGCAGGAGGCGCACAAGGTCGGCCTTCCCGTGACCGGCCACATCGGAGTGCTCACAAGCTGGGGCCGCGCCATCGATTGCGGCATCGATGGAGTCAATCACATTCGTGTATGGGCGGATTTTCTTCCGTTGAGCGAGCAGCCCCAGGGCGAAAACGAGAGTTTAGACGCCGACAAGAATCTGGTCCCGCGAATGCAGGCCGATTGGCGCGAAATTGATCCTGATTCCGCGCGTGTCACGGCCCTGATTGAAAAGATGGCAAATTCGCACGTCGGCTTTGACCCCACTCTGTCGATTCAAACGATTTCTGATCCCATGCGGAAAGTCCTGAGTCTCGATCAATTTGCCGCCGCACAGCAAAGTTATCAGCGAATGTCGCGATTTGTCGCCCGCGCCCAGCAAATGGGCGTTTTTCTATTGGCGGGAACAGACGATGGCAGCTTGTTTGATGAAATCGAAGCCTATGCGAAAGCCGGATTGCCGAACACCGCGATCCTGGAAGCGGCCACGGCAAATGGCGCAAAGTGGCTGAAGATGGAATCGGATTTCGGCACGGTTGCCCCCGGGCGCCGCGCGGACCTGATTGTTGTCGAGGGCGATCCTCTCAAAGACATTAAAGACACCCGCAAAATCGACATCGTCATTAAAGATGGCCGGATTGTTTTTCGGAAATAGTTCACCGGCCCATTTTCTGCTTTAGGAAACAAGACTCTTCATCGCTGCATCATGCTGCCCGAGCCTGGCTTTTCTGCCGCCGGTGAGATCACCGGTATATTCTGCTTGCGGATCATATCGTTCAATGCCGCAAGATCCTGCTTCTGCAACGTGTCCCATTTGCTGAGCGCCTCGTCAATCTCACCGCTGAGCATTTGCAGCACTTGCTCGGACGGCTGGTTTGGATTGCCGTCCGCGCCGCCCGAGTAGAAACTCAGCATCGTCAGTTTGTCATCCGTTGCGGGCGGATAATTCAGAGAATAGCGGTTCGGTTCGACCTTCCAGCCCGTGATCGATTCTTCCAGCGATTCGATTTGCTTATCGACCGCGTTCGCCTTGGCAACAACATCCTTCGCTTGCGCATTGCTCGCCAACTGCTTAGACAGTGCCGCCAGCTGCGCTCGAACATCTCGCATCTGGCGCACGCCCTTGCTCGCCTTGGAAAGTTCGGCGCGAACCCTCGTTCCCTGATCAAATTGTTTTTGCAGGTCTTCAGCGGAAACATTTATGCGCGGGTCCAGCTTTACCTCAAGCGGCTTTGTTTCCGACTTGTCTCCGACGGTGAGCCGCACCTGATATTGACCCGGAACTGCCACCGGTCCATCCATCGTCCCCAAATCTGAATCCGATCCTTCGGGATTTTCCGCTCCCGGATAGTGCAAATTCCACACAAAGCGATTCATGCCATCATGCGGATGGCCCGGGTTCAAATACGTCCTCACCAGCGCTCCGCGGGTGTCCAGAATTTCGAGCGTCACTTTCCCGGGCGCGCCTGTCCCTCCGATGAAATAGTCGATGATGGCTCCTCCCGGAGGATTCTCGGCAGATGCGGACACCGGGCCGCCCGTAAAAATGTTGCCGAGGTTCGTGCGATAGGCAATGCGAGGTGAAAAGAGGAACGCCGCGGATTGCGCTACCTCCGCGCTGGCCTGACGAAGCGCTCCGATGTCGTCAAGAATCCAGAACGCGCGCCCATGAGTTGCCACGCAAAGATCGTCATCATGAACCATCAAGTCGTAAACGGGAGACGTCGGCAGGTTGAGCTGCAGCGATTGCCAGTGCATGCCATCGTCGAAGGAGACGAAAATCCCGGTTTCCGTCCCCGCATAGAGCAGCCCCTTTCGTTTCGAATCTTCCTTCACCACGTGCACGTACGACCCGTCCGGCAGGCCTCCCACAATCGCTGACCACGTCTTGCCGAAATCGGCAGTCTTGAATATGTACGGACGAAAATCATCTAGGCGATGACAATCGACCGCGGCATAGGCATTACTCGCGTCTTCGGGCGACGCAAAAACCGTGCTGACCATGCACCATTTTGGCAATTGGCTTGGCGTAACGTCTCCCCAACTCGCGCCGCCATCTTTCGTAACGTGAATTAGCCCGTCGTCGCTACCGGCCCAGATCAAACCCTTTTGCACCTGGGATTCTGAAATGAATGAGATCTGATCGTAATATTCGACGGTCGTATTGTCCTGAGTGATCGGTCCGCCGGCAGACTGCTGCTTGCTTTTGTCGTTTCGCGTCAGATCAGGGCTGATTTCGTTCCACGTCATGCCGTCGTCGCTCGTCTTCAAAAGCATCTGCGCTCCCACGTAAAGAGTATGCGGATTGCTGGGAGAGATTTCCATCGGCGCAGTCCATCCAAAGCGGTACTTTGCATCCGCCGCGGGCTGATTCAGCAGACTGACTGGCCACGGCGAAATATTTTTGGTCTGGCCTGTCCGCCGGTCGAACTTTGTAAACGTGCTGTACAGCGAACCGGCGTAAACAATGTTTGGATCCAATGGCGACGGCAAAATGAACCCGCTTTCGCCGCCGGCCACGCTATACCAGTCGGAATCTCCAATCCCCCCATGATCGGTTCGTGTTGCGATCCCCACGGTTCCCCGATCCTGCTGCGAGCCGTAGATATGGTAGAAAAATTCATTATCGGCGGCGATGTGATAAAACTGCCCGGTCGGTTGGTTATCCTCGGCGCTCCAGTTTTTTCCTCCGTCTGTCGAGATGGTTGCCCCGCCGTCATTTCCCACGATCATTCGTTGCGGATTTGCCGGATCGATCCACAAATCATGATAGTCGCCGTGCGGAGTGAAAATCGGTTGAAAGCTTTTTCCGCCGTCCGTGGACCGGATCGCCACGAAGTTGAAAACATAGACAGTGTCTGCGTTTTGCGGATCCGCGAAGACGTGCGTGTAGTACCACGGCCGTCCGCGAAGGTCATAATCGCCGTTGATGAGCGTCCAGTTTCCGCCGCCGTCGTCCGAACGGTACAGGCCGCCGTTTTCCGCCTCGATCATGGCGTAAACGCGCTCGGAATCCGCGCCGGAAACGGAAATGCCGATACGCCCCATGACGCCGCTCGGCAGCCCGTGTCCTTGCAGATGCGTCCAGGTCGTTCCCCCGTCAATCGATTTGTAGATACCGCTGCCCGGTCCGCCACTCACAAGGGTCCAGGGAGTGCGGTACACCTCCCAAAACGCGGCGTAAAGAATGTGCGGATTCGTAGGCGCGAAGGTAATGTCAATCGCGCCGGTTTCGTCGTTCTTGTAGAGCACTTTCTGCCAAGTCTTGCCGCCGTCGCCGGAGCGAAACACCCCGCGTTCGGTGTTCGATCCATATGTGTGGCCAAGCGCCGCGACGAAAACGATATTTGGATCGTGCGGGTCCACAATGATCCGCCCGATATGGCGCGTGTCATCCAGCCCCACGTGCGTCCACGATTTCCCGCCGTCCACTGACTTGTAAACGCCATCACCGAACGAGCTATCGCCGCGGATGCAGGCTTCGCCCGTTCCCACGTAAACGATGTTGGGATCGGAAGGCGCAACGGCAATCGCGCCGATGGACGACACTCGCTCGTGGTCGAACAGGGGATTCCAATTCAGCCCGCCGTCTGTCGTTTTCCAAACACCCCCTGCCACCGAACCGAAATAGTAAGTGTTCAGGTTATCGGGAATTCCCGCAACGGCCAGAACGCGGCCCCCGCGAAACGGACCCACGAGGCGCCAACTCAGGCCCTGATACAGACTCGCTGGAATTGTCTGGGCCACTGTTGATCTCACTGAGCCGGGAATGACGAAAAGAAACGAGCCAAGCACGAATCCAAGCCAGCGTGATGTTCGCATCGAAAACCCCCGCAGAACGCCGTACGGCGCGCAATCTTATCGGGAGAGCGCCAATATTTCAATCCGTTTACGAAAATAGAATCGAATGTTTCAGTGAGAGGATAGCGCTCGATTTGTTCACAGAAACAGCTTGACATAAGAATTGTGCGGCGCTATCGTCCCCAAATCTGTTAAATGTTTGTAAAAATGAAACAAATGTTTTCCTGCTGGATGCGTCGGTAAGAGTACTACACCATCGATGGAAAATGGGATGCGTATTCTCCGAATTCTCGTAGAGCCAACGTATTGCGGTCAGCGCGTTGGCCGGAAACACCAGCGCGGCGTGCCGAATTTCACGCGAATGCGCGCAACGGGGGGACGAATCATGAACAAGCTGCTCACGACCTGTTTCGGTGCCATTCTGATCGCAGTGCTGATGGCCTTCGTGCCGATTCCAACCCGCGCACAGTCCAGCGCCACCAGCGGCGCCGTCGTCGGCGTTGTCAAAGATCAGAATAATGCTGTCGTGCCGGGTGCGAAAGTGACGTTGCTCAACTCAAGCCTCGGCATCCAACGGGTGGTTACGACTTCCGGTGACGGAAGCTACGTTTTCCCTATCGTTCAGCCGGGCAGTGGCTATGAAGTCGATGTGGAACACGCCGGATTCGAAAAAGCGGTAGTCAACAATCTCACCGTGCGCGTCACCGAAGTTACCACTGCCAATGTTTCGCTGGCTCTCGGCGAGGTCAGCCAGGAGGTTGTCGTCAGCGGCGCGACCGCCCCGGTGCAGACTGCGAACGCCACGCTCGGTTCGACTCTCACTCCCAATGTGATCACTGCTCTTCCTTTGGCAAATCGCAGCGTGATCGATTTGCTTTCCACGGATGCGGGCGTTGCTTCCACGCTGCCTTCTCCTTCCTCTACGATCTTGCAAGGAGCGGAGGCTATCTTCGTCGGCGGCAATCGCGCCACCTCGAACAATTACATGGTGAACGGAATTGACGCCAATAACTTCGAGTTTCACACCCTGGGTAACGGCATCATTCCGGTGCCCAATCCCGATGCCGTGCAGGAATTTCGGACGGAAACCAGTCTCTACGACGCGACCACCGGCTTCAGCGGCGGGGGCAATATTCTGCTCGTCACCCGCAGTGGAACGAGCAATTACCACGCAACCGTTTACGAATTCCTCCGCAATACAGACATGAATGCGAACGACTTTTTCTTCAACGCCGATGGTACCCCGCGTCCGACCTTAATTCAGAACCAATTCGGTGGATCTGTGGGCGGCCCAGTTCCCAAGCTGAGCAAGACTTACTGGTTCTTCAATTATGAAGGCCAGCGCCAGCGAAACGGCATTGCCGGCGGTATTTCAGGATTGATACCGATTCTTCCCGCGCAACGCACTGCCGCTTCCATGGCTGCGCTGTACGACCTTCCCGTCAACGCCATCGATCCCGTCGCCATCAATGTCTTGAATGCCCCGGGTCCCTACCATGGAATGCTCTTCCCCAGCGGCAACCCCACGGGACAGCCGGGGTTCAATCTGCCCGGTGAGCTCGGATCCTTCGCATTTTCTGCTCCCGTTCAAATCAACAGCAACCAGTACAATGGCCGGGTCGATCACGAGTTCAATATCGGCGGCGTGGCCAACGCGTTCGCGGTCAGCTATTTCGCCAATCCCGACACCTACACCAACACCGGCGGGGCCAACGGCACACTGGGGCAACCTTACGATTATCTTCTCGGCAACCAGACGTTATCCATTCACGACCTCCAAACGATTAAGCCGAATTTGCTTAACGAAATCACGGTTGGATACACCTATAACAAGCGCGACATCGGTGCGATCAACCCCGTCACCATCAGCCAGCTTGGCATAACGCGTTTCAACTCCTCGGTGATTACGCGCGGACCAAATTTTGACTTCTCGGATCAATTGGGCTGTTGCGGTGCGTCGGCCAGCGTTGGTGAGACCCAGCGCAACGAATCAGAGGATTTTCGCGACATGGTTTCCTACGTGCACGGCCCTCACACTTGGCGCATGGGTTTCGAGGCTCGCACGCAGCAATTCAATTTCGGCAGCCCATTGGATCCCGGAACGCTGTCTTTTACGAATGTGGATGCTGATACCGTCTATGGCCCCCCTGCGGACGCCAACGCCGACCTGTCCATTCGTAGCTTCCTCGTCGGATCTCCTGCGGACGCTTCCATTTCGAGCGGTCTTACGGACTTCGAGTACCGCGCACACGATTTTGCAATCTTTGGCCAGGACGACTACCGTGTCAATTCGCGTCTCACCTTGAATCTCGGCCTTCGCTGGGATTACCTGGGAAATATCACCGAAAAGCATGGCGAGATCTCCAATTTCGATCCCTCGCTGCTCACTCCCTTGACCATGCAGATGGGCGGTCCCGGCTTGCAGGATGGCTTCGTGATACCCGCAAGCAATAAGGCGTTTGGTACACCTGGTGTTTCCAACTCCACGTATCTTAATCAACCCATGAAGGATTTCGGACCGCGGCTCGGGTTTGGCTATGACGTGTTGGGCAATGGCAAGCTCGCCGTGCGTGGCGGTTTCGGAATGTACTACAGCCGAATCGGACCCTTCGAGTCGCTCCAAACCGAAAGCAACCCTCCTTTTTCTCTGAGCACGGCGTTCGTTAATTCCCTCACTACACCTCAAACGCAGATGCTTGCAAATCCGTTCCCGACACTGCCTCTGCCTAGCCAGTTCCCTATTTTCCCCTCGTTCCCACAGCTCACTTCGCTCAATTCCGATGGCTCGCCGAATTTCACCGCGCCGCAGTTGTTCGTCTCCGCGCTCGACCGCAACGATCGTCCGCCATACACCGAGCAGTTCAATCTCACCACCCAGTATGAATTTCTGCATGGCTGGATGCTGGAAGTCGGGTACCTGGGATCACACGGCGTCCATCTCGAGGACGCTCAATCGCTCAACAATGCCTTGCTTCGCAACGCCAATAATCCCGGCCCATTCGGTCTGGACGTGAACTCCGCGCAAAATCGCGAGTCGCGTGTGCCCGTCGTCGGTATAAATTCCGGCGGACTGTTTGAATTCACTGACGCCGGCGCTTCCTACTACGACGCGCTGCTGGTAACCGTGAGCCATCAATTCTCGCGCGGGCTCTACTTTAAGGCGGCCTACACCTTCTCGAAGGCCATTGACAACGTCGAGGCGCAGGCGGGATTCGAACCCACCGTTGGCGCCACCGGCAACCAATTCATCCCCTCCTTGGACAAAGGACTATCCAATTTCGATATTCCCCACCGCCTCGTGCTCTCTTACGTTTACAATCTGCCCAGCCCGAAACTCGCCTGGTTCACACCCGTGGTGAGCAATTGGGCCTTCTCTGGCCTCACCACCCTGCAATCGGGCGCTGCCGACGAAGTGGACCAGTTTACCGGCTTATCTTTCTCGGGCACGGACGGTTTTGGCGTGGTCCTTCCGGGCTGTAAGCTCACCACGGGCGGCAATGTCAGCGCGCACACTCAGAATTATCTAAACGCCTCATGTGCCAGCACCACGACCGCCCTGACCAGCGGGCAGACTTTCGGTCCATTGTCCCCATTCGAGGGCCCGGGCAACCAGACGTATGAGGTTGATCCAAACAATCCGAACGCCATCGGATATTTGCAGGGACATTCCACACGCGGCACTTTCTTTGATCCATTCCAGACTCGCTGGGACATGGCTCTCACCAAGACATTCCCTTTTAAGTTTTGGGGTGAAGGAAGGAATTTGCAGTTCCGCGCCGAGGCGTTTAAAGTCTTCAACACGCCAATTTTCGCGGCCCCGGATGCTTTTGAGGGATTCCCCGGCTTTGGTGAAATCTCCAGCACAACCGACCACACCGGCCGTCAGTTGCAACTCGCGCTGCGCTTGAATTTCTGATTGAGCGAGACAGGCACACGCAACAGGGCCCGCCATAGTTGATGCTATCTTGATAGCCTGGCCCACCCCGGCGCGGGAATCCCATTGCGAGCGATGAACTGCTCGTAATTTCTCTTGGCCGCACGAGCTCTACGGCTTCATGGTTTCCGTTTTGGCTGGTGGTTTCATGCGTTTTGAACGTTTACCGCCTTTTGTGCTCAGCAGCGCCAGGGAGTCTCTTGCGTTAAACGGGTATAGCCGCACGGACTGTTGTCCCGTGGTACTAAGGGAAATGTCCACGCGGCGGTTATTGGCCCAGACGATCATCTCGAGGTTGTTATAGATTCGTTGCCGCTCTTCGTCTGTTAGGTCAGGATTCTGTGCGATCAGCTGCTTCACTTGCGCGCTGGTCAGATTTTCCTGCGCGCCAAAAGATCGCATCTCGATGTTCGCGGCAGGGACTCCGTGTTCGACAAGGAAGCTCTTGGTGCGTTCGACGCGCCGCTCGGTGAGGTCCTTGTTGAATTCAGTCGAGCCGCGGCGATCAGCGTGACCCTCGAGGATCAGATGGGCCTGAGGCTTGAACGTGAGGTACCGATTGAAATCACTGGCCAGCGCTCGCAAAACTTTCTGCTGACTCTCGACCAAGCCGGCGCTGGGATTTGCAATCGTAGGACGATCCGTGGCGAAGTAGATGCTGTGAAGAGATAGCCTCGTTTCGAGCTGCTTCGCTTCCTCGGGAACCTGAGCCGCCTGAACATCAATGTTTACGGCGCAATCGGCTGTGCCGGTGTGGCCATCATCCACGTGTCCTGATACCGTGTATGGTCCGGGCGGGAGATCGTCTGTCTGAAACTTCACGGAGGATCCGGATCCTTCGATTTTTCCGGCACCGGCGTTCCAGGAATAAGACAAGGGGTTATTGTCGGGATCGTTGGCTGTGGCTGTGATTTCCACTGGCTCGCCGACGGTGACGGTTGTGTGGTCTGCCGAGCAACTCATCGTTGGCGGACGATTGGGGCGCGGTTCCACGCGAATGCTTACCGCGCAGTCCGCAGCGCCGCCGCGGCCGTTGTCGACGTGCGCCTTTATCGTGTATGTGCCGGGCTGCCGGTCCGAAGAATTCCACCGAACTTCCGGCCCCGTCCCGTCGACCGTGCCCTCGCTTGCCGACCAAGAATATGTCAACGAATTATTGTCCGGATTGCTGGCCTCCGCGTTTATGACAACGATGTCACCCGATCCCGCATAAACGGCTTCCTTGCCGGCGGAGCACGTAGCCGCCATGGGCGCGCTCGGGGGCGGAGGCGGCGGTTCGGCATGGCGTCCGCCGAAGCGAAGGACGATTCCGGAGGAAAATCGAACGTTTTTCTGCCATCCGCGTTCTTGTCCGTTCGTTGAAAGAGGATCCCGAAAGCGGGTTAGGAGGAAATCGCCTTGAAATGGGCGCAGCGCGATGTGCCGATTGATTTTTACGTCGACCCCAGCGCCTAACATTGTGGCCAGGGCGTTGTCGGAAGCAAGGGGCGTGCAACTTATCCCTGTGGTACATCCGGAGATCGTTACCGGGCTCGCGTGTGCTCCGCCGAATAGCGCCTGGAAAAATGGCGTGAACCTTTCATGCCTGCGGTAGGACAAACGCGGACCGAAAACATAAGTGTAGGCGCTCCCGCCCGAATCCACGGTTGGGCTTCCGGTTGAACCGAGAAGCGTGAGCTTGGTGTCATCGTAGCCGCCGAAATCGGCCACCAGCCCCAAATACTTGTTGAAGTTATACGCGAGGGACGTGCTGCCACCATGCAGATAGCCCATGCGGTTGCTGGAAGAGGTTGGCATCGCGCGCCAGAAGGAATACCCGAAAAACCACTCGAACTTGGGGTAGCTTTCCGATTCGCTGGATTCGTCCATCTCGTTGGCCGATCCAGCATAAGTTTCGGACCGCGCTTGCTGACTGGCTGAAAGCGGGACGAAGAGAGATTCCGCAGCGTTTGGCGGGGCTGTGGCGCTGGCGGCGGCCCCGACGACCGTAGCAGCGGGCTTCTTGACCTTTGCCTTCGGCTTCGCCGCGCCGTCCGCATATAGGCCAGGTGCCATCACAAAAGCAACCGCCAGTGTGGCGATAAAACGCGCTGCTGATTTCATTGTTGCCTCCTGAATCTTGCCCGCGCACAGCGAAGCGGGAATAAAATCCCGCTTCGCTCAATTCAATTCCTTACCGCCGACCTGACTATCATTTCCCCATAAGTAGCCATGCCCCTAGGGTGCCGGCACGTTAATTACGGTATTCACCATGGTCACGGACGCGTTGAGCGCCAGCGCCCGGCCATTCAGCGTGACGATTGCCGCGTTGCCCGCGGTGGAGAACGTCACTCCGGCCGCCGCGATGATCGTGCCGACCATAGTGCCTCCTCCTGCCGCGTTAATCGTCGCCGCGCTGCCCACCTGCCAGAACACGTTCTTGGCCTGCGCGCCGTTGATCAAGATGACGTTGCGAGGCGCTCCCGCACCGCCGACTGTCAGTGTGCTGGCCATTTGGAACACCCAGATGGCGTTCGCGTCGCCCTGGCCATCCAAGGTCAGATCCGAACCGGTGATCAAAAACGAGCCGCTTGCGGCTTTATATGTGCCGGGAGCAAGAACGAGGCCGCCGAGCTGGCCTGCGCCCGGATCCGTACCCCCGGGGCGCGAAGCGGGTGAAAGATTATTGAAGGCCGTGAGCGCGTCGCTCGCGGCTTGGGTGGCAATCGCGAAAGTGGCAGCGGTACCTTCGCTGGGACACCCGACCGTCGGAGGCGGAGGAGCAGTGTCTATGCTGCCGTTGACCATTCCCATGTTGCTGCCCGTTTCCGTGTACGTGCATCCGGGCCCGGCATCGTTGAATCCCGTCACAAGCGTAGACGCGGCGGTGGTCCCGATATTTCCGTTTATTACAGTGTTAATGCCCTGATTGGTTAGACCGGAGCCGCCTCCAAAAGCTCCGAAAGTGGCAGCAGTGCCCAAATCAGGCGCCGCTGCGCCGGCGGAAGCGCCGGTCGTGAAGCTCCACGGATTGGGCACCACGCCGGCGGCCAACGGATTGCCGGCCAGATCTGTCGCCGCATTTGTTATCGTGGCCGTATATTGCGTGGTGGCCGTGAGGTTCGCCGTGGGTGTGAAGGTGGCGATATCGCTTGCGGAATCGTAGGTGACGTTCCCAGCGACGGTCGCGCCGCCGGCTCCCGCCACCGTCACAGTGAATGTGCCTGGGGCGGTGATCGAAACTGGATTCATGTTTTCACTGAACGTAGCGTTAATCGCTGCATTGAGCGGGACGTTGGTGTCCCCACTGGCTGGACTGGTGAGAGTGATCGTAGGCCCCGTGGTATTGGGCCCTGAGCCTGTCGTAAAACTCCACGGATTGGGCGCTGCGCCGGCCACCAATGCGTTGCCGCTAAGGTCCGTGGCGGCAGTTGTGATTGTTGCGGTGAACTGAGTGTTAGCCGTCAGATTCGCGGCGGGCGTGAAGGTGGCTATCGAGCCTGCGTAGTTGACGGTTCCTGGTACAGTGGCGCCCCCCACTCCCGCCACCGCAACGGTGAATGTACCCGGCGCTGTGATGGTTGCCGAATTCATTGCTTTGCTGAAGGTTGCGGTTATTGCTTGATTCGTGGGAACAGCGGTTGCCCCTGAGGCGGGGTTGGTGGCCGTGATTGTCGGGTGTGTGGTGTCCGCGGTCGTACCCGTCGTAAAACTCCAGACATAGTTGCTTGCCAGGGCATTCCCTGCCGCGTTTTGCGCCGCAGTCGTGATGGTGGCCGTGTATTGGGTGCTAGGCAGGAGATTCCCCGTAGGCGCAAACATCGCTGTATTGGTGGCGGCAACGTATGTCACGGTTCCCGGCACCGCCGCTCCTCCGCTTGCCACGGCCAGGGAAAACGTCCCGGCGGCCGTGACTGTTGCGGGGTTCATGGCTCCACTAAATGTCGCGGTAATTTCCTGGTTGATGGGCACATTGGTTGCGGCGTTGCGAGGATCGGTGGAGACCACCGTGGGGATGGCTCCCGTGGTGAAGGTCCAAACAAAATTGCTTGCCAGGCCAGTTCCCGTGGGATTTGTTGCTCCCGTGGTGATGGTCGCGGTATACAGCGTCGTGGCGGCCAAAGGCGCGGCAGGAGTAAATGTCGCCGTGGTTCCCGAGTACGTGACGGCCCCACTCACGCCGGTCCCGCCGGGCCCGGCGACCGTGAAGGTCGCCGTACTTATCGTCGCAGCGTCCATCGCCTGATTGAACGTCGCGGTAATTACCTGCGCCGTTGGCACGGAGGTGGCGCCGTTCGCGGGAGCCGTGGAAACCACCAGCGGCGCAGAGGCGCTCAGCGTTTGCTCCCGTCCGCATCCGGCCACAAAACCCGCCGCGAGGAACGCCAGTATCCAGATTCTCCGCACCGTTATCTTACACATCAGCATCTCCTCTTCGATCGTTGAATGGGGTGCACTGCGGCTCTATGGACGCCTAACCGGGGCGGCTAGAATGAAGCGGCCTGTTGGCGACCAAGAACTCTCGCTTTCACCGCCTAGGACGCGAATGCTGCGCCTCTTACTGTGTATATAGTAGGTATTATACAGTAGTGTACTCATTGAGCATCAGCATCAGGACGTGACACTTCAGTCTCGACTTTTCGGCGAAGGTGATTAAGGCAAACTCCATGCCAAAAGGCATTGCCACACCTTCGGTTTCTGGGATGACCAGTAATTCAGGGCTAGGTCCTTGATTTCAAAGGCGAAGAAAATTCACGCCGCCTTCAAGACCGAGGAACAGCGGGGCTTCGGAACTCTATTTCGTTTCAAATAGGGAGGAACGCAGATTCATTTCGGGATGATCTCCGGGTCGCCTTCTGGAATTCACAGTTCAGGCTCGGGCCTGACGCAAGCTTCTCCGCCACCGTTCCGTTTGAACGCCACGACCGGCATATTCGAGAGCTTCGCAGTGGTCAATGAAAACAGAGAAGGTGCAGCGTAAACTGATGAACCGAGAGGATAGATGGTCGGGGCGAGTGGATTTGAAGCTTCGACCTCTTGGTCCCAAATTAGCTGTGTCAATCTTGTAAGCTGTGGCTTGTCTTGCCCTTACAATTTGCCGTAACTGAAATATCGAGCCTTATTTGCCAGGTTTTGCTCCCAATTCGTTCCCAAGTTTGTGTGGAGCGGAATCGAGAACCAAACACAACTGGCAACGGGAAACCACACCGCAAGAACCCGCACGCTTTGCAAATAACGCAAAGAGTGCGGCACCCTCGCGTTTCGGTCTAGCCGTTATAAACACCGTGTGTGTACGACGTGCTGAGCCCTTCGATGATTCTTTAACGTGCTTGCCTACGCCACCTGCCGCCATCATAACCAGGAAAAAAGCCCCACGCTCACAAACTGAGCATGGGGCACCCGAAAAATCAAGAGCGAAACCTGGGCCACCCGCCAAAACCCGGTATTTTCACTCCTTAGCTGGACCTAAAATGGGGGGACCTTCAATGATGTAAACTCTCTCATTCGCCGTGGTACAAAAAGCCGGTCCGGTCAATCACAAACGGCGAAAAACGAACAGGAGGAGGACGGTTGATAGAAGGACATTTGCTAACAGGGAGTAGAACAATACCCTGTCTACATCATCCTTCCCTGCTTCTAGACTTTGTTCCAGAGGGGAACCTGACTCGATTGTGCTAATAACAAGTCCGGTCTTACGAAAGTCTTGGAGCCGCGTTCGATTCTTCCACATCGCAAACCATGCATACACGATCAGTAGTGGCACCCAACATAAGGGCCAGTAAAACGACACCAGTCTCCAATATCTGAACACGGAGTATGCGTATAGTCCGAGACAAAAAGCGACCGTCGCGGTATTCAAGATAAAGTATGGAGAAACGAACAACGACCTCGCCGTAAAATGACTTGTTTCAGAATTCTGTGCGGACTGCGGTTCGCCGGTCATCCTAAGGTCCTCCAAAGGAATTTCACGGGCAACCCCAACTCGGGCGGGTGGCGCATGTATTTGCAATCCGTAAACAGCCTTCCGAAATGGAACGCTCGGGCGCATAATACCATACTCGTTTTCTCACGAAGTAAAGCTGAAAACAGCGGGGGTGCCACATTCTTTGCCGCTTTTGCAAAGAGTGTGGGGTTGAACT